>NZ_JBKBQG010000003.1:0-161887 GCF_046292825.1 Salinarimonas sp. | reverse complement strand
ACCCGGCCTTTCTCGGCTCACGCCTCGAAAGTCCACCCTCCCCTACGGGGAGGGATGGGCGCGCGAATCCCTCCCCGTAGGGGAGGGTGGCCTCGGAGCGCAGCGATCGAGGTCGGGTGGGGCCCGACGCTTGAAGGACAATCTCCACCCGGGCCCCACCCGACCCCTGTCGCTGACGCTCCAGGGGCCACCCTCCCCTACGGGGAGGGATGGCGCCCGTTTCGCCAAAACGCTCGCGTGCGGGGCGTGCGGAGGATAGTCTCGGGCCATGTCGCTGCGCGCCTATCCTCGCTGGCCCCTCACCCTCGTGCTGCCGCTCGGGGTGGCGATCGGCATGTTCTTCGTCGCGGTGGGCACGACGCAGGTCGGCCTGCACATCCTCCAGGAGCGCGAGACGCGCGCGATCGAGGCCAAGGCGACGATCTTCCTCGACGCGCTCGCGGGGATCCTCGCGCCGCGGCTCGAGGAGGGGCCGGACGCGCTCGCCCCGCTTCTCGCCGATCCCCTCGCCTACGGCGAGATCGTGGTCGCTCAGGCGCTCGTCGCGCGCTTCGAGGACGCGCAGGGCGAGACCCGCGTGCTCGTCGGCGGGCGCGAGGGGGCCGAGCGACAGCGCGCGGCGATCGAGGCCGCGCTCGACCGGATCGCCGGCGCGCCGCCGGGCCGCTCGAGCTTCGCGCTCGGCAGCGGGCGCGCGCAGGTGGTGCTCGCCCGCGCCTATGCCGTCGAGGGGCGCCCTCTTCACCTCGCGGCCGCGCTCGACACGTCCGCGATCGTCGCCGGGACGCGCCGCGACGAGGGCTGGGCCTTCGTCGTCGACATCCTGCTCGGCGCCGCCGCCGCGCTCCTCACCTTCGGCCTCACCCGCCGCGCCATCGCCCCCCTCGATGCCCTCGCGCGCGATCTCGCCGCGCAGGGACGGGCCGGCCGGCTGCTGGCGCGGCGAGGCCTCGGCAGCGGCGGCGTCTCCGAGATCGGGCGCCTCAAGCGCGCCATCGAGGCGCGGCTCGAGGAGGAGGAGGCGCGCACCCGCGCCGTCGCCGATCTCGGCGAGAAGGAGCGCGACGCCCTCCTCGCCAAGCTCGCCGCGGGCCTCGCCCACGAGGTGCGCAACCCGCTCGCGGGCCTCCTCAACGCCGTCTCGACGCTGCGCCGCTTCGGCGACAAGCCGGAGGTGCGCACCGAGACGCTCGACCTGATCGAGCGCGGCCTGCGCTCGATCGAGCGGGTGGCGGACGCGATGCTGTCCACGTACCGACCGGCGCCGGGGCGCATGCGCTTCACCCGCGAGGACCTCGCCGACATCCAGGTGCTCGTCGCCCCCGAGGCGCGCCGCCGCCACGTCGTGCTCGACTGGGACGTCGAGGCCATGCGCCCGATCGCGGCCGATGCCGACGCCCTGCGCCAGACGCTCCTCAACCTCCTCCTCAACGCCTGCAAGGCGAGCGGGGAGAGCGGGCGCGTCGGGCTGCGCGTCGCCCAGAGCGAGGGCGAGACGGCGTTCGAGGTGGTCGATTCCGGCCCCGGCATGCCCGAGGACGTGCTCGCCTTCGTGGTCGACGGCACCAAGGCGGCGCCGATCGCCCGCGCCAAGGGGCTGGGGCTCTGGATGGTCGGGCGGCTTCTCGACGATCTCGGCGGGCAGATGAAGGTCGAGAGCCGCTCGGGCGAGGGCACCCGCGTCACCGTGCGCCTGCCGGTCGGCCCCGCGCCCGCCGACGCGCAGGCGGCCTGAGACGGGGAGAGGGGTGGAGGGGGACGGATGAGCGCGAGCGCCCTGATCCTCGTGATCGAGGACGACGAGATCCTGGGCCGCTCGCTCGAGCAGCGGCTCGTGCTGGAAGGCTACCACGTGCGCTGGGCGACGAGCGCGCGTGCGGCGCTCGCGGCGATCGCCCGCCAGACGCCCGACGCCATCATGTGCGACATCCGCCTGCCGGACGGCGACGGCGAGGCGCTGATGCGCGACGTCTTCGCCCGCGCGGGCGCCGTGCCGACGATCTTCATGACGGCCTATGGCGGCATCGATCAGGCGGTGCGGCTCGTGCGCATGGGCGCGCGCGACTACGTGACCAAACCCTTCGAGATGGACGAGGTCGTCGACAAGCTGAAGGCGGCGACCGGCGCCATCGCCCCGCCCGCCCCGCCGTCGCGCGCCGACCCGTTCGCGAGCTTCGGCCTCTCGCCGGCGACCGCCGCGACCCGCCGCACCCTCGAGCGCGTCGCCGACGTCGACCTGCCGGTGCTGCTGCTCGGCGAGACCGGCGTCGGCAAGGAGGTCGCCGCGCGCTTCCTGCACGCCCGCTCGCGGCGCGCCGACAAGCCCTTCGTCGCCGTCAATTGCGCGGCGCTCGCGCCCGAGCTCGTCGACAGCGCGCTGTTCGGCCACGAGCGCGGCGCCTTCACCGGCGCCGTCGAGCGCCATGCCGGCTTCGCCGAGGCCGCGGGCGAGGGCACGCTCTTCCTCGACGAGATCGGCGAGCTCGACGCAGGCCTCCAGGCCAAGCTCCTGCGCCTCGTCCAGGAGCGCGAGCTCATCCGCGTCGGCGGCCGCGCCCCGCTCCCCTTCGCGGCGCGTCTCGTCTGCGCCACGCATCGCGACCTCGAGGCGGAGGTCGCCCGCCGCGCCTTCCGCGAGGACCTCTGGTACCGCATCAACGTCGTCAGCGTGCGCGTGCCGGCGCTGCGCGAGCGCGCGAGCGAGATCCCCGATCTGCTCGATCGCCTCGTCGCCGAGGCAGGCCCGCGGCTGCGCGGCACGCGCGTCGCCGTCGCCGCCGACGCGGTCGCCGCCGCGCTCGGCTACGATTGGCCGGGCAACGTGCGCGAGCTCAAGAACCGGGTCGAGCGGGCGGTGGCGCTCGCGGACGGCGAGGCGATCGGCGCCGCCGACCTCTTCCCCGACGGCCGCCATGCCGCGAGCGAGCCCCCAGGCACCAGCCCCGGCGGCGGCACCCTCGCCGAGGTGCGCGAGGCCGCCGAGAAGGCGCATATCGAGGCCGTCCTGCGCGCCACCGACAACGGCATCCAGGAAACCGCGACCCGGCTGGGCATCTCCCGTACGACGCTCTGGGAGAAGATGCGCCGCCTCGGCATCGCCGTGCCGGGGCAGTGAGGGGGTGGTGGTGGGGGGAGGGAGGTGTCATCCCCGGCCGGAGCACGCGAAGCGTGCGCAGGGAAAGGGGACCCAGCGCAAGAAGACGCTTGCGAAGCAAGCCTCCGCTGGCGGCGACCAGCCGCCTCGTCGGCGGCACGAGAGCGTGCTGCGCACGCGTCTTTCTGCGCTGGGTCCCCTTTCCCTCCGCGGCTTGCGCCGCTCCGGCCGGGGATGACACGGTGTGGCGCCGGCCCCTCTCCCATCCGGGAGAAGGGAGACCCGCTCCCCTCCCTCGACATTCCCCCCGCACGCGCTATCGTCCCGCTCCCGCCCGGCGAGGCGGCGCGATACGGGGTGTCGGCATGGCGAGATTGAGCGTGAACCTGAACAAGGTCGCCCTCCTGCGCAATTCGCGCAAGACGGGGGTGCCCGATCCGGTCTCCTTCGTGGCGCGAGCGCGCGCGGCCGGCGCGATGGGGATCACGCTGCATCCGCGCCCCGACGAGCGCCACGTGCGCCGCACAGACGTCGACGCGATCGCCGCTGAGATGGCGCCTCACCGCCCCGCCTTCGAGCTCAATCTCGAGGGCTATCCGGATGCGCGCTTCCTCGAGATCGTGCGCGCCGCGCGCCCCGAGCAGGTGACCTTCGTGCCCGACGCGCCCGACGTCTTCACCTCCGACAAGGGTTTCGACCTCGACGCCGCCCAGGAGCGGCTCGTGCGCGAGGCCATGGCCGAGATCGCCGATCTCGGCACGCGCGTGATCCTGTTCGTCGATCCCGATCCGGCCGTCGTGCCGCGGGTCGCCGCCATCGGGGCGGCCGGGATCGAGATCTATACGGGCTCCTATGCGGAGGCCTTCGAGACGGGCGCGCACGGGCCGATCCTGGAGGCCGCGGCGCAGGCGGCGCGGGTCGCGCGCGAGCACGGCCTCGTGGTCAATGCCGGGCACGATCTGACGCTTGCCAACATCCCCCCGCTCGTCGCCGCGATCCCGCACCTCGCCGAGGCCTCGATCGGCCACGTTCTCACCGCCGACGCGCTGGTGATGGGCTTCGAGCCGGCGGTGCGGGCCTATGCGGAGGCGCTCGCGGGGTGAACGCGCCGGGGGCTACCGCAGCCCCTCGACGAGCCGGCGCAGGACGGCCTCGCCGGCGGCGAGCTCGTCGAGGGTGACGTACTCGTCCGCCTTGTGGGCGCGGGCGATGTCGCCCGGCCCGCACAGCACCACGGGCAGCCCCGCGCCCTGGAAGCGCCCGGCCTCCGAGCCGTAGCCGACGCTCACCGTCCGGTTGCGCCCGGCCGCGCGCAGAGCCACGAGCTCGGCAGGCGATCCCGGCTGCGGCGCGAGCGCGGGGACGTCGACCTCCCAATGGTTCTCGATGCGCCCGAAGGGGCCGAACCGCGTCAGCCGCTCGGCCTCGACGGCGCGCGCGATCGCCTCGACCTCGGCCATCAAGGCGCTCATGTCGGTATCGGGCAGGTAGCGCACCTCCCAATGGAAGCGCGCCTCCTTGGCGAGGATGTTGCGCGCGGTCCCGCCCGACAGCGTGCCGACATGCAGCGTCGCGTAGGGCGGGTCGAACCGCCCGGAGGCGTCGCCCTCGCCGACGAGGCGGTCGCCCACGCGCATGAGCCGCGACACCATCTCCGCCGCCGCCATCACCGCCGAGGCCCCCTCCTCGGGGCGCGAGGAATGGGCCTCGTGGCCGAAGACGCGCGTCTCGCACATGGCGACGCCCTTGTGCGCGTCCGCGACCTCGAGCCCGGTCGGCTCGCCGACGATCACCGCGTCGGGGCGGGGCAGGTCGATCCCGAGCGCCGCGATGGCGTCGACGACGCCGAGGCAGGTCGTCTCCTCGTCGTAGGAGAGGAGGATGTGGACGGGCCGGCGCAGGTCCGCCGCGATCATCTCCGGCACGAGCGCCAGCGCAGTGGCGCAGAAGCCCTTCATGTCGACGGTGCCGCGGCCATAGGCGCGCCCGCCCTCGACCCGCAGCCGATACGGATCGCTCGCCCAGTCCTGCCCGGCGACGGGCACGACGTCGGTATGGCCCGAGAGCACGATCCCACCGTCGATCATCGGCCCGATCGTGACGAAGAGCGCCTCCTTCTCCCCGCTCGCATCGGGGAAGCGGACCGGGGCGAGGCCGTGGCTCTCGAGATAGGCGGCGACGAAATCGACGAGCGGCGTGTTCGGCTTGTGGCTCTCGGTGTCGAAGGCGACGAGCCGCTCGAGCATCTCGAGCGCGGTGAGGCGGATGGCGGACATCGGCGGGGTCTCTCGCGAGGGGCGTTCGAGCGCAGGGAGGGGTCAGTGCAGCGAGCGGCGCGCATGCGGGCTGTCGAGGGAGAAGGCGGGGATCGTCGCCTCGAAGCGGGCGCCGTCCGCGCGCTCCATGCCGTAGACGCCCTCCATCGTGCCGTCGGGCGTCTCGAGCGGGCAGCCGCTCGTATAGGTGAAGCTCTCGCCGGGGCCGAGCACAGGCTGCTGGCCGACGACGCCCTCCCCGCGCACCTCATGCACGCGGCCGAGCCCGTCGACGATCTTCCAGTAACGGTCCCGAAGCCGCACGCGCCCGGTGTTGAGATTCACGATCTCGACGGTGTAAGCGAAGACGTAGCGCCCCGCCTCGGGGTCCGACTGGTCCTCGAGGTAGAGCGGCGTCACGGTGACGCGGACGCCGTTGGTGAGCGCCGTGTACATGCTTCACTCCCGAAGCGGCCCCGCGCCTCGGCGCGGCCGCGCATGGGTGGTAAGCGTCGTCGGCGGCGCCGTCAACGCCGCCGGCGGGGTGAGGACACGTCCGCCGCGGCGGCAGGGAGACACGCATGCTCGACGGCCTGATGCGCCGCCTCATCGACCCGCCGCTGTCCCGGGCCGGAGCGGCGCTCGCCCGTTACGGCGTCGGCGCGGACGCGGTCACCTTCCTCGGCCTCGCGACGGGGATCGGCTGCGCGGCGGCGATCGCCTTCCGTGCGGACGCGCTCGCGCTCGCGCTGCTCGCCGCGAGCCGGCTCTGCGACGGGCTCGACGGCGCCATCGCGCGGGCCCGCGGCAAGACCGATCGCGGCGGCTTCCTCGACATCGTCTTCGACTTCGTCTTCTACGGCGCCGTCCCCCTCGCCTTCGCGCTGCGCGACCCCGAGACCTTCGCGCTGCCCGCGGCCGTGCTGCTCTTCTCCTTCTACGTGAACGGCGCGAGCTTCCTCGCCTATGCCGCGGTGGCGGCGAAACGCGGCCTCGAATCGAAGGTGCGCGGGATCAAGTCGATCTACTTCACCATCGGGCTCGCGGAGGGGACCGAGACGATCGTCGCCTTCGCGCTGATGATCCTGGTCCCGGCCTGGTTTCCGATCATCGCCTATTTCTTCGCGGGGCTGACGATCATGACCGCGCTCGCGCGCATCTCGCTCGCCTGGGGCGTCTTCCGCGACGATCCGGAGGACGAGGCGGCGCAGACGCAAGACCCGCCCGCTCCGCCGACGCCGCGCGCTTGACGTCGTGACACGCGCGCCCGCCTCGGCTAAGTGCTTTTTGGAACACGGGGGCGGAACGAAAGACCGAACGCGATGACGACGACGCGCGCAGGCATCCAATCGGCCGAAGGCATCCGTGCGCTCGCGCAGGCGGGCGCGATCGCGGCCCCCCTCCCCTTCGCGCCCGACCAGGTGCAGCCCGCCTCGCTCGACCTGCGGCTCGGCACCCGCGCCTGGCGCGTGCGCGCGAGCTTTCTGCCGGGGCCGGGGCGGCGCGTCGCCGACCGCCTCGCCGGCATCGCGCTGCACGAGATCGACCTGACGAAGCCCGTCGTTCTGGAAACCGGCTGCGTCTACATCGCCGAGCTCGCCGAGCGCCTCGCTCTTCCGCACGATCTCGCGGCCTCCGCCAATCCGAAGAGCTCGACGGGGCGCATCGACGTGTTCACCCGCGTGATCACGGATCGCGCGCGGGAATTCGACATCGTCGAGGCGGGCTACGAGGGCCCGCTTTATGCCGAGATCTCGCCGCGCACCTTTCCCGTGCTCGTCCGCGCCGGCTCGCGTCTGTCCCAGCTGCGCCTGCGCCGCGGCGAGGTGCGGCTGTCCGACGAGGAACTCGCCGCGCTCCACGCGCGCGAGACGCTGGTCGCGGCCGCCACGCCCTCCTTCCAGAACGGCGTCGCGGTCTCGGTCGATCTCTCCGGCTTCGGCCCGCAGCGCCTCGTCGGCTACCGCGCCAAGCGCCACACCGCCCTCGTCGACGTCGACGCGGCCGGCGCGCACGCGACGGAGGATTATTGGGAGCCCCTCCACGCCTCGAGCGACGGCTCGCTGATCCTCGATCCGGGGCAGTTCTACATCCTCGCCTCCAAGGAAGCGGTCCACGTGCCGCCCGATTACGCCGCCGAGATGGTCCCCTTCGATCCGCTGGTGGGCGAGTTCCGCGTCCATTACGCCGGCTTCTTCGATCCCGGCTTCGGCCATGCGGGCGCGAACGGAGCGGGCGCGCGCGCCGTGCTCGAGGTCCGCTCGCGCGACGTGCCCTTCATCCTCGAGGACGGCCAGACGGTCGGCCGCCTCGTCTACGAGCGCATGGCCGAGCGCCCCGCGATCCTCTACGGCGCTGGCGCCGGATCGAACTATCAGGCGCAAGGGCTCAAGCTCTCCAAGCACTTCGCCTGAGGCCTCGCGAGAGGCTTGCGGGCGGCGCGGCGCCCGGCTATGTATGAGGCCGCGCGGGCGTAGTTCAGTGGTAGAACGTCAGCTTCCCAAGCTGAATGTCGTCGGTTCGATCCCGATCGCCCGCTCCAAATTCCTTAACCATCGCAGGGATTTGAAAGGCTTTCCCGGCCCTTCGGCCCCCTTGCCCGTAGCCGAGGACGGCGCCTCTCTACCCCGACCAGCAGGCGGGCCAATGCCTCGGGGTCGGGGTAGAGGACGCCACAGGTCGAGGGCGGTCAAGGGCGACGGCGCTCCGTCTGCGGCGGCGCGGCGCGGACGCCGGGGGACACGATCCCGGGAAGCGCGCGCCCGGGAGTTGCGCGCCCGGACGCGGACGGCCTCTCCCGCGTCGGGACGACGACTGGTCGAGCCTGATCGGGCGCGAGACGGATGCCGGGCTGACGACGGGGCGGCTCGACCACGCGCGCAGGGGGCGTCTGACGGATGGCCGGGACGGCTGCCCTGCTCGCATCGCGCGGCGGGGTCGCCCCCGGCCCGGGACGGGTCCGCGGCTGGACGGGAACGGTGCGCGCCGCGGGCGTGGACGGCGTCGCGGCCCGCGTCGTCGCGGTTCCGGAGATTGCCGGCGGCACCGGGCGCGGCGGCGGCGTGACGAGGGCCGCCGGCGGCACCGGACGCGTGGGCGTCGTCGGCACGGCGATGGCCGCCGGGCTCTGGATCGCCGCCTGCGGCGTGCAGACGATGTGGTAGGGGATCCAGTCGGATGCCGCCGTGCCACCCGGCCCCGTGACCTCGACCCGCACCGCACCCTTGTGCACGTTCGGCGCGGACTGGCCTGCGGTCATCTGCGGCTGGCCGGAGGTCGAGCCGGACCCCGACTGGAACCCACCGATCGTGCCGGTCTGCCCAAGCTGCGCCTGCTGCGCGGGCAGCGGCAGCGGGAAGACGCTCGTGGTTTCCGGAGCCTCGTAGAGCGGGTGCTCCATCTCGCGCATGAAGCTCGCCTGGTATTCGGTGGTCACCTGATGCTGCGGCAGGAAGCGGTACCTGTATCGAACCGTGCCGATGCCGCTGTGGGTGAAGATCGGCCGCAGCGCGATCTGAGCCGGGCAGGTCGTCTCCAAGACCTCCGGCAGCGGGGCCGGCCCGCCGGAATGGGGGTTGAAGCTGTTCTCATCGAAGGCGAGAAGTTGCACGTCCGTGACGGTGAACGGGCAGGTGATCGTCACGGGAAGCTGCGGCAGCGCGTCGTGACGGTCGATGTCGATGTCGATCATGTGGTTGCCGGGCGGCAGCTTCGCGGCCGACGTCACGTCGAAGACGGCGAGATGGGAGCCGCCTCCCGCAGGCACGGAGACCTGCTGGTGCCAGCCGGACCAGGCCTGCTCGGGCAGCCGGTAGCGCATCCTGACCTGCATCGCCCCCGCGGTCGCGACAGAAGCTGCCACCCGGACCGGCTTGCCGTCGCCGGCGGGCAGCGGGCAGGCGCCCGGCAGCTGGCTCGCAGCGGCGGAGACCTCCTGGATCGCCGTCGCGCGCTCGTAACGCAGTCGATAATTCTGGCCGTCGACGGCGATCTCCGTCAGGCTCCAGCCCTCGCCGGTCACGCCGTTGACGCCGAGGAGGAATTGGAATGCCGGCGCCTCGCGGATCGTATCCGCCACCCGGTCCCGAAGAGAATCGTGATTCAGACGCTCGCGCACCCGGGAGCGGATCTCGTCGGCGATCCTGCCCTTCACCTCCCCTGCGATCCGGTTGCACAGGTTCCCGATCGCGCAGAGCCAATGACCGGAGAGGGAGAGGTCGAACTCGACCCCGACGTCGCTCGCGCCGAGCGTCGCGAACGAGATCGAGCCGTCGCGAATCGCGGGCGCGAAGCGCGGACGCAGCACCAGATCGTCCAGGTGCACATCGGCACTCTGGCAGACCTCCCATCGACCGTTGATGATCTTGCGGCGGATGCAGCGGATCTTGATTTCGGGGCCCTCGCTCTCGAACGCGAGGGCGAGCGCGATGCGGCTCCCGTCGGGCTGCGCCTGCACGGAGGCCGAATTCACGTCGTTGACGTAGATCTTGTAGATCCGGTGCCCGATACCCGCCGTCTGGATCGAGACGGTCGGTGTCGGCAGGTCGAAAAACGACGGCGCCCCTCCGGGAGGCGCGACGAAGCTGGTATTGTTCGTCCAGTGGATCGCCTGGCCGCTGCCCTGCTGACTACCATGGTTGTTGAGCGTAAGCTGCGTCCCGCCGAGTGCCGCGTCGAAGAGTTGGGCGAGGGAGGATTGCGGCAATAGGACGTGCCGCGTTTCGACCTGTCCAGCCTGCGACGGGGTGGAACCCCAGTGGAGAGCGAACGCCGCGACGGTCGCGAGAATGGCATGCTTGATCATGACCGGGACCTTTCCTCGTTACGCCCCCTGCATCGGGGCCGCTTCCTTGGTCGAGCCGGGTCGGGTTTCGGTTCATCGCTCGATGCGCGAGGCGTTGGCCGCAAGGCGTGGCGGTGCGTCCGGCCTGCGCCGTGAAGGACGATGTCGTCGAACCTTCTGCGCGGACGGCGCGACCAACACGGCAAGGAGAGGCTGATGTCGGATGCGGCCGATCTCGACGCTCTCGCGGATGTCGCCAAACAGCGCGAGAGTGGCCTGCGTGCCCTGCACGCGCGCCACGCGACGAGGCTCTTGCGCTTCGTCCTGCGTCTCGTTCGCAACGAAGCCGTGGCGGAGGAAGTGGTCAATGAGACGTTCGTGGACGTATGGCGCAACGCAGAGCGCTTCCGCGGCGGCGCGTCCGTCTCGACCTGGCTCATGGCGGTGGCGCGCAACAAGGCGGTCGACCGCTTGCGCCGGCGCGGCGAGGAGCCGCTCGAGGACGGCGCCGCCGAGCGTCTCGAGGACGAGAGCGACGACCCCGAGACGATCCTCGCCAAGAGCGACAAGGGGGCACTCATGAGGCGCATGATCGATCGGCTGACGCCGATCCACCGCGAAATCGTCGATCTCGTCTATTATCACGAGCGCTCGGTCGCGGAGGCCTCGACGATCCTCGACATCCCGGAGGCGACCGTGAAGACGCGCATGTTCTATGCGCGCAAGGAGCTTCGGCGCCTCTTCGAGGAGGCCGGCATCGACAGGGGATGGCCATGACGCGCCCGGACGATCACCCGGATCCGAACGATCCCGCCCTCCTGCTGCCCTGGTACGAGACCGGACGGGTCACGCAAGAGGAGCGCGAGCGCGTCGAGCGGTGGCTCGCGCAGGACCCGCAGGGGCGCGCGCACCTCGATGCGATCGCGGAGGAGGGCCGCGCAACGCGCGCGAGCGGCGAGGCAGGCCCGGTCCCGAGCGCCGGGTCGCTCGCCGCGATCCTCGCCGAGACGCGCAGAATGCCGCGACGCACCCCATCCCGCGGCCTCGGCGCACGCCTCCTCGGGGCGATCGCCGGCGCTCTCGACGCGCTGTCGCCGCCCGTGCGCGGCGCCGCGTTCGCCGCGCTCGCGCTGCTCGTTCTGGTGCAGGCGGGCGTGCTCGTCTCGAACCGCCTCGACACGCCGGAAGAGACCTATCGCACCGCGACCGCACCGGACGCTCGAGCGCCCGCGCCCGTGCTCCTCGTCGCCTTCGCGCCGGATGCGCCGTTCGCCGAGATCGCCGGACTGCTCGACGCGCTCGAGGCGCGCATCGTCGACGGTCCGCGTGCCGGCGGCTTGTTCGCGCTCGCCCTCGACGGACCGCTCGACGCGCGCGCGGTGGAGGAGCGACTCGCCGCGCGCCCGGATCTCGTGACGCTCGTCCTGCCGGGAGGTTGACCGATGCGCCTCGGTGACGGCTTCGCCTGCGTCCTGCTCGCCCTCGCCGCCCTTGCGGCAGCAAGCGTGTCGGCCGTGTCCCAGACGAGGCCCTCGCCGCCGCCCGCCATCATGCCGCAGCAGGCCGCGCCGCGTCCGCCGCCCCCCGCGACCGTCCCACGGCAGGTCGCGCCGACACCGCTGCAGAGGCCGACGCCGATCCTGCGGATCGTCCCTCCGATCGTCGATCCGCGCCCGCGAACCACGAGCCGCCCGCCCGCCGCCACGCCGCCGCGTGGAGCCGGGTCCTCCGGCGCAGAAGTGGGCCGGGACGGCGATTCACAGCGCCGGGCGCGCCCTGCCGCGCGCGCGACGGCATCGCCCGCCGCGTCTTCCGCGAGGCTGCCACCCTTGCCGCCGCCCCGAATCGGCTCGCTGGCCGCGCCCGAGCCCCGGCTCTCGGCGGGCTTCGATCCGGTCGAGCAGGAAGCCGACCTCGTCGTCGTCGTCCTCGCTCCGGGTCTCGACGAGGCGGACGGGACGGCCCTCGCCGATGCGCTCAGACTCGTCTCGGACGCAGCGCGACGCAGCGCGCTCCTCGACGCCGTGGTGCTGCGCCTGCGCATTCCGGACGGACGCGGGGTCGCGGACGTTCTGGTCGCGCTGTCGGGCGATGCGCGGGTGGCGCTCGCAGGCCCGAGCCGGGTCTACCGGGCGCAAGGGGGCGCGACGCCGTTCGCCCTGCAGCGCCTGGGGCTCGCGGAGAGGGGCGCGGACCGGGACGCGCACGCCGACGGGGGCGGCGTGGTCGTCGCCGTGATCGACACGGCGCCGGATCTCGGTCATCCGATGCTGCGCGCGGCCGACATCCGCCTGGAGAGCGTCCTCGACGCGCCGACGCCGATGGCGGAGGATCACGGCACGCAGATGGTCGGCCTCATCGCGGGAGGCGCCCCGCTCCCCGGCGCCGCGCCGGGCGCCTCGATCGTCGCCATCGCGGCCTTCGCATCGACGCGCGACGACGCGCAGCCGCGCAGCGCGACGTTCACCCTCGTCGCCGCGCTCGACGCAGCCGCGGCCGCGGGCGCCGGGATCGTCTCGATGAGCTTCGCCGGCGGGGAGGACGCGCTCGTCGCGCGCGCTCTCTCCGCGCTCGCCGAGCGGGACGCCCTGCTCGTCGCGGCAGTGGGGAACGGCGGTCCGGACGCGCCTCCCGCGCATCCCGCGGCTCATCCCGACGTCATCGGCGTGACGGCGACGGACCATCGGGACCGTGCCTACGAACAGGCCGGGCGCGGGGTGCATGTCGAATTGGCGGCTCCGGGAGTAGACCTGCCTGCACCGGCAACGGGCCGGCGTTACGTCATCGGATCGGGCACCTCGCTCGCCACCGCTTACGTCGCGGCGGCCGCCGCCCTCGCGCGCGCGGCGCATCCGATCTCGGACGCCCGCACCGTCCGCGAGGCCCTCGCCCGGACATCCGACGATCTCGGCGCGCCCGGACGCGATCCGACCTTCGGCTACGGCCTCGCCGCGCCGCTGGGCGCCATCGTGCGCCTGGAGCAGATCGGAGGCGCGACGGCGACGAGATCACGGTAGGCTCGAGGCCGGGTCGTGGCCGCGCCGTCGGCCGCTCTCCCAAGCGTCGCCGACATTCCGTCGCAAGCGGTGATGCGCAGGATGACGGCAGCGGAGGAACTAGAAAGAAAAGCCGACCTGCCCTGCCGCGGTGACCGTCCGCCCTCGCCGATCGGCGAGGCCCGAGACGTCCACGCGCAGCGACAGCCTGGCGCCATTGGCGGCGTCCGCGCGCAAGCCGGCGCCGACGGCGAGATCCCCGCGCGCGCGGGGATCGACCGGCGCGGATGTGGGGCTTTGTCGGCGTGCGATGTCGTAGGTGGCGCCGATCGAGGCGAAGGGCGTGAGGGTCGCGCCTCCCGCGCTCGTGAATCCGCGCGAGAGTTCCACCCCTGCGCGCATGGTCGTCGTGGCGATCCGCTGCGCCGGCGAGACGGCGCCGAGACTGTCCACGTAGCCGCCCTGGCGATCGTCCACGTAGGAGAGGCCGATGCTCGGCGCGATCTGGAAGGCGTCGAGCGGCAGATAGGCGGTGAGATTGGCGGAGAGCGAAAGGCGGCTCGTCGTGAAGCGTCCTGCCGCGGCCCCTTGCGCGATCTGCGAGCGACCGCCCTGCCAGAGCGCCATCGCATCGACGACGATCGTCTCGGTCAGCGCGTAGCCGGCATAGAGCCCGCCGCCCGTCGAGCGCGTGCGCAGCCGCGCATCGGCCGGCAGGTCGTAGCGCGCCTCCTCGTGCAGGCCGATGATCCCGACGAGACCCGAGCCGTATTCCTGGAGCATCGTGTCGATGCCGGCGGTGAGGGCGACCTGGCCACCGTCGTATCCGAAGACGGGATGGCGCCGCTCCGCCGCGGTCACACTCGTCGAGAGCCAGACATTGCGGAGCGGGCTCGGCGGCGGCATGAGCGTGGCGTAGCGCGCGGGCGGCAGGCCGTCGTCTCCGAGCGACGCGAGCGGCGGCAGGTATCCCGGCCCGAGGCGCTGCCCCACGAGATCGCGCACCTGAGCGGCGAGGCCGTCGACCCGCGTCCGGTGGACGACACGCGCGATCGCCGCGCGCCGGGCAGGGTCGAGCACCGGCGACGGCGGGACTTGCGCCTGCTCGGGTTCTTGCGGTTCCTGCTGCTGCTGCTGCTGTTGTTGTTGTTGCTGTGCCGCCGCAGGCGCACCGAGGCCCGTGGCTAGGCTCGTGGCGAGCGCGATCATGCCGCAGGCGAGCGGCGCCTGCACCCGGGTGCGTATCCAAGACATGCGGCTGCCCCCCTCGGTCGCTGGAGAATACCAGAGCGCGCGCCGCTCCGCGAGTGTTCCGCGCAGCGGCGCGCCACCTTCATCGGGGGCCGCCGGGATTGACGAGCTTGCCGCCGTCGAAGCTGCGCGCCGCGCGCGAGCCGCCGCCTCCCTGCATCCGCTCCGGGTCCGGATTGACGACGAGGCCGCCGCGATCGACCGCGAGCGAAGGCGCGGGCCCGACCGGGTCGGCGTCGCCGGCGGGACGCTCGCGCCGGCTGCCGGCGAGCAGCGCGTCGCTGTTCGCGCTCGGCGCCGAGCAGCCCCAACCGGAAGGCGGGCACCAGCCGCCGCCGCGCATCTCGTCGCCGGTCTCGAGCCGCGCGAGGTCGCCGGGCTGCCAAGGCCGAACCGAAACGATACGCCCCGAGCGGTCGTAATCCTGGACGAAACCCTCTCCGTTACCGAAAACCATGATGTCGCGCCGCAATCCGCTCGGGGTTTGGATGCTGTCGTAGGTGTAGACGACGTTGCCGGAGGCGTCGTAATTGACCTCGTTGACGTGACTGCCATGATCATCGGACTTCGTGTGCGTTATCAGCACGCCGCCATTCGCGAAGACGGTCTTCTGCGTCACGCTGGTACCTTCATAGTGATAGGTCGTGCTCTCGAAATCGTTGCCGGCGATGTTGCCGGGAGACACGGAAGTCGGGTCCGGCCGCAGGCCCGGCGCTTCGGCACGCGAGCGGGAATTCTGCGGCAGGCCGAGATTGCCCATGGGATCGGGTTCGCGGCCGCGGCCGAGGAGAGCATCGGCGCTGCGCTCGACGCGGGCGCGGCGCGCGTCGTCGCGGTTGTCGGTGCGGGTGCCGGCGAGCGGATCGCCGAGCCCTCCGAAATCGGCGCGCGCCAGATCGGCGGAGAGGCCGCCGAGCGCCGCGGCGGTCTCGCGCAGATCGCGCGCGGCCTGCGCCTCCTCGATCTGCGCGGCGAAAGCTCCGAGATCGCGTGGGCGGGGCGGCGGCAGGGCGGCGAACCCGTTGCGCGTGCGGCGCGACTCGGTGCGGGCGACAGCTCCGTCCACGGCCTCCGATCCCGACGCGCTCGCAGAGGCGCCGGCGCTCTGCGTTCGATCGCGCAGCCGCTCGGCGACATCGGCGTCGATCCGCACCCGCGGCAGATCCGGACGCACGATCGGCGCCCGCGGCGGCGACACCTGCGGTGCGACCGGCGGTGCGATCCGAGGCGTCGCCTGCGGCAAGGCCTGCGGCGTCACCTGCGGTGTGATCTTGTGCATCACGGCGATTTGAGCCGCGGCCGGCGCGGGCGCGAGCGCCTGCAAGACGGCGGCGACGGCGATCCCGCCGACCAGGGCGAGGCGGATGCGACGGATGCTGCGCAGGTTCATGGTGCTGTCCTCCGACAAGGCTTGGGCATGGCGACCCGACACACCTTCGTCGTCGTCGAAGCCTGGCAGGTTCGAAGGTCGGCGATTTATTTCACACGCCATCCCGCAATCGTTCACGCGCTCGGGCGACGGATGTGGATCGACGCGAGGCGGCCGGCCTCCGCGTCGAGCCGCGATCCTCACTCCGGCGCGAAGGCGGCTGCGAGGAAGCGGTCCGCCAGCTCGGTGTCGTCGGGGCCGCCCATCATCCGCTGCGTGAAGAGCGCCGCGACGGTGTCGGTCGCCGGATCGCACCAGAAGGCGGTGCCGAACCCTCCCCACCAACCGAACCGCCCGCGCGCGTCCGCCGGGGCGGTCCGGACGGCGACGCCGAGGCCCCAGCCATGCGTCGTCCAGAAATCTTCGGGAAACCAGGGCGAGGCGGCCTTCTGCTTCGGCGAGATCTGGTCCGTCAGCATCTCGGCCACGAGATCGGCGGACAACATGCGCCGCCCGTCCGCGCGCCTGCCCCCATCGAGGAGGAAACGGCCGAAGACGAGGAAATCGTCGACCGTGGAGACGTGTCCGCTGCCGCCGGCCTCGAAGGGCGGCGGCTGCGCGAACGACGCGCCTCCAGCCGGGCTCCAGGTCTCGAGCGCCCCGGTTTCCGGATCACGTCGATAGGCTGTCGCGAGCCGTTCGGCGGGAGCGACGAAGCCGGTGTCGCCCATGCCGAGCGGCTCGAAGATCCGCTCCCGCTGAAACTGCGCGAGCGAGATGCCGCTCGCGCGCGCGACGAGGATGCCGGCGACGTCGATGCCGGTGTGGTAGAGCCATCGCTCGCCGGGATGGTGGACGAGCGGCAGCGATCCGAGCCGGTCGAGGAAGGTCCGTTCGTCGCCGCCGAAGATCTGCGGCCCCGGCGCCACGCCGAGCGCGTGCATGCGCGCGGCGATCGGGCTCTCGGCGGGATCGGCGACGACGAGGCCGAGCCCCATGCGCATCGTGAGGAGATCGCGCAGCGTGACCGGCCGCGCCGCCGGCACGGTGTCGTCGAGATCGGCATCCGGACGCCGCAGCACGCGCCGCTCCGCGAGTTCCGGGAGCCATTCGTCGATGGGCTCGTCGAGACGAACGACCCCGTCGTCGACGAGCATCAGCGCCGCGACCGCCGTGAGCGGTTTGCCGATCGAGGCGACCGCGAACACGGTGTCGCGGGTCATCGGCGCGCCGCTCTCCCGATCGCGCAGGCCGGCGGCATGCGTCCAGACCTCGCCGCGACGCTCGATTCCCGCCACCAGGCCAGGAACGAGGCCAGGAACCAGGCCAGGCACGTCGTCTCGCGCCACCGCGCGGTCGAGCTGCGCGCGCAGGTCGCCGAGGCGGGACTGCCTCGCCTGTGCGGAGCGGCCGACGCCGCTCGCGACCATTGCCGCGGCGCCGAGCGCCATCGCGTCGCGCCGCGACACCCGTCCGTCCCCGGCCTCGATCGTGCGTTCGTCTCCAGCCATGACGAGGGCCTCCTCTCGTGTCGAGGCGAGGACGGCAGCCAGGGGCCCCATCCGACAGGCCGCCGCACGAGGGCTCGGGTCGCCGTGATCAGATCGAGGGCTGCGCCACACGGCGCGCCGCCTCGGCGACAGACTCGATCCGTTCCGAATAGCGGTCGGACAGGAGCGAGGAATGCCCGCGCGTGAGAAAGGTGAAGCGCACGAGCTCTTCCATGACGTCGACGATCCGATCGTAGAGCGGCGACGGGCGCATCCGACCCGCCTCGTCGAATTCCTGGTAGGCTTTCGGAATCGAGGATTGGTTCGGGATCGTGATCATGCGCATCCAGCGACCGAGGATGCGCATCTGATTGACGGTGTTGAAGCTCTGCGAGCCTCCGTTCACCTGCATCAGAGCGAGCGTCTTGCCTTGCGTCGGGCGAACGCCGCCGAGCGACAGCGGCAGCCAATCGATCTGCGTCTTCATGATGCCCGTCATGGCGCCATGACGCTCGGGCGAGCACCAGACCATGCCCTCCGCCCAATCGGCGAGGGACCGCAGCTCCGCGACCTTCGGGTGGTCCGCCGGCGCCGCGTCCGGGACCGGGAGGCCGGAGGGATCGAACGCGCGGGTCTCCGCCCCGAAGCGCCGCAAGAGCCGCGCCGCCTCCTCTGACGCCAGGCGGGAATAGGAGCGCTCCCGAAGCGACCCGTGCAGAAGCAGGATTCGCGGCGGATGAAGAGGCGCGTCGGACGTCGTCAACGCGGATGCGTCGACGGGCCTGAACTTCGCCGGATCGACGTTCGGGACGTCTTCGCCGAGGGGGATTGCAGTCATGGGGATCACCGTCTTTTCGTGGAGGGTGCGATCGCTCGCGCGCGCCGTCGGCGCGCTCCGCGGGCGCCGGAGGCCGCGGACGTCACGCGCAGTCGCCGTGCGGGGGGCGGGCCGCCTGCGGGGCGGCGCAGCAATTCCGGGTGAGGTAGCCGATCAGATCGATCATCGAGGCGAAGCACGCCGAGTATTCGAGGGATCGACCGACCCGCCTCTGCGTGACGAGGCCGGCATTCCTGAGCTCCTTCAGGTGGAAGGACAGGGTCGGAGCCGGAATGCCCAGCGCCGTTCCGATGCTCCCCGCGGCAGCGCCGCCCGGCCCCGCGGCCACGAGGTAGCGATAGATGTCGAGCCGGGTCTCGTGAGCGAGGGCGGCGAGGGCGGCGATGACGTCACGTTTTTCCATATTTCCAATATTGTCGAATTAATGGGCACCGTCAACCGGTGCTCGCGTCCCGGCCGGCGATTGCGATGCACACGCGGCTCCCGCGTCCTTCGGCTCTCCCGCCTTCGACGGGCTCTCGACGTGTCGCAGCGCCACGGCCGCCAGCGCCGCGAGGATCGCGACGCCCGCCGCGCTGAGGAGGGCCGCGCTGGCGAAACCGTCCGCGAATGCGATTCGGGCCTCCGCGATCACCCCCTCCGGTAAGCGAGGGGCGACCGAGATCGCCGACCAGAGGCTGTCATGGACGGCGCTTGCGAGGCCCTCGGTGAGCCCCGCGGTCGCCTCGTCCGAGATCGCGCTGCGATAGACGCGCGTCGCGACGCTTCCGAGCAGCGCGATGCCGAGCGAGACGCCGAGTTCCTGCGCCGTCTCGGACATCGCCGAGGCCGATCCCGCCTTGTCCGCGGGCGCCGAGCCCACGACGAGCTCGGTTCCGAGCGCGGCGATCGCGCCGAGACCCAGATACGCGAAGGAGAAGCCGACGAGGATCGACGCAGGTTCGGCGACCGGACGGGCGAGCACGAGATAGCCGACGACGGACAGCGCGAGCGCACCGGACACGACGGTGCCGGGTCGGATACGCCTCGCAAGGAGTGGAGCCGTCACGCCGGCGAGGACCATCGCGAGCGCGGGCGGACCCATCCAGAGGCCGGCGACGATCGGCGTCAGTCCGACCACCAATTGAAGGTACTGCGTCACGAGAAGCATGGTTCCGCCGATGGCGACGAGGCCGAAAAGGAGAACCGCAAGAGCAGCGGCGAACGCCCGCTCCCGGAACAATGCCATGTCGAGCAGCGGATCGGCGAGACGACGCTGCCGACGCACGAACAGGATCGCGAAGAAGACGCCGACCGCGGCCGCGCCGATCGCCGGAGCCGTCACGCCGTCGCTGCCGAGACGCTTCAGGCCGTAGACGGCCGGAAGCATCGCGAGAAGGGAGAGGGCGACGCTCACGAGATCCAAGCGCCCCGCATGCGCCGCCCGGTATTCCGGGAGGAGAACGGGACCGAGAACGAGGAGGAGGCCGGTGATCGGGACCGCGACGAGAAACGCCGCTCCCCACCAGAAACGCTCGAGGACGAGACCGCCCACGATCGGGCCGAGCGCCATGCCGAGGGCGAACATCGTCGCCCAGATGCCGAAGCCGAGCGCGCGCTCCCGCGGGTTCGTGAACAGCACGCCGATGAGCGCCAGCGTCGAGGGCATCAGCGTCGCGCCCGCGACCCCGAGCGCTGCGCGCGCGAGGATCAGCATCTCCGAATTGACGGCGTAGGCCGCGGCGACCGACGTGACGGCGAACGCGACGGCGCCGATCATCAGGAGCTTGCGCCGCCCGATCCGGTCTCCGAGGGTCCCCATCGTGACGAGAAAGCCAGCGACCATGAATCCGTACGCATCCATGATCCAGAGCGCTTGCGTGCTCGTCGGTCGCAGGTCGGCCGCAAGCGCCGGCAGGGCGAGATGCAGGACGGTCAGGTCGAGCCCCAGCAGAACGGTCGGCAGTGCCAGAAGCGCCAAGCCCGCCCATTCGCGAGGACCCGCACGCCCGCTGCGCCGCGATTCGTCCGAAGCTGCCCGCTCGTCGCGGCCGTCGATGATGTCGTCCTGTCCGCCCATGATGCCTCCGAGTTAGGAGGCGGAGTGTCGAATGGGCGCAATCCTGTTACAATGTAGGAAGTTATCCTGTTACAAGGAGTGACACCATGGCCGCACGGACGCTCGCCCGCAGACGCGACGAGCTCTCGGCGTTCCTGACCCATCATCGACGTCGCCTGAAGCCGGCAGACGTGGGGCTCGCGACGACCGGACGACGACGGACGCCGGGCCTTCGCCGCGAGGAGGTCGCCGCGCTCGCGGGCGTGGGGCTCACCTGGTACACCTGGTTCGAACAGGGGCGCGACATCCGCGTATCCGAGGCGTTTCTGCTGTCCGTGGCCAAGGCACTCGCCCTGAGCGATGCCGAGTGCACGCGTCTGTTCCTCCTGGCCCACCGCCGCCCGCCCCCTGCCGAGGCGCGGCGGCCGATGGCGGTTTCTCTCCGGGTGCAGGCGCTGTTGGCCGATCTCGCGCGGCCGGCCTACGTCACGAACCTGTATTGGGATGTCCTCGCCTGGAGCCCTGCCGCCGATGCGCTGTTCGGGTTCTCCGATCGCGAGCCGTACGAGCGCAACCTGCTGCGCATGGTGTTCGCCGACGCGGATTTCCGCCGACGTCTCCCCGATTGGTCGGAAGACGCGCCGAGACTGCTCGCGCAGTTTCGCCACGACCTCGCGGCGGCTCCCGAGGATGAAGGGGTGCTCGATTTGATCGCCGATCTGGAACGGCTCTCTCCCGATTTCCGGCGTTGGATGGCGAAGCCCTCCATGGAGCGCGCCAGGCGCGGCATCGCGAGCCTCGTCACGAGAGCCGGACGTCCGCTGCGGTTCTCGCACGAGATGCTGGTCGCAGACGCGGATCGCCACCTGAGGCTCGTGGTCTACTTCGAGGACGACGCCCCGTCGGGAAACGCGCGCGACGGCGACGCATCCGGCCGGCGGTGACGAGGCGGGGCGGATGCGGCGGGTCCGGCGAACGGGCGTCGGGAGACGGCTTCAGGTTCTCATCATCGGCCCTGCGACCGAAGCGCTCGTCCGGCCGGCGGTTTCGGCCACGAATCGCTCGATCAGCGCCGAGCATTCGCGATGGTGGGACTCGAGGAGAAAATGTCCACCGTCGAACACGTGGCTCTCGACCGGATCGAGCTCGCGGGCATAGGCCGAGATCTCGTCGATTTCGAAGAAGACGTCACGCCGGCCCCAGAGGATCAGACAAGGGGGCTGGTGCTCGCGGTGGTAGGCGGAGATGGCCTCGAATCGCTCGAGGTGGCTCCCGACGTCGCAATAGAGCGCGAAGATCCGATCGATCGCCCCCGGCCGGGAGAGGCGCTCCCAATCGTAGCGCCAGCACTCCGGGGCAACGAGCGCGGCCAGCGCGTCGTCGAGGCCCGCGTAGTACTCGTTGCGCACGCCCTCCTCGTTCATCCACTCGCCCAGCGCCGCGCGGTTCTCACGCGTCGGGTTCTTCCAGAACGCCCTGGGCGCGTCCCAATCCGGCCCGAACCCCTCTGCGTGCGCCGCTCCGTTCTGCACCACGAGGCCCCTCACTTTCTCAGGCGCGGACAGAGCCATGAGGTAACCGACGATCGCGCCCCAGTCGTGCATGTAGAGATAGTATGATTGAACGCCTTTTTGTGTCAGGGCCTGCTGCAGCGTACGGGCGATCGACGCGAAGGTGTACTCGAACTCGTCGAGCGGCGGGGCCTCGGACAGGCCAAAGCCCGGCATGTCGAACGCCAGCACGTGCGTGCTTTCGGCGAGGGGCTCCATGATGTTCCGGAACATGAACGACGAGCTTGGATAGCCGTGAAGCAGAACGATTGTCGGATTCTCGGTTGAACCTGCCTCACGGTAGTGAAGTTCGACGCCGTTCGCTGTCAAGCGCCTGCTCTTGATCTTGTGGATGTCGAGCATCGGTGCTTCTCCTTGCTGAGACTACCTCGCCAACGGCCAAAGAAAGGTGGCTATATGGTGACAGCTCTGGGTTTCGCAGCGGCTCTCGCAGAGCACGGCGGCGGATGAATGCCGGTCAACGGGAGCCGCCGGCGTCGCGCTCCGGCAGGTCGCGGGCGGCGTCCTCCTGCGCCGCGGCGATCGCGTCGAAGGCTCTCGCGATCGTGCGCAGCTCGTCGGTGCCGAACTCGGCATAGACGCCGTCGAGCCGCTCCATGAACGGCGCGAAGATCTCCCGATGCAGGGTTTCCACCTTCTCGGGCACGACCGACAGGAGCACGCGCCGAGCATCCTGCTGCGAACGTCGGCGAACGAGCCAGCCCTTCTCCTCCAGGCGGTCGATGATGTTGGTGACGGAGGCGGGCTTGAGGCCGACGCGTTCGGTGAGCTCGCCATGCGTCATGGGCCCGAAGCGCTGGACGAATCCGAGCGCCTTCGTCTCGCTCGCACCGAGCCCGAAGCCGTCCGCCATCTTCGTGTGGAAGAGGACGGTCGCGTCGCTGAGCCGCCGCCCGGCAAGCGTGAGACGTCGGATCGCCTCGGCGCGCTCGTCCTCGCATGTTGACATCGGGTCATTCTCCAGATATTTCGTTAGATCGAACTAAATATATGCCCTGCCGTCGGGATCGTCCACATCCAAAGCGGACCGAGCCGGGTAACGCAATGCCCGCCGCGGAGGCGGGGCCACGGAGCAGGTGCGGCGAGCGCGTTCTGTCGAATGCACCGCGATCGCCGCTCTCGCTCCCGAGCGCAGCCACTTTGGCCATCTCGTCTGACCACCGAGCGAAAGGAACAGCCATGCAAGACATCGATCACCGGAATGTGCCGCACGCGCGCCTCGACGAGGATCACAGCCGTCTGGCGCTGCGATGGTTCGGCTTCGGATCCCCGGTCGGGCTCGGGATCCTGGCGATCTCGATCGGCATCGCAGCCGTCCTCCTGCGCCTGGCGCTGATCGGCTTCCAATGAGCGCCATGCGGAAGCGATGTGGGCTGCGGACGGTGCGCAGCGGCGCGGGGAGTTCTTCGGCATGAGAGTGCTGTGCCTGAACGCCTGGGGCGGCACGCTCGCCGACGCGCTGATCCCCTATCTCGTGTCGCAAGCCCCCGATGTCCTCTGCCTCCAGGAGGTGGTGGACACGCCCGCGTCGGACGCGCGCTGGCTCGCCTATCGCGACGGCGATCTCGTCCTACCGCAGCGCGCCAATCTGTTTCGCGAGCTCGTCGACGCATTTCCCGATCACGTCGCGGGCTTCTTCCCGGCGGCGGAGGGCGTGCTCTGGAGAGACGACGTCGCCGTGCCGTCGCGCTTCGGCTTGGCCACGCTGGTCCACCGCTCGCTCACGATCCTGAGCTCGGTCGAGACCTTCGTGCACAAGGAATTCTCGCAAGACGGGTTCGGAGAGCATCCCCGTCCGCGCAACGCTCATGGTGTCCGGCTCCGCGACGCTTCACGCGACCTCGTCGTCTCCGTCACCCACGTGCACGGCTTGCGCGATCCGCGGGGCAAGGCGGATACGCCGGAACGCGCAGCCCAGGCGCGCCGTCTGCTCGAGGCCTCGAGCCGTGTCTCGCGAGCGGGCGACCTGCGAATCGTCTGCGGAGATTTCAACGTCGAGCCCGACAGCGAGACCCTGCGCCTGTTCGAGGCGCGCGGCTTCGTCGAGCTCGTCACGCAGCGAGGCTTCGACGGGACGAGGACGTCCCTCTATCGTAAGCCCGGCCGTTTCGCGGATTACCTGCTGGTCGACGACGAGGCGCGCGTCGAAACCTTCACCGTCGTCGATGCGCCGGAGGTCTCGGACCATCGCCCGTTGCTGCTCGAGGTCAGAGGAGGCCCGACATTCGGCGGAGGCAAGGACAACGGAAATCGGCCGGCGAGGCCATAGGAGCGCATGCATGGACGATCGTCGCAATCGCAAGCGGCGGCAGGCCGGTTCGAGCGGACCGCCGTCGAGACCGCACGGGCTCGAACCCGTTCCGGGGCTCGTCCTCGACGGCCCGTTCGCGGAGACGAAGGAGCGCGTCCTCGGCCTGGTCACGCGCCGCGTCGTGGAGGCCGCTCTCCTCGACCGGCCCTCCTCGACGGGCGCCGCGCGATCGGACGCGTCATGATGACGCCGAATGATCGGGCGCGATCGTCCTAGATGTCACGACCGACCCCGGCATATCCACTCCGACCGCAGAAGCGCGTAAACGTATTCGTCGCCCCAAACCCCGTCGAAGCAATCGTTTTCAATGAAATGAGCTTCGCGGCGCATTCCCAACCTCTCGACGACTCCGATGGAAGCCGAGTTCTTGGTGTCGAGGCGGGCGAAGATCCGATGGAACCCGATCCGGGAGAAGCCGAAATCGAGAATCGCGCCGGTGGCCTCGGTGGCATAACCATGCCCTGCGAAGGCCGGATTGAAGATGTATCCGACCTCACCTTGTCGAGCCGATGTCGATGCGATCTTGAGCAGGACCTCTCCGACGACCGCGCCATCGTCCTGCCGCGTAACGGCCAATCGAACCGCATCGCCATCTTCCACGAACCGGTCGTCGATGGCGGCCGCGAACTGCTTCTTCAACGCCATGGCGTCCGGGGGCGCGCTATAGAGGTACCGATAGACGTCCGCGTTGGTGTGGTAGGTGGCATATGCGCCATAATCTGCCGCCTGAAAGCGTCTGAGCGAAAGACGATCGGTCGAGATCGGCTCCACCGGCAATTCCGTCTTCATTCCTTCGATTCTCCGAATGCCTCTCTCGTAGATCGGAAAAAGGCTTCCTTGCTCGACCCGTGCCGGAGAGCCGTCTGCCGATGCCGCACGAGCATCCAGCCGTGGGCACCGCGCAGATCGGTCGAGGTGCACGCCGCGCGGCGGACGCTCTCGCCTCGCGTCGCGCGGGCATGGGCGAACCCTCCTCGCCCGCCGAGGACGCAGGCGCGGCGGCCCCGCCGACACGCAGCGATGGTTCGCGCGCGGTTTCGGCGTCCGCTCGGCGGAGGCGTCCTCCGAGGCCATCGGCGGAGGATCTCACGATGTCGCTCGTACGGACGCTCGCCGATATGCGGCGACAAGCGGCGCACCGGATCGGGCGCCGGAGCACCAGCGCGGTCGACGCGATCGACGTCGACGCTCTCGCGGACGACATCCGCCGGGATATCGGCCTCCCCGAGCGCACGGAGCTGCCCTCCCGCTGGCGTCTCTCGGGCCGCGAGCTCGCCGGCCTGTGGATGCGGGGTCACAAGCTTTGAGCGACGAGCCGCCAGCCGCGCGACGTCCGTCTCGGCGCGCCCTCGACCCGCCCGCATCCCTCCCCGGAGGGGAGGGTGGCCTGCGAGCCGAAGGCGACGCAGGTCGGGTGGGGCGCGACGCCCGACACTCGATCTCCCCCGGTCCCCACCCGGCCGCCGTCGCTTGCGCTCCGGCGTCCACCCTTCCCCTACGGGCAGGGACGCGCGAGCAGATCGCGTTGGCGGCGCTCTCACTCCTGATGGCGCTGATGGCTCACCGGTCCGGGTGAGCGTCGGGGCCGGCGAGACGCGTCGCCTCCTCGCGGACCACCTCGCGGAACCAGCGGCAGGCGGGGTCGTCGTCGAGCATCTCGGGCCAGATCATCGTTGCGGTGAAGGGCGGCCGGGGAACCGGCGGCTTGCGGCGGACGAGGCCGAAGACCGGGGCGAAGCGCTCGGCGAGCGACAGCGGCAGCGTCACCACGAGGTCGCTTTCGGCGACGACCGCGAAAGCCGCGAGGAAATGGGGCAGGCGCAGGGCGACGCGGCGCGTGAGACCGAGGCGGGCGAGCTCCGCGTCGATCGCGCCGCCGCCCTCGCCGGTCACGGTGACGAGCACGTGGTCGAGCGCCGCGAAGCTCTCCGGCGTCCAGGGCGCGCCCGTGGCCGGATGACCTTCGCGCAGCATGGTCACGAAGCTGTCGCGGTGGAGGCGCTCCGCGCGCAGGCCCGGCGGCAAGGGCACCTCGTCGATCGCGAAGCTCAACGCGAGCCGCCCCTCGCGCAGAGAAGCAAGCGCGTCGGACGAGAACGGCACGACCGCGACGTCGACGCCGGGCGCCTCGCGCGCGAGCCGCGCGAGCACGGCCGGAAGCAGGAGGATCGACTGGTGGTCGGTCGTCGCGATCGTGATCGCGCCGCGCCAATGAGCGGGATCGAAATCCTCGATCGTCACGACGGCCCGGATCTCGGCGAGCGCCCGCGCCAGCGCCGGCCGCAGCGCGAGCGCGCGGGGCGTCGGTACGAAGCCGTCGACGCCCCGCGCGAGGATCGGGTCCCGCAGAAGCGCCCGCAGCCGCCCGAGCGCGCGGCTCGTCGCCGGCTGGCTCATCCCCGCCGCCTCGGCCGCACGCGTCACGTTGCGGTGCTCGAGGAGGAGGTCGAGCACGACGAGGAGGTTGAGATCGATGCCGCGCAGATTGACCTCGCGCATTTTCACCTCACGCATGATGACGATATCGAGAATGCATTTCACGCATGATGATCCGTCCCCTACACCTCTGTCGAGCCCCGACCGGGGCGCTGTCAGAGACGGGAGGACATCATGTTCGCGATCGCCGGCGTGACGGGAAACACGGGAGGCGCGGCCGCCGCGACGCTCCTCGAGACGGGCGCGCGCGTGCGCGGCATCGTCCGCGACAGCGCGGCGGCGGCCGGACGCGTGCCGAAGGCGATCGACCTCGTCGAGGCGGATCTGACCGACGCCGACGCACTCGCCCGCGCCTTCGAGGGCGCGCGCGGCGCCTACGTGCTCGCGCCGCCTTTCCTCGGCGATGCCGACCCGATCGGCCGCTATCGCGACGTCGGTCGCGCTGTGGCGCGGGCGGCGCAGGCGGCGGGATTGCAGCGCCTCGTCGTGCTCTCCTCGGAGGGCGCCCATCTCGAGGGCGGCACGGGCATCATCGAGGCGCTCCACCATCTCGAGCGGACGCTCGCCGGCTCGACGCCGACGCTCACCTTCCTGCGCGCCACCTATTTCATGGACAATTGGCGCGAGGTCCTGCCTGTCGCGGTGGCCGAGGGCGTGCTGCCGAGCATGCTCGCGCGTCTCGACGCCCCTCGGCGCATGGTCGCGACGCGCGACATCGGGCGCATGGCCGCGTCACTCCTTCTCGACCCCGCCCCGCCCGCGATCGTCGAGCTCGCCGGCCCGCGCGACTACAGCCCGGCGGAGGTCGCCGATCGCATCGGCGCCGCGCTCGGCCGCCCGGTCGCTCCGATCGCGCCGCCGCGCGAGACCTGGGTCCCCACCCTCGTGGGAGCCGGAATCGGCGAGGCCTACGCCACGCTCCTCGCGTCGATGTACGACGCGATCACGTCCGGGCACGTGCGCTTCTCCGGCGAGGGAGCGTCCCGGAGCGGCGAGACCACGCTCGACGAGGTCGTCGCGGAATGGGTCGCGAAAACGGCGGCGGCCGCGACATAGGGCGACGTGCCGCGGAGGGGATGGTCGTTCTTCGGTGAGGTCTATACCCTCGTTGGCAGGCCGGCAGATGCGCCGGGCAGTCGAGCATCGTCGCGTCGCCGTTCGCCCGTCGGCTCGCGTCATCCCGACACGTCCTCGCCTCGGCAAGCCACGAAGGTCGGACGGCGATGACGGTCGCAATGAAGCGCGCGGATCTGATCGGCGCGCTGCGCGCGTTGGGGATCCGCGAGGGGGACGTCGTGATGGTGCACGCCTCGCTGCGCGCGCTCGGACCCGTCGAGGGCGGTCCGGCGGGCGTGGCGCGGGCGCTCCTCGATGCGGTCGGGGCGGACGGAACGCTCATGGCCTACGTCTCGTGGGACCGCTCGCCCTACGAGGCGACGCTGGGCGGGCGCGCGCTGCCGCCGGCCCAGCGCGCCGCGTGGCCGGCCTTCGACCCCGCGACCGCGCAGCCCTATTCCGGCTTCGGCGCGCTCAACCGCTTCATCCTCCGGCTGCCGGGCGTGCGGCGCAGTCCCCATCCCGACGCTTCGATGGCCGCTGTCGGGCGCCGGGCCGGCGCGCTCGTCGACGTGCATCCGCTCGGCACCGGCTACGGTCCCGGCTCCCCCATCGAGCGCTTCGTCCTCGCCGGCGGAAAGGTTCTCCTCCTCGGCGCGCCGCTCGATGCGATCACCGCCCTCCACTATGCCGAGGCGCTCGCGGAGATCCCGGGCAAGCGCCGGGTCGTGTACGAGGTGCCGGTGTGCGGCGCGGACGGCGCCTCGCGCTGGGAACGCGTCGAGGAATTCGACTCGAACGGCATTCTCGACTGCTTCGCCGACGAAGCTGGCCCCGACGCGGTCGAGGCCATCGCGACGGACTACGTCGCACTCGGCCGTCATCGCGAGGCGCGGATCGGCGGGGCGACGTGCCGCCTCTTCGACGCCGTCGACCTCGTCGCCTATGGCGCCTCCCTCCCCACCGCCGAGAGCCAGGCCAGATGCTCCGTGTAGTGCATCAGAGCCGTCGAGCCGGGGCAGGCGCCGTGCGGGCAAACGGGCAGGACGAGATGGGCGACGACGGGGCCCTCGCTCGGGAGGACGAAGAGCCGAACGGGCGGGTCGCCGGCATGCGAATCGGCGAGGAGAAGCCAGGCGAGCGCGGCGGCGAGGAGGGCGATGGGGGCGAGAAGGCGGTGGCGGGTCATGGTGGCGGATCGGCTCGCATCAGGACGATGAAGAGCGCGACTGCGGCGGCACCGCCTGCGAGAATAGCGGCCGGCTGCAAGGCGGGGGCGAGCGATGCGGCGAGCGTCGGCAGGAGGATCGCCACCGCTGCCGTCGCGCCGACGGCGATCCGCAGGGCGGCCTTGGTGCGAAGCAGCCTCATGACCCGCCCTCACCTTCGAGGGGCAGGGGAAGATTGCGTCGTTCGAGCGCTGCCATTGCCCAGGTCATGGCGAGACCGCCGGCCATCAGCACGATCGCGAAGACGAGCGGCGGCAGCACGAAGGCGGTCGTCGTCAGCGCCGATGCGATCGCCACGATGGCGAGCGCGTAGACGAGGCAGCGGTGGGCGGGGATGGCGCGCAAGCCCTCCGGTCCCATTCTGTAGGCACGATAGCGCTCTGCGAGCGTCATGACCGCTGCCCCAACGAGCGCGAACGCTGCGAGCGAGGCGACCATGGCAGCCGGCTTCCAATTCTGGGTGCGCAGGACGATGTAAATGGTGTTGATCGTCAGCAACAACGCGTAAGGCAGGCAGTCGCGAAAGCGCATCGCATCAGGTATCGCGGTCGTGGTCGGCATTGAGATGACGCAGCCCGTCGGAACGGGCTGCGCGATGGTCGTTCACCCGCCGCTGTTGAACCAGCGCCTGTAGAACGGTGGCGCGAAGCTTATCGCAATCCAAGTCGCGACGGCATGAATGATCAAGATCAGACGCCAGTCGCCCTCGTCATAGCCGAACAACAGAAGCTTCACCGCATAGCCGATTGCGGTGGCCGGCACCATCCAGAGACTGTCGATGACGTAGCGCATCATGGCGATTTCCCTTCAGGGAGATGTGATTGTTCGCTCACCACCAGCCGACGTTTTCGCCGAAGGCATTGACGCCTCCTCCGACGGCTCCCGCGACGCCACCGACAGCCGCTCCTTTCGGTCCGCCGAATGCGCCGACGTCTGCCGGGCTTTCCCGCCCGGCAGCGTCGCCGGGTGAAGGCGTCTCGACCACCCCTTCACCCGTCTTCGCCCACGCCCGGAGGCGCGGCGCGAAGACCGCGAGGGCACGCGAATGCTCAGCGGATGATCCAATTCGTCTTGATTGCAACGAAAGCCATGATCGCCGTGGCGACCGCGACTCCCGCCAGCATCTGCGGCACTTCCGCGCCGACGGCCATCTGGAGCGCTCCGGATAAGACGGCGAAGACAGCACAGAACACTGCGATCTTCGTCCAATCTCGCAACGACCTCGGCATCGTCCTTCTCCTTGGTCTCTCGCTTCAAGGGTGCAGCCCGCTTCTGCGGGCTACACGGAACGGACCTCAGCGACGCGACCATGGAATGCCGCCTGCGTCCCGTCCACGTCAGCAGCCGCCGACGACCGCATTCGCTCGCCGACAAGCTTGGACCAGCGATGCGGAATCCGAGCGGAGCCGCGCCGCACAGCCGACAGAATCGAAAAGGCCTGCGTTACCGTCAGTTCGTGCAAGGCAAGCCAATCGCGCAAGCGATCCATGCGTCACCCACCACAGGATTGCATAACGGGCACACAATCTTGTGCGCCATCTAAACATCATACTCAATCTAGCATGATAGCTAGAGCCCAAGAACCTCCGAGTCAAGAAATGTTATAACGTGTCGATTCTCATGCGGTACGCTCTTGCGCCACCCGATGCCTTGGGCTAGCGCAATCTGGACGTGTTAGATCTCGCGCGCCTCGTCTGCGGGCTCGAAGTACCTACGAGCGGGCGCATTCTCGTCGGCGGCGAGGACATCGCCGCCCACGATCCGCAGGAGGTGCGCCGGCGCGTCGCCTACGTGCCGCAGGAGCCGTTCCTCTTCGCCGGCACCATCCGCGACAATCTCACGCTCGGCGACCCGCGCATCGACGACGCGGCGATCGCGTCGGCGCTGGCGAATGCAGCCGCGGACGAGATGGTCGCGCGCATGCCGGCGGGCCTCGACAGCCAGGTCGGCGAACGCGGCGGCGCCCTCTCCGGCGGCCAGCGTCAGCGCCTCGCGATCGCCCGCGCCCTCGTGCGCGCGCCCGCGATCCTCGTCCTCGACGAGCCGACGAGCGCGCTCGACCACGCGTCGCAAGCGCAGCTCGCCGAGCGCCTTGCCGCGCTCTCCCGCAGGGTGACGGTCGTCGTGGTCACGCACCGGCCCGACGCGTTTCCCGATCCGGCCCTCGTCGTCGATTTCGAGGCGCTGCGATGATCCCCTCCCCTCGCCCGCCGGTCGGATCACCGACCCTCCACCTCACGCTCGCCGTGCTCGTGCTCCTCTTCGCGAGCGCGCTCGCCCTCTCGATCGTCATGCGCGTCGAGATCGTGGCGCGCGGCGAGGGGCGCGTGGTGCCGCTCTCGCGCGTTCAGGTCGTGCAGCCGGAATTCGGCGGCCGCATCCACGAGATCCGCGTCGAGAACGGCGCGCGCGTCGCCGCCGGGGACCCGCTCGTCCTCCTCGACCCGACCGACGCCCGCGCCGAGCTCGCGCGGCGCGAGGCCGAGGAGGCGCGGCTGATCTCCGAGCGCGCGCGCCTCGAGGCGTTCCTCGCGGCCCTCGCCCGCGATCCGAGCGAGCCCGACTTCGTCGAGGCTGGCCTCGCCGCCTTGGCGAGCGACGCGACGCGCGTGCGCTCCGACGAGCGGGATCTGCTCGCGGCCGAGCTCGCGGAGCTGCGCGGCGCCGCCGCCCGCATCGATGCCCGCCTCCTCGCCAACGAGCGCGCGCGTGCGGTCACCCGCGCCGGCATCGGCCGCATCGAGGCCGCGCTCGAGAGCCAGGACGAGCGCCTCGTCGCCTCGCAGGAGCTGCTCGAGCGCGGCACCCGCAGCCGGCTCGCCCATCTCGACGTCGTCGACGAGGCCAACCGCCTGGAGATGGAGCGGCGCACGCTGGAGCGCGAGATCGAGCGCGCGCTCGCCGATGCGGACGAACTTGCGGCCGAGCGCGCGCTTCTCGTCGCGAGTACGCGCGCGCGCCTTGTGGAGCGCCGCGCCGACATCGACGCGCGGCACGCCGAACTCGCCGAGGAGCTCGTCCAGGCCCGCAGACGCCTCGCCGGCACCGTTCTCGTCGCGCCCGTCGACGGCACCGTCGACCGCCTGCGAGTCTTCACGATCGGGGGCGTGGAGCAGGCGGGAGCCGAGTTGATGCGCGTCGTGCCGGACGAGGATCTCCCGGAGCTCGAGGTGCGGTTCGCCAATTTCGATGCCGGCTTCCTCGAGCCGGGACAGAAGGCCGTCATCCGCCTCGACGCGTTCCCGGCCGAGCGCTTCGGCCATGTCGCAGGGCGCGTCGCGGCCGTCTCGGCCGACGCCGTCGAGACGCCGGACGGCCGTTTCGTCTTCGTGGCGCGCGTCGTGCCCGACGCCCCCGCGCTCGTCACCCCTTCGGGATCCCACCGCCTGCGCGCCGGCATGACCGCGCAGGTCGATGTCGTCACGGGCGATCGACGCCTGATCGGCTACTTCTTCGAGCCGATCGTCCGGGCACTCCAGGAAAGCCTCGGCGAGCGGTGAGTGTCGGACCGGACGCGATGGGATCGATCGTCGGACCGATCGCGCGATAGCCTTCGAAACCACTGTGCGAAAAGTAGTTCCATCCTCGGTCACGCGCCTCGACCGCAGCGCTTCCCAGGCTGAATGTCGTCGGCCGAGCGCGGCGACGGGCGAGGGCCTCGGCACGAGGCTTCAGACCTTCCAGGCCTCGTGGCGATGAGGCGCCTCAACGCGCCTGTTCGGCAACCTGACGGATCGTTCTGAGCGCGGCCGGTGATGCAACGAAACCCGCGGCTTCCATGGAAGGGGTCGGCCATTCGCCCGAGGCGAAGTTGGCGACGATCTCGTCTCGCGACGGAGGCGGCCAGAACGGCGCCGACAGCCTCGCCTCTTCGAGCAGCGCCTCGCGAATCGCGTCCTGGATTTCGTCCGTGGCAGGGCGCATCAACGATGCCGCAGGCAGCGCGCCTCGATTGGAAACGAGCCAAGGATTGGCTCCGCCAGCCATGAGCGCGGCTGCCGACTGCCGAATAAAGACGCGAGCGCTGCCTCAACCTTCCGCGCCTTTCCGGCCTTCCCTGGAACGGTTCAGCCACCGGCGCAGATGAGCCGCCGTCTCCTCCGGCGCTTCGAGCGGCGGGAGGTGGCCTGCACCGTCGAGCACGGCGAGGCGAGCGTTCCGCAGCAGCCTGTGCATGACGTCGTGCCGGTCCATGGGGCACAGTCGGTCGTGCGCGCCCGTGAGCACGAGAGCGGGTCCGTCATAGGCGGCGAGCACCTCCTGCCGGTCCGGACGGTCGCGCAAGGCCGCCGATTGGCGGGCGAAGACCTCCGGGCCGAGGCCGAGCGCCATCTCGAGGCACAGGTCGAGGATATCGTCGCGCCGCGCGCCGGGGGCGAGGTAATGCGGCATCACCTCCTCGCGCATCAGGCCCGCGAGATCGCCCGACCGCGCCCGCGCGATCTGACCGGCGCGCCGGGCGCGCACCTCCGGCAGCTCCGCACGAGGATTCGTGTCGAGGAGCGCGAGCCGCTCGACCCGCTCGGGCGCGGCCGCGAGAACCGCCATCGCGACGATGCCGCCCATGGACAGGCCGGCGAGCGCGAAGCGGGGCGGGGCGAGCGCGAGCACCTCCCGCGCGAGAGCGTCGACGTCGTCTCCCGCGACGAGCGGCACGTGCAGCACCGGATGGCCGGCGAAGGCGCCCATCACCGGCCCGAACAGGCGCGCATCGCACATCATCCCTGGCAGGAGGACGACGGGGATCATCCGACGCGCCCCCTCACCGCAGATCGCCGAGGAGGCGGCCCGTGGGGCCGGGCGGGTCCTCGGTCGCGCGCACGCGATAGAGGCTCGCCTCGCCGGTCATCGACGGCGCGAGCGCGTGCGAGAGGCCCGGCGGGATCGCCGCCGTGTCGCCGGGATTGAGCACGGTCGAGCCCTGCGCCCAGGAGAGCCGCCAATGGCCGCGCATCGGCATCAGCACCTCGTGCGCGTCGATCGCGTAGGGCGTCGGCGGGATCGATCCGCGCGACAGGAACTCGACCTCGAAGCCGGGGCGGTCGCGCAGCACGCCGTCGGCGCCGATCACCGTCGCCGGCTGCCGATCGGAGAGCGCCATCAGGTCCCAGTAGCGGGCGACGCTCTTCGGGACGACCTCGCGCGTCGTCGGCTCGGGAAAGTGGGCGAGCTCGTCCTCGGTAAGGAGCGGCATCGGCGCGACGCCGTCGGGCAGGCGCTCGCCGCGCTTCGTGTCGTAGAGGCGACCGTTGGCGCCGAGCACGAGGCCGTGGGCCCGCGCCTCCTCGATCACCTGCGGCGCCCAGATCACGCCGCCCCCGGCATCGTCCCCGCCGAGGATCGCCATGATCATCCCGTAATCCGTGCCGACATTCTCGAAGCCGCGGAAGATGCCGGTGGGGATGTTGAAGATGTCCCCTTCCTCGAGCACGACCTCCCCCGCATCGCCGAAGCGCCCCCAGAAGAAGCGCCAGCGGCCCTTGAGCACGAAGAAGACCTCGGCCGTGCGGTGGGAATGGAGCGAGTTGCGGCATTTGGGCGGCTGGCCGGCGGCGCCGATGTTGAAGCCCGGCGTCTCGCGGATGTGGACGTGCTGGTCCGCGCTCTCGCTCACCCCTGCGCCGATGATCGTGAAGTTCTCCTTCCGATCGGAGCCCGGCGTGTGCGCGTCGATGAAGGCCGTCCGGCAGGGGCGCAGCTCGCCGTAGCGGACGATGCGCGCTTCCATCTCGATGGGGGTCATAGGTCACCCTTGTGCAGGAGGATCTGTTTCCAGATGGCGATCTCGTCGAAGAGCGCGCATTCGCGCCGCAACCCCACGCCGTCCGGGCCGAAGGGGCCGTATTCGGCGTGCGCCATGCCCATCACGTGCACCCGCGCGCCGGTCGGGCGGCCGAACAGACCCCAGCCGTCGTGGGTGCCGTCGAGCGACCAGCGAAGGGCCGCGCGCGGCGGCATCATCCCGCCCTCCATGCCGATCCGGTGATGGATCGCGAAGGTCGCGGAGGGGAAGGCGGCGCGCAGCGACAGCCACGAATCGGCGATCGCCCGCGCGCCGACGAGGGTGCGCCCGCCCGCGTGCTCGCCGATCGCGGCGCGATCGTAGGCGCGGAGCACGTGAGCGAGATCGCCGCGCATGATCGCCGCGAGCGTGTCCGCGTAACGCCGCCCCCAGGGATCGTCGTTGCCGGTGCCGCGATAATCGCCGGAGACGTCGCTCTCGGGCACGAACGGCCGCGACGCCCGCTCGGGTCCGCCCTCGCGGGCGATCAGCGCGCGGGCGAAGGCGAGGGGGTCGCCGCCGAGCTGGCGGACGATGCCGCCGTTGTCGCGCACGAGCCATTCGTCGAAGATGACGTCGGCCTTGGCCGCGCAATCGGCGATCACACGGACCTGGAAGCGCCGCCCGGTGGCGGGTCCGAACCAGCCGTCGCGCGCGTGGGTACCCGTCGAGAGGATGCGGTGCGAGGAGAGATAGCCGCCCGCCTCGTCGCCGGACCAGATCACGTCCTCGCCGAGGAGCTCGCGATCGGGGAACTCGTGCAGCGTCGCCATCGTGGAGGCGATCACCCCCGCATTGCCGCGCGAGACGCCCATCGGCGTGCGCACGGGGATGTCGGGCGCGTACCAGCGCTCGAGGGCGGCGACGTCGCGCCCTTCCCAGATTTCGCGCGTGATCCCGAGGATGTAGTCGGGAAAGTCGCGCCAGCGCTCGGAAAAACCCTTCATGCGGCCGATCCTTCTTCGTGGCCGGGCCGGGCGCGACGCGTCCCGGCGCGCGTGCGGAGCGGCATGGCGTTCATTCGGCGATCCAGCCGCCGTCGACGACGAGATGGGTGCCCGTCATCCCGGAGCATGCGGGAGACGGTCTCGACGACCTTGGCGTCGTCCGCCGCGCGGCTTTGGGCGGGCTTTCCGGACTTGAGATGGACGACGGTCACGACAGGCTCCGAACGAGAGGCGGCAGGAAGAAGCGCGAGGCCGGCGCCGAGCGCGGCTGCGGGTGTCGATCAGGGACGGGGCGGGGTGCGCTCGCCGCGGTCGAAGGCCTCCCAGCCCTCTCCGGCGAAGACGTCGCGCCCGAGCTGGTGCAGCACGCTCGCGAAATCGACGAAGACCGGGTTGTCGGCGATCCGCCCGTCTTCGACGCGCCAGAAATCCATGTAGGGGATGGTGACCCGCTTGCCCGTCGGCGCGATTCCCATGAAGGTCCCGGCATGGGTCGCCTCGATATGGCCGAAGCAGGCGGCCCATTCGCCATCGGCGAGGAAGCGCTCGGTGACGTAGACGCGATCGTGGAAGGCCGCGCGCAGCGGCAGCTGCCAATCGCGCCGGAACGCCGCGAGCCCGTGCTTCGTGCCGCAGCCGCGATTGCCGCGCCAGACGAAATCCTCGTGGAAATGAGCCGCCATGTCGTCGGAGCCGGCGGCGAGCGCCGCCTCCATCCGTTGGATGGCCGAAAGCGTCTCTTGCGAGCGGGCGAGAAGGGCTTGCGCGTCTGTCATTGGACGGCTCCGGGAGGCCGCGTCGCGTCGGCGGCGAGATCATCGTCGCGCGGCTTGCATTCGTATGCAAGAAAAACTTGCCTTCCGCCGCGCGCCGGCTCAGCATGGGCTCATCCCCCGCCCGAGCCCGCCCAAGGAGGCGTTCGGTGACATCCGGCTTCGACCCCCACGCGACCCCGTCCGCCGCTTCGCGCCGCCGCTTCCACGCCGCGTTGCGCGCGCTCGCCGAGGCGCCGCCGGACCGTCTGGACGAGGCGCTCTCCGCCGTCGCGACCGATGACGCGTCCTGGCGCGTCGCCCATCCGATCGACGAAGCGAGGGGGCGCGCAGAGGCGCTCGCGCGCGTGTTCCGGCCGCTGAAGGCCGCGATGCCCGATCTCGAACGGCGCGACGCGATCTTCGTCGGCGGCACCTACGAGGGTCGCACCTATCTCGCGGCGGTCGGGCATTATTGCGGGACGATGCGCGGCGATTGGCTCGGCATCCCGGCGACGCGCCGGCCGGTCTTCCTGCGCTACGGCGAGGTCTGGCGCATCGGCCCCGACGGGCGCGCGATCGAGGCGACGCTCCTCTGGGACGTCCTCGACCTGATGCGCCAGGCCGGCGTCTGGCCGCTCGCGCCCCCGCTCGGCAGCGCGGAGGCGTGGTCGGGTCCGATCACGGCCGACGGCGTGCGGCTCGAGCCCTCCGACCCGGAAACCTCGCGGGCGAGCCTCGCCCAGACGCTCGCCATGCATCGCACGCTCGCCGAGCACGACGACCGCGCGAGCCTCACCCGCGAGGGCCTGATCGCGATGCCGCAGCGCGAGCACTGGCACCCGCTGATGATGTGGTACGGCCCCGCCGGCATCGGCACGACGCGCGGGCTCGACGGCTTCGTCGACGGACACCAACTGCCCTTCCGCATCGCCTTCCACCGGCCGCAGGGCACCTTCGAGGCGGTGACGGCCGAGCGCGCGCGCCACGGCGCGGGCCATTACATCCGCATCGGCGACGGACCCTATTCGGTCACCGGCGGCTGGCCCTCGGTCTATGCGATCCACGCCGGCGGCGGCTTCTGCGGGCTGCCGCCCACGGGACGGCCGGTCTTCATGCGGGTGATGGACTTCTATCTCCACGACGAGGGGCTGATCCGCGAGAACTGGGTGCCGCTCGACATGCTCCACCTCCTGCGCCAGATGGGCGTCGATCCCCTCGCGCGGCTGCGCGAGGTCCTGCGACACGGCTGAATTCGCGGCGCGCGATGGCGCGCCTTTGGGCTTGCCAATCGGGAAGGCAGGCGTCACTCTGTTGCTTGCATAGGTATGCAACACGTCTACGGGAGCGCGGGGCATGGCCGAGGTTCGGCTCGAGCACGTGACGAAACGGTGGGGCTCCTTCGTGGGCGTCGCCGATTTCGACCTCACCATCGCCGATCGCGAGTTCCTGGTCCTGCTCGGACCCTCCGGCTGCGGCAAGACGACGACGATGCGCATGATCGCGGGGCTCGAGGACGCCACCTCGGGCTCGATCCTGATCGGCGGGCGACGGGTCAACGATCTCGAGCCGAAGGATCGCGACGTCGCGATGGTGTTCCAGAGCTACGGGCTCTATCCGAACCTGAACGTCTACGAGAACATCCGCTTTCCCTTGAAGGTGCGGCGCGTGCCCAAGGCCGAGCACGACGCGCGCGTGCGGCGCGCCGCCGCCATGGTCGAGCTCGACGACTTCCTCCACCGCAAGCCCGCCGAGCTCTCCGGCGGCCAGCGCCAGCGCGTCGCGCTCGCCCGCGCCATCGTGCGCGAGCCGACCGTCTTCCTCATGGACGAGCCCCTGTCGAACCTCGACGCGAAGCTGCGCGTCTCGACGCGCGCGCAGATCAAGAACCTCCAGCACGAATTGAAGGTCACGACCATCTACGTCACCCACGACCAGATCGAGGCGATGACGCTCGCCGATCGCGTGGTGGTGATGAACAAGGGCGAGATCCAGCAGGTCGGCACCCCGACCCAGATCTACGACGACCCGGCGAACGCCTTCGTCGCGGGCTTCATCGGCTCGCCGGCGATGAACCTCGTCGAGGGAACGGTCGCGGGCGGCGTCTTCGTCGCCGACGGGGTGCGCGTCGCGGGGCTCGCCGCAGCGGACGGGCCCGCCGTCCTCGGCTTCCGGGCGGAGGACGCGCGGCTCGCCGGCGAGGGCACGGCCGAGATCCGTGCGCCGATCTACACGCGCGAGCTGTTGGGCGACGCGACGATGGTCACGGTCCGCGCCGGCCGCAGCTTCGTCTCCGTGAAGGCCCACAAGGATTACCGCGCGGAGATCGGGCAGAGCGTCGCGATCCGGATCGACGCCGCGCTCTGCCACCTGTTCGACGCGCGCACGGGCGCTCGCACGACGCCCGCCCGCGCCGACCGATCCGCGGCGCAGCTGCGCTCTGCCGCCACACGATAACGCAAGAAGGGAACGAACCATGTCGTCACGCACATTCGCGCTCGCCGCCGCGCTCGGGCTCGTCTCCGGGCCCGCGCTCGCCTGCGGCTTCACCACGGACGCGACCGTCCGCCATCTCTCCGCCGCCTTTCCGGCCTGGGTGGCGGTGACGGAGGCGATGCGCGAATGCGCGCCCAACCTCCAGGCGGAGCTCGATCAGGAATTCCGCACGAAGCAGCCCACCGCCTTCGCCGCCCAGCCCTCGCTCTACCATATCGGCGGGGTGGCCAACGGCACGCTCACGCCGCTCCTCAACGCCGGCACCATCCGCCCGCTCGACGACCTCGTCGCGCGCTTCGGTGAGAATTTGAGCGAGAACCAGCTCATCCGCATCGACGGGCGCATCATGGCGATCGCGATGATGGTCAACAACCAACACCTGATGTACCGCCAGGACATCCTCGAGGAGCTCGACATCCCCGTCCCCGAGACCTGGGACGAGGTGCTCGCCGCGGCGGCCAAGATCCGCGAGGCGGGGCTCGTCGAGCATCCGATCGGCGCCACCATGCAGACCGGCTGGAACCTCGCGCAGGACTTCATCAACATGTTCGCCGGCTTCGGAGGCACGTTGATCGACGCCGACGGGCGGCCCGGCATCAATTCGGAAGCGGGCGTGCGCGCGCTCGAGATGATGAAGGCCAAGACGGAATTCATGGATCCCGAGTTCCTGGTCTCGGATTCCACCTACGTCCAGCAGCAATTCCAGCAGGGCCGCATCGCCATGGCCAATCTCTGGGCGACGCGGGCGGCGGCGATGGACGACGAGAGCGAATCGCAGGTCGTGGGCAAGGTCGGCATGGCGGCCGCTCCCCGCGCCGTCGAGGGCGGCCCGCCGGCCTCCACCATCTGGTGGGACGGCATCGTGATCGCGGCGAACATCACCGACGAGGAGGCCGAGACCGCCTTCCGCGTGGCGCTCGAGGGCCTCACCCCGCGCATGGTCGAGGCCAACAACGACGCGGCGGTCTGGCTGATCGACGGCTTCGAGCCCGGCCGCCTCGCCGAGGGCGCGATCGCGACCGCGATGCTCGGGCCGATCGCCTACCCGTCGAGCGTCGAGATGGGGCTCCTGCACACCGCGATCGGCAACAACATCGCCGATTTCCTGACCGGCCGCGAGAGCGCCGAGCAATCGCTCGCCGACGCGGAAGAGGCCTACCTCGCCGCCGCCCGCGAGGCCGGCGTCCTGCGCTGAGGCGTGCGGAGAGGGGCGCGCCAGCCCTAGATCTGAAAGTCTTTCGCTGCGGTGTCATCCCGGACGCCGAAGGCGATCCGGGACCCATAACCACGACGTGTCAGTCGCAGCCTGTAGGCTGCGTATCTCCGGCGATCGATGCTGCGAGGGTGCGGAGCGAGCGCGGCATGCGCGCTCGGACGATCATTGGAGCGTATGGGTCCCGGGTCCGCTTCGCGGCCCGGGATGACAGCCTACGAGAGATTCAACCGACTCTCAGGGCAAGGAGAGCGGCAGCACCCGCAGCACAGGAAAGCAGACCGACCGAGGAGACAGACACGTGAAGCCGCGGACGTTCTACGCCTTCGTTGCGCCCTCGCTCGTGATGATGATCCTCTTCATCGCGATCCCGCTCGTCACCGTCTTCGTGCAGAGCTTCCAAGCGACGCAGACCGTCTTCGAGCGGGTCGAGGTGGAGGCCTGCGCGCCGGGCTTTCCCGCACCGGTCTGCCGTACGGAGGTGCGTACGCGGCCGGTGCTCGACGAGCGCGGGCGCCCGGTGACGCAGACCGTCTTCGTCGGGCTCGACACCTACCGCGCGCTCCTGCAGCCCGAGGCGGTCGCCGCCGCCTTCGCCGCCGGGGAAGGCGTCTGGGCGCGGCTGCAGAACATCGACTTCTACAAGGCCCTGCGCTTCACGCTCACCTTCACGCTGATCACGCTTCCCTTCGTGATCGGGCTGGGGCTCGCCATCGCGCTCGCCGTCGACAAGCTCGCGCGGTCGGTGCGCGGGCCGATCATCTTCGTCTCGCTCCTGCCCTTCATCATCACGCCGGTGATCGGGGCTCTGTCGATCCGGTGGCTGTTCATCGGCGACGGGATCCTCACGCAGGCGCTCGTCGCGCTCACCGGGCGGCCGATCGCGATGTTCGCGCAGGGCTGGACGATCGAGCTTCTGATGCTGTTCTACCGCGTCTGGCACGTGGCGCCCTTCGCCTTCGTCGTGTTCTACGCCGGCCTCCAGACGCTCAACCGCGACACGCTCGAGAGCGCAATCGTCGACGGCGCCTCGCGCTTCGAGCGGCTGCGCTACGTGATCGTGCCCCACCTGATGCCGCTCGTGGTGTTCGTGTCGCTGATCCACCTGATGGACGCCTATCGCGTCTTCGAGGAGGTGATCGGCTTCTCATCGCAGGCACACGTGATCTCGCTGCAGTTCCTCACCTACGATTTCCTGATGCCGGACGATTCCGGCAATCGATCGATCTCGCGCGCCTCCGCCTCGTCGATGCTGACGATGGTGGGCATCGTGATCCTGCTCGTGCCGCTCCTGATCCGGGCGCGGCGCGACTACCGGCCGAGGGGGTGACGCCGTGGAGACGACCGCGAAGACCTTGCGCCCCTCGCCCGCCCTCGCCTGGACGACCCGCGCGTTCGTGGCCCTCTGGTGCCTGATCGCCGCCTTCCCCCTGTTCTGGATCGCGGTGATGAGCTTCAAGCTCCCCGTGGACGCCTTCTCGGCCAACCCGCTCGCGGTGATCTTCGGTCCGGCGACGCGCACCACCGGGCAGGGCCTCTCCGTCCTCGATCTCGCGCTCGGGATCGCGAGCCTCGCCGCGATCTGGCACCTTGCGACGCGCCGGCTCGGGGCGGCGATCGAGCGGATCGCGCCCGAGCCCTGGCTGCCCGTCGGCTGGCTCGTGGGCGGGATCGCCTTCGGCGCGGCCTGCCTCGCCTGGCTCGCGATCGCCCTGCCGGCGCTCGCCGGCGCCGCGGGGGGCGCGCTCGCGCCGGTCCCGCTGCTCGGCCTCCTCGCCGAGCCCGTGATCGGCCTCACGCTCGCCCATTACCGCAACGTCTGGGTCGATCAGGCCTTCTACCGGAACTTCGTCAACTCGCTGATCGTCACCGGCGGCGTCGTCACGATCTCGCTGACGGTGGGCACGCTCGCCGGCTACGCGCTCGCGCGCACGCGCTCCTCGCTCGCCTATTGGATCCTGATCTCGGCCCTGATCTTCCGCGCCCTGCCGCATTCGGTGCTCGTCTCGGGCTATCTGCCGCCCTTCGTGAATTCGGCCGAATGGTTGCGGCCGATCCTGGGTGACGCGGCGCCGACGCTCTACGGACAGCCGCTCGCCGTCATCCTGGTCTTGGTGGCGATCAACCAGCCCTTCACGATCTGGATGCTGCGCTCGTTCTTCATGAACGTGCCGGCCGAGCTCGACGAGGCGGCGCGCGTCGACGGGTGCTCGCATTTCGAGGCGTTCTGGCGCGTCATCATGCCGGTGATGTGGCCGGGGGTGATCACGACGGGCTTGTTCTCCTTCCTGCTCGCCTATAACGACTTCCTCGTGACCTCCCTTCTCCTCGACGCGCAGAGCCAGACCATGGTCCCGGCGATCGCCGGCTTCTTCAACCGCGAGACGACGACGACGGATCAGGTCCGCGCGGTGGCGGCGGCCGTCTCCATCACGGCGCCGCTCTTCCTCCTCGTGATGGTCTTCCAGCGCCAGATCGTCTCCGGCCTCACCGCGGGGGCGGTCAAGGGATGAGCGCGACCGTCGATCCGCCCGCCGCGAAGCCGCCCGCGACCTCGCTCGACGTCGCCCGCCGCGCCGGCGTTTCGCAATCGGCGGTGAGCCGCGCCTTCACGCCCGGCGCCTCCGTCTCGAAGGAGACGCGCGAAAAGGTCATGCGCGCCGCCGAGGAGCTCGGCTACCGCCCGAACGTGCTCGCGCGCTCGCTGATCACCGGGCGCTCGCGCATCGTCGCGCTCGTCGTCGCCTATCTCGACAACCAGTTCTATCCCGTCGCGCTCGAGCGCTTCTCCCGCGCCTTCCAGGCGCTCGGCTATCACGTCCTCGTGGTGCTCGCATCGAACGCCGACGAGGAGCTCGGCCAGACGCTCGACGACATCCTGGACTACCAGGTCGACGGCGCGATCCTCGCCTCGGTCTCCCTGTCCAACCGGCTCGCCAGGCGCTGCGCGCTCGCGGGCGTGCCCGTCGTGCTCTTCAACCGCCACCAGGACGACGAGACGATCTCCTCGGTGACCTCCGACAACCGCGCCGGCGGTCGCCGGGCGGCGGAGCATCTCGTCGATATCGGGCGCCGCCGCATCGCCCATGTCGCCGGCTGGACGGGCTCCGCGACCGGGCGCGACCGCGCGACGGGCTTCGTCGAGGGCCTCGCGGCGCGAGGCCTCGCCCCCTTCGCCGTGATCGACGGCGAATACGACCGCGAGAAGGCGATCGCCGCGACGCGGGCGCTGTTCTCGGGGCAGGAGCGGCCCGACGGGATCTTCGTCGGATCGGACCACATGGCCTTCGCCGTCATGGACACGCTGCGCCACGAGCTCGGCCTGCGCGTGCCGGAGGACGTCGCTCTGGTCGGCTACGACGACGTGCCGATGGCCGCCTGGCCCGCCTACGACCTCACCAGCATCCGCCAACCGGCGCAGGATATGGTCGAGGCCGCGGTCGAGACCCTCGTCGCGCACATGGACCGCACGGACAAGGAGCCCCGCACGGTCCGCATCGACGCGCCGCTCGTCGTGCGCGGCTCGACGGCGACGCGCGCGCCGAGGCATCGGGCCGCCCCCGGACGGTAGCGGCTCGTCCCATAGCGGCGGGGATCACCGCTCGACGGCGATCCCGCGCTCGTTCACCGAGAGCGATTTCGATGTCGATGCGGGCCGCCTCCCTCGTCGCCGACCCTTCGTCGCTTCCTCGTCCAGGAAGCGGCGCGCTGTGCCGTGCGCTTGCCCGAGCCTCACGCCTCGGCCATCTTCGGCACGTCGTCGGCGACCCCGGAACCGGGACGCTGCGCTCCCCACTTCGGTCTGGGATGGAAGTCCGGCGCCGCCGCGTCGAGCCGCTCGACGAGGCGCGCGAGCTCGGGATCCGTTCTCGCCCGCTCCCGGTCCTCGGGGGCGACGACGTCGCCGTGGAGCTGGGCGCGCAGGTCCTTCCAGCGGTCGAGGAGGATCGACCAGTGCAGGCTGTCGTAGCCCCCCTCCACCCGGATGCAATGGACGTCGATGCGCGGCGGCTCGCCCGTCTCGCGCCAGGCGTTGCCGCGAAAATCCTTCAGGAAGCGGCTGTTCTTGCGGTCGACGCGGCCGATCTGCTGCTCGACGACGCCGGGATTCCACTCGGCGTGGAGGAGGACGACCGTGCGGCATTCGTCGTGCAGGTTGAGCCCCTCGCGCCCGACCGTGGACTGCGCGACGAGAACCATCGGCCACGAGCCCTCGCGGTTGAAGGCCGCTTGCAGGAGGCGTCGCGTCTGCGGCGCCGTTGCGCCGTAGAGGAGGCGTGCGAAGCTGCCCTCGCGGCCGGAATACTCATCGAGATGGCTCGCGAGCAAGTCGCGGGTTTGGACGCCGCCGTTCGCGGGCTCGGGCTTATCGTCCTCGGCGAAACGATCGCCTGCGCCGGCGGAGAGTTCGGCGATCAAGGCCCGCGTCTCGGCGAGCAGCCGCTCTGTGGTCCACGGCGTGCGCCCGCGCGCGTCCGCGCCGCGGGCGAGGCGGCTCTCGAGCGCTTCGAGGAGGAGGCCGATCCGGCTCGTGTCGGGCGATTCGCGCGTGTCGGGCTTCTCCCAGATCTCGGCGATCGACGCCGCGATCGGGTCCTGCCCCCGCAGCTCCAGGATCTCGGCGTGGATACGCTCCCGGTTTCTTTCGCGCGCCTGGCGCTCGGCCTCGTAGCGCTCGGCGAGGAGCGCATCGACCGCATCCAAACTCTCCGGCGCGCCCGATGGCCGATCGGGAGCGCGAAGCGCCGCGCGAACGGCATCGACGGCATCCTTGCCGACGCCGCGCGCCGGCCAGTGCCGCCCATCGGCGAGATGGCGCAACAGGGCGCGGGCGTCGAGGAGCCGGGTCAGCGCCCGCAACGGGGCGACGAGCGTGCCGAACACCAGAACCTTGCGACCCTTCGCGACCGCGTCCTCGATCGTCCGCACCGCCGCGAGGATCGCCGGATGCTCGAAGAGCGTCGCGCCGGCGCCCGGCCGGACGTTGCGGGACCAGAAATCTCGCTCGGCCCCCGCAGGCTCGGCCGCATTCTCGACGATCAGCTTGTCGAGGCCGTGCCCCTTCTCGACCGTGAGCCTCAGGCGCTTGACGGAGCGATCGCTCTGCGGGAGGAGCGAGAGCGCCTCGGCCGCGCAAAACGCGCGCAGCCAATCGCGCTCCATGTCTTCGGGCAAGACCGAAACCGGCGCGACGCGCCGGTAGGAGCCGTGCTGTTGCTCGAAGGCGTGCAGCTCCTGGTCCGAGCGCTTGTCGCGGCGGATCACATAGGGCGCGAGCGCCTGCGTGAACCGGGCGGCCGCCGCCTCGAACGCGGCGACGACCGCCTCGCCGAGCGGCTCCGCCCGCAGCTTGCGCGCCGCCTCCGCATAGGCGGAGATCGGCTCCGCGAGCGTCGCCACCGCCTTCGCGGCCGCCTCGGCGTCGTCGTCGCGGCCGAAGAGGCGCGCGAGCGTGTTGCGCCACTGGTCGGCGTCGAGCTCGACGGGCGTCGCGGTGAGACCGAGCCGGAAGGGATCCGCGCTCTCCCAGATCACCGGCCCGAGGATACGCGAGAGGCTGCTGTCCTCGCCGCGGGCCTTGTGCGCCTCGTCGACCACGACGAGATCGAAACGCCCGAGCGCCCGGCCGATCACCGGCAGGACGGCGCGCCGATATTCGTCGGAGGTTGGATCGCGCCAGTCGCGGACGGACTCGATCTCGAGCGGCTCGATGTGCCGCGTCTCGTAGGCGGCTCTGGCGACCCTGTAGGTCGCCGGGCGCTCGGCCTCGTCGCGGCCGCGCAGGTTCTCGTCGATCATGCCCACGATCGCCGGCATGAGCGCTCGGCGCCACGAGGGCTCGCCGTCCGCGGACATCGGAAACCGCATGCGCGCGAAGGCATGCGAGATCATCACGGTCGTCTCGTCGCGCCAATCGCCCTCGGGCAGCTCCCGCTGCTGGCGCCGATCGCGGAGCTGCGCGTCGCGCCGCGCCTGCCACCCATCGGCGAGATTGCCCTCGCCAGGCCGGGCGTAGCCCATCACGAAGCTCTCGTAGCTTCGCAGCGGCAGGAGGGTCCTGTCGTCCCGGTCGAAGCGGCGCAGCTCCGCCTGCCATTGCGCGCCGAGGCCGCCGGGCACGACGATCGCCGCGCGCCCGCCCGAGCGCCGCACGGCGACGATCAGCGCGACCGCGATCCGCGTCTTGCCCATGCCGACCTCGTCGGCGACGAGCTGCGCCCGGCAGCCCTCGCGCAGGCGCTCGGCGATCACGCGGACGCTGGCGCGTTGGCCCTCGTCGAGGAGCGCGCTCCCCACTCCCGCGCGCTCCGCCGCATCGGCCTCATCGGCCTGCGCCTCGAGGCACTCGGCGACCCGCGACCATCCTTCGAACCCGGTCATGCCCTGCGCTCCCACAAATCCTCCGCGGCGTCGAGCCCCCATGCCGCCGCGATTCTGTCGAGCGCGACGGCGAGCGCACCCTCGTTGACGCCTTCCGGCAGGAACTCCGGGTCGGCGAGCGCGGTCAGGGGGTTCGCGCGCGCGGCGACGAAGGGGGCGATCATGGCGGCCTCCGTCTCGACGAGGCGTGGGAGATCCTGGCCGAGCTCGCGGCACCAGCGCTGCCAATCGCGCGGGTCGAGATCCTTCTGGCGCTCGGCGAGACGCACGACGAGGCGCATCATCTGCCGCACCGGATAGGCGCGCGCCGGATCGGTTCCGTCCGCGCCGACGTCGTCCATCTCGCCCACGATTTCGGCGTCCGGCTCTTCCTCGTCCTCCCCCGCCGCGATGGGGGCGGCGGGGAAGCGGCCGAGGCCGGCGAGGATGTCCTCGAGCCCGACCGGCCCGCGCTTCGGCACGACGAGCGCCCCGTCCGCGCGCACCGGCACGCGCCAGCCGCTCGGACGGAGCGTGACGAAGGCGGGCGGCGGCGCCGGCCACGGGCAGGGAAGCCTCGCGATCGCGCCTGATTCTGCGAGGACGTCGATCGGCACCTTGCATGCGGCCGGGGCGAAGAGCTCGCCGTCCGCCCATTCGAGAAAGGTGACGGGAGGCGGCGGCGGCGGCGGGAGAGGCGCGACGAAGGGCTCGCCTGGAGCGAGATCCCCGATCTCGACCGTGCTCCCGAAATCGCCCGGAAGAAGCTTCGAGATCGGCTTGACGGCGTTGCCACGCCAGCTCAGCTCGGGATCGGGCGCGAGAACGATGCCGGCCTCGAGGTTGCCCCGGGCCTCGGCGGTACTCTCGAAGCCCGCGCGGCTGAAATTGGCCGAGCCGATATAGAGGCGCGACTCGCCGATCGCCCCCGACCCCGCTTGCTCGGAAATGAAGAGGAACTTGGCGTGGAGGCGGACATTCGCGTCCCCATGAAGTTTGGACGCCGGTTTCCGGAACCGCCACCGTTTCTTGTCCAGCGCGGCCGCCTGCGCATACAGCCCCTGGCAATTGTCGGGGTCGACAACGAGATCGCGATCGGCTCCCTTGGCGAGCCTGCGCTCGCGAACGAGATCCTTGCGCAGGCGCTCCAGAAGCCCCGCCTCGGCGTCTTCCTCGCTCGCCTCCCAATAGCCCGATCCGATCGCGAGATAGGCCATCTCGCTGCGCGGGAGCCGCGCGAGGAGCTGGCGGCGCATCGTCTGCGTGCGCGTGTCGACGAAGCGCGGCGTGCGACGGCTGTCGGGGAGGCTCTCGATCGCCTCCCGGAACGCCGCGTCGGGGAGGTGCCCGTCGAAGGTCTGGCGCAGGAGGCTGTCGTCGGCGAGTCCGCGCAGCCAGCCGAAAAGCCCGTCGGCGGCGCGGATGTCGGCGACGAGCTGCGGGTCGCGCGCGCCGACCGCGATCTCGCCGCACCAGAACATGTCGATGCTCGTCGTCAACGGCTCGGCGGTCCAGTTCCCCGTGCTGACGGCGAGGCGCAGACGATAGCCGTCCCCCTCGCCGTCGGCGCCGCGCCTGCGGAAACCGAGGAGGGCGACCTTGGCGTGGAGGAGGTTGAACGGCTCGTTCCGAAAATGCATCCAGGCAATGCCTGGAATATCCGTGACCGCACCCGCGTTCGGGTGGATGAAGGCGGCGAGATGGGGCCGCGAGCCGTCGCCCGAGAAGGTGCGGGCGATCCGCTCGAGCACGTCGCGGCTCGCGGTGAACCCGCAGAGCATCCCGAAATCGCCGGTGTGATCGTCGTCGGGCGGCATGAACAGGGAGAGGAGGCTGTGGCTCATGCTGCGGCCCTCCCCTGGTTTCCGCCAGCGAGATCGTCCGTGAGCGCGAGGAGATTGGCGATGCGCGGCAATTCCGGCACGTCGGAGCGCGGGGCGCCCTCTTGGTCGTCTTGGCCGGGTGGCGCTGCGCCGAAGGCGGGACCGGGCGCGAGCACGTCGTCGCGCAGCACGATCACCACACCGTCGCGCCGGGCGAGGCGCTCGAGGAGGCCGTCGGGCGAGCGGCAATCTTTCAGGAAGGCGAGACTGTCGCTCTCCTTCGCCGCCTCGATATGAGGCGCCGCGAACGCGGCCTGCGCGACGCACGCCGCGATCCGCTCGCGGATCGTCTCGTCGGCGAGCGCATCGGTGAGCGTGAGAGCGGGCGCGTGACCGGCATCGCGTCGCGCCGCGATCCGCGCCTCGACCGCGCCGAGCACGCGCAAGGCGGCGTCGCGCAGGCGGACGGTCGCGATGCCGCCCCTGAGATCGACGAGGTGATCGGCGGCGACGCCCGCGGGCTCCTGGTCGAGGAGCGCCTGCGATGTCCAGCGGCGCCCATGGTCGCGAACGGTTTTGCGGCGCGCGGCGTCGGCGCCCTCGCCGTAGATGCGCCGGCCGATATCCGCCCGCAGCGCCTCCGGGAGCGGGGCGCGCGGGAGAATGCCGTCGTGAATGCGCCATTCGTGCGATCGGCCCTCCACCCATGCCGTGGTCGCCTCGACGAGGCCCGGCAGCAGCGCGAGAAGGCGCTCGGCATCCTTGCGGAGGCGGAAGGAGTTGAAACGCGCGCTCGATCACTCGACGAGCCCGAGCGTGACGAGAGGCTGCGTGCAGGTCTGTCGGAAGGGCTGCGTGACATAGGAGCCCGGTCTGGCGAGCTCGGCGAAGCTCCAGCCATCCGTCCGCCCGAGATTGCGCCGCCCCCGCAACCGGCCGTCGGGCTCGCCGCCGTTGCTCTTGGCGAGCGCCAGCTTCATGGCGAGCGCTTCGACCGCGTTCGCCGCCGAGATCGGCCGCTTATCCGTCTCGTGCGCGACCGCGATCCCGAGCATTGACCAGACCAAAGGCATCGTGAACCACAGCCCGCCCATCCCGGGAACCGCCCGCTCGTTGAAGCGCCGGATCGCGCGCGTCAGGCCGAGCGATTGGAGCCGGCGTGAGGAGGCTAGATCGGCCGGGCTGAGAATGCCCCAAGTTTCGCTCACGTCGCGCCCCTCCCCTGTCGACTTCCGCGCCTCAACGACCGTTGTTGATGAAACTTTATAGAGCGAGGGAGCACGCGCCATCCGGGGTCGCCCGAATATGCACGCCGGAATCGACATGCTCATGCACGCGCGCATTCACGTTTGCGAATCGTCGCCGGACGGGCAGATTCGGAGGTCACGGGGGGCACTTCTGCACGCGCAGGGCGATCGAGCCGACGCTCAGGTGCAGGTCGATGCAAGTCGCAGCCGATGCCTCGACCTGCACCTCGTTCCCGCCGGCGAGCGCGATGCGTGCGAATGCCGATCGTTCCGACGTTCTCGCCGAGACCGTCTCGACGACGCCGTCCGTCGAAACCGCCACCGTTCCCGCAGCGGGCGCGTCACGCCGCCTTTCGCGCGAACCGCCGACGATAGGCGACGGGGCTCGTACCGAGCCGCTCGCGAAAATGATGACGCAGGCTCCCCGCGCAGCCGAAGCCGCTGGCCACCGCGATCGTCTCGATCGGTTGGAGCGTCGTCTCGAGAAGCTCGCGGGCCCGGCGCAGGCGCTCGTCGCGGAGCCACTCTCCGGGCGTCGTTCCGGTGAGCGCCTTGAACCGCCGCAGGAAGGTCCGCTCGCTCATCCCGACCGAATTCGCCATCGCGGCGATCGTGTGGGGATGATCGAGGCTCCGCCGCAGGCGGTCGAGAAGCGGCGACAGCCGCGCCCCCTCGTGCGGGAGCGGCACGGGCCGCTCCACGATCTGCGCCTGAGCGCCGTCGCGATGGGGCGGAACGACGAGGCGCCGCGCCACCGCGTTCGCGGCCAGGGGACCGAAATCCCGACGCACGAGGTGGAGGCACAGATCGATCCCGGCCGCGCTGCCGGCGGCGGTGAGGACCTGCCCTTCGTCGACGTAGAGCACGTCCCGCGCCAGGCGGATGTCGGGGTAGCGCCTGGCGAGAGCGTCGAGATAGCGCCAATGCGTCGTCGCGGTTCGCCCCGACAGGAGCCCCGCCGCGGCGAGCACGAAGACGCCAGAGCAGAGCGACAGGACGCGCGCCCCCCGGTCGTGCGCGGCGCGGATCGCCTCGGCGATGGCGTCGGGGACCGGCTCCTCGGCACCGCGCCAGCCCGGGACCACGACGGTTCCGGCCTGGGCGAGGAGGTCGGCGCCCCCGTCGACGGCGACGGTGAGCCCGCCCGTCGCGCGCAGCGGCCCGGGCTCGAGGCTCGCCACCGCGAACCGGTACCAGTCCGGCCCCATTTCGGGGCGGTGGAGGCCGAACACCTCCACGGCGACGCCGAGCTCGAAGGTGCACAGGCCCTCGTAGGCGAGGGCGACGACGAGGCGGGGATCGGGCGACGGCGCGTTTGGCATGATCTTGACGCTAATCGTCGACGGCGGCGATTTCAACCGTCGGGAAGTACGCGCAATGTCGACGAGCCGACACAGAGGAACGAGCACCATGTCGACCCACGTGACCGATACCCCCGCCGCCCCGTCCAGCGAGGCCTACGCCCATTTCGCCCGCCGCCTCGCCCTCGAGACCGATCCCGACGACGTCCACACCGACATGCGCGCCGGCAGCCCCGGATTCGTCCTCGTCGACGTCCGCGGGCCGAGGGCCTATGCGCGCGGCCACGTGCCCGGCGCGATCAACATCCCCCACCGCGAGATCACGGCGGAGCGCCTCGCTTTCGCCGCCCCCGAAACGCTGTTCGTGGTCTATTGCGAGGGGCCCCATTGCAACGGCGCGGACAAGGGAGCGCTGCAATTCGCGCGCCTCGGACGGCCGGTGAAGATGATGATCGGCGGCATCTGGGGCTGGCGGGAGGACGGCTTCCCGTGCTGGCAGGGGACCCTGCCGGGCAGCCTCGCGGAGGCGGAAGCGGCCGCGGCGGCGACGCAGGCGCCTCCTCCCGCAGCGTAAGCGCAGGACCGGGACCGGCCGGTCCCCTGCCCCGCCCTGCCCCGACGCCCTGCCCCGTCGGCCTCCGCGACGCCCTCGCGGAGGCCGTTTCGCGCACACGAGCGAAACCGAAACGCGGCCAAGCTCGTTTTCGGGTCGGAGGCGCGCGCGGCGGGGCCGCGTCTCACGGCGGCGTTCTTGCCGTACGGGCCGGCAGCCCGTATGCAGGACTTCGCGCCGGGTCGGTGAGGATCCCGCTCGAAGCAGAGAGGATCTGGATGCCAGCTCGGATCAGCGATGCCGCCTCCGTCGCCAGCGGCGTTTCGGGGCTCGACCACATCCTCGCGGGAGGCTACGCGGCGAACCGCACGCATCTCGTCGAAGGGCGGCCGGGCTCCGGCAAGACCACGCTCGGCCTGCAATTCCTGCTCGCGGGCGTCGAGCGCGGCGAGCGCTGCCTCTACATCACGCTCTCGGAGAGCAAGCGCGAGCTCCTGAACGTCGCCGAACAGCACGGCTGGGATCTCGACGGGATCGACATCTTCGAACTCGTTCCGCCCGAACTGAGCCTCGATGCCGAGCAGCACCAGAGCCTGCTGCACACCTCAGAACTCGAGCTCGGCGAAACCGTTCGCATGGCGCTCGCGGAGGTCGAGCGCGTGAAGCCCACGCGCATCGTCTTCGACAGCCTCTCGGAGATCCGGCTCCTCTCCCAGGGCTCGGTGCGCTATCGTCGCCAGGTCCTCGCCCTCAAGAGCTACTTCCTCCTGCACGATGCGACCGTCATGATGCTCGACGATCTCACCGCCGAGCAGGACGACCTCAACCTCCACAGCCTCGCGCACGCCGTGATCCGGCTCGAGCAGCTCGCGCCCGTCTACGGGGCCGAGCGCCGACGCCTGCGCGTGATCAAGATGCGCGGCCGGCGCTTCAAGGGCGGCTATCACGATTTCCTCATCCAGACCGGTGGCGTCGAGGTCTTCCCCCGCCTCGTCGCGGCCGAGCACGGACGCGGCTTCGCTCGCGAGGTGGTGTCGAGCGGGATCGCCGAGCTCGACGCGCTTCTCGGCGGCGGGCTCGATCGCGGCACCAGCACGCTGATCGTCGGGCCGTCCGGCTCGGGCAAGTCGACGGTGGCGCTCGGATACGTGGAGGCGGCGCTGAACCGCGGCGAGGGCGTCCTCGTCGTCAGCTTCGACGAGGTGCTCGGCGTGTTCCTGCAGCGCGCCTCCGGGATCGGCGTCGAGCTGCGCCCCCACATCGCGTCCGGCCGGCTCACCGTTCAGCAGGTCGACCCCGCCGACCTCTCCCCCGGCGAGCTCGCCGGCCGTCTGCGCCGCGCGGTCGAGGAGAGCGGCGTGCGGATGGTCGTGATCGATTCCTGGAGCGGCTACGTCAATTCGATGCCCGACGAGAATTTCCTCGTCCTGCAGATGCACGAGCTCCTCACCTATCTCAATCAGCAGGGGGTCGTGACCATCATGATCCTCGCCCAGCACGGGCTCCTCGGGCAGATGACCTCGCCCGTCGACCTGACCTATCTGAGCGACACCGTCCTTCTCCTGCGCTTCTTCGAGGCGGCCGGACGCATCCGGCGTGCCATCTCGGTGGTGAAGAAGCGCACCGGGTCCCACGAGGACACGATCCGCGAATTGCGGATCGACCGCGACGGGGTGCGCGTTGGAATGCCGCTCGACGCGTTCCGCGGCGTGCTGACGGGGGTTCCGGCCTTCGACGGCGGCAGCGAAACGCTCATGGAGACCCGAGACGACGATGGGCTGGCGTAAGGGAACGATCCTGATCCTCGCGCCGAGCGGCCGGGACGCCAAGATCGCGGCCGCCATTCTCGAAGAGGTCGGCGTCGCGGCGCTCGTGTGTCCCGATCTCGAGACGCTCGTCGGCGGGCTCGACCGCGCCTTCGGCGCGGTGATCGCCGAGGAGGCGCTCGTGCGCGCGGATTGCCGGGCGCTCGCGGATTTCGTCGCGCGCCAGCCGCCCTGGTCGGACTACCCGTTCCTCCTGCTCGGCAAACGCGGCGCCCCCGCGCCCGACGCGCTCGTCGCGGCGCTCGGCAACGTGACGGTCCTCGAGCGTCCCTTCCACGCCTCCACCTTCGTCAACGCGGTCCGCTCGGGTCTGCGCGCCCGCCACCGGCAGCTGCAGGCGCTCGCCTATCTCCAGGAGCGCGACCGCACCGCCGAGCGGCAATCGCTCCTGATCCGCGAGCTCCACCACCGCGTCCGCAACATGCTCGCGAGCATCCAGGGCATGCTCGGCGCGACCGCGCGCACCACGGGGACGATCGAGGAATTCACGGCCGCGTTCTCGGGCCGCATCGCCTCGCTCGCGAAGACGCAGGCGCTCCTCACGGAGGATTTCTGGCAATCGGCCTCGTTGGGCCGCATCCTGCGCGCCGAACTCGAGCCGTTCGAGGACGTCGCCCGCCGGACCGGCCTCGATGGACCCGAGATCGAGCTCGGCGCCGAGATCGCCGTGCCGCTCGGCATGGCCCTGCACGAGCTCACCACCAACGCCGTCAAGCACGGCTGCCTGTCCGTGCCGGAAGGCTCGCTGTCGGTGACCTGGAGCGTCCGCGAGAGCGACCCCGCCGGCGACGCGGAGCGCGCGCTCGTGCTCGAATGGGTGGAACGCGGCGGGCCGCCGGTCCGCCCCCCCGAGCGCAAGGGGTTCGGCTCGATCATGCTCGAGCGGGTGCTCGCCGTGCAATGCCGCGCGCTCATCCGCCAGGATTTCGAGCCGAGCGGCCTGCGCTTCCGTCTCGAATTGCCGCTGCCCGCGACGGGGTCCGAGCGAGGAGGCGCGCTCTCCGATGCGGCCGCCGCCGGCGTGCAGGCGCCGCCGTCCCCCCCCTTGGCCGAGCCCGCCGGGATCGCCCCGCCATGAGCCCGGCCATGAGCGTCCCGGGCGGGAACGACCTCGCTTTCCTCGCCGGCGGCCGCGTCGGCGCGCTCATGCGGGCGCACGATTGGTCGACCTCGCCGCTCGGACCGCCGGAGACCTGGCCGCAATCCCTGCGCTCCATCGTGGGGCTGATGCTGTCCTCGCCCTTCCCGATGTTCGTCGCCTGGGGGGAGGAACTCGGCTTCGTCTACAACGACGCCTATGCCGAGATCCTCGGCGCCAAGCATCCGGCGGCTCTGGGCAGGCGGTTCCGCGACATCTGGAGCGAGATCTGGCCGGACATCGAGCCCCTCGTCGCCGCCGCGATGGACGGCCAGGCGACCTGGCGCGAGAACCTGCCGCTCGTGATGAACCGCAAGGGGCACGACGAGGAGACCTGGTTCACCTTCGGCTATTCGCCGGTGCGCGACGAGAGCGGCGCGGTCGCGGGCATGTATTGCGCCTGCACGGAGACGACCGCGCAGGTGCTCGCCGAGCGGCGCCAGGCCTTCCTGCTCGCGCTCGAGGAGCGCCTGCGCGACAGCGCCGAGCCGCGCGCGGCGATGGACGCGGCGGTCGAGGCGCTCGGCCGCCATCTCGGCATATCCCGCGCCGGCTACAGCGAGGTCCTGCCCGACGGCGAGACGATCCACTGCGCCACCTGCTATGCCGACGGCGTCGCGCCGATCCTCGGCACCTTCCGGCTCGAGGATTTCGGCCCCGAGAGCGTCGAGCGTCAGCGCCACGGGGCGACGGACGTCTGCGTGGACGTGGTCGCCGACCCCGCCCAGGTCCACGCCACCTGGGCCGCGATCGAGACCCGCGCCTTCGTCTCCGTGCCGCTCGTCCGCGACGGGCGGCTGATCGCCTCCCTCTACGTCAATTCGCGCGAGCCGCGGCGCTGGTCCCCCGATACGGTCTCGCTCGTCGAGGACGTTGCCGCGCGCACCTGGGCCGCCGTCGAGCGCGCCCGCGCCGAGGAGCGGGTGCGCGCGAGCGAGGCGCGCCTCGCCTTCCTCGACCGCCTCGGCACGCAGACGGCCCCGCTCGCCGATGCCGACGCGGTGCTCGCGACGACGATGCGGCTCCTCGGCGAGCATCTGCGCGTCTCGATCTGCGCCTATGCCGACATGGATGCCGACGCGGACGGCTTCACGATCCGCGACGACTGGACGGCGCCAGGCGCGGCGAGCATCGTCGGCCGCTACCGGCTCGCGGATTTCGGGCAGCTCGCAATGGCGCGGCTCGGCGCCGGGCTGCCGCTCGTCGTGCACGACGTCGCCCGCGAGCTCGCGCCGGCGGAGGCCGCGACCTTCCGGTCGATCGGCATCGCCGCGACGATCTGCGTGCCCCTCGTCAAGGAGGGGCGCCTGACCGCGCTGATGGCGATCCACGACCGCGTGCCGCGCGTCTGGACCGAGGCGGAGACGAGCCTCCTGCGCGAGGTGACCGCCCGCTCCTGGGCCCATGTCGAGCGCGTCGCCGCCGCGGCCGAGCTGCGCGCGAGCGAGGCGCGCCTGCGCGCCGTGTTCGAGCAGGCCGCGGCCGGCTTGGCGCGGACGGATCCGACGGGCCGCTTCGTCGAGGTGAACGACCGCTATTGCGCCATCGTCGGCCGCAGCCGCGAGGCGCTCTCCGGGCTCGCGATGCAGGACATCACGCATCCCGAGGACCTCGCCGCCAACCTGCCGCTCTTCGCCGCCGCCGCCGCCGGAGGCCCCGCCTTCGACATCGAGAAGCGCTACGTGCGGCCGGACGGGTCCGTGGCCTTCGTCCGCAACAGCGTCTCGGGCGTGCGCGAGGACGGCGCGGTCTCCTCCGTGCTCGCGGTGTCGATCGACATCTCCGAGCGCAAGCGCGCCGAAGCGCGGCTCGCGGAGAGCGAGGCGCGGCTCGAGCGCGCGCTCGAGGCGGGCGCGCTCGGCGCCTGGGAGCTCGACCTCGCGACGCTCGCCGCCTGGCGTTCGCCACAGCACGACCGCATCTTCGGCTACGCGGCGATGCTGCCGGAATGGACCTACGACATGTTCCTCGACCACATCCTCCCGGAGGACAGGGGCATGGTCGACGCGTCGTTCCGGAAGGCGATCGCCGACGGCGGCCGCTGGGACTTCGAATGCCGCATCCGCCGCGCCGACGCGCAGGTGCGCTGGATCTCCGCCCAGGGCGAGGTCGAATTGGGGGACGGGGCCGGCGCCGGGCGCGTCAAGGGCATGGTGCGCGACGTCACCGAGCGCAAGCGCGCCGAGGAGGCCCTGCGCGAACTCAACGAGACCCTCGCCCGGCGCGTCGAGGAGCGCACCGCCGAGCGCGACCGGATGTGGCGGCTGTCGACCGACGTGATGCTCGTCGCCCGCGTCGACGGCACCGTCGAGGCGTTCAACCCCGCCTGGACGGCGCTGCTCGGCTGGACGGAGGGGGACATCGGCGGCGCCGACCTGCTCGCCCTCGTGCACGAGGACGACCGGGACCTCACCCGTGCGGAGCTCGCGCGGCTCGCCGAGGGGACGACGACGTTGCGCTTCGAGAACCGCTATCGCGGGCGCGACGGCGCCTATCGCTGGCTGTCCTGGACCGCCGTGCCCGATGCCGGCCTCATCCACGCGGTCGGCCGCGACGTCACCGCCGAGAAGGAGCAGGCGCGCGCCCTCGCCCAGGCCGAGGAGCAGCTGCGCCAGAGCCGCAAGCTCGAGGCGATGGGACAGCTGACCGGCGGCGTCGCCCACGATTTCAACAACCTGCTCACCCCGATCATCGGCCCGCTCGACATGCTGGTGCGCCGCGGGATCGGCAGCGAGCGCGAGCGGCGCCTCCTCGACGGCGCGCTGCAATCGGCCGAGCGGGCGAAGGTGCTCGTGCAGCGCCTCCTCGCCTTCGCCCGCCGCCAGCCCCTGCGCGCGGCGCCGATCGACCTCGCCGGGCTCGTGCGCGGCATGGCGGACCTGATCGGCTCGACGCTCGGTCCGACGATCGAGATCCGCGTCGCGCTCGACGAGGCGCTGCCGAGCGCGTCTGCCGACGCCAACCAGATCGAGATGGCGCTCCTCAATCTGAGCGTGAACGCCCGCGACGCGATGCCCGACGGCGGCACGCTGACGATCTCCGCCGCGCCCGCCCGCGCGGGGACGCCCGGCGCGCCCGACGGGCTCGCCCCCGGCGACTACGTGCGGTTGACGGTCTCCGACACCGGCATCGGCATGGACGAGGCGACCCGCGCCCGCGCGATCGAGCCGTTCTTCACGACGAAGGGCCTCGGCAAGGGCACGGGGCTCGGCCTGTCCATGGTGCACGGCCTCGCCGCGCAGCTCGGCGGCGGGCTCGCGATCGAGAGCGAGCGCGGCCGCGGCACCCATGTCCATGTCGGGCTCCCCGGGCGCGCCGCGGGCGCGGGCGCCGCCGACGCGCCCGATGCCGCCGCGCCGCCCGCGCCCGCCGCGCGGGGCACCGCGCTCGTCGTCGACGACGAGGATCTGGTGCGCGCGAGCGTCGCCGACATGCTGATGGAGCTCGGCTTCGACGTCGTCGAGGCGACATCCGGCGAGGAGGCGCTCGCCCTGATCGCGGCGGGCCACCCCGTCGCGCTCCTCGTCACCGACCACCTGATGCCGGGCATGAGCGGCGTCGATCTCGCCCGCGCCGCGCGTCGGCGCAGACCCGACCTCGCGGTCCTCGTCGTCTCCGGCTATGCCGACGTCGACGACATCGCCCCCGACCTCCCCCGCCTCGCCAAGCCCTTCCGACCCGCCGACCTCGCCGCTCGGATCGGGCGGCTGATGCCGGAGGCCCGCGCGGTCGCGAGCTGAGCTACGCCGACACGAAGGGCGCGCGGCGCGCGAAATCGGCGCGGTCGAGCGCCTCGACCATCGCAGCCGCGAGGTCGGCGCGGTCGATCGCCATCGCGGCCGGTCTGTCGAAGGTGAAGCGCCACCTGCCGGTCGGCGCGCCGGAGGTCAGGCGCGGGGGGCGCAGCATGGTGAAGGCGAGCGGCGAGGCGGAGAGGATCGAGAGCTCGGACTGGCGATCGGCCAGCATGCGCCCGACGACGAGGCGCATCACGAGCCCGACCGCCTTGTCGGCGACCCCCTTCGCGTCCCCCGGCGCGTCCACCCCGGCGCCCGCGATCGTGAGATAGCGCATGGGCCGCCCGTCGGCCGCGGCGATCGCCGCGCGCGCGGCGGAGGAGGCGACGGGCTCGGTATTCGACGAGGCGAGGCAGGAGAGGATCGCCTGCGCGTCGCCGAGCGCGCGGGCGAGCGCCTGCGCATCGCCGGGATCGCCCGCGACGTGGTTCGACGCGCCCGCCACCTTCGGCGGGCTGCGCCCGAAGCTCCCCACCTCGTGCCCCGCCGCCGCGAGCGCCTCGACCACATGCCCGCCGGTGCGCCCGCTCGCCCCCAGAACCAAGACCTTCATCCGCGCGTCTCCCTTGCCTTCCGCGATCGCGGAGGCAGATGGAACGGTGCGATCGCGCTCGCAAGTACGCACCGAAAGGATACCGCCATGGATGCCCGGCCCGCCCTCCCCGATTGCCCGGTCGAGCGCGCGCTCGCGCTCCTCACCGGCAAGTGGCGGCTGTTCGTGCTGTTCCGGCTCGGGCAGGCGCCGATGCGCTTCAACGCCCTCCAGCGCAGCCTGCCCCCGATCACGCAGCGCGTCCTGACCGCGACTCTCCGCGGGCTCGAGGCCGACGGGCTCGTCTGGCGCACGGTCGAGGAGACCGTGCCGCCGAAGGTCACCTACGGCCTCACCGAGGCCGGCGCGGCGCTCGCGCCGGTCTTCGAGGCGCTCGCCGCGTGGAGGCTCGCGACGGCGGGAGCGCCGATGGAGACGATGCGGTAGGCCGCGTCGCGCCCCCGCAGGCGCGCGGACCTCAGCGCCGCCCCTCCGCATGGAGCCGCAGCGCGAGCTCGGCCGTCTCGTGGGCGGGCGTCTCGATTCCGTGGCGCCGCCCGCCGGCGACGACGCGGCCCGAGAGCCAGGGCAGCTCGAGCCGCGCGCCGCGTTCCAGATCGTCGAGCAGCGAGGCGCGCATGCCCGGCGGCAGCCCCCGGGTGAAGGCGAGCGTGCGCGCGATCTGATCGTCGGGCAGGGCGATGCCCTCCGCGCGCCCGACCGCGACCGCCTCGGCGATCAGGCGCTCGAGGAACGCGGCCGTGCCCGGATCGGCGAGGATGGGCCCCACCTGCGACCGGAACATCCCGCAGGCCGCCGAGAGCGAGGCGATGAACACGAATTTCGCCCACAGATCGACCTCGATCGCCGCGCTCTCCCGCGCCTCGATCCCGGCGCCGGTGCAGGCCTCGACGAAGCGGCCGAGGCGCGCGCTCGGGCGCCCGTCCGCTTCGCCGACCATGATGCGCGCGAACGGACTGCGCTGCACGACGGTGCCGGGCTCGGAGACGATCGCGGAGATCTGCGAGACGCCGTGGACGACGCGTTGCGGCCCGAGGATCGGCCCGATCCGCTCGCGCGCGTCCACCCCGTTCTGGAGCGAGACGACGAGCGTGTCGTCCCCGACGAGCGGGCGCGCGGCCTGCGCCGCCTCCTCGGTCTGCCAGAGCTTGACGCCGATCACCACGACGTCGCTCTCCCCGAGCGCGCGTGCATCCTCGCTCGCCGGCAGCGCCAGCGTGAGCGCCGTCCCGTCCGCGACGAAGGTGAGCCCGCGCGACCGGATCGCTTCGAGATGCGCGCCGCGCGCGAGGAGCCGCACGTCGTGACCGGCTCGTGCGAGACGCGCGCCGTAGGAGGCGCCGACGCCCCCCGCCCCCACCATCGTGATCCGCATGCCCGCGTTCCTCCCCGCTCGGCAGTCTAGCGGCTCCGAGCGCTGGACGCCACGCAGGCGCGCCTCACGCGGCCCGCGCGAGCCACGGGCCGACATCCGCCTCCTGGCCGACGAGCGCGAGGCCGTAGGCGACGGATTGGAACGGATCGCCGGCCGCGATCCGGTCGGCGCCGAAGCGGCGCTCGAACAGGGCGCGCACGGCCGGCACGTGCGAGGTGCCGCCGGTGAGGAAGACCGTGTCGATGTCGCGGGCGAGAACGCCCTCTCGCGCGAGGAGGCCGGCGACGGTGGCGTCCATGCGGGCGAGGTCGTCGGCGATCCAGGCCTCGAACGCGCCGCGCCTGATGGTGCGGTCGATCGACAGGGCCCCGAGGTCGAGCCGGAAGCGAGCCTCCTCGACGCTCGAGAGCGCGATCTTCGCGTCCGAGACGGCGCGGTAGATCGCAAAGCCCCGGTCGTTGCGCACGATGTCGAGGAAGGCGCGGATCTTCTCGGGCTCCAGCGCGAGCCGCTCCAGCTCTTCGAGCTCGGCGATCGTCTCGCGCGAGCGCATGAGCGCGAGCTGGTGCCATTTCGCGAAGGCGCCGTAATGATGCACCGGCATCGGCAGGATCTTGCCCATCGAGCGGTAGGAGCCGCCCTTGCCCAAGGCGGGCGAGATCACGGCGTCGATGATGCGATAGTCGATGGCGTCGCCCGCGATCCCGAGCCCGGCGAAGCCGATCGGGCGGGCATGGAGGCGCCCGGCCCGCCGCTCGAAGCGCACGAGCGAGAAGTCGCTCGTGCCGCCGCCGAAATCGCCGACGAGGATGGTCGCGTCGCGCGTGAGCCCCTGGGCGTGCCAGAAGGCGGCGCCGACGGGCTCGTAGACGTAAGCCGGCCGCGCGAGCCCCGCCTGGCGATAACCGGCATCGTAACGGCGCGTCGCGAGCGCTTCGTCGGGCGAAGCGCCGACGAAGGCGACCGGGCGTCCGGCGACGATCGTGTCGACCCGCTCGGGAAACGCATCGCCGGCGCTCTCCATCGCGAGGCGCAGGAACTCGGCGAGCAGATCCTCGAACCGCCACCGGCGCGAGAAGACGCGCGTGTCCTCGAACAGGCGGCTTGCGGCGTGGCTCTTGAAGGACTGGATGAAGCGCAGCTCGAACGCCGTCTCCAGGAAGGCGCGAATCGCCGCCTCGCCCGCATGCGCCACGACCCGTGCCGTGCCGCGAGCGGTGACGTTCTCGAAGGCGAGCACGGAGCGGAACACGTCGCTCAGACCCTGCGCCTGCGCGAACGGCAAGGCCTGCACGGGCTCGCCCGCCCGCGCGACCGCGACCACGGTGTTCGTCGTGCCGAAATCGATGCCGACCGAGACATGCTGCGCCATGGATCGGCTCCAATCTTCGCGGGGAGGCGTCTGTAATGGCACGCGAGGCGGAGCGCAAGGCCGCGGCGCCGCAGGGACGGGAGAACGGGAGACCGCGCTCGGCGAGATCGACGGGAGCGCACCCGCGGCCCACGTCCGGCCGCCGAAATTGGCTGGGGCGCCAGGATTCGAACCTGGGAATGGCGGTACCAAAAACCGCTGCCTTACCGCTTGGCTACGCCCCAATGGTCCGGCCGAGCACGGGACGGCGCGGCGGACGGGCGGAACTTAGTGCGCGGCGTGGCGTCTGGCAACGGCCTTGACGGGGCACTTGGCGATTTCCGTTTTTCCTCGCGCAATCCTCTTGCGATGGTCGGAGCGAGCGGCTATACGGACGCCTCACCAGGGGATCGGAGTGTAGCGCAGCCTGGTAGCGCACCTCGTTCGGGACGAGGGGGTCGCAGGTTCGAATCCTGCCACTCCGACCATTCATCCAAGGATGATCGCCAATCCCCGCCGACCGCGCGCCCTCAGCGCGCGAGGACCGGCGTGCCGACGGGGCCGACGCCCTCGGGCACGGGGATGTCCGTCTCGTGATAATTCGTGTTGAGCGTCAGGGTCGGCCCCCGGTCGAGCGCGATCGTGCGCGCGACGATGACGGTGAAGGCCGAGCGGTCGGCGACCGCGCCGCCGGCCGAGATCTGGATGTCGCCGTTCGGCAGATAGACGGTGCCCAGCAGCACGCGCGCGTCGTTGCTCTCGATCAGGAAGCGCATCGGCAGCGAGCCGGCCGTCTGGTGGAACAGGAAGCCGGCGAGCGCCGGACGGCCGGCGCCGTCCTTCGAGGCGGTGAGCGACACGCGCGACGTCGGCGCGAAGCGCACGTTCGTCGCGCGGCTCGTGCCCTCGAGGACGAAGGTCACGTATTGGCCGGTGAGATGCACCCCGTCGTCGACGACGAGATCCCCGTCGCGGATCACGTAGACGCCCGGCTGCAGCTCGACGCGCGCGCCCGAATTGAGCCGCAGGCCGCCGCAGAACACGCCCGGGCTCAGGCGCACGTCCGAGGAATGGCGCGCGTTCTGCACCGTGCAGGACCCGAGCGAGCCGGGGCCGCGCGCGGCGAGCGGATCGGGCGTCTTCGGGCAATCCGTCCGCGGCTGCGGGCTCACGCTCGCGGGGCGCACGCGCGCGCCGCCGGCCGAGCAGATCAGACCCGCGCTGACGGAGGCGTCGTCGTCGATGCGCAGGGCCCTCTCGCCGCTGCCGTTGGAGAAGACGGCGCAATTGCGCGCGTCCACGCGGGCGCGCTCGCGCAGCCACAACGAGGATCCCGGTTGCGTCTCCAGCGCGATCGCGCAGATCGGCAGCGTACCGCTCAGGCGCGCCGTCGCGGCGACCGCGATGTCCATTCTGGCGATGCCGACGAGGCGGGAGAAGGTGCCCTCGTGGCTGCCGCGGAGGGTGATGTCGAGCGTGCCCGCCTCGGGATCGGCGGTGACGGCGACCCGCACGCCGTCGGGGTCGATGCCGTGCCCGATCATTGCCTGCCGGGCCGCGGCGTGCGTGCGCAGCTCCAGGGCCGTCGCGTCGCGCCCGATGATCCGCATCTCGCGGGCGCCGGTGAGCGCCGAGGCATCGGCCACTGTCTGGAGGGTCGTGCGATGGGCGTGCCATGCCCCCACGTCGACCGCGAGCCCCACGCCCGCGAGCACCGGCAGCAAGGCCAGGCCGAACAGCATCGACACGCCGCCACGGCGGTCGGCGAGAGCACGCGCGCCGTTCCGACCGATCGCGGCTCCCGCGCGCAGGATCTTCTGCACGGACATGGGCTTCACCTCTGGATCAGACAGCCCAGAGATGCGCCACTCTCGTTACGGACTCGTTGCGTCGATCGCCGACCCACTCTGCGCGAAGCCGCGATTCCGAATTAGGGCGGCGCGAATGCGATAATTCGCGCCGATTACCTTAACGCAATCGAACCCCGACGCGTCGCTTTCTCGTCAGCCCGCCAAGGCGGCGGCAACCTGCGCCTCGATTTCCGCCGCGAGCCCCGGCTCGAGCGCGAGGCGCGCGGCGAGCGCATCGAGATACGCGCGCTCGGCGGGCGCGTCGGGCGTCATGGCGAGGAGCGAGGCCGCGTAGAGTTCGGCGCCGATCGCGGGGCTCGTCGCGGCGGCGACGACGCGCTCCATGTCGAGCGGGGCGGCGAGTTCGTCCATCACGAAGGCCTTGGCCTCGGCGTCGAGCGCGAGGGTGCGGATCTGCGTGAAGATGCGCTCCTGCTCGGCGGCGTCGATGTGCCCGTCCGCCTTGGCGCCCTGGATCATCGCCACGATCACGCCGCGCGCCAGCGCCTGCTCGCCGCCGGGCGCGTTCTGCGTCGCGAAGGGGCTGTCGGGCGGAGGCAGCATGGGCGCGCCCGGCGCAGCCGTGACGGGGGTGCCGGCGGCGCCCTGACGGTTGCGCTGCCAGGCCGTGTAGGCGAGGCCCGCGACCGCGGCGAGGCCGCCGACGGCGAGCGCGGTGCCGGCCGTCTTGCCGACGAACTTGCGCGCCTTCTTGTTGCCGAGGAGGAGGCCGACGACGCCCCCCGCGAGCGTGCCCGCGGCGATGCCGCCGACCCCGCCTCCCACGCCGCCTCCGCCTTGGCCGACACCCGGCGCGGTCCCGGTGGCCGAGCCGAGCGCGTCGCGGGCGATCTGGCCGAGGCCGCCGGGCAGCGTCCCGGTCTGCGCGGACGTCATGATCTGATCGAGGAGCTTCTTGGCGTCGAACATGGGATGGCTCTCGCGAGTGGGGGTGGGGCCGCCTGACGGCCGTCCGGCGCGAGCCTAAGCGCGCGCAGGCGCCGCCGACAATTGGAAGCGCTGAACCTCGCCATGAGCCGCGTCAATGATCGAGGGGCGGCGGCCGAGGGCCGATGCCCTACCCGTACATCTGCCGCGGCAGCCAGAGCACGAGCTGATCCCAGTAGAACACCATGCCGACGACGAGCATCTGGATCGCCACGAAGGGGATCACCCCGCGATAGATGTCCTGCGTCTTCACCTCCGGCGGGACCACGCCCTTCAGATAGAAGAGCGAGAAGCCGACCGGCGGGGTGAGGAACGAGGTCTGCAACGTCACCGCGAACAGGACCACGAACCAGATCAGGTTGAAGCCGAGCTCGTTGGCGACGACGGGGCCGACGAGCGGGAGCAGGATCAGCGAGATCTCGAGCCAATCGAGGAAGAAGCCGGCGAGGAAGGCCACGAACAGGATCACGAGGACGATGCCGCCGGGCGACAGCGGGATCGCGGTCAGGAGGTCCTTGATGAACTCGTCCCCGCCGAGCTGGCGCAGCACGACGGCGAAGGCCGTCGCCCCGAGGAAGATGCCGAAGATGAAGGCCGTCGTCAGCGTCGTCTTGATGCAGACGTCGCGCAGGACGGCCATGCTCAAGCGCCGGTTGACGAGCGCGAGGATGGCCGCTCCGAGCGCGCCGACGCCGGAGGCCTCGGTCGGCGTGGCGATGCCGAAGAAGATCGAGCCGAGCACCGCGATGATCAGGAGCACCGGCGGCAGGATGGCGAGCAGCGTGTCGCGCACGAGGCTCCAATCGACCGGGTCGAGGTTCTTCGGAGCCGGCGCCAGGGTCGGCACCACGCGCGCGGCGACGAGCGCGTAGAGAATGTAGCAGATGCCGAGCAGCACGCCGGGGATCAGCGCCCCCATGAACAGGTCGCCGACCGACAGGGAGAGCTGGTCCGCCATCAGGATGAGCATGACGGAGGGCGGGATCAGGATGCCGAGCGTGCCGGCCGACGCGATCACGCCGGAGGCGAAGGCCTTGCTGTAGTGCTGGGAGAGCATCACCGGCATCGAGAGCATCGCGAGCAGCGTCACCGAGGCGCCGACGATGCCGGTCGAGGCGGCGAGCAGGATGCCGATCAGGATCACGCCCATCGCGAGCCCGCCCGGATAGCGGCCGAACAGCTTGACGAAGTTCGTCATCAGCCGTTCGGCGATGCCCGAACGCTCGAGCATCAGGCCCATGAAGATGAACATCGGCAAGGCGACGAGCACCCAGTTCGACATCTGCGCGTAGACGCGCTGCACGAAGATGCCGAAGATGCGCCAATTGTTCAGGAAGTACGTGTCGACGTCGAAATATTGGTTCAGCAGAATTCCGCCGACGGCGAAGATCACCGCGATCCCGGCGAGCAGCCAGGCGATCGGGAAGCCCGTGAAGATCAGGGCGATGAAGGAGCCCAACATCGCGATGACGAAGATTTCGTATGTCTCGAACACGAAGCGTGACTCCGCAAGCCGCGGCTTTGATGGATGCGTGGGACGGCGGTCAGGCCGGCGTTCCGTCCTCCCGGCGCGGGCGCGGGAAGCGGAAGAGCAACGCGGTGACGCGCGTGAGCCGCGAGAAGGCCGCGATGGCGAGGAAGCCGAACGCGATGATGATGACGGACTTGATCGCCCAGCGCGCCGGCAACCCGCCCGGCGCCGCCGAGACCTCGTTGAGCGCCCAGGAGCGCTGGACGAAGGGGACGGCGTAGACGATCACGAAATAGAGGAACGGCCCCAGGAAGAGGACGAGACCGAGGAACTCGATCGCGGCGCGCCTGCGGTCCGACCAATGCTCGGCGAGCACGTCGACGCGGACGTGGCCGTCCTTGAGGAGCGTGTAGCCGAGCCCCATCATGAAGCCGATCGAGAAGAGGTGCCATTGCATCTCCTCGAGCGCGATGAAGTTGCGGCCGACGACATAGCGCAGGAAAACGTTCCCGACGATCAGGAGGATCAAGACCACCCAGATCCAGGAGAACGCCTCCCCCACGACGCGTACGAACGCGTCGAGGGGGCGCGAGATCACCGTGTGCGGGAGGTCGAACGCGGGGCGCTCGGGCGCCGCGTTCGTCTCCGGGGCAACGTGGAGATTGGCCACGACGGCTCCGCTCAGTTCTCGCCGACGAGGTTGCGCAGCGCCCAGTCGCGCGGCAGATAGCCGGTGGCGCCCCATTGCGCATGCTCGCGCTGGAAGGCGCGCATCGACTCGTGGACGCGGCGGAACATCTCGTCCTGCCCGGAGCGGCGCTCCATCACGCGCTGGGTCGCGTCCCAGAACACGTCGAGGAACTCCTCGTCCCAGGTTTCGAGCGTGACGCCCTGCTCCTGGAAGCGGGCGAGCGCGGCGCCCTGCAGCGCCTCGGCCTTGGCCATGGCCATCATGGTGCCGGCCTTGCAGGAGGTCTCGATGACCGCCTGGGTCTGCTCCGAGAGGCCGTTCCAGGCATCGAGGTTGACGTAGAGGTACTGGTTCGTAGAGGGCTGGTGCCAGCCGGGCAGGTAATAGTGCTTGGCCACCTGGAAGAAGCCGAGCTGCTCGTCGACGGTCGGCAGCGAGAACTCGGTCGCGTCGAGCACGCCGGTCTCCAGCGCCTGGAAGAGCTCGCCGCCCGGCAGCATGGTCACCGACATGCCGAGCTCGCTCATGATCTCGCCGCCGATGGCCGCCGCACGGAAGCGAAGACCCTGGAGCTGCTCGACGCTCTCGATCTGCTGACGGAACCAGCCGGCCGCTTCCGGCGCGATCGAGCCGCAGAGGATCGGGTAGACGTTGTGGGGCGCGAAGGTCTCCTTCAGGAGCTCGTCGCCGCCGTGGAAGTACATCCACGCGATGAACTGCGTCGAATCGAGGCCGAAGGGCATGGCGCCGAACAGAGCGGCGGCCGGCACCTGGCCGATCTCGTAGCCCATGAACGAGTAGCCCGCGTCGATATTGCCGTTCGAGGTGTTCTCGAACACGCCGAGCGCGGGTATGACGGAGCCCGGCTCCGCGACCTGGAACTGGATGCGCCCGCCGGAGACCTGCTCGAGGTTCTGGGCGACCCAGGGCATCGTGTCGCCGAGCGCGGTCAGCGACGAGGCGAAGGCCATCGGGATCTGCCAACGGACGCGGTCCACTTCGGCCTGCGCCGAAAACGGCATCGACACGAGGGCGGTGGCGGCAGCCGCGGCGAAGGCCGTGGCGCGCAGACCGGCATTCTTTGTCATTTCGACGTTCTCCCTTGTTGTTCTCGTTTCCCCCGCGAGTTTCGGCGCCGGCCTTCGGCTTCGGCGGCGACTCGCGCTGCAGCCCGTCGTCCGCGGCCTCGCGGGCGACGAGCGTTGCCATACCGGTACGGCAGCCATGCAAGAATTTCAACTCTGATCTACGCACTGTCCCTATCGCCGAAGGTCTAACGGCGCGGGATTCCGCCCTCGATTCGCCACGTTTCGGCCGCGGCGGCGGGGGGCGTGCGGCGATCGGTCCTAGCGCGCGAGCAGCCCCGGCGCCTCGTCGGCGCGCAGGCAGCGCACCCCGCCGCCGGCCGCATGGCGCGCGAGCGGGGGCAGGATCTCGCGGCAGCGCGGCTCGGCGATCGAACAGCGCGCCGCGAAGGCGCAGCCGGCGGGGAGATTCGCGAGATCGGGCGGCGCGCCGGGGATCGCGTCGAGGCGCGCGCCCTTCTTCATCGCTCCGTCGGCCCGGCTCTTCAGGAGGCCGATCGTGTAGGGGTGGCGCGGATTGCGGATGATCTCGCGCGCCGGCCCCTCCTCGACGATCCGCCCGGCATACATCACCACGATCCGGTCCGCGATCTCCACGGCCGCGCCTAGATCGTGCGTGACGAACACGATCGAGAGGCCGAGCTCGCGCTGCAAGTCGCGCAGGAGGAGCAGGATCTGGATCTGGACGGTGGCGTCGAGCGCCGTCGTCGGCTCGTCGGCGAGGAGGACGCGCGGATTGCAGGCGAGCGCGAGCGCGATCATCGCCCGCTGGCGCATGCCGCCCGACATCTCGTGCGGGTAGGCGTCGAGCCGCTTCGCCGGGCTCGGGATCCGTACCCGCTCGAACAAAGCGAGCGCCCGCGCGCGCGCCTGCGCCCGGTCGATGCGCTCGTGACGGCGGATCGCCTCGACGATCTGCTGGCCGAGGGTGAAGACCGGGTCGAGGGCGAGCAGCGGCTCCTGGAAGATCATCGCCACCTCGCCGCCGCGATAGAGCGAGAGGGCTTTGCCGTCGAGCCGCGCGACGTCGCGCCCGCCGACGAGGATCTCGCCGGTCGTCTTCGTCTTGCGCTCCGGATTGAGCCGCATCAGCGCGCGCAGCGTGACGCTCTTGCCCGAGCCCGATTCGCCGATGAGCGCGAGCGCCTCGCCGGGGGCGAGCGCGAGATCGACGCCGTTGACCGCGTGAACCGGCTTGCGGCCGCCGACGAAGGTCACGTGCAGGTCGCGCAGGCTCAGATAGGGCGCGGCGGGAGCGGAGGCCGCGGGCGGGGGCGTCTCGAGGGGGGCGGGGGACGCGCTCACGGCTCAGGCTCCCGTCGCGGCGAGGGGGGCGGGCGTCTCGGCGAGGCCGTAGCCGGAGGTCGGATCGCCCCGGTGGCAGGCGACGCGGTGGCGGGCGCCGAGGTCGCGCTCGCGCGGCGCGTCCCGGGCGCAGACGGGCTCGGCGAAGGCGCAGCGCGTGTGGAAGCGGCAGCCGGAGGGCGGGTCGATCGGGTTCGGCGGATCGCCCGCGAGCGGCGCGACCTGCGTGCGGTTGTCCGGATCGATCGAGGGCATCGAAGAGAGGAGCGCGGCCGTGTAGGGATGCGCCGAGGCCTCGAAGACCGCCTGCGTCGCGCCGATCTCGGCGACCTTGCCGAGATACATCACCAGCACCCGATCGCAGATGTAGCGCACGACGTTGAGATCGTGGCTGATGAAGACGTAGGTGAGGCCGAACTCGTCCTTGAGATCCATGAGCAGGTTCAGGACCTGCGCCTCCACCGACTTGTCGAGCGCCGAGACGGCCTCGTCGAGGATGATCAGCCGCGGCTGCAGCGCGAGCGCGCGGGCGATGTTGACGCGCTGGCGCTGGCCGCCGGAGAGCTCGTGCGGGTAGCGCTCGGCGAAGCGGCGCGGATCGAGGCCGACGCGATCGAGGAGCGCGTGGGTCCGCGCGAGCGCCTCCTTGCGGGAGACGCCGTGCACCTGCGGGCCGAAGGCGATCGAGGCCTCGATGGTGAGGCGCGGGTTGAGCGAGGAATAGCTGTCCTGGAACACCATCTGCACCTGGCGGCGGAACTCGCGCAGCGGCAGCGCCCGCGAGCCGACCGTCTTGCCGTCGAAGACGATCTCGCCGTCGTCGTGGGCGATGAGCTGCATCAGGAGGCGCGCCGTCGTCGACTTGCCGCAGCCCGATTCGCCCACGATGCCGAGCGTCTCGCCGGCATGGACCGAGAGATCGATGCCGTCCACCGCGTAGACGCGCTCCTCCCGGCCGGAGAACCAGCTCTTCGACAGCGGGAAATGCTTGACGAGACCGCGCACGGACAGGAGCGGTTCCGGGCGGCTCGGCTGCGTCGGCGGCTTCACGAGATCCATGAGCGGCGCCTCCTCACGACTTGATGTCCATCGCCGAGCGCAGGCTGTCGGACAGGAGGTTGAAGGAGATCGAGGTGACGAAGATCATCAGACCCGGCAGCGCCGCGACCCAGGGCTGGACGTAAATCGCGGTGCGCAGCGTGTTGAGCATGAGCCCCCATTCCGGCTCGGGCGGGCGCACGCCGAGGCCGAGGAAGGAGAGGCCCGAGGCGAGGATCATCGAGACGCTGATCAGGCTCGTCGCGTAGACGAAGATCGGCCCGAGGACGTTGCCGAGGATGTGCACGCGCACGATCGTGAGGGCGGAGGCGCCCGAGGCCCGCGCCGCCTCGACGAAATCGCGCGCGCGGATCTGCGTCGTGACGGATTCCGCGATGCGCGCGATCGGCGGCACGAAGACGACCGTGAGCGACAGGAGCGCGTTGCCGAGCCCCGCGCCGAGCGCGCCCGAGAGCGCCACCGCGAGGAGGACGGAGGGGAAGGCGTAGAACACGTCGATCGTGCGCATGATCAGCGTGTTGGCGATCCCGCCCGCATAGCCGGCGAAGATCCCGATCGCCGAGCCGACGAAGAAGGCGATCACGACGGGCGTGACGCCCATCAGGAGCGACATCCGGGCGCCGTAGATGAGCCGCGAGAGCATGTCGCGCCCGAGCTCGTCGGCGCCCAGCGGATAGCCCTCGGTGCCGATCGGGCGCAGGCGGCGCAGCATCGAGCCCTGGTAGGGATCGGCGGGCGCGACGAAGGGGGCGAAGACGGCCGCGAGGAAGATCGCGAGAAGCACCGCGCCGGCGACGAGCGCCACGGGATCGCGGGCGAGACGACGAGCGACCGTGGTCCAATAGCCGTCCGTCTTCTCGATCGGCGCGGCGAGCGCGGGCGTTGCGTTCGACATCGGCTCAGGCCCGCTTGATGCGCGGATCGAGCGCCGTCTGCAGCACGTCGACCGCGAGGTTGAGGAACACGAAGAAGAGCGCGAGCACGAGGATCGTCCCCTGCAGGAGCGGCAGGTCGCGCTGGAAGATCGCGGAATTGAGGAGGAGCCCCGTGCCGGGCCAGGAGAACACCGTCTCGATGAGGATCGAGCCGCCGAGCAGGTAGCCGAGCTGGAGGCCCATCACCGCGAGCGCGGTCGGCGCGGCGTTCTTGACGACGTGCAGGAAGATCCCGAGCTCGGACAGGCCCCTGGCGCGAAGGCCGACGATGAAGTCCTGCGCGAGGAGATCGGCCACGAGCGCCCGCACCGTGCGCGCGACGATGCCCATCGGGATCACCGACATGGTGATCGCCGGCAGGATCAGGAACTGGACGTGCTCGAAATCCCAGCGCCAGCTCGCCGAGCCGCCGGGCCCCGCCCCCGTCGCCGGCAGCCAGCCGAGCTGGGCGGAGAAGACGATCACGAGGACCATGCCGAGCCAGTAATGCGGCACGCTCACCCCGAGCACGGCGAGCGCGGAGGCGGCGCGATCGACCCAGGAATTGCTGAAATAGCCGGCGACGAAGCCGAACAGGCACCCGAACAGGAAGCCGATCAGGGTCGCGACGGCAGCAAGCATCAGCGTGTTGCCGACCGCGCGGAAGACCTCCGCGGCGACGGGACGGCCGGTCGCGATCGAGGTGCCGAGATCGCCCTGGAGCGCCCGCCACAGCCACATCAGGAATTGCTCCGGATAGGAGCGGTCGAAGCCGTAGAGCGTGAGCAGCATCTCCTGGAGCTCGACCGAGGCGTCCGCCGGCAGGATCGAGATCAGGGGATCGCCCGGCGCGATATGGACGAGCGCGAAGCAGACGACCGACACGCCGAGAAAGATCGGGACCGTGTAGACCAGCCGCTTGATCAGGTATTCGAGCATTGTGCGTATCCGTATCGAGCGATGCCGGCGACGGGCTCCGTCGGCGCGTGCCGGCGGAGCCCGCGCCCGTCGATCACTCGATGTCCATCGGCGCGATGTCGATGAACCAGCTGCGCGGCTGGACGACGTTCGTCACGCGCGGCGACATCGCCCGCGGGCCGACGTCGTGCGCGATCCAGACGAAGGGCGCCTCCTCGACGATGCGCGCGTGCAGCCGCGCGAGCGCCGCGTCGCGCGCCTCCGCCTCGAAGCTCGTGCGCGCCTCGGCGATCAGCGCGTCGAACTCGTCGTTGCCGAAATAGCCCCAATTGTTCGACACCGGCGGGAAGGTGTTCGTCGAGGTGAAGCGCACCATGGCGAAGAACGGGTCCATCGCCGCGAAGGAGACGTTGATCGCATGGGCGCCGTTCGCCGTCGGGTCGGTGGCGCCGCGGCGCCAATTCGTGAACAGCGTGTTCCACTCGATCACGTCGAGCTCGACGTCGAAGAAGCAATCGCGCAGGGATTGCTGCACGTACTCGTTCATCGGGATCGGCTGCATCTGGCCCGAGCCCGAGGCCGAGGTCTGAACACGGACCTGGACCGGGTTCGAGGCAGAGAAGCCCGCCTCCTCCATCAGCGCGCGGGCGGCGTCGGGATCGTAGCGGATCTCGAAGGACGGGTCGCCCCACCAGGGATGGCCGGGCGCGACCGTGCCGACGGGGATCGCCATGTAGCCCCCGAGCAGCTCCCGCAATTCCTCGCGGTTGATGCACAGATTGGCGGCGTGGCGCACGCGGATGTCGAGCCAGGGCGAGCCCTCGGCGAAGGAGAGCTGCCAGGGCCAGACATGCGGCTGGGCATTCGCGTAGACCTTGAAGCCGCGCGCCTCGATCTGCGGGATCGCGTCCGGCGAGGGCGCCTCGATCCAGTCGACCTGACCCGACAGGAGCGCCGCGGTGCGGGCGTTCGGCTCAGGCAGCGGGATGAGGACGACGCGGTCGATCCGCGCCTTGCGGGTCTCGTCCCAATAATCGGCATTGGGCGCGAGCTCGAGCCGCTCGCGGGGCACGAAGGCGGTGACGCGGAAGGGACCCGAGCCGGACGGATCGGCCGCGAAGGCCGCCCAGGCCTGCTCGGCGCGCTGCTTCGGATCCGTGACGGAGGCGGGAACCGCGTCGAACTTCGCCTGCCAATGAGCGGGCGAGGCCATGAACAGGTTCGTCAGGTTGATCGGCAGGAAGGCGTCGGGCTCGGACGTCGTCAATTCCACCGTGAACGCGTCGATCGCACGGGCCGAGCGCAGGGTCGGCATGCGGGAGGCCGTGACGCCGACTTGGGCCGCGTCGAAATGCGGCGCCTCCTGATCGAGCACCTTCTGCACGTTCCACACGACCGCGTCGGCATCGAAGGAGGAGCCGTCGTGGAAGACGACGCCCTCGCGCAGACGGAAGATCCACTTCGTGTTGTCGTCCGGATCGACCGCCCATTCGGTCGCGAGGCCGGGGATCAGGACGGAGGGCGCGTCCTCCTTCGAGAGGTCCCACTGCGTCAGGCTGTCGTAGATGGGGATGCCGGTGAAGCGGTTGCCTTCGAACCCCTGGTCCGGCTGGCCGGAGGTGCGCGGGATGTCCGCCGCCGTCATGCCGATGCGCAGGACCTTCTCCTGCGCGAGCGCGGGCGCGACGAGCGCCGTGCCGGCCACGAGCGCGACGAGGAGCGCCCCGGTGCTGTTCAGAAATCGTGTCATCGACCGCTTCCCCTGTTCTTGATTGGTCGGACGCAAGGTCAGCAAGCGCCGTGCCATCCCCTGCCCGGCCTCGCCCGCGGTCTTGCCCGAGAGCGGAAGCGGGCGCAGAAAGGCGTGGCGCGGCCGCGCTGGCCGCAGCCGGCACCTGCCTGCGAATCGGGCTGCGTGCCGAACCGACGTGCATGCTCACTCAAAAGGCGTTCGCCGGCCGATGCGCATCCTCCTGATCAATCCGAACACCACCGCGCCGATCACCGCCCGCCTCGTCGAGGCGGCCCGCGCGCAAGCACCGGGCGTCGATTTCCGCGGCGCGACGGGGCGCTTCGGCGCGGCCTACGTCGCGACGCAGGCCGCCTATGCCGTCGCCGGCCACGCGGCGCTCGACGCCTTCGCGCGCGAGGGCGAGGGCTGCGACGCGGTGCTGATCGCCTGCTTCGGCGATCCGGGGCTCGATGCGGTCCGCGAGATCGCTGCGGTTCCCGTCCTGGGCATGGCGGAGGCGTCGATCCTCGCCGGGAGCGCGGCGGGCACACGCGTCGGCATCGTCACCGGCGGGGAGCGCTGGCCGGCGATGCTCGAAGCCTTCGCCGCCGCGCGCGGCCTGTCGGAGCGCATCGCGGGCATTCGCGCGGTCGCGCCGGACGGAGGCGGCATCGCGCGCGATCCGGACGGGGCGGTGGCGGCGCTTGCCGAGGCCGCCGCCCGCTGCCGCGACGAGGACGGGGCGGACGTGGTGATCCTCGGCGGCGCGGGGCTGATCGGCCTTCGCGCACGCGTCGGCGAGCGCCTCGGCATGCCCGTCCTGTGCTCGTTCGAGACGGCGCTCGCGGCGACCCTCGCGGCGGCGCGCGCCGGCGCCGGGCCGAGCGAGCCCGCGGCTCTGCCGCCCGTGCCGACGATCGGCCTCTCGGACGCCCTCGCGCGGCGGCTCGGGGGGCTCTGAGGAATTGCAACCACGCTCATAGGCTGTCATCAAGTCAGCCACGCCGGTGGCAACGGAATCCCTCTGGGGTCCCGGATGCGTCGTTCTCCCGGAGCGGCTCCACCGGTGTCATCCCCGGCCGGAGGTCGCTTGCGACCGGAGGGTAAGGGGACCCAGCACAAAAACGTGTGCGGAGCACACTGTCGCGGCGGCGTCTAGCCGCCTGGTCGGCGGCACGATCGTGTGCTCCGCACAGGTCTTGGTGCTGGGTCCCCTTCCCCTGCGCACGCTACGCGTGCTCCGGCCGGGGATGACACCGATTGGATGCACCCCTTCTCGCCGGCCGACGTCCGGTTCGCAGCCTATAGGCTGCGTTTTTCTCCGACGATCGCACATGCGGCACGGTGGTGCAGCGAGCGCGGCATGCGCGCTCGGACTCGTCGTCGTGGATATGGGTCCCGGGTCCGCTTCGCGGCCCGGGATGACAGCCTTGGTGTGAAGAGAACTCTTCGCCCTCAGGACGTCGGGCAGCGGTCGACGCCGGCGTGGGGATAGGTGGTCACCACCTCCCAGACGAGATCCTGCATGAAGGCGGCGAGCGCCGGATCGGGCGGCAGCGGCTGGCCGACATCGGCGGGCAGGCCGCGCACGTCCGTGCAATAGATCACCGCGAGGTGGGCGAGCGCGATCAGGTAGGTGCCCGCCGCCGAGAGGTGGATCTCGTCGACGAACAGCGCGTCGATCGCCTCGAGACCCGGCGCGGTGCCGGCGGCGATGCGATCGTAGACCTCCGCCATGATCACGGGGCCGGGGATCATGCGCATCGGCGGCGAGCGCGGATCGCGCTTCTCGTTGACATGCGCGAGGATCTCCTCCCAGCGGGCGAGCTCGAGCGGCAGGCGCTCGCGGAAGGGCAGCATCGCCTCGGGATCGTGCGGCTGCTCGCGCACGTAATCGGGGCCGCTCGCGAGCGAGACCCAGGTGGCGTAGAGGATCGTCTCGGCGCCGCGGCCGCCGTCGCCCTCGGCGAAGGCGTGGGACTGCCATAGCAGCGCCGTCTCCGCCGAGCCGTGCCAGGGCATGGTCCCCGAGAGCGAGACGCGCTCGGTCAGGACGAGGATCTCGTAATCGGCGATCTGCGTGCGCGCGTCCTGCGGGATCGCGGTGTGGTCCCAGCGCCAGTCCATCGGGCTGCCGGGGATCGTCGAGCGGTGGATCGTCGGCCGCACATTCCCTTTGGCGCGCACGAGACCCGCGAGGACCGGCGGAATCGGATCGGTGAGGCTGTGGCCGGACTGGATCACGCGCGTGTCGAAGGGCCGGCCGGGATCGGCCTTCGCCTGCGGGGAGACGCTCGCCGCGAGCACGATCGCCGCGACGAGCGGCAGGCCGGAACGGAGGCAGGGTGCGGGCATGGCAGGGCTCACTTGTATTCGAGGAGGCGGGGGCGGCGCCCCATGAGCCGGCGGCCGATCAGGTAGCGCAGGACGCCGATCGCCTCCGGGACCTTTGCCAGGGTCGCGAATGCCGCCCATTCGACGCTCGCGCGCCGCGCGCCGTCGCGGTGCGCGAGCCGGGCGATCTGGAGCGGATAGGCGGCGAAGAGCGCGAGGGCGAGCGGGCCGCTGGCGAAAACGGCGAGGAGCGCGACGATCGGCAGGACGAGCCCCCAGGCGAGCGCCCGGAGCGTCTGCGCGACCCAATGGCGCTCGGGCCCGGCGCCGTGCAGCGCGGCGCCTTCCGCGAAGGCGTGCCCCGCCCGCTCGGCGCGCCGCCACCATTGCGAGAGGCGCGTCATCGCCGCATCGTGGAGCGTCATCTCGCGATCGATCCGGCGGATCCGCCAGCCGGCGCGGCGCAGCCGCAGGCACAGCTCCGGCTCCTCCCCGGCGATCAGGTCCTCCCGGAAGCCGCCGATCGCGGCGAGCGCGCCGGCCCGCACGAACGCGTCGCCGCCGCAGGCCCGAGCCTCGCCGACGGGGGTGTCCCATTCGCGATCGCACAGGCGGTTGAAGACGGAGGCGCCCGGATCGCGCTCGCGGCGGCGTCCGCACACGATGGCGAGGCGCGGGTCGGCGAGGAGGCAGGCGCGGGCCGCGGCGATCCAGCCGGGCTGCACCACGCAATCCCCGTCGACGAGCTGCACGAAGGCGATCTCGGGCTCCTCGCGCAGCGCGGCGAGGCCCGCATTGCGGGCGCGCGCCGCGCCGAACGGGCGATCGCCGTCGAGCTCGACAATGCGCGCGCCCATCGCCCGAGCGAGGGCGACGCTGCCGTCGCTCGAGCCGGAATCGACGTAGACGACGGCATCCACTGCGCCCGCGAGGGAGGCGAGGCAGGCGCGAAGCCGGTCGCCCTCGTTGCGCCCGATCACCACCGCCCCGACCCGCTCCATCCTCGTCTCCGCGTCGCGTCCGCACGAAGGCTGCCGCGCGAGGGCGTTCGGGTCACGCCCGAATTCACGTATTTCGGCTCCCCTAGACTGTGCAGGAGCGAACGAAGACATGCGAATGGTCAGCAAAATACCGTTGTGTCTCGCGCTCGCGCGAAGAAGATCGACAATCGCCCTCGGGCTCGACGTCGCCTCGTCGTCCCGTGATCCGGGCACAGCGTGAGGAACGGGACCGGACCATGTCGATCACGATCAAGGCGAGCCTGGCGATGGCCACTCTCGTCGCGGCCGCGTCCGCCATCGCCGCGCTCTCGGAGCGCATGGCGAGCACGACGGCGCCGCTCTCGCCCGAGGCGCTCGCCGCGCTCTACGCGACGCCCCTGCCCCCGCCGGAGGGCCCGCTCGCGGTCTTCCATCTCGGCCACAGCCTCGTCGGGCGCGACATGCCGCGGATGCTCGCCGCGATGGCGCCCGTCGGCCATCGCTACGCGTCCCAGCTCGGCTGGGGGACGACGCTGCAGGCGCATTGGCGCGCCGACGCGCCGATCCCGGGCTTCGAGACCGTCGACCTCCACCCGCTCCACGAAGACGTCCACGGCGCCCTCGACAGCGGCGATTTCGACGTGCTCGTTTTGACCGAGATGGTCGAGCTGCGCGACGCCATCCGCCATTTCGACAGCCCCCGGTTCCTGCGCGCCTTCGCCGAGCGGGCGCTCGCCGGCAACCCCGCGATCCGCGTCTATCTCTACGAGACCTGGCATCGGCTCGACGATCCGGAGGGCTTTCTCGAGCGCATCGACCGCGATCTCCCGCGCGCTTGGGAAGGCGAGCTCCTCGCCCGCGCCCAGGCCGGCGAGCCGCTTCCCGCGCCGATCCGGGTCGTCCCGGCGGGGCAGGCGATCGCCGCGGTCGTGCGCGCGGCGGAGGACGGCGGGGGGATCGAGGGGGTGGCGGGCCGCGCCGACCTCTTCGTCGACGACATCCACCCGAGCCCGCTCGGCAATTGGGTCGTGGCGCTCGCCCATTACGCGACGCTCTACGGAAGCAGCCCCGTCGATCTGCCGCCTTCCGGCGCGGACGCCGACGGCACGCCGATGCCGGCACTGACGGACGCGGCGTCGCGGCGCATCCGCGAGATCGTCTGGGAGGTGGTCTCCTCCTATCCGAAATCGGGCGTCGCGACGCCCGGCCCCCTCGCGGAGAGCCGCGCCCGCACGCCCTGACCGACATCGCGCACCGACACCTCCCATCGACACGAGAAGGCGGACCAGAGGGTGAAACCGATCGAGCATTATCTCCGTCTCGTCGGGCGCGGCGCGCCCCTCCTCCTCCTGGTGGCGGGGATCGTCCTCGCCGTCGGGGTAACAGTGATCCTGTCGCTGCCGACGCGCTACGTCTCGCAGGCGCATCTCGTCCTCCAGGTCGGCAACCACCCGGACGGCTTCGAGCACGGGGAGACCGAGGCGCGCCAGCAGCTGCGCCGGATCGAGACGAGCGCGCTCGACCGCGACGCCCTCGCCCGCATCGCCGCCGCGCGCGACCTCTTCCCCGACGACGAGGAGCCGGTCGACCGGCTGCGGCGGCGCCTCGAGATCACGATCGTCGAGGACGGCCCCCTCGCCTTCCCGCTCGACCGCACCCGCATCGGCGTGCGCGTGCGCTTCGCTCACCCCGACCCCCAGCGCGCGCGGGCGGTCGTCGACGACGTCGTCGCCCTCCTGATCGCGGGGGAGCGCGCGATCCGCGTCGGCGGGCTCGAGCGGGAGGTCGATCTCGTGCGGCGGGAATACGAGGAGCTGCGGCTGCGGCTCGGCGGCATGGAGGCCGAGATCGCATCGGCGGTGCGCCGCCACGCGGACATCCTGCCGGAGCGGGTGGAGGCGCGGCTCGAGGAGATCGAGCGGCTCTCGACGCGGCTCCAGGAGATCGACGAAGAGACGATCGCGCTCGCAGAGGAGCGCCGCCTGATGCGCTTCGAATACGACGCGCGCCGCGCGCGGGCGCCGAGCGTCGCGCTCGAGGAGCAGCTCGAGACCCTGCGCGCGGATTACGCGGCGCTCGCCTCGATCGCGTCCGACCGCCATCCCGGCGTCCGCTCGCTGCGCGAGCGCATCGAGGCGCTGGAGCGGCGCGTCGCGGCGGAGGGGGGAGCCGGCGGGGCCGAGACCGCCGAGGCGAGCGATGCGCCCGCCCCCCGCCTCGCGCCCGAGATCGCGCTCATCGCCGAGCGCAGCCGCGTCGCCGAGGAGCGCATGCGCCATCTCTCCGAGCGCCGCACGGCGCTCGCCGAACGCCTCGCCGCCGTGCGCGCGATCGTCGAGGAGGCGCCGGAGGTGGCGACCATGATGCGCGAGCTCGAGAGCCGCCGCGACATTCTCCAGCGCCAGCTCGTCTATGTCGGCGACCGCCTCTCGACGGCGGAGATCCGGCTTCGGATCGCGCGCGACGAGCGCATGGCCCAGCTCGCGGCGCTCGGCCCCGCCTCGCTCCCCGACGCGCCGACGGGGCGCCGCGGCACGCTCCTCGCGCTCGTCGTGGTGGCGGCGCTCGGGGCGGGGTTCGTCGCGCTCGTCGTCGGCGATCTCCTCGACGGGCGGGTGCGCGAGGCCTACGACCTCGGCAGCCTCGGCGCCGTCCCGGTCGTCCTGCTGCCGACCGTCGCGACCGCCTCCGTCACCCGCGCCCGGCGGCTGCGAACCGCCGCGAGCCTCGTCGCGGCGGTCGCGATCGCCGCCGCGACGGTCGAGTACGGGCCGCGCCTCGTCGAGGCCTGGGGCGGCGCGATCACCGTGTTGTCCGACGTCATCGACGAGCGGATGGGATGAGCGGAAGGCAACGAACCATGGGCAACATAGACGACGTTCGCGATTTCGTCCCCGCCGAGGAGGCGCGCGTCGCGCCGCGGCTGCGCGCCGTGGACGATCGGCTCTTCGGCGGAGGGGACATCGTCCTCGATCCCCCGACGATCCGCCGCGCCGGGATCGCGAGCCTGAACGGGCGCGACCGCCGCACCCGCGAGATCGACATCCTGCGCACGCACATGCTGCGCACGCTCGAAGCCGAGGGCCACCGGACGCTCGCGATCGTCTCGCCCCGCGCGGGCTGCGGCGCGAGCTTCGTCGCGCTCAACCTGGCGGTCGGCCTCGCGCGGTTGGGAGAGCGCCCCGTCGTCCTGATCGACGCCGACCTGCGCGCGCCGGAGCTCACCGCCCGGCTCCGGCTCGAGAGCACGTCCGGACTGCCCCAGGCGCTCGGCGGCTTCGCAGCGACGCGCGAGATCCTCCTGCCGGTGCGGATCGGCGCCTATCGCCTGCGCGTCGCGAGCGGCGGCTCGGCCGTGAACCCGGCCGAGCTCCTCGCCTCCCGCGGCCTGCGCGAGGTCCTCGACGAGATCGAGGACGAGCTGCCGGGCGCCATCGTCGTCGTCGACACGCATCCGCTCCTCGATTTCGACGACACGCTCGCGCTCCTGCCGCGCATCGACAAGGTCCTCCTCGTCCTGCGTGCCGGCGTCACCAGCGCCCGCGATGTCGAGACGGCCGCCCGCCTCGTGCCGCCGGACCGTCTCGCGGCGGCCGTCCTCAACCGGCATCGCTGAAGGAGACGGTCATGCCCGCCGGAATCCGCCTCCTCGCGACCCTCCTCGCCGCCCTCGTTCTCGCCGCGCCGACCCTGCGCGCGCAGGACGCCGTCTATCGGCTCGAGAGCGGCGACGTGGTCGAGATCTGGACCGCGCAGGAGCCGAGCCTCAACCGCCAGGTGATCGTGCGCCCGGACGGCCGCGTCTCCCTGCCGCTCGCGGGACATCTCCAGGCGCGCGGCCTCAGCCTCGAAGAGCTCGAGCGGGCCATCCTCGAGCGCCTCGCCGCCTATTACCGCACGCCCCTCGACCTCGTCGCGATCCTCCACCCGCCCGAGGTCGCCGATCCCCCGACGATCTACGTCGCCGGCACGGTGACGACGCCCGGCGCCTATCGCCACCGCCCCGGCATGACGGTCCTGCACGCGCTCAGCGTCGCCGGCGGGCTCCTGCGGCCCGCGGCGCTCGACGACGCGGCGACCCTCGTCGAGGCGCAGCGCACCGTGCGCGTGCTGCGCCGCCAGCTCGCGATCGTCGTCGCCCAGGAGGCGCGCCTCCTCGCCGAGAGCCGCGGCAATGCCGCGATCGCGGTGGAGCCGGGGGACGAGGAGCGGCTGCGGCGCAGCGGGCTCGGGGGCGCCCTCGACGAGGCGCTCGCCCAGGAGCGGCGCCTCATGGATCTGCGCGCCGAGGAGCTGGAAGAGGACATCGCGGCCGCCGAGCGGGCGCTCGCGCTCGCCCGCGAGGAGCTCGCCCTCTCCGAGGCCGAGGCGCAGGCGAGCGACGCACAGCTCGCCGTCGTCGAGGAGGAGAGCGTCGCGATGGAGAAGCTCGTCGCGCGCGGCATCGTCACCGAGACCCGCGCCCGCGAGATGCGCATCCGCCGCGCCGAGCTCGTCCGCGGCCGCCATCAGCTCGAGGCGGCGCTCGCCCGCGCCCGCGGCGAGACCGAGCGCGCGGAGGCCGATCTCCTCGCCGTGCGCACGCGCCGCACGCTGGAGCGCTCCGCCGAATTGCACGAGCTCCAGAGGCGCCGCGAGGAGCTCGAGATCAACCTCTCGGCCGGCGAGCGGGCGCTCGCCGATCTCGGCCTGCCGAGCGCCACCGATTTCGAGCCGACCGTCCGCTTCACCATCCTGCGCCCGATCGACGGCACGATGCGCGAATTGCCCGCGCAGGACATGACGGAGGTGCGCGCGGGCGACCTCGTCAACGTGGTGCGCATCGATCCCGATCGGCGCTCGCCCGCGGCGGCGCGGGAGCGCGCGCTCGCCGAGGCGCTCGCGCTCGGGGAGACGCGAACCCTGGGGGAGACGCGCCGATGACGATCGGCTACCTCGTCAATTGCTACCCGCGGCCCTCCCACAGCTTCATCCGCCGCGAGATCCGCGCCCTCGAGCGGGCGGGGCACCGCGTCCACCGCTTCGCGATCCGCGGCGATTTCGCGGCCCTCGTCGATCCCGCCGATCGCAGCGAGCACGAGCGGACCGAGCGCATCCTGGAGGCCGGCCCGACGCGCCTCCTCGCCGCGACGATCGGCGCCGCCGCGCGTGCGCCGCGCACGGCCCTCGCCGCGCTCTCCGACGCGCTCGCGATGGGCCACGCGGCGGGCGCGCGGGCGCGCCATCTCGTCTACCTCGCCGAGGCCTGCCGCCTGGCCGACCGCTGCCGGGCGCTCGGCATCGCGCATCTGCACGCCCATTTCGGCACGAACTCCGCGGCGGTCGCCCTGTTGGCGGCGCGGCTCGCCGAGATCCCCTTCAGCCTGACCGTGCACGGGCCGGAGGAATTCGACGCGGCGCGCGCGCTCTCGCTGCGGCTCAAGGTGCGGCGCGCGGCCTTCACCATCGCGATCAGCGCGTTCGGCCGCAGCCAGATCTGCCGCTTCGCCGATCCCGCCGATTGGGACCGGATCCGCGTCGTGCATTGCGGCATCGAGCCCGGCCGCTTCGCCTCCCTGCGGCCGCTGCCGGAGAGCGGACCCCGCCTCGTCGCGATCGGCCGGCTCGCCGAGGAGAAGGGCTTTCTCGTGCTCCTCGACGCCCTCGCCCGCGCGCGCCGCGAGCGCCCGGACCTGCGCCTCACCCTCGTCGGCGACGGGCCGATGCGGCCCGCGATCGAGGCGGCGCGCGCCCGGCTCGGGCTCGAGGACGCCGTCGTCCTCGCCGGCTGGCGCGACGAAGCCGGGGTGCGCGAGGCGCTCGCCGAGGCGAGCGCGCTCGTGGTGCCGAGCTTCGCCGAGGGGCTTCCCGTCGTGATCATGGAGGCGATGGCGGCCGGGCGGCCCGTGATCGCGACCTTCGTCGCCGGCATTCCCGAACTCGTGCGTCCGGGCGCGACGGGTTGGCTCGTCCCGGCCGGCGACGCGGACGCCCTCGCCGCGTCTCTCGTCGCGCTCGCCGACACCCCGCGCGAGCGGCTCGTCGCGATGGGCCTCGCGGGCCGCGAGCGTGCGCTCGCCCGCCACGACGTCGACCGCTGCGCGGCCGAGCTCGGCGCGCGCTTCCGAGGCGGGCTCGCGCCGGAGCGGGCGCAGGCCCCGCTCCCCTCGCCCGCGCCCGCGGCCTAGATGCATCGTCCCGTCGGCCGACCGACATTCGATGGCGGGGTGATGCTCTAGGCCCGAGCGACGGCCGCGAGCGGTGCGTGCGCCCCGTGACCGAGCGCCGCGAGGAGCGCGCGCGGGCCGAGCTCGGCGTCGAAATCCCGCTCGGCGCGCCGGCGGGCGGCGCGGCCCATCGCGGCCCGCGCGGCCGGGTTCTCGCAGAACCAGGCGATGCGTGCTTCGAGCGCCGCGACGTCGCCCGGCTTCACGACGAAGCCCTCGACGCCCTCGTCGATCATGAGGCGCGCGTCGCCGACGTCGCTCATGATCGCCGGCAGCCCCGTCGCCATCGCCTCCCGCACGAAGATCGCCGTCGTCTCGGCGGCGCTCGCGAGCACCGCGAGATCCGCCCCGTGCAGGGCCTCGACGATCCCCGCCTCGTCGCGGGCGCCGGCGAGGGTGACGACGTCCCACAGACCGTGGCGCTCGACGAGCCTCTCGAGATCCGGGCGCCACGGCCCTTCGCCGACGATCGTGTAGCGCAGGTCGTATCGGGACACGAGCCGCGCCACGGCCTCGACGACCGCTCCGAGGCCCTTGCCCGCGTGGAGCCGCGCGACGGTGACGAGCCGCAGCGCGGCCCCAGGCTCGCGCTCGCGGAACACGAATCGGTCGAGCGGGACGCCGCAGGCGATCGTGGCGACGTCCACCCCCGTGCCGAGCGCGCGCAGATCCCGCATCGCCGCGCCGGTCACGCCGACGAGGAGCCGCGCCCGCTCGGCCTTCCAGCGCAGATTGCGCCCGAACCCGTCGATCGCGCTGTGCAGAACGAGGCCGTAGGCGAACGGGCGGATCTCGTAGGCGAGGCGGAGCACCGACGCGCTCTGCGCGAGCGACTGGCCGTGGACGTAATCGATCGCCGCCTCCTCGACGAGACGCCGCAGCCGCACGGCCGCGGGCACGAGAGCGAGGAGGCGCGCCCTCTCGCGGCCTCCGCCCTCCGCGACGCGAAGCGCGCTCAGCGCCGCCCGCGCGCCGCCGGGCCCGAGCGCCTCGCGCAGGTCGCGGCGACGGTAGGGCCACAGCCAGGTGCAGGGCTCGTTCGCGAAGGCGTGCGGGCAGGGGCTCGCGGGTCGTCGCGTCGAGGCGAGGCGCACGTCGTGCCCGTGCCGACGCAGGGCCTCGATGTCGCGCCAGAACAGCACGTGCGTCTGGCCGGGGAATTCGGGGATCAGGTAGAGGATGCGCATCAGGCGGGCCCTCCCGCGACCCGGGTCCCGAGGGCCGGCGCGGGCGCGTCGCGCTCCGGTGCGAAAACGGCCGCGGGCGCCTCCTCCTCGAAGAAGACCGGCCGGTCCGCCCGCTCGCGCAGCGCCCAGCGATAGACCTCCACGATCTGCTCCGCCTTGCGCCGCCAGGTGAGCAGCGCGAGCACCCGCGCCCGCGCCCGCGCCCCGCGGGCGACGAGGTCGAGGCGGTCGGCCTGCGCCCGCGCGAGGGCCTCGCGCAGCGCATGGGTCAGGCTCGCGTGGTCGGCGAGCGGCAGCTTGATGCCGGTCTCGGCCGTGACGAGCTCGCCGGGTCCGCCGTAATCGACGACGATCGGCACGAGGCCGAGCGCCATCGCCTCGACGACGGCGCCGCCGCCGAACTCGCGGATCGAGGGAAAGGCGAAGACCTCGCTCTGCGCGAGCACGTCGCGGACGCGCGCGTGCGGCAGGAAGCCGTGCAGCCGCACGCTCTCGCCGAGACCCTCGCGGGCGACGAGCGCCTCGATCCGCGGCCGCATCGGCCCCTCGCCGACGATGTCGAGCACGAGGCGCCCCGCGCGCGCGAGCGGCGCCGCGGCCTCGAGGAGCATGTCGAGGCCCTTGTAGGGCACGAGCCGGCCGACGAAGCAGGCGCGCAGCGGACCCGATCCGCAGGGCCGCGCGCGGCGGGCGAAGCGCTCCGGATCGACGGCGTTCTCGGGAATGGTGACGCAGCGCGCGCGGGCGCGCGCCGGCATCTCCGCCCGCGTCGCCCGCGAGCCCACGATCAAGGCCGCGGCCCGCAGCGTCGCGCGTCGCCACGGCAGGAGCCGCATGCCGCCGCGCAGATAGGAGAGCCATTCGCCTTCGCGCCAGCGCTCCCGCTCGAATTCCCGCGGCCAGGGCAGGCCCCCGTTGAGCGGGCCGATCACGAAGGGGATGCCGAGCCGCGCGCAGCGCGCGGCGATCGGGCTCGGTATGGTGGGGCTGAGCGGCGTGATGCGGTGGACGAGATCGAACCCGCCCCCGCGCAGGCGCTCGCCGAACAGCCGCCAGACCTCCCGCTCGAAGAGCGGATAGGCGATCGCGGAGGCGGCCTGCAGCAGCGTCCAGCTCTTGCCCTCCCCGAGCCGCAGCGCGCTCGCGACGCGCCAGGCGGGCGCGGCCAGGATCTCGTTGTCGATCGCCGTGAAGTCGCGTCCCTCCACCCAGCCGGCGCGGAGGATTGCGTCGCGGTTGCGCACATGGGTGACGACGTGGACGTCGGCGACCTCGCGCAGCGCGCAGGCCAGGGACCAACCGACGAGCGGCACCGACACCCATTCCGGGTTCGCCGCCTCGGCGATGAGGAGAACGCGGTGTCGGCTCGTCATCTCGGCTCCTCGGTTCTTCGGCCTGCAAGGCGCACGCGTCGTGGCTCCTGCACGCGTGGGATGATGGCGCTCCCTCTCCTTCCCCTCAGGGGAAGGTGGCTCCGACCCCGAACAGGGGTCGGAGACGGATGGGATCTTTCGACCCGAAGGGTCGAAGGGGCGTCGGGAGCCGCCGAACGTAAGCAGCTCTACGACGACGCCCCTTCGCCGCTGGCGCGGCGAATGACCCCATCCGACCCGTCGGCTTCGCCGCCGGGCCACCTTCCCCTGAGGGGAAGGAGAAGGGCGGCGGCTTCCGATCTCGGTTCGATGCGCAGGTGACGGCGTGTGAATCTCGAAGGCTCCTCGGTTCAGGTGATCGGATAGGGGCGGCAGGCCGGCGTGGGCGTCGTCGGCGCCGGAATTCGAGCGGCGGCGGGCGCCGAGAGGCGGCTCGCGTGGCCGACGAGGGCGCCGGCGACGAGCCAGGTCAGCGGCGTCAGCGTCGCGTTCGGCAGCATGTCGACCATGTTGATCGCGAGGATCAGCGCGAGCGGGCCGACGAGGGGCGAGCCCGCGCCGCCCGTCCTCCGCCATTCCCGCATCGTCGCGAAGAGGACCGAGAAGGCGAGGAGGCCGAACTCGGCGAGGTAGCCGAGCCAGCCGAACGTCCCGATCACGATGATCCAGCGCCCGTCGGTGACGCTCGTCATGCGCCCGCTCTCGGGATCGAAGATCTGGTTGCGGCCCCAGATTCCCCAGCCGAACAGCGGCCGCTCGCGGGCGCGTTCGAGGAGCGCGTCCTCGTTCTCGAAGCGGAAGCGCAGGGAGGCGGCGCGGTCCTCCTCGATCGCCTGCGCCTGCTCGAGCATCGCGTCGACGGGCACGAGGTCGGCGCCGCGCAGGAGGGGATAGCTCAAGGAGACGATCACGAGGACGCAGGCGACGAGGAGCTGGAGCCGACGGCTCGCCACGATGACGAGCGGTGCGAGCGCGAGCGCATAGAGGATCGAGGCCGCGCTCTTGCACATCACGAGCACGACGAAGAGGTAGAAGGCCGCCGCGAGCCAGGCGGAGCGTCCCGGCGCGGCGCCCGCGCGGAACAAGGCGAGCGCGGCGACGAAGGCCGTCATCGCGAAGAACGCCACCCACAGGCCGTGCTCGAGGAAGACGATCGGCCGATAGCCGCCCGAGCGCATCATCTGGTCGAAGCTGTGCTGGAAGAAGCCGTAGATCCAGGTGTTGAGCTGCGGGCTCAGGCGCACCTCGAGGAGCATCGGCAGCGAATAGAGAAGACCCGCCACCGCGAGCGCGGCGAGGAGCACGCGCAGCGAGCCCTCCTCGCGCAGGACGCGGCGTGCGGCGAGGAAGGGCGCGAGGTGGATCGCCTGGTGGGCGAGCACCGCGATCGCGTCGTAGACGCGCAGCCCCGGCAGCGTCGCGAGCCCGTAGCGGAGGGGGTCGAGATTGGTCAGGACGGTGGCGAACGGCGCGAGGACGAACAGGAGGAGCAGCGTGCGTTCGACGGCGTGCCCGTCGAGCGGGCGCAGACGATGGCCGAGGGCGAGGATGGCGGCGAGCGCCGCGAGACTGGGGATCGACGCCTTGTCGAAGGCCGGGATCATCGGCAGATCGATCGCCGCGACCGGCGGCAGGAGCAGATACCCGCCCATGAGCGTCCAGACGAGCGCCTTGTCGACCCGCAGCCGCGCGAACAGGAGGATCGCCACGAGGGGCCACAGGAGGAGCGCGGCATAGGCGAAGGCGTTCGGCATCGGCTCACTCCAACGCCAAGCCGGCGATCGCCTCGACCGAGACGCCGATCGCGAGAAGCGCGAGGAGGGCGCTCGCCGCGAGCAGGGCTGCGTCGAGCGCCGGATCGGCGGCGCCGTGCCGCCGCAGGAGCCGCAACAGCACCGGGTAGGCGCACAGGACCGCGACGGCCTGGCCCGCGATCGCGCCCGGCAGTCCGAAGAGGGCGTAGCCCGCGAGGAAGGCCGCGAGATGCGCGAGCGCCCGCACCGCCACGACGGCGAAGAAGCCGCGGGAATCGCCCGCCGCGAGCGCCGCCTGGTCGATCCCCGCCAGAGCCGCCGCCGGCATCAGCGCGCAGGCGACGAGCACGACGAGCGGTCCCGCGCGCGTGAACGGCTCCCGGTAGAGGAACTCGACGAGCGGCACCCCGACGAGCGCCACGAGGGCGAGGAGCGCGATCGTCCCGCCCGCGGCGCCGATCCGTGCCCGCCGCAGGACGACGCGGTTGTGCGCGCTCGCGCTCGGCGGCCGCTCGCGGTAGAGCGGGATCATCGTGCGCGAGAGGATCGCCGCCTGCAGCGCGATCGGCGCCGAGGCGAGGATCTGCGCGATGGCGTAGAATCCGAGCACGTCGAGCGGGACGAGCTTGGCGAGGAGGAGCTTGTCGGCGTGCTGGACGACGAAGGCGCAGGCCGTGCTCGCGAAGATCCAGATCCCGAAGCGCACGAGCTCGCGCGCGCGCGGCCGATCCCAGCCGAGCCGGTTGCCGCGCCCCGGCAGGAAGACCCACACGAGCGCGAGCCGGATCGCCGCCCCCGCGACCAGGCCGATCGCGAGCGCGAAGACCGAGCGCAGCCAGAGCGCCAGCGCCACGACGACGATCGTCCCCGCGATCTGGGAGAGGAGATCGAGGAGGATCACGCGCCCGAAGCGCAGGTGGCGGTGCGCCGTCTCGATCTTCGTCGGCAGGAAGCCGGAAACGAGGAGCGAGAGCCCCGCCACGGGCAGGATCGCGCCGAGCAGCGGCTCGCCGTAGAGCGAGGCGAGCGGCAGGGCGAGCGCGCAGGTCGCGAGGAAGAGGATCGCGCCGCGCAGGATCTGGATCGTGAAGGCGGTGTCGAGGAAGCGCGGCTCGTCGCCGGCGCGGCTCTGCATGATCGCCGGCCCGAGCCCGATGTCGGAGAGGAGCGCGAGCCCGGTGGTGACGGCGAGGACGATCGCCATCAGCCCGAAATCCTCCGGGAACAGGATGCGCGTGAGAACGAGGTTCGAGCCGAGACGGATCGCCTGGCCGGCGCCGAAGCCCGCGGCGGCGAAGGCGGAGCTGCGCGCCGCGCGGGCCGACAGCGTGCTCCCGCGCAGGAGCCGCGCGAGCCCGCCGGGCTCGACCGCGGGCGCCGCCTCCGGCTCGCGGGGACGCTCGGTCGGCTTCGTCTGGCGTACGCTCCCGTCCACGATCGCTCCCGTCTTCAATAGGCGTTCTCGTCCCAGAGGACCTTCGGGACGGTGAGGACGAGGATGCGCAGATCGAGCGCGAAGGAGCGGTTGCGCACGTACCAGAGGTCCATCTCGACCCGCGCCTGCATGTCGGAGAGCCGCGGCGTCGCGCCGCGCCGCCCGCTCACCTGGGCGAGACCGGTGACGCCGGGACGCACGCTCCGGCGCAGGGAATAGTCGGCGATCAGACCCTCGTAATGCCGCTCGTGATCGACGGCGTGCGGGCGCGGGCCGACGAGGGACATCTCGCCGCGGATCACGTTCACGAGCTGCGGCAGCTCGTCGAGGCTCGCGCGGCGCATGAAGCGTCCGATCGGCGTCACGCGCGCGTCCGCACGCGTCGCCTGAACGGTCCCGCCGGCGCTCTCGCTGACGGTCATCGAGCGCAGCTTGAGGATTTCGAACGGCCGGCCGTCTCGTCCGAGCCGGGTCTGGCGGAAGAGGACGGGGCCGGGCGATTGCAGCTTGATCGCGATCGCGAGCGCGGCGAGCAGCGGCGCGACGAGGACGAGGAGGACGATCGCGGCGCAGAGATCGAAGCAGCGCTTCGCGCGCTCCCCCCGCTCCCGCCGGTCGTCGAACCGCGCTCCTTCCGCCGTGCCCGCAACCGAGGCACGCGCGACCGACATGTCCCGAGCACCGGCGGGAGGGCCGGCGCCGCGTCTGACAGAACCATCCACGATGCACTCCCCGGTGACGCAGGTCGGCCGTCTTGCCCATCGAAACGCGGCTTCGTTCGCTGTTCGCCCGGAGCGAAACCGCGCCTCACTTCGAGTTTTTATTGGGCGGCATTGCGGCATTCGCAATTCAATTTTAGTTACCAGACGGTTAAACATGGATTATTCCACCTTTCGATCCAAATGATTGTGATATCAGGGGCCCGAAAATAAACGCTGCGCTGCTTGATTGCGCTTAGTACAGAGACGAAGCTCGCGGCCTACAGATCGAATTCGCGCGTCTGGGGTGGCGAAGTGAATGTTTTACTTTAATTCCCCGCGCGGCTCGCGAGCCGGCGCGGCGCCGGAGGCACCCTCGTCCGGTCCTCGGCACATCCCGCGTCGTCGGCTCGGTGCGTCTCCTTCGTGAAGGACAACGACCATGGCGAACTCGCTCGAGGCGGAGCTCGACCGCCGCGCCTATTGTCTGTTCGGCATCCTCGTCGACGAGATCAGCATGAGCGAGGTCGTCGCGATGGTGACGGGAGCGCGGGGCCTGTACCGGACGCTGATCTCGACGGCCAACGTGAACTTCCTCGTCAACAGCCAATTCGACCCGCATTTCCGCGAGACGCTGCGCACGAGCGACCTGTGCACCGTCGACGGGGCGGCGCTCGCCTGGCTCGCGCGGCGGGTGCGGATCCCGATCCGCGAGCGCGTCGCGGGGTCTGACCTGTTCGACGCGCTCGTCGCCCGCCCCGCCGGCGCCGACCCGTTGCGGGTGTTCTTCTTCGGCGGCGATGCCGGGGTGGCGGAGGAGGCCGCGCGCAGCCTCGCGCGCGAGGGCATCGGCGTGACCTGCGTCGGCTTTCTCGATCCCGGGCGCGGCAGCGTCGAGGAGCTGAGCGGGCAGGACGTGATCGAGACCATCAATGCGAGCGGCGCGGATTTCCTCGTCGTCGCGCTCGGCGCCGTGAAGGGCCAGAGCTGGCTCGCCCGCAACGCGGAGCGGATCGCGGTGCCCCTGCGCAGCCATCTCGGCGCCGTCCTCGCCTTCCGCGCGGGCCGCGTGCGCCGCGCGCCGCCGTCCTGGCGGCTGCGCGGGGTGGAATGGCTCTGGCGGATCAAGGAGGAGCCGCGCCTGTGGAAGCGTTATGCCTGGGACGGGTTGTGCCTGTCGGGCATCGTCGCCTTCCGCCTCGCGCCCCTCGCCCTTCTCGACGTGATCGCGCCGCCGCGCGGACGCGGCATCGCGCTGCGCGGCTCGTCGCTCGACGAGGGCCGCTGCCGGCTCGCGCTCGAGGGCGACGCGCGGCTCGGCGGGGTCGAGGCGCTCCTCGTCACCTTGAAGAACACCCTCGTCCACGCGACGAGCCTCGAGATCGACCTCGCGCATGTCCGCTGCCTCGACGCGCGCACCGTCGGGCTCCTGTTCGTGATCCGCAACGCGATGCGCGCGCGCGGCGGATCGATGACGCTCGCCGGGCTGCGCCCGCTCGCCCGCCTGAGCCTGAGCCTGCACGGCGCCTCCGACCTCGCCGACGGAACGGTCGCCGGCACCGAGAAGGTCTCCTGATGAGCTTGCGAGACATGGGTAACGGGAACGAGGGCGCGGCATCGCGCGAGGACGTCGCGATCGTCGGCATGGCGCTGCGGGTGCCCGGCGCGCGCACGCCGGACGCCTTCTGGCGCAACCTGCGCGAGGGCGTGTCGTCGATCCGCGCGCTCGACCGCGAGGCGCTCCTCGAAGCGGGCGAGACGCCGGAGCGCCTGCACGACCCGGCCTACGTCCCCTACGCGGCGCCGCTCGAGGGCTACGATCGGTTCGACGCGGGCTTCTTCGGCTTCGGCCCCAAGGAGGCCGCGATCCTCGATCCGCAGCACCGCCACTTCCTCGAGGCCGCCTGGGAGGCGCTCGAGAGCGCGGGGCACGTGCCGGAGACCTTTCCTGGACGCATCGGCCTCTATGCCGGCTGCGGCATGGGGAGCTACTTCTACTGGAACGTCTGCTCGCATCCCGATCTCGTGGCGGGCACGGGCCTGTTCCTGTTGCGCCATACGGGCAACGACAAGGACTTCCTCGCCACCCGCGTCAGCCACGTCCTCGACCTGAAGGGGCCGAGCCTGTCGGTGCAGACCGCGTGCTCGACCTCGCTCGTGGCGACGCATCAGGCCTGCGCGGCGCTCCGCGCGGGCGAATGCGACCTCGCGCTCGCGGGCGGCGTCACGATCGAGCTGCCGCACGGGCGCGGCTATCTCCACCGCGAGGGCGAGGTGCTCTCGCCCGACGGCCATTGCCGCGCCTTCGACGCGCGCGCCGCGGGGACCGTGTTCGGCTCGGGCGTCGCGATCGTCGCGCTGCGGCGCCTCGCCGACGCGCTCGCGGACGGCGATCAGGTCTACGCCGTGATCCGCGCCAGCGCGGTCAACAACGACGGCGCGGCGAAGGCCGGCTATCTCGCGCCGAGCGTCGAGGGCCAGGCGGCGAACGTGCGCGCGGCGCTCGCGGCGGCCGGGCTCCCGCCCGAGGCGATCGGCTATGTCGAGTGCCACGGCACCGGCACCTTCCTCGGCGATCCGATCGAGATCGCCGCCCTCGCGGCCGCCTTCTCGAGCGACGAGGGCCGCCGCGCCGAGCCCTGCCGGATCGGCTCGGTGAAGACCGGCATCGGCCATCTCGACACCGCGGCGGGGGCGGCGAGCCTGATCAAGGCCGCGCTCTCGCTGCATCACCGCACGATCCCCGCGAGCCTCGACTTCGAGACGCCGAACCCCGCTCTCGATCTCGGAGAGCGCTTCCGGGTCGCGGCGCGGACGCAGACCTGGGAGAGCCCGCACGCGCCGCGCCGCGCGGGCGTCAACGCGCTCGGCGTCGGGGGCACCAACGCCTTCGCGATCCTCGAGGAGTCCCCGCCCCGCCCGGCCTCCGACCCGTCGGACTGGCCCTTCCAGCTCCTCGTCGTCTCCGGCCGCACGCGCGTCGCGCTCGACGCGAACGCCGCCGCCCTCGCCGGCCATCTGCGCGCGCATCCCGAATCGCCCCTCGCCGACATCGCCTACACCCTCAAGGAGGGCCGGCGCGCCTTCGAGAAGCGGCGGGTGCTCGTCGCGGAGAGCCACGAGGAGGCCGCGCGCCTCCTCGAGAGCGGCGATCCGCGCCGCGTCTTCACCCATGAGCGCGTGGGCGAGGACCCGCCGGTCGTGTTCCTGTTCCCCGGCGGCGGCGCGCAATATCCCGGCATGGCCCAGGGGCTCTACGCGACCGAGCCCGTGTTCAAGGACGAGGTCGATCGCGGGCTCGCCGCGCTCGAGCGGCTCGGCGCGGCGGGCGCGCGCGAGCTCCTCTTTCCCGCGCCGGAGGACGTCCCCGCGGCGGCCGAGCGGCTGCGCCGACCCTCCCTGCAATTGCCGCTCATCCTGATCGTCGAGGTGGCGCTCGCGCGACTGTGGATGTCGTGGGGGCTGCGGCCTTCGGCGCTGATCGGTCACAGCATGGGCGAGAACGCGGCCGCCTGCGTCGCTGGGGTGATGTCCTTCGAGGATTGCATCCGCCTCGTCCATGCCCGCGGGCGCCTGTTCGACACGGTCGCGGCCGGCGGCATGCTCGCCGTGCCGCTGCCCGCCGACGCGCTCGCGCGCGTTCTCGACGGCCCGCTCGCCGCGGAGGGCCTCGACATCGCGAGCGTGAACGCGCCGCAGGCCTGCGTCGCCTCCGGCCCGCGCGCCGGGCTCGATCGGCTCGCCGCGCATCTCGCGCGCGAGGGCGTCGAATGCCGGCGCGTCCCCATCGACATCGCCGCCCATTCGCGCATGCTCGCGCCGATCCTCGACGCGTTCCGCGCGGTCGCCGCCGACATCCCGCTCGCGGCGCCCGCCATCCCCATCGTCTCGAACCGCACCGGCGCGCTCCTGACGGCCGAGGAGGCGACCGATCCCGATTACTGGGTCGCCCATCTCGCCGGCACCGTGCGCTTCGCCGACGGCATCGCCGCGCTCGAGGCGGGGCTCGCGTCGCAGCGCGAGGGCGGCGCGAGCCCCGTCTATCTCGAGGTCGGCCCGGGGCGCACGCTGGAGAGCCTCGTGCGCGCCAACGGCGTGCCGGGAAACCGCACCCTCGCCTCCTTGCGCCATCCCGACGAGCCGATCGCCGACGACGTGCATTTCCTGGGCACGATCGGTCGGTTGTGGGCGACGGGCGTGGGCGTCGATTGGGGGCAGATCTGGGGCGACGCGCGCCGCCACCGCGTCCCGCTGCCGACCTATCGCTTCGCCGACGAGCGCCACTTCCTCGAGCGCCGCGCCCCCGCAATCGAGGCCGCACCCGGTTCGCCGCGGCGCAAGGCCTCGCTCGACGCGTTCGGCTACCGCCCGGTCTGGCGTCCGCGCCTACCGGCGGGAGCGATCGACCTCACCCGCGACCTGGCCGCGATGCCGAGCGCGAGCTTCCTCTTCTTCCTCGACGAGGAGGGGATCGGGGGACGGGTCGCAGAGCGACTGGCGCGGGCCGGGCATCGGATCGTCACGGTCGAGGCGGGAGACGGGTTTCGCAGGATCGGGCCCGACGCCTTCACGCTCGCCCCCGAACAGGGCCGCGCCGGCTACGACGCGCTCCTCGCCGCGCTCGCGCAGACGCCGGAGGGCGTGCCGGGCCGGATCGCCCATTTCTGGCTCGCGCCGCGGGCGCCGCGCGTGCGCGCCGGATCGAGCCCCTTCCACCGCCATCAGGAGCAGGGCTTCTACGCGCTCCTGCACCTCGCCCAGGCCTGGCTCGACGAGCCGAGCGCGCCCGCCCCCCATGTCCTCGTCGTGACGAGCGGCGCGGTCGGGCTCGACGGCGAGCGCCCGGACCATCCCGAGAAGGCGACGGTGATCGGCCCCGTGCGGGTGATCCCGCGCGAGATGCCCGGCGCGAGCGTCGCCCTCCTCGACATCGTGCCGCCACCGCCCGTGCCGCGCGGCCTCGGCCGGCTCGCGCCGCGGAACGCCGCGCGCGCCCACGCGGCGGAAGGACTCGCCGACGCGATCGCCGAGGAGCTCCTCGCCGCCCCCGAGAGCGGCATCGCGGCCCTGCGCCGCGGCCGGCGCTTCGCGCTCGCCTACGAGGCGACCCCGCTGCCCCCGGCCGAGACGTTTCCGATCCGCGAGGGCGCGACCTGCCTGATCACCGGCGGGCTCGGCGGCATCGGGCTCACCATCGCCGAGCGGCTCGCGCGCGAGCGGCGGGCGCGGCTCGTCCTCCTCGCGCGCACTCCGCTGCCGCCGCGCGCCGCCTTCGACGCCCATTGCGCCGCCTGCGGCGAGGACGATCCCGTCAGCCGACGCATCCGCGCCGTCGAGCGGCTTGAGGCCTCCGGCGCCGATGTGATGGTGGTCGCCGCCGACGTCTGCGACGAGGCCGCCATGCGCGCGGCGATCGCGCAGGCCGAGGCGCGCTTCGGGAAGATCGAGGTCGTCGTCCACGCCGCCGGCCATCTCGCCGACGGGCTGATCGCCACGAAGCGGCCCTCGCAGATCGAGGACGTGCTGACGCCGAAGGTCCACGGCACGCGGGTTCTGGACGCGCTCTTTCCCGACGGGACGCTCGACGGGCTCGTCCTGTTCTCCTCCGCGAGCGTCGCGACGGCGCCCGCCGGGCAGGTCGACTACGTCGCCGCCAACGCCTTCCTCGACGCCTTCGCGCAGTCGCGCGCCGGAGGACGCACGAGGGTGATCGCGATCGCGTGGGGGATCTGGAGCGAGGTCGGCATGGCCGCTTCGGCGCTCGCGGGCGGGCCCGCCCCCGCGATGCCGATCTCGGCGCCCCTCCTCGAGACGCTGCGCACCGCGCCCGACGGGACACGCACCTATGCGGCGCGGCTCTCCGCACGCGACCTCTGGGTGCTCGACGGCCATCGCACGGCCGCCGGCGAGGCGCTCCTGCCCGGCACCGGCACGATCGAGATCGCGGCGCAGGCGCTGGCGTTGGAGGGCGTCGCGACGCCCTACACCATCGCCGATCTCGAATTCCTGCGCCCGCTGCACGTCGCCGACGACGCGAAGCGGCCGATCGAGGCGCGGCTGAGCCGCAGCCGCGACGGCCTCGCCTTCACGCTCTGCGCCGGCCTGCGTCACGAGGGGCGCGAGGCCTTCGTCGCGACGGCGCGCGCGCGGCTCCTGCCCGGAGACGAGGCGCCAGCCGCGCATCTCGACCTCCCCGCGATCCGCGCCCGCTGCGCGAACCGCCTCGTTGCGGCGCCCGGCGAGACCCTGCCCTCCCCGCAGGAGGCGCATCTGCGCTTCGGCGACCGCTGGCGGGTCCTGCGCGCGACGGCGCTCGGCGATCGCGAGGGGATCGCCGAGCTCGCGCTCCCCGACGGGGCGCGGGCCGATCTCGCGGCCGGCTTCAGGCTCCACCCGGCGCTCCTCGACATCGCGACCGGCTGGGCGATGGCGCTCGTGCCGGGTTACGACCCGGCGCGCCTCTACGTGCCCCTCTCCTACGACGCGATCCGCGTCCACGCCCCGCTGCCGGAGCGGATCGTCAGCGTGGTGCGCCTGCGCGGGAGGGACGCGGATCTCGCGCGCTTCGACGTCGATCTGTGCGATCCGGACGGGCGGGTGCTCGTGAGCGTCGAGGGCTTCTGCGCCAAGCGCCTCGACAAGCCGCTCGCGCTCGACGCGCTGCCGCCGCCGCGCCCCGCCGAGCTGAGCCTCGCCGCGTCGCCGGAGGAGGCGGAGGCCGCCTCCCCCGCCCGCGCCCGCCTCGCCCGCGCGCTCGCCCAGGGCGTGAAGCCGGCGGAGGGGGCGGAGGCCTTCTCGCGCGCGCTCGCGCTCGGGCATCCGCACCTGATCGTCACCTCGCTCGACCTCGACGACCTCGCCCGCGAGGCGGCTGCGGAGGCGGAGGCGGCGGCGCGGATTCCGGAGGCCGGCGGCTTCGCGCGGCCCGACCTCGCGAGCGCCTACGTCGCGCCGCGCACGCCATGCGAGCGCATCCTCGCGGGCTTCTTCGAGGAGCTCCTCGGCGTCTCGCCGATCGGGGTCGAGGACGGGTTCTTCGATCTCGGCGGGCACTCGCTCGTCGCGGTCCGCCTGTTCGTGATGATCCGCAAGGCCTTCGGCGTCGATCTGCCCATCTCGACGCTGTTTCAGGCGCCCACCGTCGCCGCCTGCGCCGCGCTGATCGAGGCGCGCACGGGGGGCGTCGCGGAGACGGCGTCCGCACCGACGCCGCGCTTCCACCACCTCGTGCCCATGCACGAGGGCGAGGGCGGGCCGGGCACGCCGGTCTTCGTCGTGGCCGGCATGTTCGGCAACGTGCTCAACCTGCGCGGGCTCGCGACGCGGCTCGGCCGTGATCGCAAGGTCTACGGCCTGCAGGCGCGCGGGCTCTACGGCGAGGCGCAGCCGCACGCCTCGATCGAGGCGGCCGCCGCCGATTGCCTCGCCGAGATCCGCGCCGTGCAACCGCACGGGCCCTACGCGATCGGCGGCTTCTCCGGCGGCGGCATCACCGCTTTCGAGATCGCGCGCCAGATCGAGGATGCGGGCGAGCGCGTCGGGCTCCTCTTCTTCCTCGACACGCCGCTGCCGGTACGGCCGCGGCTGACCCTGCCGGATCGGCTCCTCGTGCGCCTGGGGGAGCTGCGCGAGGAAGGTCCGGGCTTCTTCGCGCGCTGGCTGCGGGCGCGGATCGCCTTCGAGATCGCCCGCACCCGCGCCCGGCTCGCCCCCGAGCAACCGGCCGAGCACGCCTTCCGCAGCGAGGCGGTGGCGCAGGCCTTCTGCGCGGCGGCGGCGGCCTATGCGCCGCTGCCCTGGGGCGGACCCGCATTGCTGTTCCGGCCGCCGCTCGACGAGCGCTACCGCGTCACCGGCGGCCGCTTCGTCGGCCGGCACCGCGAATTCGTCCACTCCGACAATGGCTGGACGCGCTTCGCGCCGGCTCTGTGCGTGGAGGAGGTGCCCGGCGACCACGATTCCATGGTGCTCGAGCCGAACGTGCGCATCCTCGCCGCCCGGCTCGCCCGCCGCCTCGCGCAGATGGACGCGCCGCCGGACGTGCCCGCGCGCCGCATCCTCGCGCTCGCGGCCGAATGAGGGGAGTGGGCCGATGCGCTCGCCGAGCATCCTGACGATCGTGCTGAACTACCGCACGCCAGACCTGACCCTCCGCGCGCTCGAGGGCGCGGTGCGGGCGATGGAGGGGCTCGCCGGCGGCATCGTCGTCGTCGACAACGCCTCCGGCGACGGCTCGCTCGAGCGGATCGCGCGGGCGGTGGCTGCGGCGGGGTGGGATCGCGACGCTCGGGTGCGCGTCCACGCCTCGCCCCGCAACGGCGGTTTCGGCGCAGGCATGAACGAAGGGATCCGGCAGGGGCTGCCCGACGGCGGGCGTCCGGACTACGTCTACCTCCTCAATTCCGACGCCTGCCCCGCCCCCGACGCGATCCGCATCCTCGTCGAGCGGCTCGAGGCCGACCCGCGCGTCGGCCTCGCCGGGAGCTACGTGCACGGCTTCGACGGAGTGCCGCACGCGACCGCCTTCCGGTTTCCCTCCGCGCTCGGCGAGCTCGAGGCCGCCGCCTGCCTCGGCCCGCTCACGCGCCTCCTCGCCGACCGCGTCGTCGCCCTGCCGATCCCCGAGAGCGATCGCGAGGTGGACTGGGTGGCGGGCGCGAGCCTCCTCGTCCGCAGGGAGGTGTTCGACACGGTCGGCGCCTTCGACGAGGGCTATTTCCTCTATTTCGAGGAGACCGACCTGTGCCTGCGGGCGCGCCGGGCCGGGTTCTCCACGCTCTATGTTCGCGAGAGCCGCGTCGCCCACGAAGGCTCGGCCTCGACGGGCATGAAGGGCTGGACGCGGGTGCCGTCCTACTGGCTCGATTCGCGCCGTCGCTACTTCCTCGCCCATCACGGCCGCGCCGGTTTCGTCGCGGCGACGCTCGCCCGGCTTCTCGGGATCGGGCTCCATCGCGCCCGCCTCGCCCTCGCGGGCCGGACCGCGACGGGCCCGCGCCGCCTCGCCCTCGATCTCGCCGCCCATGCCGTGCGCGGCGCCCGCATCACCTCTCGGAGCGAACGATGACCTTCACCGCCATCCTGATCGCCGAGGAGCCCTATGCCGTCGCCTGCGCCGAGAGGCTCGCCGCGGGCGGCATCGGCCTCTGCGCGATCGTCACGCAGTCGCCCGCGGCGCGCGCCTTCGCCGCCGCGCGGGGGCTGCGCTGCGAGGCGCCCGGGCGCGACCTCGCCGCCCGGCTGGGGGTGGGGGCGGACCGGATCCTCGTCGCAGGCGCCCGCGCGCCGATCCCCGCCGAGGCGATGGCGCGGGCCGCCCACGGCACCATCGTCCTGCGGGAGACCCGCCGCGGCGCGCAATGGGTCCGCGTCGAGCCGGGCGGCGACACGCACCGCGTCCTCGCCGCCGCGGACGCCGCCTGCGCCGAGGACCGCGCGCGGGCCGCGCTCGCGGCGCTCGACACGCTTATCGACGCGCTCTCGCGCGGGTCGGAGCCCGCGATGGCGCGCGCGGTCGAGCCGCTCCCCGCGCCGTCGGACGAGCCCTTCGAGGAGGCCTGCATCCACGATCTGATCGCCGCCCAGGCCGCGCGCACGCCGCAGGCGACCGCGCTCGTGTGCGGAGGCGAGCGCCTGACCTACGCGGAGGTCGAGGCGCGGGCGCAGCGCGTCGCGCGCGCGCTCCGGGCGGCCGGCGTGCGGCGGGGCACGCTCGTCGGCCTCCACCTGCCGCGCGGCCCGGAGCTCGCGATCGGCGCGCTCGCGATCTGGAAGGCGGGCGGCGCCTACGTGCCGCTCGACCCCTCCTATCCGCGCGAGCGCCTCGCGCTCTATCTCGAGGACAGCGCGGCGCCCGTCGTCTTGACCACCACCGCGCTCGCCGACGCGCTCCCCTCGGGCTCCGCTCGGCGCGTCGCGATCGACGCGCTCGCCCACGATTTGCCGGAGGAGGCCTGCGACGACGGCGCGCGGCCGGACGATCTCGCCTACGTCATCTACACCTCGGGCTCGACGGGGCGGCCGAAGGGCGTGATGATCGAGCACCGCAACGTCGCGAGCTTCTTCCACGGCATGGACGGGCGCATCGCCCACGATCCGCCGGGCGTGTGGCTCGCGGTGACGAGCCTGTCCTTCGACATCTCGGTGCTCGAGCTGTTCTACACGCTGGCGCGCGGCTTCACGGTCGTGATCGCGCGCGAGGAGGACCGCCTCGCCGCGGGCCCCGCGCGCCCGCGCTTCGAGGGACCGGCGCGCGCGATGGCCTTCGGCCTGTTCTATTGGGGCAACGACGACGGGCCGGGCCCGCGCAAGTACGAGCTCTTGCTCGAGGGCGCGAAATTCGCCGATCGCAACGGTTTCTCGGCCGTGTGGACGCCCGAGCGGCATTTCCACGCCTTCGGCGGCCCCTATCCGAACCCGGCCGTGACCGGCGCCGCGGTGGCCGCGGTGACGCGCAACGTCGCGGTGCGGGCCGGCAGCTGCGTCGCGCCGCTGCACCATCCCGCCCGCATCGCCGAGGAATGGGCGATCGTCGACAATCTCACCGGCGGGCGCGCGGGCCTCGCCATCGCCGCCGGCTGGCAGCCCGACGATTTCGTCCTGCGCCCGGAGAACGCGCCGCCGCGCAACCGCGACGCCATGCTGGCGGCGATCGACCAGGTGCGGCGCCTGTGGCGGGGCGAGGCGGTCGCGTTCCCGAACGGCTCGGGCGGCACCCACGCCGTCGTCACCCAGCCGCGCCCGGTCTCGCGCGAGCTGCCCCTCTGGCTCACCACCGCCGGCAATCCGCAGACCTGGATCGACGCCGGCGCGATGGGCGCGAACGTGCTCACCCATCTCCTCGGCCAGTCGATCGCGGAGGTCGGCGAGAAGATCGCGCTCTACCGCGCGGCGCGCGAAGAGAGCGGTCACGATCCGCAAGCGGGCACCGTCACCTTGATGCTCCACACCCTCGTCGGCGCCGATCGCGAGGCGGTGCGCGAGGCGGCGCGCGGGCCGATGACGGATTATCTGCGCAGCGCCGCCGGGCTCATCCGCCAATATGCCTGGGACTTCCCCGCCTTCAAGCGTCCGCCGGGCCTGGAGAACCCCGCCGCGCTCGATCTGCGCGGCCTCTCGCAGGAGGAGATGGACGCGATCCTCGATTTCGCCTTCCGCCGCTATTTCGAGGATTCGGGCCTGTTCGGCACGGTCGAGGATTGTCTGGAGCGGGTCTCCGCGCTCGCCGCGATCGGCGTCGACGAGATCGCCTGCCTGATCGATTACGGCGTGCCGACCGCCGAGGTGCTCGCGGGTCTCGTGCCGCTCGCCGAGATCGTGCGCCGCGCGAATAATCCGGCCGCGGACGATGCCCTCGATCCCGCCGACGCGTCGCTCGCGGCGCAGATCCTGCGCCACGGGGTCACCCATCTGCAATGCACGCCGAGCCTCGCACGCATCCTCCTCGAGGACGAGGCGACCCGCGCCGCGCTCGGGCGCGTCCCCCATCTGATGATCGGCGGGGAGGCGCTGCCGGGCGCGCTCGTCGCGGCGCTCGAGAGCCTGGGCGCGGCGCGCGTGCAGAACATGTACGGGCCGACCGAGACGACGATCTGGTCCCTCACCGAGGCCGCCCCCGGACGCGACGGCGTCGCCTCGATCGGCACGCCGATCGCCAATACCCGCGCCTACCTGCTCGACGCGGCGCGCCGCCCCGTCGCGACCGGGGAGACGGGGGAGCTCTGGCTCGCCGGTCCGGGCGTGGCCCGCGGCTATTGGCGGCGCGAGGATCTGACCGCCGAGCGCTTCCTGCCCGATCCCTTCGCGGGCGCCGGGCGGATGTACCGCACGGGCGATCTCGTCCGGCGCGAGCCGGACGGGCGGCTCGCCTTTCTCGGGCGCGCCGACCACCAGGTGAAGCTGCGCGGCCATCGCATCGAGCTCGGCGAGATCGAGACCTGCCTCGAGCGGCTGCCCGGCGTGCGCCAGGCAATCGTCGTCGCCCGCGAGGACGCCCCCGGCGACCAGCGGCTCGTCGCCTACGTCACGACCGAGCGGCCGCTCGCGGAGGCAGAGCTGCGGGCGGCCATGGAGACGCAGCTCCCGGCCTTCATGGTGCCCGCCCGCATCGTCGCGCTCGACGCCTTCCCGCTCACCCCGAACAAGAAGGTCGACCGCGCGGCCCTCCCGGCGCCGGAAGACGTCGCCGCGAGCGCTCCCGAGGTCGCGCAGCCTGCGCGCGTCGAAGCGTTCCGCGCGCCGATGCCGCGGCCCGGCACGCCGCTCGAGAGCCGGATCGCGCGGGTCTTCGCGCGGGTGCTCGGCCGCGCGGCGGTCGAGGGCGGGGAGAATTTCTTCGCGCTCGGCGGGCATTCGCTCCTCGCCGTCCAGGCGTCGCGGGCGCTGCGCGAGGAGGAGGGGCTCTCCGCCCTGCGGATCACCGACATCTTCCGCTTCCCGACCGCCGCCGGCCTCGCCGCGCATCTCGCCGGCCCCGACGCCGCGCGGGAGCCCGCCGCCCCCGAGCCCGCCGCTTCGGGCAGCGAGCGGGAGGGCGAGGACGCCCGCGCGCAAGCCGTCTCCCGCCGCCGCGCCATGCGCACCGGCCTCGCGGCGAGCGTGCCCTGAGATCGCCTCCATCCCCCGAGAGCGCGCGGCGTCGCCCGGCGCCTGGCTGCGCGCGCCGAAACGCGCTCGGCCGCGCGGGTCGATTTAGTTCAGTTTCTTGGATTGCGAATCTCGACGCGATGAAGTCGTTCGTCGGCGGATTACTTTCAAGGTTCGTAAAATACGGATGCTCAGCACTTGTGACGCAGCACGATTGCGATATAATGCTCAACAAATGATAACATCAATAGTCAATGATTGGTAAGGGGCATATTCAGGAGGGGCTGATGGACGTTTTCACTCACCCTGCTTTTCGCAACGAGGACGATGCGTATCGCTTCCTCGAGAGCCGTATCTGGCCCGACGGGCCGGTCTGCTCGCATTGCGGCAGCCGCAGTTCGATCGGCCGCCTGCGGGGCACGACCTCGAAGCCGGGCACCATGAAATGCTATTCCTGCCGCAAGCCGTTCAACGTCAAGCTCGGCACGCTGCTCGAAGGCTCGCACCTGCCGCTGCATCTGTGGCTTCAGGCTCTCTTCCTTCTGCATTCCTGCCGCAATCCCGTCAGCGTCAGCCGCCTCTCGAAGCTGCTCGGCGTGTCGAGCCGGACCACCTGGCTGATGTCGCAGCGCTTCGCCGAAGGCTTCGCGGCAACCGATCCGAGCCTCGAGGATCTCGACGAGGCGGCGCCGGAGCCGCTGTCGGCACGTCGCGCGCCCGAGCCGCTCGGTCCGCACGTCCGTCAGATGGAGGTCGCGTGACATGCTCGAGAGATCGCGACGCAAATGGGTCGACATCCAGGTCGACATCTTCCTCGACGCCGCGCGCCGGGCATCCGGCTCCGGCGACGGCGAGCGCTTCGAGGCGCTCGTCGACCGCCTGTTCCCCCCGGTGCGCGAGCAGGCGCCGCGCGAGCGCCGCCCCCGCGGCACTTGCCGCCGCCGCGACGGCGACGCCTGAGCCGGCGCAGAACGGAGGGCGCGATGCTGCATGCCGACGCGCGCAGGCTCGTCGACGCCGCGCAATTCCGCGAGGGCATGTCCTGGCTCGCGGGGGGCGTGACGCTCGTCACGACGGACGGCCCGGCGGGGCGCCGCGGCTTGACCGCGACCTCCGTGTGCAGCGTCACCGACGACCCGCCGACGCTCCTCGTCTGCGTGAACCGCGCCAGCGCGAGCGGAGCGGCTCTGGCGGGCAACGGGATCGCCTGCGTCAACGTGCTGCGGCCGCGCCACCGCGCGCTCGCCGCGCGCTTCGCCGGGGCGGCGGAGGCGCAGGAGAGGTTCGAGGGCACCGCCTGGACCGAGCGTCCCGGCCGGGCTCCGGAACTGCCCGACGCCGCCGCGGCCTTCCAGTGCCGCCTCGTGCGGAGCGTGCCCGTGGGCACGCACGACGTGCTCGTCTGCCGCGTGGAGAGCGTGCGCACGGGCGCCGGCGGCGGCGTGCTCGGCTATCTCCGCCGGGCCCTGCGCGACTGGCGGGATTGAGCCCCTTCGGGAACCCGCCGGAGCCATGGCGCTTTGGCCTCCTCGAGAAGCCGAGGAGAGCCGAACCATGACGGATCATCGCAAGAGCCTGCGCCGGAGCCTGTGCACCAGCGCCAGCGCGATCGCCCTCGCGCTCGGCGCCCTCGCCGCCCCGCCCCTCCTGCTCGCTCCCGCCGCCGCCGAGGACAGGCTGCTCGCCACCGAGCGCGCCGCGCCGGCCGAGGATCCCGACACCGTCCCTTATCGCCGCCGCCCGGGCGAGACCTTGTCCGAGACGCTCGAGCGCGAGGACGGCGTCCTCGATCCCGGCATGGAAGCCGGCCCCGAGATGACGATCGTTCCCCCCGACCCCGAGCCCGGCACCACCCCGGTCATCCCCCCGCCCGAAGAGGGCATGCCCCCTCAGCCGCCGCAGACGCAAGGCCGCCTCGACGGCCTTCCGTTCTTCCCGTGGGAGGAGGCGATCTGAGGCGGGCTCATTAAAGGGTTCGGCCACCATCTATGCAAATCGTCTGCCCCGTCACGAAACCGGCGAGCGGAGAGGCGAGATACGCGCAGAGCGCCGCGATCTCCTCGGGCAGACCGAGGCGGGCAGCGGGTATATCGCGAACGAGTTCCGAGAACGCGGCATCCTCTCCTCCGACGGCGGCGGCTCGTATAGCAAGGTACTCGTCCGTGCGGCGGGTCCGGATCGAGCCGGGTAGCAGGTGGTTGATCGTGACGCCGTCCCTTGCCGCGTCACGCGCCGGTCCGCGCAGCGCGGCGACCACGGCGGCCCGGGCACCTGCAGAGGCGTCGAGGCCTGGAATCGGGCGAATCGCCGCGGTCGAGAGTATGGTCACGATACGCCCGAAGCCTCGCCGTCGCATGGCGGGGAGGCAGCCCTGCACGAGTGCGAGTGTCGCCACGGCATTCACGTCGAAGGCGCTATGGAATGCTTCCGGGGTGAGGTCCACGAAACGCGTCGGGAGAGGGCCGCCCGCATTCGCGACGAGTATGTCGACCTCACCGAGCGGGAACCGAGCACGGGCATTCGGGTCGGCGATGTCACCCTCGGCCACGGCCACGGGCGCTCCGAGCCCACGGATGTGGTCCGCCGCCTCCGCGAGAGGCTCGGCTCGGCGCGCATTCAACACCACCGCCGCGCCTCTCCGGGCGAGCGCCACCGCACAGGCGAAGCCAATCCCCGACGATGCGCCCGACACGAATGCCGTGCGACCCACGAGTTCGCCGGTCATCGCGCCGCTCTCCGGGGCCAGCCGAACGTTGCCAGCGCGACCCCACACAAAGACAAGACCCCGCCGATGATCTGGATCGGCACTGGCATGTGCCCGAGAACGAGTGCAGCGAGCGCGACGGCGAGTGGCGGCATAAGGAACGTGAATATTCCCGTTCGCGACGAGCCGATGCTCTTCACGGCATCGTTCCACCAAAGGTAAGGAAGCACGGTCGCAAACACCACGAGGTAAGCGATCGATACCCAGAAAGACGGCGTCGTGTCCGTCAGGCTGAGGGTCTCGCCCAGCAGAAGGGGCATAGGCAGGAGGAAGAGGGTCCCGAACACGAAGGAGAGCGTCGTGTTCTCGATCGAGCTGAGCGATGCCGGGGCGAACTTCGCCGATACCGCATAGCAGGAGAACGAGAAGGCCGAAGCGATGATGACGACGTTTCCGATCAGCAACGCGTCTTCCGAAGAGGACAACCCGCCGAGGAGCACGAGCCCGGCCCCGACGAGGCCGAGCGCCAGTCCGACGATGATCGCGGAGCCCACCGCCTCCCCGAAGGCTAGGCGGCTGAGAAGAGCGGTGAAGATCGGTTGCGTCGTCGGGATGAGGAGTGCGGCGTAGGCCGCGGTCGAGGCGGCAAGTCCGATGTGGAGGAGGAGCGTGTACAGAGAGACACCGAAGAAGCCCATGGCGGTCAGAGCAAGCCAATTGCGCACGGTGACGTCACGTAGTCTCATGAGCAGCGGCGAGGCTGTCGCGTCCCGCACCACGATGCACATCGCCCCGTATATCGCAGTCGTCAGAAAGAACCTGACCAACGCCGTCACGGCTGGTGGCTGATCGTGCAGGGCGACCTCGCTTGCGACGAAGGTTCCGGCCCAGAACAGCTGCACCAGCACCAAGCGGATGTAGATGCCGCCGACGGTCCCGCGCCTGGCGATGGCTTGTTCCATTATGTTTCCCCTTCGCGAAGTGCGTTTCGTGCGAGTATTTGTGCGATCTTAGGCGAGAAGGCCGCCGTCGATCACCAGACAGGATCCGGTCGTGAATGCACTCTCGTCACTCGCGAGAAAGACAATCGCCTCGGCGATTTCTCGCGGGCGTGCCAGGCGCCTGATTGGGTGCAGGAGTTCGCGACGCGAGCGTCCGGCGGCACGATCATCCTCTTTGGCGAGGGAGCGGTCAGTCATCGGAGTGTCGACAATCGCAGGTGCGACCGCATTCACGCGTATTTGATGAGAAGCGAGTTCCGATGCGAAGGCGCGGGTGAGCGCGAGCACGGCGGCCTTGCTCGCGCTGTAGACGCCGCTGCCGGGCCAACTCTTGAACGATGCGACCGAAGCCAAGTTGACGATGGCCCCACGTCGGCGCGGAATCATACGCGCTGCCGCTTCTCGACTGCAGAGGAACACGCTTCGTGTATTGACGGCGAACAATCTTTCGTAGTTTTCAGTCGAGAATTCATCGAGGCTGCCGTCAATCTCTATGCCGGCATTGTTGACGAGGTGGGTAACTGGCCCGAGCTCGTGCTCGGCACGAGTGAACAAGACCCGTACGTCCGCTTCGTCCGAGACGTCGGCTCTCACGGCGAGCGCACGTGCGCCCCCGTCCTGTAGTCCGAGGGCGACCGCAGCAGCCCCCTCCTCTTCTACATCCGCGAGCACGACCGAGGCACCACGCATCGCGAATTGTGTCGCCGTCTCGGCACCAATGCCGGACGCGGCACCCGTAACGATCACGACAGGCCTTTCTCCGAGGTTCATTCGGGGGAGCCTCCCACCTCACGCAGGCGCTTGGGAAGCAGATTCCAACGGGGCGGAATGAAGACGTTGAGCGATGTCGCATCGCTTTGCGTGTCGTTCAAGCCCATGTGCGGCGTGTGGTCGGGCGCGAAATATACGCGGTGTCGCGTAAATCGCCGCACTTCGTCTGCGACCTCCATCGCATATTCGCCGTCGATGCCGATTCCGATCTGCGCACCACGATGCGAGTGTCGCGGCATGAGCGCGCCAGGCTGCAGCACGGAGAGCATGATCTCGAACCATGGACCTACGAAAAAGCGAAGCTCGAGCCCTCCCTTCACAGATCTGGGAGGAGTGAGACCGAGGAACCGCTCGGAGGCTGCGCAGGGCGTCACCGATCGATCCTGCATGGCACTTGGCAATTGCTTGATGTCGACAGTGATCGCGGGTTCTGATCCGTCGTTGACCGCCCCATGAAGCTCCTCACTACGTGCCCAATAAGCGCCAGAAAACGCACTCAGCCGCCGTTCCTCTGCGCCAATTTGCATCCGCATGCTTCCAGACAGGCACATTCCGATCTGTACTTCGTTGTGTTTGTGGAGCGGCGCGACGGCACCAGGCTGCATGGTCGTGATCATGACCACGGTCGCAGCTTCGTCATCGAGCTCGAAGCGATCCGCCTCGATACCGTCGAACAGGTGTATCCTCGTAGATTCTGGAAAGAAGATGCTCACCGCTCCGACTCCTCTCCGAAGAGAAACAGATTCCAACTCATCGCGATGGCGATCCCGACCGGGTGATATGCCATCCTCCGCGCGCGAATGGTTTCGAGGTTGCACAATGCCGCATCGACTTCACCCTGGAGGGCCGCGTTGGCGGCTGCAACGGTCGAGTTGAACGTCTCGACTTCGTATTTCGTATCGTTACCCAATATTCGGGGCAGCAGACCGATCGGTGCGGGATGGGTCGCAACCCGGATCGGCGAAGCGTTCCTCAGCGGGTCCGGACGAGCAGGGTCCCAAGCGACGTGGTAAGGTGGAGTATCGTGACAGAAGCAGCCCAACAGCTTCATTCTGGCGCTCATGAAGAAACCATTCGCTCCTTCGAAGGCGCTCGGCACGATGGCTATGCTGGCGCCGAGCCGTCGTTCGCGGACCGCGGCGCTCTCGATGATGCTCTCAAAGCGCTCGTGCAGAACGATCTCGATTTGCATCCGGGCGACCGCGAGAAGCTCCGCTGCCGCAAGGTGGCTACTCGTACCCTCTGGACCCAACGTCTCCAATGAGACGAGAGCCGCCGTCAGGCGTCCGGAAAAGCTCGGAGAGGGCGTGAGCCGCGCCGAATTCCGGAACACGAAGTCCCCGACAGTCCGCCCGCTTGTCGAACGTGCGAGGACGGCTGATCGACTCTGACAGGCATCGAGAATACCCATTGTGACGACCCTCGAACCGCAACTCCTGGAGAGAATTGCAGGACCTCTGCGCTTCTGCAAGCCTAAGTTTTATGCAGGCAGTGCAATGGCTTCCTGCGTGCACCAACAACGATTTTTGCGCATTGTTTGCGGCGCTGAATAGCAACTAGAACAACGGAAATTGCTCGCTGCGAGCACAACTTGCACGCGTTTTGTCATCAGTTTTTTCGTTCGTGAACGCCTACAAGCGCGCCACCGTGGGCGCACTTTGACCAAGCTGAACACCACGATTCACATGACGATTCGATCTGAGGGGCCGCCTCTCAATCGATCGCCACCGCCCCGCTCGACACGAGCTCGAGCTTCCAGCCCTCGGCGCGGGTGCCGGCGAGGTCGAGGTGGCCGACGAGGAAGGCGAGGCGGTCGGCGTCGGGGCCGCGGGCGGTGCACAGGCGGTCCTGGAGGTAGAAGGGCGGCTGCGCCTGGTAGTAGAGCGTCGCCGCGACCGCAGCCGGGCGCGCGCCCGCCGGCAGGTCGGCGAGCGGGATCGTGTAGCGCAGGGTGTCGCCGCCGCCCGTCTCGTAATCGGGATCGCCGTCGACCGCGTAGGCGCCGGCCTCGACGGCGAGCTCGGGGCCAGCGCCGAGCGCGGCGGCGATCGCGATGCGCTCGTCGAGCGGCAGCGTGCCGGCGGGCAGGATGCGGTTGTCCTTCACCGGCGTGCAGATCGACAGGAAGCTCGTCGTCAGCATGCCGGCCGGCGCGACGCCGTGGCCGCATTGCGGCGCGCTCTCGCCGGCGGGCGGCGTCGAGACGAGCTCCTGGTAGATCTGGACCTGATCCTGCGCCGTGATCTCCTGGAAATGCGGCTGGTGGGCGCGCGCGTCCGGGTCGAGCCGCGCCGAGCAATCGTCCGCCCACCAATATTCGCCGGCGACCGGCTCGCCGTCCGCGTCGACGATCGCGCCCGCCGCATTGGTGCGGCCGGACGCCCACAGGGTCTCGCCGTTCTGATCGAGCACGCGGAAATCGACGAAGGCGCGACGGAAGCCGACGCCGGAGGGGAATTTGTGGCCGACCTTGCTCTCGATCGCGACCTCGGCGCGGATATGGGTCTCGTCCATGGAGAGCGTCGGCACGCCCACCGACACCGTCGCCTGCGTCGCGAGGTCGAGCATCGCCTGCTCGGTGCGGATCAGCGGATCGACGCCGCGCGAGACGAGCATCGGGTCCTGCGTGCGGATGCCGAGCACGTCGGGGAATTGCTGCGCCATCGCGACGAGGAAGACGTTGAGGCCGACCAAGGTGTGCTCGGAGAAGCCGTCGCGCACGGGCACGTCGATCTCCTCGGGCGCGAGCGTGTTCTCGGCCTGGGGGAAGCGGGTAAATTCCTGGATCGAGGCGATGCGGCTGCGGAAGGGCCGCCCGTCCGCGTCCTTCGAGGGCATGTGGCAATCCTGGCAGGTCTGGGCCTGCGCGCCCGCGCCGTAGGGCAGCGGCCCGTCCGGGGTGTCGCCGGTGCGGAAGGCGCTGAAGGCCCATTCGGGATAGGTCGTCTGCTCGTAGGTATGGCCGACGATGGTGCCGTTCTGGAGGATCGGCAGGTGCACCGTGTGGCAGGTGCCGCAGACTTCCGGGCTCGCGATCGCCGCATGATAGGTCGGAACGTTGCCGAGCGCGTTGCGCATCGGCTTCTCGAGCGGGCCCTCGAACGGGCCGTAGATCGTGTCGGGCGCGCCGACGAGGAAGGAGCCGGTGAAGGTGCGCGCGAAGCCCGTGTTCTCCGGGTTGAGGAGCGTCTGGCGCTCGGCGATGCAGGCGTTCTGCGGCGCCTCGGCGAAGGCGGCGGCGTCGGGCCCGAGCACCATCCGGTGGCAGCTCGTGCAGGAGATGCCGTCGCGCGCGAGCGCCCCGTAATCGGCGAGCGCGACGTGCGGATTGTCGGCGGGGAAGGGCACGGCGTCGACCATGTCGCGGGTGAAGGGCGCGCATTGCCCGGTCTCGGCGAACATGTCCACGTGGTATTGCCGCTGGCCCTGGATGCCGTGGCAGCCGAGACACGTGTCCTCGACGAGGGCGACGGAATCGGGGTGGAAGGTCTGCGTCTCGCTCGCGAGCTGCGCGAAGAAGAACGGATCGCGCCCGGCGAGCCCCATCGGCGAGGACGACCAGGTGGCGTAGGGCGACAGGTTGAGGCGGCCGTCCCCGTGCGGGTTCGGCTTCGTCATGTCGAATTGCAGGCCCGTCGAGCCGGCATCGTGGCAGCCGATGCACTGGCTCGAGGTGAGAAAGGTGTCCGCGGCTTTGGGTCCGCCGGCGGAAACCCACGTGTTGTCGTAGGTCTGCGAGGGCATGCGCGGCACGCTCTCCCAGGTGGGCAGCGTCGCGACATGGGCCCGCAGGGCGGCGATCACCGCGTCGTCGGCGACGACGTGCGGCTGGCCGAGCCGGCGCACGCCGTCGGCGGGCAGCGACACGAGCGCGTGGTGCGGTGGCGCGGGGGGCGTCTCGAAGAAATCCTGCGACAGGAAGACGAGCGGCGTGCCGGGCTCACCCGCGATGTTCTTCGGCGCGGAGAATGTGGAATTGTTCGCCGCGGAGGCGTGGCAATTCAGGCAATATTGGCCGAAACCCTGGTTCGGATAGGCGTTGTTCGGCCCCGGCGGGTAATCCGGCGCCCAGCCGCTCGACGATCCGAAGCCGTACCAGCCCCAGTACCAGCCGTCGTGCGAGGCGCCCGCATCGCGCACCATCAGAGCCGCCCCGCTCGTCGGGAAGAGGCGCTCGGGCTCGACATCGGCGCAGGCGGTGCCGGGATAGGGGAACATCTCCTTGATCATGATCGCCCCGTCCGGCACGGGCGGCGCGTCGGCGCCGTCCCCGTCCGAGCGGTGGGCGACGAGCCAGTCCGCCATCTCGGGCGAGTACCAGATCACCACCGGCGCATGCGTGCCGAAGCCCTGGCCCTCCCAGGCGCCGGAGACGAGGCGGGCGGTGAAGGGGCCGGTGTCGCGCACCGACTTGTCGCGCCGCCAGCCCGCCTGCGCATCGCGATGGCACCAGTTCGAGAGGAAGGCGGAGAGCTTCTCCTGGTAGGCGTCGAGCGGGAGCGCGGAGGGCGCGCGCACGGCCTCGGCCAGTTCGGCGCAGGCGGCGGGATCGGAGGGCACCATCGGGAAGGGGCGCTCGGCCGCGCAGGTCAGCGCCTGCGCCGCGCCCGCCGCGAGGAGGAGCCCCGCCGCGAGCGTGCCGGCCACGCCGCGCATGGCGACCCGCACGCGGGCGCCCGATCTCGTCTTCGTCATGAGTGCGCCCCCGCTCCGCCGGCTCCGCCGTGCGATCTTCGATCGTGGCAGTCTGCGGCTTTTTGGCGCATTCGGCAATGATTAATTGCCGTTAACCGGCGGCGCCCGTCAGTAGCCGACCGCCCGCTGCAGCGCATAGAGGAGGAAGCTCACGATCGCCCAGCCGAGCGTCGTGGTGTAGGCGAGGCCCGCGAGCCCGATCAGGCCGCCGAGCCCGAGCACGAGGCCGTCCTCCTGCATGATCGCGATGGCGATCACGACGAGGGCGATCGAGGGCACGAAATTCGTCCCCGGCAGCGGCAGCACGACGCTGAAGGCGAGCAGGATCGCGAAGATGCCGATGAGCCGCTCGCCGCGCTTGTTGAACAGCCCCGGATAGCGCGGTCGGCAGAGATTCTCGACGCGCTTGAGCTTGGGCTCGGCGACGTCGATGATCTTGCGGAAGGTCTCGACCTTGAAGCTGCGGTCCATCAGGAAGCGCGGCAGCCACGGCTTCTTGAAGCCGAGCGCCATCTGCACCGCGAAGAGCAGCACCGGCAGGCCGAACACGGAATTCATGCCGGGCGGGGCCGGGATGCAGTTCGGCAGCGAGAACAGGATGATGACGAAGCCGAAGGCGCGCTCGCCGAAGGCCTCGACGATCTCGCGGATCGTGATCCGGTCGCTGGCGGCGGTTTCGACGACGGCGCGCAGCACCATCGTGATGCGCTTGTGCGCCATCGCCTCGTGGATCGCGCGCGCGCGCCGCGCGGCCGGGCTCTCGGCGGCTGCCGCGGCGGCGGCGGCGCGGGCGGCCTTGCGGATGGCGCGTCGCTCGGCGAGGCGCTCGAGCGCCGCGCGCAGGCGGGCCGTCCGCGCGGCCTTCTTCTCGGCCTCCGCGCCCTCGCTCGCGTCGAGGTCAGCCGATCGTCCGTCCTCGGCGCTCGCGGCGTCGGACATCGTCGGCTCGGTCGGATCGACCGCCGTGACGGGCTCCTCGCGCGGGGGCTTGGCCTCGATGTCCACGTTGCTCATTCCCAAAAAGCGGGCCATGTCTCGGACAGATGGGGGCCGAGCCGGACGGGTGCCACCCGCCGGGCGAGCCCGGTCTTCGGATCGGTCTCGACCGCGACGCCGCAGATCGTGCCCGGGCCGGTCGCGACCTCGAGCCGCGTGCCGGGCGTCTTCTGGAGGAAGCGCCGCAGCGGCTCCTCCTTGGCCATGCCGAGCACGCCGTCGTAATCGCCGCACATGCCGGCATCCGACATGTAGGCGGTGCCGCCGGGCATGATGCGCGCATCGGCGGTGGGGACATGGGTGTGGGTGCCGACGACGAGGCTCGCGCGCCCGTCGCAGAACACGCCCATCGCCTGCTTCTCGCTCGTCGCCTCGGCGTGGACGTCGACCATGATCGCGTCCGCCGCGGCGCCGAGGGGGCAATCTCCGAGCGCGCGCTCGACGGCGGCGAAGGGATCGTCGAGCGGGTCCATGAACAGCCGCCCCATCACCGAGACGACGAGCACGCGCGCGCCGCTTTCCGTCTCGACGAGCGCGGTGCCGCGGCCGGGCGTGCCGGGGGGATAGTTCATCGGGCGCACCAGGCGGTGCTGCCGCTCGATGAAGACGAGCGCCTCGCGCTGGTCGAAGGAATGGTTGCCGAGCGTGATCGCGTCCGCGCCCGCGCCGAGGAGCTCGTCGCAGATCGCCTCCGTGATGCCGAAGCCGCCCGCCGCGTTCTCGCCGTTGACGACCACGCAATCGAGCCGCCAGCGCGCGCGCAGGCCCGGCAGGCGCTCGGCGATGGCCGCGCGCCCGGGCTTTCCGACGACGTCGCCGAGAAACAACAACCTCATCGCGTCCGGCCCCCCGATCCGGATGCGCGCAGGACCTCGTCTTCCGTAATCACGGCGTCGAGCGCGCGATCGTGATCCTCCGCGGGAACAGTTTGCGCTTCCTGAACGGCGAAAGCGAGCCCGATCGCGACGACGGGGCCCTTCTCGGACAAGGCCGCCAGCGCCCGGTCGTAATGGCCCTTGCCATACCCGATCCGGTGGCAGGCACGGTCGAAGCGGGCGAGGGGGACGAGAAGGAGATCGGGCCGCACGGCCGGCGCGCCCTCCCCCGGCGCCTCGACGCCGAACGGCCCGCGCACGAGCGCGTCGCCGGGAGCATAGGCGCGGAAGACGAGGGTGGGGTCGGCGACGAAGGGCAGCGCGAGCGCGATCCCGCGCGCGACGAGCGGCGCGAAGGCGGCACGCGGATCGACCTCGGCGCGCATCGGCCAATAGCCCGCCACGACCCGCGCCGCAGCCACCTCCGGCATCGCGAGGAGCCGCTCGACGATCCTGGCGGACGCCGCCGCGCGCGCATCCGCCGCGAGCGCCTCGCGCCTTGCGATGCCTTCGCGTCGCAGGAGCGCCTTGTCGGTCGTGGCGGCTTTGTCGAGAGGGGATCGGTCCATGGACGAGGGTCGGAGTGCGGAGCCGCGAAAGCCGTTGGAGAGTCGATCCCGGGATACCTACAACGTAGGTGGGCGCCGTATGTCCCGGTCCACGGACCGGGTCAGGGACAGCTCCCTGCGAGATCGATAAGGCCCCGGGGAAAAGTCCTCCTGACGCACCCCACAGCCCCGCGAGTGGAATGTAATGGGACGCGGGGGCGGGGGGAAGGGGGCGGGTGGGGTTTATTTCGGGGGGTTCCACCCCTCACCCCGCCTTCGCCTCCGCCACCGCCTCCTCCCCGTCCGGAAACCGCGCGCGCAGAGCGGTCAGCGTGTCTGCGAGGCAGGCGTCGAGGGCGCGCAGAATCGTGTCGTCCGGCACGGTTCCCCCTTCGCGCGCCGCCGCCTCGATCCTGGCGAGGCTCGCCGCGAGGCGGGCGGCGCCGATGTTGAGGCTCATGGATTTGAGCGCGTGGGCGGCGGAGGCGATGGCCTCCGGCTCGGCCTCGCCGATCGCGGCCTCGATCCGCGCGAGCGAATCGGGGGCGTGGCGCAGGAAGAGGCCGACGATGCGGGCGAGGAGGCCGGAGCCGGAGAGCGCGGCCATGTCGGCGATCTGCGCGAGCGTGTCCTCGTCGAGGAGCGGGATCGCGTCGGCCTCGCCTGCGAGACCGGGCGCGGGCGCGGGCGCGTCGATGCCGCGCCCCCCGAGGACACGCGCGAGCACCTCGCCGAGCTTCGGCAGCGTGAAGGGCTTGGTCAGACTCCCGTCCATGCCGCACGCGCGCCATGCCTCGGCGGCGGGGCCGACGACGTGGGCCGTGAGAGCGACGATCGTCGTGCGCGGGCCGCCGCGGCGCGCCTCGTGGTCGCGGATGGCGCGGGTGGCCTCGTAACCGTCCATGTCGGGCATCGAGCCGTCCATGAGGACGAGGTCGAAGCGCTCGGCCAGCACCGCCTCGAGCGCCGCGCGCCCGGTCTCGACCGTCTGCGCCAGGATGCCGAAGCGCGCGAGCGCCGCGCAGGCGACCTCGCGGTTGACGGCGCTGTCGTCGGCGACGAGGACGCGCGCGCCCGCATAGGATGCGAGCCCCGTCTCCTCGCCGCCAGCGCTCGCGCGGGCGAAGGGCGCGCCGTCGACGAGCCGCGCGAGCGCCTCGCGCCATTCGCTCGGCGGCAACGGCCGGCGCAGGAGCGCGTCCGCGAGCCCCTGCGCGAGCGCCCGCTCGCCCGCCGCGTCGCCGATCGGCGCGATCGCGAGGACGCGGCGCGCGCCCGGCGGTCGCGTCGTGCCGAGCGCCTCGGCCTCGACGACGAGATGCCCGTCGAGCCGCGCGTGCGCGAGCGCCTCGGGGGAAAGCGCCACCGGCGCGAAGCCGGCCTCTCGCAGGCCGCTCTCCAGCGCGGCACGGGTCGCCGCCCCCGCGATCGCGAGATGGACCCGCTCGCCCGCGCGCTCCGGGGGCAGAAGCGGGGAAGCGGGCCGGCGCTCGAGCAGCGGCAGCGGCACCTCGACGGTGAAGGTCGTCCCCTCCCCCGGCACGCTCGCGAGCCCGATCGTGCCCTCCATCGCCTCGACGAGGCGCTTGGCGATCGAGAGCCCGAGGCCGGTGCCGCCGAAGCGGCGCGTCGTCGCGGCGTCTTCCTGGGAGAAGGCGGAGAAGATCGCAGCCTGCTTCTCGGGCGAGATGCCGATGCCCGTGTCGACGACCGCGATGCGCAGCCGGTCGCCCTGCATCGCGACGCGCACGAGGACGTGGCCGCGCTCGGTGAACTTCAAGGCGTTGTTGACGAGGTTCGAGACGACCTGCGTCAGGCGCACCGGATCGCCGAGGAAGGCGGGCGGCGTCCCCTCGACGATCGCGGCGAGATCGAGCCCCTTGGCGCGGGCCCGCTCCCCGAACAAAGTCACCACCGTCTCGACGATCTCGGCCGCGTCGACGCGGATGCGCTCGAGCTCGAGCTTGCCGGCCTCGACCTTGGCGAGATCGAGGATGTCGTCGATGATGGCGATAAGGGATTGGCCCGAGCGTGCGATCACCTCGGCGTAGCGGCGCTGGCGCTCGGGCAGGTCGCCCGCGGCGAGGAGCTCGGCCATCACCATCATGCCGTTCATCGGCGTGCGGATCTCGTGGCTCATCGTGGCGAGGAAGTCGGATTTCGCCGCGTTCGCCGCCTCGGCGGCGCGCTTGGCCGCGGCGAGATCGCGCGTGCGGTCCTCGACCTCGCTCTCGAGGCGCTCGCGGTGCTCGGCGAGACGCGCGTCGCGGCGGCGGATCTCGCTCATCATGGCGTTGAATCCGGTGGCGAGGCGCCCGACCTCGTCGTCGCTCTCGACCGCGCAGGCCTCGCTGTAATCGTGGGCCGCGCGCACCCGGTCCATCGTGGCGGCGAGCGACAGGAGCGGGCGCGTGATCGCGCGCTGCAGATAGTGCGCCACCGCGAGGCCGAGCGCGGCGACGGCGGCAGCGAGCAAGAGGCCCGTCGCGAGGATCTGGAGGAGGCGCGGCAGGAGATCGCCCGTATGCGCGACGAGGGTGAGCCGCCCGACGATCGCCCCGCTCTCGACCACCGGAACGATCACCTCGACCATCCGCGCACGCACGATGTCGCGCACGGCGACCGGGTGGTCGGGGCGCAATTCGAGGACGTTGTCGAGGCGAATGCCGTCGCCCGTCTCCTCGAGCACCGCGCCGGCGGCGTCCTGGACCACGATCGAGGTGACCTCTCCCATCGCACGGATGGCGCGGGTCGCCTCGAAGATCGCCGCGCCGTCGCGCGCCGCCACGCCCTTCGCGCTCGCCGCGGCGAAGGCCTCCGCGACCGCGACCAGGCGGTCGCGCTTCTCGTTGCCGTAGCGCTCGGCCTCGAGGACCAGGCTCGCCGTCGAGCCGATCGCGAGCGCGACGCCCACGCAGACGAGCACGAGCCGCCCCAGCTTGGCGGAGATCGAAGCCTTCGGTTGCAAGTCGCCCCGCTCCTGTGCGCGTGCGGCACCCGGCCGGGATGCGATCCGCACGTCTCCGACAGGCTCTCACCGCACGGTAATCATCTGCTTAACCAGCTGGCTTAAGGCACATTTCAGGATTTTCCCCTAAAGTCGCATCCTACAATTGGAGAGCGTAGTGCTGATCGGTCGGAACCAGGATGGTCTCGTCTACGTGTTAGAGCAGCCGACGCGCCTGCTCGTCGTCGACGACGATCCGCTGATGCGCGAGCTCGCCGCGGGCCAGCTCGCCCATCCCGGCGGCGAGATCGTCACGGCCGGCGACGGCGAGGAGGCGCTCGCGATCCTGCGGCGCGAGGCGCCGTTCGACCTCGTGCTCAGCGACCTCGAAATGCCGCGGATGACGGGCTACTCGCTGATCGAGGCGATGCGGGCCGATCCGCGTTTCGCGCGCCTGCCGATCGTGGTGGTGACGAGCCGCGACGACATGTTCGCGATCGACCGCGCCTACGAGGTCGGCGCCACCTCCTTCGTCGCCAAGCCCGTCAATTGGCGGCTTCTCGGCTACCAGCTGCGCTACGTGCTCCGCGCGGCCCGCTCCGAGGCGCAGGTCCACGAGGCGCGGGAGGCGTCCGAGCGCGCCGACCGGCTCAAGGAGAGCCTGCTCGCGCTCCTCCAGCACGAGACGCGCACGCCGCTCAACGCCATCGTCGGCTATGCCGAGCTCATCGCGGCGACCCTCGACGTCACTGGCGGGGCCGAGACACGCGCCTATGCGCAGACGCTGATCGAGGCCGCGCGGGGGCTCGACGGCACGCTCAAGCGCGTCTTCGCCTTCGCGCGCCTCTCCGCCGGCACGGACCCTCTCTCCCCCGAGCCGACGACCGCCGAGAGCCTCGTCGAGGACGCGGTGCGCCGACGCGCCCAGGCGGCGCGCGAGGCGGGCGTCGCTCTCTCGGCGCAGCCCGCGCCTCGGGGATCGACCGAGGTCGAGGTCGATCTCGTGCTCGTCGCCCGAGCCCTCGACGAGCTCGTCGCAAACGCGCTCGCCCATACGCGCGTCGGCGGGCGGGTGACGCTTCGCGCGGTCGCCGGGACCGGCGCCGAGGCGCTCGCGATCGAGGTCGCGGATACCGGACCGGGCCTCGACGCGCAGGCGCTCGCCCGCTGCACCGAGCCGTTCTGGCAGGGCGAGACGCCGCTCGTGCGCCGCTCCGTCGGGCTCGGCCTCGGCATCCCGACCGCGCGTCGGATCGCGGAACTCCACGGCGGCCGGCTCGAACTCGAGGCGCCCGCGCAAGGCGGTCTCGTGGCGCGTCTCGTCCTGCCGCGCGCGCCCGGATCGCTCGGCGCCGGGTCCGTCCGCGCGGCTTGAGCGACCGGACGTTTACGCTTCGTTGACCACGTTGCCGACGTTTCGATGAAAATTCGAGCGATCCGGAACACGGATCGCTGCCCTCGGTTGGACGGATACGACGATCGAGCGACCCCGAAACCCGCGCTCCGCCTCGAAAGTGGCGGCGCAGAACCAGCGAGTAGTGCCGTGAGCGTACGTGTCCTGATCCTGGAAGACGACCCCCTGATCGCGCTGGACCTGCAATCCATCGTGGAGGGCGAAGGTCACGAGGTGGTCGACGTCTGCCCGTCGGTGGCCGCGGCGCGGGCGCGGCTGCGCGCCGAGCGCGATTTCGCGGGCCTCGATTTCGCGCTTCTCGACGTCGATCTCCTCGACGGCAAGAGCTTCGAGGTCGCCAGCGATCTCGCCGCGCGCGGCGTTCCCTTCGCCTTCGTCTCGGGCTCGATCCCCGGCGACGTGCCCGAGAGCCTGCGCAAAGCCCGTTTCGTCGCCAAACCCTATCGCGAGGATGCGATCCTGGGGGCTCTGTCGGAGAGCGTGTGAGCGAACCTCAGGGCATTCGGCGCAGACATCACCGTACGGAACGGCACACGGCCTTCAACCCTCGAAGCTCGCGGCTCTTTCGAGGGTTGTCATCCCGGGCCGCGAAGCGGACCCGGGACCCATACGCTCCACGATCCTTCGAGCGCGCATGCCGCGCTCGTTCCGCACCCGTGGAGCGTCTTTCGTCGGAGAAACGCAGCCTACAGGCTGCGACTGACGCGTGGAGCGTCTGGGTCCCGGATCGCCTTCGGCGTCCGGGATGACACCTCCGAGGATTTTTGAACCCACGTAGAAAGGTGCGGTTGCCCTCCTATTGCGCCGCCGCGCGCGCCGCGTCGCGCTCGTGGGTGACGCGCTCGACCACGAGCTCCTGGCGCAGCGCGACGGCGCGGTAGAGGGCGCTCTCCAGGATGGGATGCACCTGGCGCGCGAACTCGCGCACCGGCTGGTCCCCGCCGAAGCGGCGATAGAGGCTCGTCAGCCCGACCGCCTCGCGATGGGCCTCGATCATGGCGGTGATGGTGGCCTCCTCGAAGGCGGGGCCCTCGTCGATCGCGGCGAGCCGCTCGAGCTCGGCCGCCTCGGCCGGGTGGATCTCGCCCGTCAGGCGGGGATCCTCCGGGAGCGCCCGAGCGGCGATCGCGAGCGCCACCTCCTGCGTATCGCGGATGATTTCGACGACGGCGAGCATGCGCTCGCGCGGCGCGCGCGCCAAAGCGAGCTCGGAGGCCTGCGTGGCATAGGCCGAGAGCTGGGCGAGGCGCCCGAGATAGGTCTGCGCGTCGATCTCCGTGAGCGTCTGCCAATCGAGCACGGGGCTCGGCACGGCCTCGGCGGCGTCCTCGCGGGCGATCGGCGTCTCGCCGACGGGCGGCGGCTCGGCCTGCGATCGAGCCGGCTGGACTGCGCCGATGCAGAAAGCGAGGGCGAGGGCGAGCGGGACGGCACGCGCGTGATCGGACAGGGGCATGAGGCCGGCATCTCCCGCGACGGTCCGGTGGAGAGGGGCGCGGGCGGGCCGCGCCGACGCTTCGGCTCAACGGATGCGCGCCCGGGGTGGTTCCCGCCGCGCTTGGAGGATGCGTCAGCCCGCCCGCGCGGCGAGGTGCCGGATGGCCGCGACGAGCGCGCGCACGGCGGCGTCGGCATCCGCTTCCGTGATCGATTCCGCCGGATTGTGGCTGATCCCGCCCGCGCAGCGCACGAACAGCATGGCGGCGGGGCAGAGCTTGGCCATCATCATCGCGTCGTGTCCGGCGCCCGAGGGCAGCCGCATCGTCTCGACGCCGTTCGCGGCGGCGCCCGCCTCGAGCGCCTCGGCGAGCGCGCCGTCCATCGCGGTGGCCGCCTGTTCGGAGGTCGTCTCGATCGCGTGCGCGAGGCCCCGCCGCGCGGCGATCGCGGCGATGCCCGCGCGGATCTCCGCGACGAGCGCCTCGCGCACGCGATCGTCCGGCGCGCGGATGTCGAGGGTGAAGGCGGCCTCGCCGGGGATCACGTTGACGGCCCCCGGCCGCGCCTCGATCCGCCCGACCGTCGCGACGGCGTCGCGCGCCGCCGCTCCCGCCCGCTCGACGAGGAGGACCGCCTCCGCCGCGCCCGCGAGCGCATCGCGCCGCAGGTCCATCGGCACCGTGCCGGCATGCCCCGCCTCCCCGCGCAAGCTCACCCGCGCGCGCGTCTGGCCGTTGATGGCGGTGACGATGCCGAGCGGAAGGCCTCTGGCCTCGAGCACGGGCCCCTGCTCGATATGCACCTCGAGATAGCCGAGGAGGCTTCCGGGATCGCGCGCGAGCCCGGCGATGCCCGCGGGGTCGCCGCCGAAGGCGGTCAGCGCGTCGGCGAGGCGCACGCCCTCGGCGTCACGCCCTTCCAGCCATTCCGGGCGAAAACGCCCCGCGAGCGCCGCGGCGGAGGCGAGCGAGGTCGGAAAGCGCACGTTCTCCTCGTCGCCGAAGGCGAGCACCTCGAGCGCAAAGGGCAGCGGCTCGTCGCGCAGAGCGTCCGCCGCGAGGATGCCGCAGACGATGCCGAGTGGCCCGTCGTACCACCCCGCATCGACGACGCTGTCGACATGCGAGCCGACGAGGAGCGTGCGCGCGCCCAAAGGTCCCTCGCGCCGCCCGACCACGGTGCCGATCGCGTCGACATGCGCCGCGAGCCCAGCCTCCCGCATCAGTCCCGCGACCGCCTGCGCCGCGCGCGCATGGGCCGGCGACAGAAACAGCCGCGTGAGCCGCCCCGGCTCGTCCGTATGCGCCGCGAGCCCCGCCAGCATCGCCATCGCCCGCTCGCCGAATGTGCCGCTCATGAGGGGGTGTGCTCCGGTGTCAGTGGCGGGGAGGATGGCCGGGGTGGGGGTCGAGTGGCAAGGGGGTCAGCCGCGTCGCTCACGGCGCCATGCCGCAAAGTCGATCGGACCTGCATCGGATTCCGCGATGTCGACGGCCTCCGGGGTCAAGCGGTCGGTAAACAGAACGAGATTGCTGCAAGCGAATCGCGCACTCGGCACGAGGAGCGAGTCGAAGCCAAGGAAGTGGGCGGCCTCTGCAATCGCTCGCGTCTTGTCGTAATCGAGCTCACGATAGCGAGGAACGTCGACGCCGAGTTCGGCGAGTTCGTCGAGCTGCGACAGATCGAGAGTCGTCTCCGTCCTGACCGTCAGCCGGTGCGCACCATAGGAGACGCGCGATGGGAAGACCGGTTGACGCGACAGGTGAAAGTAAATCTCCGCAATCGCTCCATCCTTTTCGCAGGCCGTGTACAACACGTCGAACGTGCCGTCGCACCAGCGGGTCAGCGAAGCGAAGCCGGTGATCGGGTCGCGGCCGGTTCTGCAGACACGCCAAACGCTCCCTTCGAAAGGCTTGCGCGCACGCGCATCGAGCGCATCGAGCAGCCCGAGGTCGCGGGCCGGCGCCTTGCCTGCGATCACGTGAAGGTGCCCTCGTCGAGAGCGTCGATCACGGCAAGAACCTCCGACGTGCGACCTGACCGGATCAGATCGATCGCGCGCTCGCCCTTCAGCATCGGGTGCGCCGCATGCAGCCAGAGCCGGGTCTCGTCCGGGCTGTAGAACTCGGCGAGCCGATCGACGACGTAGCGCAGCTCCGCGATCGTCTTCTGCGCCTCGATATCGGGCGTAGCCTTGCCGCTCGACCAGCGCGAGACCGTTGCCGGGGAGACCGCGGCGATATTGGCGATGTCGCGCCCCTGCAACCCTCCGTCCGTGCGCAGGTGCTCGAGAATGCGGACGACGGCTCCGGACATCGCGGACTCCTCCCGATCGATTTCGCGTTCAGCTTATCTGAAATCGATTCGCAAGTCGCGACGCGCAAGGCCTCAAAACAGAAAATACCGCTGCGCCAGCGGCAGGCTCGTCGCGGGCTCGCAGACCAGGAGCTCGCCGTCGGCGGTGACGGCGTAGGTCTCCGGGTCGACCTCGATCTTCGGGCAGGCGGAATTGTGGATCATGTCGGCCTTGGAGATGCCCGAGCGCACGTTCTCGACGGCCAGGCACTCCTTGGCGAGGCCGAGGCGGCCGCGCACGTCGCGCGCCATGGCGGCCTTCGAGACGAAGGTGACGGAGGTCGCAGCCAGCGCGCGCCCGAACGCGGCGAACATCGGGCGGTAATGGACGGGCTGGGGCGTCGGGATCGACGCGTTCGGGTCGCCCATCGCGGCCGCGACGATGGCGCCGCCCTTGATGACGAGGTGCGGCTTCACGCCGAAGAAGGCGGGATCCCACAAGACGAGATCGGCCATCTTGCCGACTTCCACCGAGCCGATATGGCGCGAGAGGCCGTGGGCGATGGCGGGGTTGATCGTGTATTTGGCGACGTAGCGCTTGATGCGGAAATTGTCGGCGCCCGAGCCCTTGTCCTCCGGCAGCGCGCCGCGTTGGGTCTTCATCTTGTGCGCGGTCTGCCAGGTGCGGGTGATCACCTCGCCGACGCGGCCCATGGCCTGGCTGTCGGAGGCCATCATCGAGAGCGCGCCGATGTCGTGGAGGATGTCCTCGGCCGCGATCGTCTCCTTGCGGATGCGGCTCTCGGCGAAGGCGAGGTCCTCGGGGATCGAGGGGTCGAGGTGGTGGCAGACCATGAGCATGTCGAGATGCTCGTCGATCGTGTTCACCGTGAAGGGCCGCGTCGGGTTGGTGGAGGACGGGAGCACGTTCGAAAGCCCCGCCACCTTGATGATGTCGGGCGCGTGCCCGCCGCCGGCGCCCTCCGTGTGGAAGGCGTGGATGGTGCGGCCCTTGAAGGCGGCGATCGTGTTCTCGACGAAGCCCGATTCGTTCAACGTGTCGGTGTGGATCATCACCTGGATGTCGTGCTCGTCCGCCACCGAGAGGCAGGTGTCGATCGCCTGCGGCGTCGTCCCCCAATCCTCGTGGAGCTTCATCGCGCAGGCGCCGGCCTCGATCATCTCGACGAGGGCGTGCGGCAGCGCCGCGTTGCCCTTGCCGGAGAAGGCGAGGTTCATCGGCAGGCCGTCGGCGGCTTCCAGCATGCGCGCCATGTGGAAGGGGCCGGGCGTGCAGGTGGTGGCGTTGGTGCCGTCGGCGGGGCCGGTGCCGCCTCCGAGCATGGTGGTGACGCCCGACATCAGCGCGTCGTCCACCTGCTGGGGGCAGATGAAGTGGATGTGGCTGTCGAAGCCGCCCGCCGTGAGGATCCGCCCCTCCCCCGCGATCGCCTCGGTGCCCGGCCCGATCACGATGTCGACGCCCGGCTGGATGTCCGGGTTGCCCGCCTTGCCGATCGAGGCGATGCGGCCGTTCTTCAAGCCCACATCCGCCTTCACGATCCCCCAATGATCGACGATGACGACGTTGGTGATCACCGTGTCGACCGCGCCCTGCGCATTGGTGACCTGGCTCTGCCCCATCCCGTCGCGGATCACCTTCCCGCCGCCGAACTTCACCTCCTCGCCGTAGGTGGTGAAATCGCGCTCCACGCGGATGACGAGATCCGTGTCCGCGAGCCGCACGAGATCGCCGACGGTCGGCCCGAACATGTCGGCATAGGCAGCGCGGGTGATGCGGTAGGGCATGGGAGGGGCCTTTCTGGCGGGGAGGAGGCGGGCGGGGGCGATCCGGTTACGGCACCAGCGCGAGCGGCGGATGGCGGGCGGCTCTCTGGTCGAAGGTGTAGGTCGTCGAGGCGCCGTGAGCTTCGTTGATGCGGGCGATGAGGCGGTCGGAAAAGTCGCCGAGGCCGGCTTCGTAGTCTTGGAGTGCGGCGCGGGCGGCTTGCGCTTCCACGACGGCGACATCGTCGCTCTCCAAAAGGACCCGTAGCTTGTCGACGATCTCGGCGCGCGCAAGCTTCAGAGTCGATCGGAGAATCCAGAACAGCTCGACGAGAACGATTCCGTTCACCACGACTGGCCCGACGCGGGTCAGGTCCGAGAGCAGATTGCGTGCTCGACCCGCCTGATCGGGCTCGTCCTCGACCATGAAGCGCACGAGGACATTCGTGTCGATACCGGCCAGCCTTGTCATGAGCGGCCCTTCTTCAAGATCTCTTCGCCGATCATCCGGTGGATCTCGTCACGCCGCGGGAGAGGCCCGAGGTCCTTGAAGGCTCCGGCGAGCCCGAGAAGACCGATCCCGCGCTTCGTCGTCGGCTCGACCACGGCCGGCGGCTCCGAGACGGACCCGAGCACCACCCTCCCGTCCGCCTGAACGGTGAATTCGACGACGTCGCCCGGCTTCAGCCCGAGCGCCTGCCGAACGTCCTCAGGCACGACGACGAGACCGTCCTCCCTCATGGTCGCGTGCGATCCCATCTTCGCCTCTCCTGTCGCCGTCCCGCGCGCGATCATACCACGCTCACAACGCCCCCATCACCTTCCCCTGGAACCCGAAAACCTTCCGCTCGCCCGCGAGCGGGACGAGCGTCACCTTGCGGGTCTGGCCGGGCTCGAAGCGCACGGCGGTGCCGGCGGGGATGTCGAGGCGCATGCCGCGGGCGGCCTCGCGGTCGAAGGCGAGCGCGCCGTTCGTCTCGGCGAAATGGTAGTGCGAGCCGACCTGGATCGGCCGGTCGCCCGTATTGGCGACCTCGAGCTCGACCGTCTCGCGCCCCTCGTTGAGCACGAGCTCGCCCTCCATCGGGGTGACGGCGCCGGGCACGAGCGTCGAGGCGGAGCCGCGGATCGGCTCGTGGACGGTGACGAGCTTCGTGCCGTCGGGGAAGGTCGCCTCGACCTGGACGTCGTGGATCATCTCGGCGACGCCCTCCATCACCTGGTCGGCCGTGATCACGTGCGCGCCCGCCTCCATCAGCTCGGCGACGGTGCGGCCGTCGCGGGCGCCCTCGACCACGAAATCGGTGATCAGCGCGATCGCCTCCGGATAGTTGAGCTTGACGCCCCGCTCGAGGCGGCGGCGCGCGACCATCGCCGCCATGGCGACGAGGAGCTTGTCCTTCTCGCGGGGGGACAGTTTCATGTCGTCGGCTCCCTCAGGTCTGCCAGCTGCGCGGCAGAGCGTGCCCGCGCAGGCCTTCCAAGAAACGCGCCAGATCCGCGCGCAGGCTCTGCGGATCGCGCCCGACGAAGCGGGCGATCAGCATGCCGTCGAGCCCGCCCGCGCCGCATTCGCAGGCCGCCCCGCCGAGCAGCGCGCGCGCCTCGTCCAGACGCGCCTCGGCGTCGGGCGCCACGAGCAGCACGGTCGCGAGCGCACGGGCGCCGCCGCCGCAGGCCGGGCGGTCGAGGATGTCGGCGATCGCGCCGTCGAGCCGCACCTCGTCCGCGAAGACGAGCCGCCCGTCGCGGCGGATGCGCCAGCGGTCGCGCAAGGCGCCGCTCGTCGCCGTCTCGCCCATCGCGAGGCGTCCGAACACGACGCTCTCGACCATCAGGAGCCGCGCCGTGCCCGCCATCGCGACGTCGATGCGCCGCGACAGGCGCGCGCCGTCGTAGAGGATCTGCTCCTGCGGCAGCCAATCGAGCCGCGCATCCGCGCCGAGATCGATCGCGACGCCGACCTGCGTCGGCGCGTCGTCGGCGCGGTAGACCTTCTCGGCGGCCTGCGTCGTCAGCGTCGCCTGCGCCCGCGCGTCGAGGCTCGCGGCGAGATCGATCGCGTCCCCGCCGGCCATGCCGCCGCCCGTGTTGACGTAGATCCCCTCGCAGGTCGCGCCGCGCGCGAAGCGCACCCGGTAGCCGCCGCGCTCGGCGATCTCGAGCGGCGCGCCGCCGCGGGGCCCGGGGCCGATCCGCAGCCGAACGCCCGCGCGGGCGCGGATCCAGCGCGGCAGGATCGGTTCTTTGCGGGGATGGGTCATGAGCATGGCGGACGGGAACGCGATCGCGGAACGGGCGGCCATCCTCGCGCCGCGCCCGCGCTTCCACAAGGCGAAGCTCGCAGCCGCAGCTGCTTAAAGATTGAGCAACCACGATCGCGGGAACCTTCGCGGTGCCTTCCGCGTCTGTGCTGCGGCGCACCGTGAGGCGCGCTGCGCGAGTCTTCCCGGAACGGCCTTGATACCGGCCAGATTGCGCGGATGAGTCGCGCGCCTCGGCGCGGACGATTCTCGCACGCGCCTGTCGAAACGGCCATTGTGCATCGCAACAGATACGGTATCATGGAGATGGCTAAGACCGAGAGCGAGCATCGGCACGCGCGTACCTGCGCGCGCCCGCGGCGAACGGCCCGGTCGGCGGCCACGCCTTCCCTTCCGGAGATCACCTCGTGATCGTCACCCGTCGCTCCGCCATGGCGCTCGGCGCCGTGCTCGCGCTCGCGTCCCGCCTGCCTCTCGTCGGTTCCGCCTTCGCCGAGGAGGAGGGCGCGCGCCATCTCGGCCCGCCCGAGCCCTTCGATTCGGCCCTCGTGCGCGCCCGCGCCGAGGCGCTCGCGCAGGCGCCCTACGCCCCCGTGCCCGAGACGCTGCCCGAAAGCCTCTCCGCGCTCGATTACGACCAGTACCGCGACATCCGCTTCCGGCCTGACGCGGCGCTGCTCTCGGGAGGCGAGAGCCCCTTCACGCTGCAGCTCTTCCATCTCGGCTTCGGCTACCGCATGCCGGTGTCGATCAACCTCGTCTCGCAGGGCACGGCGCGGCACCTGATCTTCGACCCGGCGATGTTCTCCTACGGGCCGCTCGTGCCCGATCCGCCGACGGAGCCCGCCGATCTGGGCTTCTCGGGCTTTCGCATCCACGGGCACATCAACAATCCCGATCACGCCGACGAGTTCACGGTCTTCCAGGGCGCGAGCTATTTCCGCGGCGTCGCGAAGGGCCAGGTCTACGGGCTCTCGGCGCGCGGGCTCGCGATCGCGACCGCCGATCCCTCCGGCGAGGAATTCCCGACCTTCCGCGAGTTCTGGATCGAGGAGCCGGGGGCGGGCGACGAGCGAATCGTCGTCCACGCCCTCCTCGACAGCCCGAGCGCGACCGGCGCCTATCGCTTCGTGATCGCGCCCGGCGAGGCGACCATGATGGATGTCGAGGCGACCTTGTTCCCCCGCGTCGAGATCGCCAATATCGGCCTCGCGCCGCTCACCTCGATGTTCTACTTCGCGCGCCACGATCGCCCGGGCATCGACGATTTCCGCGGCGCGGTGCACGATTCGGAGGGGCTCGCGATCTGGAACGGCGCCGGCGAGCGGCTCTGGCGGCCGCTCCTCAACCCGCGCACGCTGCAGGTGTCGATGTTCCTCGACGAGCGGCCGCAGGGTTTCGGGCTGATGCAGCGCAACCGCGACTTCGCCGTATACCAGGATCTCGAGGCCGATTACCACCGCCGCCCCTGCCTGTGGGTCGAGCCCGTGGGGGATTGGGGCGCAGGCGCCGTCGTCCTCGTGGAGATCCCGACGCCCTCGGAAGTGCACGACAACATCGTCGCCTTCTGGCGCCCGCGCGAGCCGGTGCCGGCGGGCGCGCCGCTCGATCTCGCCTACAAGCTGCATTGGCGCGACGGCGTGCCGGAGGGCGACGGCGTCGCGCTCGTCGCGCGCACCATGGTCGGCCTCGCCGAGGTCGGCCGTCCGCAGAACGAGCGCGACAAGCGCGTCTTCGTGATCGATTTCGAGGGCGCAGGGCTCGACGACGACGGCGACGGCCTCGTCGCGCTGGCGAGCGCCTCGGCAGGCGTGCTGGCGCCGCCGGTCGTCAAGCGCGAGCCGGAGATCGGCGGCGTGCGCGTCGCGCTCGAGCTCGACCCGCAGGGCGAGCGCGTCGTCGAGCTGCGCTGCGCCCTCTATCGCGGGGACGCGCGCGTCTCCGAAAGCTGGATCTACAGGTGGTTGGCATGACGATCCACGCATCCCCTCCCCCGGCGCCGCCCCTGCCGCCGGAGACGCCGCTGGCGATGCCGGTGCAGGCGCTCGATCGCGCGCCCCCGCGCGCGCTCGGCCCGCGCCGCGATCTCGCGGGGACGGCGATCCGCGCCGCGACGCTTCTCGTCGCGGCCCTCGTCGCGGGCTTCCTCGTCTACGAGATGCACGCGGTCCTCACCGTCTCGACGATCACCGGCGTCCAGATCGCGATGCTCGGCCTGTTCGCGGTGAACATCACGTGGATCGCCTTCGCCTTCGCGCTCGCGACGCTCGGCCTCCTCGCGCTCCTCGGCGCGCGGGTCTTCGGCGGCCGCGAGCCCGCGCCGCGCGCAAAACCCGAGAGCCGCACGGCGATCCTCCTGCCGACCTACAACGAGGACCCCGCTCGCGTCTTCGCGACCGCGGCGGCGACGGCCGAGGCGCTGGCCGATGCGGGCGTCGCCGACTGCTTCGACCTCTTCGTCCTCTCCGACACGACCGACCCGGACATCTGGATGGCGGAGGAGGAGGCGTTCCTCGCCACCCGCCGCGAGCGCGCGCCGCGCGCCGCGATCTATTACCGGAGGCGGCCCGCCAATATCGAGCGCAAGGCCGGCAACATCGCCGATTGGGTGCGCCGCTTCGGCGGGGCCTACCCGCATTTCGTCGTGTTCGACGCCGACAGCCTGATGACGCCGCGCACGCTGGTGCGCATGGCGATCGCCATGGAGCGCCGGCCCGATCTCGGCCTCCTGCAGACGGTTCCCGTGCTCACGGGCCGCACGAGCCTGTTCGCGCGCCTGCAGCAATTCGCCTCGCGGATCTACGGGCCGGTGCTCGCCGCAGGGCTCGCGACCTTCGCCCGCGACAGCGGCAATTACTGGGGCCACAACGCGATCCTGCGCACCCGCGCCTTCGCGCAGAGCGCCGGGCTGCCGCATCTGAAGGGCCCGCCGCCCTTCGGCGGGCACGTCCTCAGCCACGACTTCGTCGAGGCGGCCCTGATGCGCCGCGCCGGCTGGGCGGTGGTGATCGACCCGCGGCTCGGCGGCTCCTTCGAGGAGAGCCCGCCCTCGCTGATCGACCTCGCCCAGCGCGACCGGCGCTGGTGCCAGGGTAATCTCCAGCATGCCCGGCTCGTCGGCGCGCGCGGCCTCGACTGGGTGAGCCGGCTGCATTTCGGGATGGGCATCATGGCCTATCTCGCGGCCCCGTTCTGGCTCGCCTTCCTCGTCGCCGGGCTCCTGCTCGCCCTGCAGGCGCAATTCGTGCGGCCGGAATATTTCACCGGGACCTTCACCTTGTTCCCGCGCTGGCCGGTCTTCGACGACACCCGCGCGATGTGGCTGTTCGCGGCGACGATGGCGATCCTGTTCGCGCCGAAGGTCTACGGCCTCGTCCTCGCCCTCGTGACGCCGGCCGTGCGCCGCGGCAGCGGAGGCGGCGTGCGCCTGACGCTCGGCGTTCTCTTCGAGAGCCTCGTCGCCGCCCTCCTCGCTCCGGTGATGATGGCGATCCAGTCGGCGGCGGTGGCGCAGATCGCGATGGGTCGCGACGCGGGCTGGAATCCGCAGCGGCGCGACGACGGCTCGGTGCCGCTCGCCGAGATCGCGCGTCGGCATCGCTGGCACACGGCGCTCGGCCTCGCGCTCGGCGCGGGCGCCTTCGCGGTCTCGCCGGAGGTGCTCGCCTGGATGAGCCCCGCCGTCATCGGCCTCCTCCTCGCCATCCCGCTCTCGGCGGCGACGGCGCGGGCGATGCCGCGGCTGGCGCGTCTGGGCATTCTCGCGACGCCCGAGGAAACCCGGCCGCATCCGATGGCGACCCGCGCCGCCGCGATGCGCACGATCCTGGCCGACGCGCTCGGCGCGCCGCGGCCGGCCCTGCGCCGTCTCGCCGACGTCGCCCCCCTCGCCGCCTTCCGCCATGCCTGCGCCGCGCCGGTACCGGCCCGCTTCAAGCCCGCCGCCATCGACGCCGATCTCGTCGTGGGCCTCGCGCGGCTCGACGCGGCCGACACGCTCGACGAGGCGATCGAGAGCCTCGCCCGCCGCGAGACCCTCGCCCTCCTCGCCTCCCGCGCCGGGATCGAGCGCGTCCTCGAGAAGGCCCTGCCCGCCCAGGCGAGCGCGGCGTGAGGGCGGCTCGGGTCCTCGGAGTTTGTGAATCTCTCGTTGCGGTGTCATCCCGGACGCCGAAGGCGATCCGGGACCCATATCCACGACGTCTCAGTCGCAGCCTGTAGGCTGCGCTTCTCCGACGAAGGCTGCCCAAAGGTGGCGGAACGAGCGCGGCATGCGCGCTCGGACTTGTCGTCGAGGATATGGGTCCCGGGTCCGCTTCGCGGCCCGGGATGACAACCACCGAAAGATCCACAGACGCTCAGCGGTCGAGGAACGCGGTGTCCGTCAGGATGCCCTGGCGGACGAAGAAGTCGGCGGTGCGCTTGAACCATTGGTGATGATGGCCGCGCCGCGCGGGGTCGTTGCGGAGGCGGTTGCGGATCGCGGCGGCGCTCGCCAAGCCCGTCGCCGCGACAAGGCCGGCATCCTCGTAGGCGCGCGGGTTGTACATCTGGCCGATGAAGTGGAGGAAGATCCGCTCGACGGTACGGCGGACCCGCTCCCGCGCCGCGCCGTCCCCGTCTGCGGCGAGGATCTGCGCGTGCAGCATCGAGACGACGTCGCGCCCGAACGAGATGTGCCGGCTCTCGTCGACATGGTGCTGATGGTTGATCTCCCGCAGGATGGCGGGCACGGCCCGGTTGCGGCTTACCTTGTGATTGTAGAAGTCGACGAATTCCTCGAAGATCAGCGTCGAGGCGAACATGTACAGGTCACGCTCGAGCGGATCCTCGACCCGGCCGGCGGGGATCGCCGGCGTCGGGTAGATCTTGCCCTCGTAATCGAGGCAGAACTTCGCGAAGAACCACATATGGGCGTTCTCCTCCGCGATGAAGAAATGCAGGTATTCGGACCATTGCGCATAGCGCTCCTCGTAGATCGCCCCCATCACGAAGGCGAGCGCGTCCTTGATGCCGTGGACGTTGAGGCTGAAGAAGTTGACGCACTCGAACCGGCTGAGCGCGATCAGCGCCTCGCGGGGCAGCGTCTCGTGCAGCTCGGTGCCGTGCGTGGTGAGAAGATCCTCGTCGCACCACAGGACGTCGCGCGCGATCGCGTCCGGGGCCGGCCAGTCGAAGCGCGTATAGGCGTCGTAGCGGTGCTTGCGCGACAGGCTCGTCAGCCGTTCGATCAGCCGGCCGTCCGGGGCGGTCTGCGCGCGAGCCTCCATCGTCGTCGTCTCCGGGGTCATGGGTCACCTCCTGCGCTCGAAAGCATCGGCTCGGGCGCGCGCGGCGGGGGCGCCGCGAAGGCGGCGAGCCGGGCGCGGGCGTGGTCGGGGTCCTCGAAGCGCTCCTGCAGCATCGCGATCCAGCGCTCGATGCCGAAGGCGACGCAGGCGGTGTGGACCGGCGCGTCGTCGAGCCGGATGCCGAAGCGCGCGCCGAAATAGCTGCGGTGCAGGTTGAGCGAGGCGATCGCGCGCCCGGCGACGACGACCTCCCGCTTCGTCGGCGCGGCCTTCGCCAGAACCGCGACCGAGCTCGACGCGTCGAAGAACGGGTCGCTCGCGGTCTCGAAGGCGAAGGGGACGCCGAGCGCGCTCATCAGCCGCTCGATGCGCGCGGCGCCCGCCTCGACATGCGCGCGAGCATCCTCCGCCGTGCCGAGGCAGACGATCTCCTTCATGGTGAAGTTGAAGCCGCGATAGCGGTCGAGCGGCTTGTCCTCGTGCCGGAAGCAGCGCGCGATGCAGGCGACGCAGACCGGCCGCGCGAGCGTGCGGCCCTCGTGCTCGAGGTAGACCTTGTAGCAGGTCGCCGGAAGGAGGGCGAGCCGCGTGCCCCCCGGCGCATAGCCCGCCGCCAGCCCCCGGCCCGCGGCGAAGGCGGGCCGATCGGCCTCGTCGATCGCGCAGAGGAGGCAGGTCAGGTGGGGAAAGTTGCGCAGATAGCCGAGGCGGTCGATCTCGTCGGGCTGCAGGAGGCTGTCGAACTCGACGCTGTCCTGCGGGGCGACCTCGAAGAGGCGGTCGATCGCGGCCTCGAGCTCGCGGCGGACATGGGTCCAGGCGCCGGCGATCCTCATGGCGCGCCCTCCCCGCTCGCGGCGCCGCAAGCGAACGCGCCGGGGGCGGCCGTGACGAGGAAGGAGCGGGCGACGCCCGGAACGTCGCGGGGCCGCACGGGATAGGGCCATCGCCCCTCCCCCGCTCCCGGCGCGCCGGGCTCCTTGATGTCCTCCACCTCCCAGCCGGTCTCGCGCAGGAACCGCTCCGGCTCGTCGGTGCCGAAGCGCCAGGGCGTGCCGTCCGCCTCGAGCTGGGCGAGGAAGGCGCGGCTGAAGGGGCTGCGCAGCAGCGCCGCGCTCGCCATGTCGACGACGAGCCGGCTCGTCGGCGCGCTCAGCGATCGGCAGGTCGCGAGCACGCCGCGCGCCTGCTCGTCGGTCAGGAAGAAGAGGAGCCCCTCCACGATGAAGAGCGTCGGCGCGCTCGGATCGAGCCCGGCCGAGACGAGCGCCGACGCCCAGCCGCGGGCGAGATCGGCGGGGACGGGCACGCGCCGCACCCGCGCCGCCGCGCCGGCTTCCGAGAGTCGCCGCTCCTTCTCGTCGAGGAGCGCGGCGTGGTCGATCTCGAACACGCGCGTCCCCTCCGCCCATGGCAGGCGGAAGGCGCGGGTGTCCATGCCGGCGGCGACGATCGCGACCTGGCGCAGATCGGGGCGCCCGGCGAGGATCGCCGCGCAGGCATCGTCGACGTAGCGCGTGCGGATGGTGACGAAGTCCCGCACGCCGCCGCCGCGATAGCGCTCGATCAGCGCGAAGCCGTCGGGCTCGGCGAGGCGGCGCGCGAGCGGATCGGCGAAGAGTGCGCCCGTCTCGCGCTCGCTCTCGAGGGCGCGGATCGCGGCGGTCCATTGAGCAGTCGAGGAAACCGGCTCCATGCCAAACCTCCTGTTTTGCCGTTGAACGATTCAAGATTGTATTTCAAGGCGCAGAAGGCCCTCCGGCGCGGCGGGCCGCGTCGGTTCGGCCGATGGTCGGCGGCCGGCTCGTCAGCCCGCGACGGCGTCGCGGCGGCGGAACCGGCTCAGGAGGACGAGCGTCGTGACGGGCTTCGTCTCGCCCGCCCGCACGAGGCTGCCCTTCTTCTTGATGGTGACGATGTCCTTGCGCAGCGGGTTCGCGACGATCTCGCCGATCTCGCAGCGGCCGACCAGCACGTCGCCGGGGCGCACGGGCGCGAGCCAGCGTACGCCCTCGAGCCCCGGCGAGCCCTCGACGCTCGCGCCCTGGAGGAGCGCGCGGACATAGAGCCCCATCCAGATCGCGGCGGTGTGGAAGCCGCTCGCCACGAGCCCCCCGAAGAAGGAGGCGGCGCCCGCCTCGTGCGAGAGGTGGTAGGGCTGCGGATCGTAACGCGTCGCGAAGGCGACGATCTCCTCGGCGCTCACCGCATGGGTGCCGAGATCGTAGATCGCGCCCTCGTGGTAATCCTCCGCATGAGTGGGGCTCGTCGCGGTCACGGCGTCGCCTCCGAGGGCGTGAACCAGACCCGCCGGATCGTCTCGAGCGTGCGGAATTCCTCGATGTCGATCGCGTCGAGGCGGATGTCGCGGCCGCAGAGCTCGGCGACGAGCAGCACGAAATCGACGAAGCGCAGCGAATCGATCAGGCCCGTCTCGATCAGGTCGTCGTCGTTCGAGAAGTCCCGCTTCTCGTCCTGGTTGTCTGCGATGAAGGTCCTCAGGCGTTCGATGGGATCGCTCATTCTGGTCCTCCCTGGTGGATGAGGCGGTCTCACGCCGCTTTCTTCGCGCCGAGCAGGGGCAGCGCCGCCGCGATCGCGAGCAGCGCGGCGCCGAAGGCGAGCGCGTGGTCGAGGTCGCCGCGATCGCCGAGATAGCCCGCGGCGACGGGGCCAATCGCCTGGCCGATCGCGAACAGAACCGTGAAGAAGGTCATGCCCTTGGCGATCTGCGCAGGCGGCATCGCCCGGCGCACGATCAGCGCGATCGACGAGGGCGCGATGAAGACGCCGAGCCCGAACACGAGCGCGGACGCGACGAGCGCCGCGATGCCCGCATCGACGAGCGGGATCGCGGTGCCGACGAGGCAGGCGGCGCAGGCGGCGGCGAGCGTCGCCCGCGGCGGCCACGCTTCGAGCGCGCGCCGCCAGACGAAGGGCGACACGCCGACCGCGACCGCGAGGACGAGCCACACCGCCGTCGCCGCGCCCCAGGAGAAGCCGGCGACCCGCAGCCACGCCAGGATGAAGGTCATGTAGACGATGTAGCCTGCCGCGAAGAGCGTGTAGCTCGCGAGCGGCAAGAGGAGCCCCCTCAACACGAGCCGCTCGGCGGATGCGGCATCCGTCGCGCCGCCGCGCCCGCGCCGCGCCTCGAGGAGCGGCCAGACCGACAGCGCCGCCGCCGCGACCCCGAGCGCCAGCCAGGCCGACGGCCAGCCCGCCGCTCCCGTCGTCGCCAGGAGCGGATTGACGAGCAGCCCCGCGATGGCGATGCCGATGCCGGCGCCGGCGAAGAACAGGCCCGTCGCGGTGCCCATCAGGTGCGGCGTGCGCGCATAGCGCGCCGCGATCAGCGCGCCGCCGCAGGAGAAGGCCCAGGCGGCGCCGATGCCGGCGGCGAGGCGCAGGGCTGTGAGCCAGGTCTGGCTCTCCGAGAACCCGGTCGCGAGGAGGCTGCCGAAGGTGAGCCACAGGCCGCCCGCGAAGAGCTGGGCGGGGCGGAAACGGCGCAGGAGCAGGTAACCGGTCACCGCACCGAGCACGTAGCCGAGCGCGTTCGCGGTGTTGAGCCACCCGGCTTGCGTGTAGGTCCAGGCGAGATCCTCCTGCATCGCGGGCAGGATCAGCGCATAGGCGAACCGGGCGAGCCCGTTTCCCACCGCAACCGCGAGGCCGAGCCCGAAGGCCGGCCACAGCGAGGCCGCGTCTGGAGCGAGCGGTGAGGAGAGGGTCTGCGCGGTCATGAGCGCAGTTTCTCTACGAGTCCTGTAAATGTCAATAGTTGTGTTTTTTGCAATATTTGTTTAGTTGCGCTGCACAAACCCATCCACAGGTAGGCCGGCGCGTCGGTTTCCGACGCGGAAGGGGGCGGCGATCGGCCCGAGGCGAATGCGAACGAGCCCGCCCGGCAGGGCCGAGCGGGCTCGTGGAAGCCGAAGCTTGTGCGGGCAGGCGCGCGTCAGGCGCCCTGCTTCACCGGGATGCCCTTCTCGGCGAGCATCTGCTGGAGCTCGCCGGACTGGAACATCTCGCGGGTGATGTCGCAGCCGCCGACGAATTCGCCCTTCACGTAGAGCTGCGGGATCGTCGGCCAGTTCGAATAGTCCTTGATGCCCTGGCGGACGCCCTCGTCCTCGAGCACGTTGACGCCCTTGTAGGGCACGCCGAGATAGCCGAGGATCTGGACGACCTGGCCCGAGAAGCCGCACATCGGGAATTGAGGCGTGCCCTTCATGAAGAGCACGACGTCGTTGCCCTTCACCTCGGCATCGATGGTCTCGTGAGCATTGGCCATGGGATTTCTCCTGTCGCCGACGGTCAAGGCGCCGGCACGGGTTGAGGGGATCGGGTCAGCCGTCCGCGGGAATGGTGGTGAGCGCGAGCGCGTGCAGAACGCCGCCCATGCGGCCCTGGAGCGCCGCGTAGACCATCTGATGCTGCTGCACGCGGCTCTTGCCCTTGAACGAGGCCGAGGTCACGGTCGCCGCGTAATGGTCCCCGTCGCCGGCGAGATTGCGGATCTCGACCTGCGCGTCCGGGATCGCTTCCTTGATCATGCGCTCGATGTCGCGCGCATCCATCGGCATCGACGGCTCTCCTCAAGCGGGCTCGGCCGCCATGTAGGCGGGCAGCCAGGATTCGTGGGCGTCTTTCAACGCCTCGATAGATATGGCCCGAAGGCCTGGAAGACTCAAGCCGTCCCCGCCGGTCTCGCCCAGCGCGAGGAGGGGCACGCCCGCCGCATCGGCCCGCGCACGCACGACCTCCACGCGATCCTGCGGCACCGCGAGCACGTAGCGCGCCTGGTCCTCGCCGAAGAGCGCGGCGTGGCGCGGCAGGCCTTCCGGCAGCGTGTCGATGCGCGCGCCGACGCCTCCCGCCATCGCGCATTCGGCGAGCGCCACGGCGAGACCGCCGTCGGAGAGGTCGTGGACGGTGTCGAGCACGCCCTCGGCGATCAGCTCGCGCACGAGCGTGCCGGCCGCCCGCTCCGCTTCGAGGTCGACGGGCGGCGGGGCGCCCTCCTCGCGGCCGCAGATCTCGGCCAGGTAGGTCGAGGCGCCGAGCCAGCCCGTCGTCTGCCCCAGAAGCAGCACCGCGTCGCCCGCGCGCCGGAAGGCGATCGTCGCGTGGCGCGTGCAATCGGCGAGGAGACCCACGCCGCCGATCGTCGGGGTCGGCAGGATGCCGCGCCCGTTCGTCTCGTTGTAGAGCGAGACGTTGCCCGAGACGACGGGGAAGTCGAGCGCGCGGCAGGCCTCGCCGATGCCGCGGATGCAGCCGACGAGCTGGCCCATGTAGCGCGGGCGCCGGGGATTGCCGAAATTCAGGTTGTCGGTGATCGCGAGCGGCGTGCCCCCGACCGCGCAGATGTTGCGATAGGCTTCCGCCACCGCCTGTCGACCGCCCGCGACCGGGTCAGCCTCGCAATAACGCGGCGTCACGTCGGTGGTGAGCGCGAGGCCCTTCGGCCCCTCCTCGACGCGCACGATCGCCGCGTCGCCGCCAGGCGTCTGCACCGTGTTCGAGCCGATCAGGTGGTCGTATTGCTGCCAGACCCAGCGCTTCGAGCATAGGTCCGGCGAGCCGACGAGGCGCAGGAGCGCGTCGGCGTCGTCGCTCGGCGGGGCGACGCTCTCGGGCGCGAGCACGGGCCGCGCCGGGGTCTCCTCCCAGGGGCGGTCGTAGACGGGCGCCTCGTCGCCGAGCTCCTTGATCGGAAGGTCCGCCTCGACGACGCCCTGGTGCTTGATCACGAAGCGCAGCGTGTCGGTCGTCTTGCCGATGATCGCGAAGTCGAGCCCCCACTTGCGGAAGATCGCCTGCGCCTCCTCCTCCTTGCCGGGGCGCAGCACCATCAGCATGCGCTCCTGGCTCTCGGAGAGCATCATCTCGTAGGCGCTCATGCCCTCCTCGCGGGTCGGCACCGCGTCGAGATCGAGCTCGATGCCGAGATCGCCCTTGGCGCCCATCTCGACGGCCGACGAGGTCAGCCCGGCCGCGCCCATGTCCTGGATCGCGATGACGGCGCCCGTCGCCATCAATTCGAGGCAGGCCTCGAGCAGGAGCTTTTCCGCGAAGGGGTCGCCGACCTGGACGGTGGGGCGCTTCTCCTCCGCCTCGTCGTCGAAGGCGGCGGACGCCATGGTGGCGCCGTGGATGCCGTCGCGCCCGGTCTTCGAGCCGAGATAGACGATCGGGTTGCCCACCCCCGTCGCCTTCGCCTTGAAGATCGCGTCCGTGCGCGCGAGGCCGACCGCCATGGCGTTGACGAGGATGTTGCCGTCATAGGCCGTGTGGAAGCCGACCGAGCCCGCCACCGTCGGCACGCCGAAGGAATTGCCGTAGCCGCCGATCCCGGCGACGACGCCCGCGAGGAGATGGCGGGTCTTCGCGTGATCGGGCGAGCCGAAGCGCAGGAAGTTCAAGGCCGCGATCGGCCGCGCGCCCATCGTGAAGACGTCGCGCAGGATGCCGCCGACCCCCGTCGCCGCGCCCTGATAGGGCTCGATGAAGCTCGGATGGTTGTGGCTCTCCATCTTGAAGACGACCGCCTGCCCGTCTCCGATGTCGATCACGCCCGCGTTCTCGCCGGGCCCCTGGATCACCCAGGGCGCGCTCGTCGGCAGCCCGCGCAGGTGGATGCGCGAGGACTTGTACGAGCAGTGCTCGTTCCACATGGCCGAGACGATGCCGAGCTCGGTGATCGTCGGGGTGCGGCCGAGGAGCGCGACGAAACGCTCGTACTCGTCGGGCTCGAGCCCGTGCTCCGCGACGAGGGCGGGGGTGATCTCGGGGCTCGCTCGCATCGGGTCTCTCCCGCTCCGGCCTGGCTGCGCACGCGGGCGGCGCGCTCGGGGGATCGCTTAGCGGGTTGCGCGCGCGGGCGCAATGGAGGCGGCCCGCATCCGATCGTGGAGAAAGACCGACCGTGCGTCGCCGGTTCCGTGTCCCGTTCCGGGACACGGCGCCTGGCATGCCGTTCGCTCGAATGCGCGTCGAATTCGCTTCGAATCGTGGAGGCTCTCTATGCGGATCGTTCGGCGTCTCATGGCGGACCGCTCCGGCGTCACGGCCGTGATCTTCGGCCTCGCCGCCGTCCCGCTCGTGGCGCTCGTCGGCGCGGCGGTCGACTATTCGCGCGCGACGGGGGCCCAGACCGCCATCCAGCGCGCGGCGGACGCGACGGCGCTGAGGCTCGCGCGCGATTCGCGGCTGGGCGTGCCGCTCCCCGACCCGGTCGCTCTCGTGGCGGACCTGCACGGCGTCGCCGGGCTGGAGGGTCTGCGCGTGGTCGGCCGGCCGGAGGGCGTCGGGCGTTACCGCGTCGAGGTCGAGGGACGGATCCCCACCACGATCGGCGCCCTCCTCGTGCCGGCGATGGAGATCGGCGTCACCGCTGTCGCCGTCGCCCGCCAGCCGCGCGTGCGCACGTTCATCGAGACGGCCAACCTCGATCCGGAGGCGGACGACTACAACGAGCTGCGCGCCTATTGCTTCGATCCGAGGCGCAACGAGCGCAACGGCCCGCTCGTGCCCGACCACCTCGCCACCGCCGAGGACGAGCGGATGGACTTCGTGAAGATCTCCGACAACACGCCCGAGGGCGTCGCCCGGGCGCCGCAGCGGCTCGTGATCGAATGCCTCTCGCACGAGACGGTCAGCTTCCAGCTCGTCAACATCCGCGACGCCCGCAGGAGCGAGGCGGCGCGCCTCACGAATCCACGCTGGGAGCACTTCACCGACACGACGATCGTCGACGGCGTCGAACGCTACAACACGCGCTACCGGGACCTGATCGAATCGATCCTGTGCGAGACCCGCGAGGCCTGCCGTCCGCGCGCCCAGGGCGGGATCCTGCCGAACAACAACGAGAAGCACCGCACCCCCGCCGTCAACGCCCGCGCCTGCGTCGCGGGCCAGTATCTCTACCTCGGCTGGGAGGACCGCCCGCCGCATATCGGAGATTGGACGGACCAGGATTACGACGACATCCGCCTCGTGATGAGCTGCCCCCTGCGGGAGGAAGGCGCGATCGCGGTGCGGCTCGTGCGGTGAGAGGCGAGGCGCCTCACGCCGCGGCGGGGGCCGAGTTCTCGGTGAGCACCGCGTAGATCGCGTCGGCGTCGTGGGCGGCGCGGACGCGGTCGAGGATGCCGGGCTGGCGCAGGACGCGGGCGACCCGGGCGAGCGCCTTGAGGTGGTCCGCGCCGGCGCCCTCGGGGGCGAGCAGCAGGAACAGAACGTCGACGGGCATGCCGTCGATCGCGTCGAAATCGATCGGCTTCTCGAGCCGCGCCACGAAGCCGAACAGCCGATCGAGCTTGGCGAGCTTGCCGTGCGGGATGGCGATGCCCTCGCCGACGCCGGTCGAGCCGAGACGCTCGCGCTGGAGCAGCGTCTCGAAGATCTCGTGCGCGTCGAGCCCGGTCAGCTTCGCGGCCTGCCCGGCGAGCTCCTGGAGCGCCTGCTTCTTGCCCTGCACCCTCAAGGAGGGCGCGACGGCATCGGGTGAGAGGAGTTCGACGAGGGGCATCGGACCATGTGCTCGCGCAGCTGATGAACGGACCGCGACGCGGGACCGGCCGTGCGGCCCGCCTCGCGGCGCGTCAGGACGACGCCTCGGGGCTCGGATCGATCCAGCCGATGGCGCCGTCGTGGCGGCGATATACGACGTTCACGCGTCCGGTGCCAGCGTGCAGGAAGACGAGCGCCGCCGAGCCCGAGAGATCGAGCTCGAGCACCGCCTCCGAGACGGAGCGGCGATGCAGCTTGCGGGTGGTCTCCGCGATGACGACGGGGTGATAGGCCTCGTCCGCCGCCTCCGTCTCCTCCGGCTCCTCGGCCGGCGATTCGATGATCGCGTAGGCGGCCTCGACCGCGCGGCCGTTGCCCTCGGCGCCGTAATCGCGCAGACGCCGCTTGTGCCGACGCAGGCGCTTCTCGATGCGGTGGGCGGCCTGGTCGAAGGCGGCGGGCGCGTCGTGCGCGAGGCCCGTCGATTCGAGCGTCACGCCGGTCGCGAGGTGCAGGACGCAATCGGCACGGTAGCCGGAGCCCTCGCGCTCGATCGTGACGTGCCCCGTGACGGCGCCGTCGAAATATTTGGACAGAGCCGCGTCGACCCGCCCCTGCACCTGGCTGCGCAGGGCCTCGCCGATGTCCATGTTCTTGCCGGAGATCCGAAGCGTCATTCCTTCCCCCTTGGGGCCGGCTCGTGGCCGGACCGCGTCTATCGTCCACAGAGGTAAGGGCTGATCCCCCGCCTCGTCAACGAAAGCTCGCCCGCGCCTCAACCGCCCTTCTCCCGGCGGCGCTCGATCGAGGAGGGAATGCGCAGCGATTCCCGGTACTTGGCCACCGTGCGCCGGGCGATGTCGATCCCCTCGCCGCGCAGGATGCGCACGAGCTGATCGTCGGACAGGACGGATTTGGGAGATTCGGCATCGACGAGCTGGCGGATGCGGTGGCGCACCGCTTCCGAGGAATGCTGGTCGCCGCCCGTCCCCGAGATCGCGGCCGTGAAGAAGTACTTCATCTCGAACACGCCCCGGCTCGTGCCGATCGACTTGTTCGCGGTGACGCGCGAGACGGTCGATTCGTGCATCCCGATCGCGTCCGCCACCGTCTTCAGGTTCAGGGGCCGCAGATGGGTGACGCCGTGCGCGAAGAAGCCGTCCTGGAGGCGCACGATCTCGCTCGCCACCTTGAGGATCGTCTTCGCGCGCTGATCGAGCGAGCGGGTGAGCCAATTGGCCGTCTGCAGGCAATCGGAGACGAAGGCGCGCTCCTCTTCCGTGCGCGCGGCGCGCGCGACGCGGGAATAGTAGGTCTGGTTCATCAGGACGCGCGGCAGCGTGTCGGGGTTGAGATCGACGTGCCAGGATCCGTCGGCGGCGGGGCGCACGAAGACGTCCGGCACGAGCACCTCGACCGGCCCGCCGCCGAAGGCGCGTCCGGGTTTGGGCTCGAGCGCGCGGATCTCCGCGATCATCTCGGCGAGGTCCTCCTCGTCGACGCCCGCGAGGCGGCGCAGCGCCGCGAGGTCGCGCTTGGCGAGGAGGTCGAGACGGGTGAGCAACGCGCGCATCGCCGGGTCGAGGCGGTCGCGCTCGGCGAGCTGGATCGCAAGGCATTCGGCGAGATCGCGCGCGCCGACGCCGCTCGGGTCGAAGGTCTGGACCACCCGCAGCACCCGCTCGACCTCCGCTTCCTCGGCGTCGAGCCGCTCGGCGATCGCCGCGAGGCTCTCGGAGAGGTAGCCCGCCTCGTCGATCGCGTCGATGAGGAAGCGGCCGATCAGCCGCGCCCGCGGATCGACGATCGCGAGGTCGAGCTGGGCGGCGAGGTGCTCGTGCAGGCTCGCCTCGCGGGTGAGGCTCGCGGCGAAATCGGGCTCCTCGCCGTCGAAGGAGCCGCCGCTCCCAGCCCCGCTCCAGACCGGCGAGAGGGCGAGCCGGTCGCCCTCCGCGAAGGCCTGCGCCTCGATGCCGGGACCGACGCCCGCGCCGTCCGGGGAAAACACGTTCTCGAGCGAGGTGTCGAGCCGCGCCTCGATCTCGGAGCGCTCGGGCGCGAGGCTCTCGCCCGCCCAATCGCCGGCGAGCGCCGCCTCCGGCTCGGGCGCCGGCGCCTCGCGCACGCCCTCCGCCTCCTCGACGCGCTCGAGCAGCGGATTGCGCTCGAGTTCGGCATCGACATAGGCGACGAGATCGAGATGGGAGAGCTGCAGGAGCTTGATCGCCTGCAGGAGCTGCGGCGTCATCACCAGGGACTGGCCCTGGCGCAGCTCCATGCGTTGCGACAGACTCATGCGCGGCCCCCCGCCCGCTCCGGCGCATGGCTGCGCGGCACGGATTTTGCTTCGAACTCCCCGTGTTCTAGCAGAGCGATCCGCGAGCCGTCAAAGCATCCGATGCGACGCCCGCGCCGATCGCCGCGCGCTGTTGCGCAGACGCTACGGCAAGCAGCGGCGGTGCGCGAGCGGCTACCCCCAGGGCCCGCGCGGAGAGGCGTCCTCGCCGGGTGCCGAGCCGTCGCCGAGTTCGGCGGGTGGCGGCTGCGGGGCGAGCGCCTCGGGCGGGGGCATCCGCCCGCCGGCATTGCGCACGAGCGCCTCGACCCGCGATTCGATCGTGGGATGGGTGGAGAGAAGCGCCGTGAAGCCCACCCGCGGGTTCTCGACGCACATCTCCATCACGGTCGCGGGCGCGCGCTCGATGTCGGCGCGGCCGCGGATCTTGAGAAGGGCGGAGATCATCGCGTCGGGGTTCTTGGTCAGCTCGACCGCGCCCGCATCGGCGAGATACTCGCGCGAGCGCGACAGAGCGAGCTTGATGCCGATCGAGAGCGCCCAGGCGACGAGCACGATGGCGATCGCAACGAGGATCGCGATCACGGCCGCGCCGCCCCCGCCCCCGCGCCCGCCGCCGCCGCGACCGCCGACGCGGGCGCCCCCCAATCCGCCCCCCATCCCCATCCGCCCGCCGCGGATCGCGCCGAAGCGCAGCGAGCGGAAGACGATCTCGCCGACGAAGCTGATCACGCCCACGACGACGACCGCGATCATCATCAGGCGGACGTCCTCGTTGCGGATATGGGTGAGCTCGTGGGCCATGACCGCTTCGATCTCGGCATCGTCCAGGGCGGCGACGAGCCCGCTCGTGAGCGTGACGGCGTATTGCTTCTGCGTGATGCCGCTCGCAAAGGCGTTGAGCGCGTCGCTCTGCACGATCTTCAGCCGCGGCGTCGGCATGCCGCGGGAGATGCAGAGATTCTCGAGCATCCGGTAGAGGCGCGGATCGTCCTCGCGCGAGATCGCGCGCGCGCCGGTCACCGCATCGACCACCCGCGCGTTGATCGCGAGCGAGAGCGCGACCCAGGTCGCGGTGCCGACCACGAGGCCGGGCGCGACGAACAGGAGGCTGTCGAGCGCCGCCCACGCGATCACGTCGAAGGGCGCGTCCTCGAGCTCCCCGGCCGCGGCGATCACGAGCGCGATGGCGTAGGCGACGGCGAAGACGAGCAGGAACAGCCCGACGATCAGGAGGCCCGATCGCCAGCGATTGGCGCGAATGTGGGAGTAGAGCCCGAAGACCTGCATCGCCGATCGAACGTCGCCTCCGGGCGGCCGCCGGATCTGCCGCCCTCCGGTCGAGAAACATGGTTCGCGGGCTCGCGTCAACCGAGAGAAGCGGACGAGGGCTCCCAATCGACGATGAAGCCGCGTGCCTTGTAAGGCTCGATCTTGCGCCATTCGGACACGACGCGGTGGCGAAAGGCGTCGTCCTCGCGCCAGCGGGCACGCGGCGTCGGGAAATAGTTCACCGGCACGAGCAGCTTCTCGACTTCGGGCCAATGCCGATGAAGCGTCATCGGATAGCGGCGGGAGGTGCAGATCTTGCCCAGGCAGGCGACGCGTCGAATGCTCGCGCGGCCCAGGACGCGATCGATGATCGGCAAGGAGAACAGGACGTTCTCGCCGGTGTTCGTCGCCCGGTGCTCCTCGAGGATGAGCGCGCTGGGAATGCCCGCCTCCACCATGCCGCGCTTGAGCACGGTGCACTCCGTCTCGCTCATCCCCCATGTGGGACCGCCGCTCACGAGGGCGTACCGGAACAGGTGTGCCGACCAGAGCATGGAGATCGTCGCAAGGAACTCGGGCACGCCTTCTCGGGTGCCGAAGACGAGCAGCAGATCCGCCGGCTCGAGGCGGGTGCGGATCAAGTGCTGCTCGTCTATGCGTGCGAGCTCGTCCGCGGAGGGCTCGTCGGCGATCGCCGACCTGCGTGTCCCGTCGTCGCTCATCGACGGTTCTCCCGGAGATGCGCGGCGCGGTCGCGCGCGATGTCGATCAGCCGTCGAAAGCCCGGGTCGCGCTCGCAGATCGCATGCAGATTTCGCGTCTCGTGCGGATCGGCGACGAGATCGAAAGCATGGATCACGTGCGACTCTCCCCAGTCCCGGCCCGGCGTGTCGAGATAAACGATCTTTCGGCGTTCGTCGCGCACGCAGATCTTGATCGGCTTGAACTGCGGCAGGCAGGTCCCCGGCAGCGCATGCTCGGCGATCACGTGATCGCGCCCGAAACGCCGCGCGAGAGCTTGCGAGGCGGCCTCGGGACCGAGCCGATCGCGATCGGCCGCGGCCTCCAGGATGGAGCCGACATCGAGCGTCGAGACCAGCTCGTGGACCGCCCCCGGCTCGATTCCGGGGCCAGTCACGACGAGGGGAACGTGCAGGAGCTCCTCCCAGAAGTTCAGATGGTCGCTGACCCCATGATGCGCTCCGTAGAACCACCGCTCCGGGGCATGGGTACCATGGTCGGCCGTGAGCGCGACGACGGTTCGCTCGCAGAGCCCTTCCGAGCCGAGAAAGGCCAGGAAATCGCCGATCGCGCGATCGGTATGCGCCAGTGTCCGCGGGTCGGCTCGTTCCGCCTGCCCCGGCCAGTCCTGATCGCGGCGCCCGAACGGCGTGACCTCGTCGAGATTCGCGCGGAAACGGCGATCGAGGTCGCTGGTCGGCCTCATGCCGGCAAGATCGGGCGTGATGTTCCCGTGTACGTCGGTGAGATGAACCCACAGAAAGAACGGCTCGTCGGAGCAGGACATCGTCCGGACGAGTTCGCGCGCGTCGGCGAACGGAGCCTCGGCGTCGGGATAGTGCGGAGCGATTCGCAGGCCGGCGAGGGCGTTCCCGATGAAGGGCGTGCCGGCCAGGATCGCCCGGGCATGACCGCAGGGATCTTGCCGCCAGCGCCCGAGCGCCTCCTCCATCGAGGCGGCGATCTCGTCGAAGCGCCAATTGTCGATCTGCGGCCACGGGCGAGCACCTGCGGCGAGACGGTTCGACCGGTCGCGCGCGTAGTGGGCACAACCTTCGTAGAACGCGCCGAGCTTCTCCGCGAGCGCGCGCGTCGCCACGTCCTCCGGGTAGGTGCCTGCCCGCACGCGTGCGGCGAGATGGTCCACGTCGTTGCGGGCGACACCGTTCGCATGCCACGCGAAGTCCTGGAACTCGACGTAATCGTCGAACCCGCGGGCATAGCCGTAGCAGCGGCTCGTGTAGAAGTCCGTGGTTACGCCGGCGGTTCGATAGCCCCGCCTCTTGAGGCGCTCGGCCAGGGTCTCCCCGTCCGAGCGCGCGAGGCCGAGATGGTAGCCACCCTCGTCGAGGGGAAGCCGCATCCCGATCGGCCCCGGCATCGCGAATTGCGTGGGGTAGGCCACCGCGAAAGCCCTCGTGAAGGTGACGCCCGCGGCCGCCATCCGGTCCATCACCGGCGTGGGGCTCGCGTGCAGAGGCGTCGGCGCGCCGACGAGGCGTGCGCCCATGGCATCGACGGAAATCAGGACGATGTTGCGCAGCGTCATGTCGAGGCTCCGTCGAGGGCTGCCAATCTCGCCGCCTGCTCGGGCCGCTTGACGACGATCGTGTCGCCCAACACGAGGATGTCGAGCGCGCTCGAGAAGAACGTGCGCACCGCGTCGCGCGCCGTGGCCACGATCGGTTCGCCGGAGAGGTTGAACGAGGTGTTGAGGAGCACGGGCGTTCCGGTCCTCTCGCCGAAGGCCTCGAGGAGCTTGTGGAACCGCGGGAGGTGCTCTCGATCGACGAGTTGCACCCGCACCGTCCCGTCCACGTGGACGACCGCAGGGGCTGCGGAGCGCATCGCCTCCGTCGCGTCGAATGCCATGACCATGAACGGCGAGTCGCGCCAGCGCGCAAGATACATATCCGCGGCCTCTCTCGGCAAGGACGGGCAGAACGGCCGCCAGGGCTCGCGATACTTCACGGCTCGGTTCACGCGCTCTCGCGCGTCGACGCCGACGGGGCTCGCGAGGATGCTGCGCTGGCCGAGAGCCCGCGGGCCGGCTTCGAACCGGCCCTGCACCCACCCGACGAGCGCACCTTGCGCGAGCATTCCCGCGACGATGTCCTCGAGGTTCTTCGGTCTATGGGTGAGGAGGCCGCATTCGCGCACGAGCGTATCGATCTCCTGCGCCTCGACCGCGACGCCGAGCGCGAGCGTCGGCAGCGGCTCTGGCCATCTTCCGCCCTGGTCGAAGCACGCGGCGAGGGCCGCGCCGACCGGTGCGCCGCCGTCGCCGCAAAGCGGATTGCAGAACAGATCCCGCACGCCGGGAGCATCGTAGACGCGCCGGTTCATCTTGATGTTGAGGCCGACGCCTCCTCCGATGCAGACGCGATCGAGCCCGGTCTCCTGCAGAGCCCATCCCACCAGGGTCAGCACTGCATCCTCGACCAGAGCCTGCGCCGTAGCCGCGAGCGACGCGTGCCAGGTCTCGACCTCTTCGTGGGCGTGTCGCGGGGGACGCCCGAGAAGATCGACGAGCGCATCGGTGAACCGATCCGACCAGGTGTGCGCACCCCAATGGATGTATCGTCCGTCGACTGCGTAGTCGGGATCGGCAGGCGAGCCCGGCGTCAGGACGTTGAGGAGGCGCTCCCGCAGCTCGGCATCCGGTTTCGCATAGGACGCGAGCCCCATGACCTTGTACTCGCCGTCATAGGCTTCGAAGCCCAGATATTCCGTGATCGCCGCGTAGAACCAGCCCAACGAATGCGGCATGAGGATGCGACGGATGGGACGCAGCTCTCGGCCCCTGCATTCCCAGACGACCGTGCATTCGTCGTCCCCCGATCCGTCGATGGTGAGCGCGACCGCATCCTCGAAACCAGACAGCGCGTAGGAATGGAATGCGTGAGCATAGTGATGGCCCATGGAGACGACCCGGGCCTTCAACGGCTTGGCGAGGGTTCGACGCCAGTGCCGGGCGAGCGTGTCGACATAGGCCGCGCGATCGTAGCGCGCGATATTGCGTCGCTGCCAAGCGAGGGTGCCTCCATCCAAGGGATAGCGGCTCCGCATCGCAGCGTAATGCGCCTCGATGGCCCCCGAGCCGAAGCGGTCGAGATCCCAGTTCACGGCGACGACGTCGACCTCGTCCGGGTCGACGCCCGCATCCGCGAGCGCCCAGCGCAACGCGCGCGTCGGAAAGCGCCCCGGCGCGTGCTTGATGCGCGTGAAGCGTTCCTCCTCGGCGAATCTCGAAACCCGTCCATCGCGGATCAGCGCGACGGAGGGGTCGATGTCCGAGTGGATGGAGACCACGGTGAGTGGCTTTTCGTGCGCGTTCATCGTGCTGCTCCTCCTGCTGCGAGCACCTGAACCTGGTCGTCCGGCCCGGCCGGCGCAGCGAGGCCGATGCCGTGCGACGCGCGTGCGCCGATCGGCTGGAGGAGCCCACGCAGCCGGGTGAGGGTCGCGATCAGCGACGGCGCCCCGAGCTGGATCGTCACGTCGAAGGCCTCGACGGGCCGGGAGAGGTGCGGCGCGATCTGCTCGCCCAACTCCTCGTCGAAGCGCGATACCTCGTCCGGGCGGATTCGCCCGCATGCGATCTGCGAGGCATGCCGGTCGATCGCAATCGCTTTCGCATCCTCGCACTCCACAGGCCGGATCAGCCTCGGCTGGAAGTCCGACGGAAGAAACGAGTAGCGGATCGGCATACCCAAGATCGTCTTGCCTCGGAAGGTCGAGAGGACGAGGTCGTAGGCCGCGCGATGGTCTTGGTGGGAGTCGCTCCGGGTGTGTGTCACGACCACGTCCGGATCGCAGCCGAGCGCCGTGAGGGCACCGCGCAGATAGGACACCGTGCTGCTGGTGACGCGGAGGTCTCCGTCTGGGAAGGGCGCCTCGAGAATGCGGTCCGGAGCGACCCCCAAGTGCCGGAGCGCCGCCTTCGCCTCGGCCGAGCGGCGCGCCGCCGAAGAGGGGTCGCGCTCGCGCGTCAGGATCGCGACGTGAACGTCCAGTTCGGCCGCGCACGCGGCACGGGCGAGGTCGCCCGCACCGATCTCTATGTCGTCCGGGTGAGCACCCACGAAGAGCAGCGAGAGGGGGCTCATGACTGCATCTCCCGAGCGAGAGGCGCGACGTCGGCTTTCGCGCGCACCGCGTCGATGATCGCATTCGCCCGGGCGAGGTCCTCCGGGAAGTCGATCTCGACGCAGTCGAAATGAGTCAGGTCGGTGACGCCCACCATGACGGTCGTGCAGATCGCCTCGATCGCACGCTCGAAGTAATCGGTCGGCCTGCAACGCTCGAGCGCGCCCTTGAGCATCGTCAGCTCGTCACGTCCGAGTCGATTGAGCCCCACGGCCTCGCCCTCCGCCGCGAGGACGCTCTTGGACAAGGCCGTCACCCGGCCCCCATGCGACGCGAACTTCACCTCCTCCTCGCCCGTGGGCCCGTAGCGGACGCCGATCGAGGTGCCGGGGGCCTCCATGGTGCGGCGCACGGCGTCCGCGTGACAGAAGACGTCGCCGTTGATCATGACCACGTCGTCGTCGATGTCGGCGAGGGCGATCGCGAGGCTGCGCGCGGTGTTCGTCGCCGGAAAATCGGTGTTGAGAACGATATGGCAGCCGGTTGCCGCCGCCGCTACCGCCTCGGCTCGGAAGCCGGCGACGACGGTGATGGGCGCATCGCCGGCGGCGGCGCGGAACGCTCGGAGATGGCGCTTCATGAGCGAGACGCCGTCGGAGAGCTCCACGAGGACCTTCGGCATGCCCAGACCGAGCCGGCTTCCATTGCCGGCAGCGAGAACCACGAAGTGCATAGGATCCTCCCTGTAATCTTTGATTGCTTTTCTGCCGTTGCGCTCTCGTCCCACGGGCGAACGGGCGTTCGCGCGCAGTTGCTTGCGCGTGTCGACGACGCGGATGTGTCGGTGAATAACGCTCTGCCTGTTCGGGACAGCAACCTGCAGGGACGAGGCCCCTTCAGGCGCGGACCCGTAGCTCACTAATCAACTATGCGTAGTTTTGATCCGCACGAAAGGGGTTGTCAATCCCTTTTCGAATTACCCTATGGTAGCGGCTCTGCTAACGAGCGCAATTTCCGTAAGGTCAGAACTTCACTTGCGGCGCCGTCGACATCTGCGTGCGACGGGTGTCGCCGATGTCGAAGAACTCGCGCCGGAAGAAGCCGAGCGAGCGCGCGAACAGGACCGCCGGAAAGCTCTCGATGGCGGAATTGTATTCCTGCACCGCGTTGTTGAAGAAGCGCCGCGCGGCGGCGAGCTTGTCCTCGACGTTGGCGAGCTCGCGCTGCAGGCCGAGGAAGTTCTGGTTGGCCTTGAGGTCCGGATAGGCTTCCGCGAGCGCGAACAGGCGTCCGAGCGCGCCTGTCAGCACGGTCTCCGCCGCCGCCGCCTCGCCCGGCCCGCGCGCCTGCGTCGCCTGGTTGCGGGCCGAGATCACGGCGTCGAGTGTCTCGCGCTCGTGGGCGGCATAGCCCTTCACCGTCTCGACGAGATTGGGCACGAGATCGTGGCGCTGATGCAGCTGCACGTCGATATCGGCATAGGCCTGATCGGTGCGCTGACGCATCGCCACGAGACCGTTGTAGGTCACGATGCCCCAGATCGCGACCAGCGCGACGATGCCGAGGATGATCCATTCCATGGCGGCCCCCTTCGTTTCGGGCCACGCTTCTACACGACTTCCCCGGCGAAATCACCCGGTGCGCGCGCCCCCCGTGACATTGGGGCCGGCGACGCCATATCCTGTCGATCGCCCGCCCTCAGAGAAGGTGTCCGATGGCCGCCGTCGAGATCTATCTGCGATCCTGGTGCCCCTATTGCATCGCCGCCCGCCGCCTGCTCGACGCGCGCGGCGCCGCCTACGACGTGATCGACATCGAGCGCGAGCCCGCGCGGCGCGACGAGATGATCGCGCGCGCCGGCGGCCGCACGACCGTGCCGCAGATCTTCGTGGGGCAGACGCATGTCGGCGGCTACGACGATCTCTCGGCGCTCGACGGCCGCGGCGGCCTCATTCCGCTGATCGAGCAGGCGAGCGCGTCGTGAGCGCGCGCGACGCCGAGGGGAGCATCCGCGTCGCGCTCGTGCAGATGCGCTCGGGACGCGACCCGGCCGCCAATCGCGACGAGGCGGTCGCGCGCGTCCGCGAGGCGGCCGCGCTCGGCGCCGCCTACGTCCAGACGCCGGAGATGACGGCCCTCCTCGAGCGCGACAAGGCCGCCCTGTTCGACAAGATCCGCGACTTCGATGCCGACGAGACGATCGCGGCTTTGCGCGAGACCGCGCGGGAGACGGGGACGATCGTCCATATCGGCTCGCTCGCCGTGCGCGAGGGCGACAAGGTGGCGAACCGCGCCGTGCTCGTCGGGCCCGACGGGGAGATCAGCGCGACCTACGACAAGCTGCACATGTTCGACGTCGACCTGCCGAACGGCGAGACCTGGCGCGAATCGGCGACGTTCGTCGCGGGCGCCGAGGCGGTGCTCGCGCACACGCCGATCGGGGCGATCGGCCTCTCGATCTGCTACGACATCCGCTTTCCCTATCTCTACCGCGCCTATGCGGAAGCCGGCGCGCGGATCCTCGCCGCGCCGGCCGCCTTCACGCGCCAGACCGGCGAGGCGCATTGGCAGGTGCTGCAGCGGGCGCGCGCGATCGAGACGGGATGCTTCGTCCTCTCCGCGGCCCAGGGCGGGCGCCACGAGGACGGCCGCGAGACCTACGGCCATTCGATCATCGTCGATCCCTGGGGCGTCGTCCTGGCGGAGGGCGGCACCGAGCCCGGGCTCGTGACGGCGCAGATCGATCTCTCCGCCGTCGATCGCGCCCGTTCGCGCATCCCGAGCCTCGTCCACACGCGTGCCGTGCGGCTCGCCCAGTCGGGCGGCTTGCCGGACGCGCGACGCGACGCCATGTGAGGAAACGGGTAAGAGGTGCCGGATAGGCTCGCGTCATGATCAGGTATGCGCTCGCCTGCGCGGTCGGGCATTCCTTCGAGAGCTGGTTCTCATCGAGCGAGGATTTCGACGCTCAGGCGGCGAGAGGCCTCGTGACCTGTCCCTATTGCGGCACGGCGAAGGTGGCAAAGCAGATCATGGCCCCCTCGGTCGCGCGCCGCGACCGCGAGCCCGAGCCCGCCCAAGCGACCGCTCCGGCGCCCGCCCTCCCCGTCCCGGCCGCGGCCGCACCCGTCGCGCTCGTGACGCAGGCCGACGAGCAGATGCGCGAGGCGATCCGCCAGCTGCGCGCCTTCGTCTCCGCCAATGCCGAGGACGTCGGCCGCTCCTTCGCCGAGGAGGCGCGCCGCATCCACGACGGCGAGGCGCCCGAGCGCTTCATCATGGGCGAGGCGACCGGCGAGGAGGTCGCCGAGCTCCTCGACGACGGCATCCCGATCCAGCCGCTCCCGGTTCTGCCCGACGATCGCAACTGAGGGGAGCATCCCTCCCCGTAGGGGAGGGTGGACCCTGGAGCGCAGCGACAGGGGCCGGGTGGGGCCCGTGGCGTCGAGATATCACGTCATGCGTCGTGCCCCACCCGACCTCGTTCGCCTTCGGCTCCGAGGCCACCCTCCCCTACGGGGAGGGAAGTCCCCTCCCCTCGCCCTCCCCTCCCCCTCCCCACGCCCCGCGCGAGCCCGTTCCGGAACCTTCGGCCTCGCGCCCCCCTTGAAGAGAGCGTTTCGCGGGCGTGCCGGGCGAGGAGGGGACGGATTTGGACGACGGTTCGCCGAAAGCGGGGGACGCGCGCCCCATCCGGTTCGTCACCGAGGCCCGCCTCCTCCTCGTCCTCGGGCTCGGTCTCGTGCTGTGGCTCGTCGGCGAGGTACTGCTCGTCGTCTTCGCGGGGATCCTCTTCGCGATCGCGCTCGATGCCTTGGCGATGCTCCTCTCCGAGCGGACCCGGCTTCCCCGCCGCTGGTCGCTCGTCGTGGTGGCGCTCGGCCTCCTCGCGGGCATCGTCGGCGCGAGCGCCTGGCTCCTGCCGACGATCGCCGAGCAGATCCGGGACGTCTGGCGCGAGTTCGGGAGCGTTCTCGCCCGCCTCGAGCGGTTCGCCATCGATCGCCTGCGGCTCGACGAGCTCATCGCCGACGGCATGAACGGCGACGCCAATGCCGTGGGCGGTTTCGCGCGCGACGTGGCCGGCCACGTCGCCACCGTCTCGGTGACGCTCGCCGCGGCGGTCACGGCGTTCTTCGTGATCGTCGCGCTCGGGATCTTCGTCGCGGCCGCGCCCGATCTCTATCGCGAGGGGCTCGTCAAGTTCGTGCCGCGCCATCGCCGCGCGCGGGCGCGGGAGGTGCTCGCGACGCTCGGCTTCGCCCTGCGCTGGTGGCTGATCGGGCAATTGGCCTCGATGCTGATCCTCGGCGTCGTGATGTCCTTCGGGCTGTGGCTTCTCGGCGTGCGCCTCTGGCTCGGGCTCGGCGTGCTGACGGGCCTCTTCACCTTCGTGCCCGTGATCGGGCCGCTCGTCGCCGGGGTGCCCGTCGTGCTCCTCGGCTTCGCGGAGGGCGTTCAGACCGGCATCGCGGTGCTCGTGTTCTACCTGATCGTGCAGAACCTCGAGGGCTACGTGCTCACGCCGATGATCCAGCACAAGGCGGTGCACATTCCGCCCGCCGTCCTGATCACGACGGGCGTCCTGATGACGGTCCTCTTCGGCGTCCCCGGCCTGATCCTCGCCGCGCCGCTGACGGCGGCCGGGCTCGTCCTCGTCAAGCAGCTCTATTTCGAGGACGTGCTCGGAGAGGAGAACCAGGTCGAGCGCTGACGGCGTCTCGGTCGCGCCTCGCCCGGCTCAGCGCAGGAAGCGATCGCCCGCAAGCCAGAGCACGCCGACGATCACGACCGCGAGGCCCGCGAGGGCGGCGGCCGGCACCTCCCTGATCGTCGGCCCGCTCTCCATCAGAGTCGGCGAGATGCCGAGCGCGAAGGCGGCGATGACGATGGCGATCGCGATCCGCGCGGCCGCCCGCTCGATGCGTTTCGTCGCGTCCTCGGTGCCCGAGAGCCGGATGTCGACGGAGAGCCGGCCCCGGCGCAGCCGGTTGAGCAGGAGCTTGACGAGAGAGGGCGCGTCCTCCAGCACGCCGCCGAGCTCGATCGCCATCCCCTCCGCCCGTCGCCGCAGCGCGCGCGGCGCGATCCGCCCGCGCATCGCCTCGAGGACGAGGGGTTTGGCGACGTCGATCGCGTCGAAGGTCGGATCGAGCCGCTTCATCACGCCGTCGGCGGTGGCGAGCGCCTTGAACAGGAGGACGAGATCGGAGGGAAGCGTGAGCCGGCACTCGCGCGCCATCGCCATCAGGTCCCCGACCGCGCGGGCGAGATCGAGGCTGCCGGAGCCGTGGCGGGCGATGAAGGCATCGGTCGCCGCATCGAGCGATCCGAGGTCGAGATCGCCGTCGAGCGACCAGTCCACGAGCACCGAAGAGAGCGCCGCCCCGTCCCCGCGCACGACCGCCCGCACGAAGCGCAGGAGCTGCCCGCGCCTCTTGTCGCCGACGCGCCCGACCGAGCCGAGATCGATGAAGCCGACGCGGTTGCCCGCCATCGCCAGGAGATTGCCCGGGTGGGGATCGGCATGGAACAGCCCGTCGACGAGCACCATGCGCAGGAAGGCGTCGGCGCCGCGGCGCGCGATGAGGCGCCCGTCGAGCCCCGCCGCCTCGATCCTCCCGTCGCGGGCGGGGCGGATGCCCTCGACGAAGCCCTGGACGAGCACCCGCTCGGTCGAGAGCTCCCAATGGACCTGGGGGAAGACGACGGTCTCGTCCCCCTCGAAATTGGCCGCGAGCGCCTCGCAATTGCGGCCCTCCACCGCGAGGTCGAGTTCCTCGCGCAAGGCGCCGGCGAGATGGCGGACGATCTCGCGGGGGCGAAAGCGCGCGATCTCGGGGGAGCGCCGCTCGACCTCGGCGGCGGCATGGGCGAGGAGCCGCAGATCCGCGTCGATCGTCCGCTTGATGCCCGGCCGCAGCGCCTTGACGACGACGAGCGTGCCGTCCTTCAGCCGGGCGCGGTGGACCTGCGCGATCGAGCCGGCCGCGAGCGGCGTGCGGTCGAATTGCGCGAAGACCTCCATCGGATCGGCGCCGAGATCCTCGGCGATGCGCGGGCCGATCGTCTCCCAGGAGACCGGCGGCACGTCGGCCTGGAGGCGCTCGAGCGCGCTCGTCCAGTCCGGCGGCAGGAGGTCGCCGCGGGTCGAGAGGATCTGGCCGAGCTTCACGAAGACGGGGCCGAGGCTCTCGAGCGCGCGGCGCGTGCGCTCGGGCATCGGCAGATCGGGCGCGGCAGTACCGCCGAGCCCGCGCGGGAGAGCACCGAGCCCGAGCCGCTGCACGAGCGTCCCGAGCCCCATCCGCGCGAGCACGGCCAGGATCTCCTGGAGCCGCTTGCGGTCGCGGCTCGCGGCGAGGAACGTCGTCAGCATCCTGTCTTCTGCGGCCGGAGGGACGGGAGGTCTTCTCCGAGCGAATGCGCGCGTGTGCGGTCGCGTTCCCACGCGCGAACGACGGGGCCCGGCGGTCGCCGGCCCCGTCGCTTTCGTGGACGGCCGATCAGAACTTGTAGTTCAGCCGCAGACGGACGAGGCCGAACTCGATATCGTCGCTGCGGCTGCGATCGCCGACGGTGCCGACCGGCTGGGGAGCGCCGCCGGGCGGAGTGTAGGTCCCGGCGAAGCCCGTCGTGCGCGTGCCGCGGTCGATGTTCACGTAGAGACCTTCGAGACCGACGATCAGGTTGTCGGTGAAGGCGTAGTCGACGCCCGCGCCGACGGTCCAGCCCCATTCGATGTTGCGCTCGCGGAAGAAGCCGTTGTCGCCGGGGAACTCGGTGCGGGTCGCCGGACCGCGCGCATAGGCGGCGCCGCCGGTGGCGTAGACGAGGAAGCGGTCGAAGGCGATGCCGCCGCGCAGGCGGACGGTGCCGAACCAGTCGATGCCGGTCGTGCCGCGGAAGGCCGGCTCGAAGGTGCCCTCCCCCGCGCCCGGAAAGGCGCCGGTGAGCGTGGCGTTGCGCCCGTCGCGCTCGCGCAGGCGCAGCGCCTGGATGTCCGCCTCGGCGCCGATCACCCACTGACCGAACTGATAATTGTAGCCGATCTGCCCGCCGCCGACGAAGGCCGCGTCGTCGATGTTGTCGCCGTAGGTGACGGTGCCCTGGAACGCGTCGCCGGGACCGAAGGGCTGCGTCTGGAACGACCGCTGCCGATCGCCGCGCACGTTGAAGCCGACGCCCGCGTTCACGCCGGCATAGAAGCCGGTCCAGGTGAAGACCGGCGGGAGCGGCGCCGCGAAGGGCTCGGGCGCGATGGTCCGGGCGGGCAGGTCGGCCGCGAGCGCGCCGCCGCAGAACGCGACCAGAGCGGCGGTGGAGAGCGCGGTTCTCTTCATCGAAGGCACCTCGTTGGCTGGTGTTTGCGAGGCGACAACGCAGATGCGGCGGCAAATCGTGTTGCAGCAAAGTCACGGCTGCGAAGACGTGCGGCAAAGCTTCGGCGGATCGACGGCGCGCGCCTTTCGACATCGCCGCGAGAGCGATCCCGGCCGGCTCCTCTCCTTCCCGGTCAAGGCCGAGCTTCGAGCGGTGTCGCGCAAGGACTATCCGCTCCGCGCGAGCCGCCGCCCGCCGCGCGCTCGACAGGCCGCGGCCGGGTCGGCGAAGGAAACGACGATCGGCGGGAACGCCCGCGCCTCGGGCGGTCAGGGAGAGGATCGCGCCGGCGCCGGGCGCAGCACCCCGCCGGTCGTGGGCGCCGGCACGCCGGTCGTTCCGGGGAAGCCGATCGGAAGCCCGCGCAGGGAGCGCACGGCGAGGAAGGCGAAGCATTCCGCCTCGATCGCGTCGCCGCGCAAGCCGAGCGCGTCCGCCCCCTCGACCGCGACGCCCGCCCGCTCGGCGATGAAGCGCAGGAGCGTCGGGTTGTGCCGCCCGCCGCCGCAGACGACGAGGCGCCGCGGCCGCGTAGGCAGCCGGTCGAGCGCGTGCGAGACGGCGCAGGCGGTGAACGCCGTCAGCGTCGCCGCCCCGTCCTCGAGCGACAGCCCGTCCGCCATCGCGGCGGGAAAAGCGAAGCGATCGAGCGATTTCGGGTAGGGCGCCGCGAGATAGGGGTGCTCGACGAGACGCGCGAGCCGGTCCTCGTCGACGCGCCCGCGCGCGGCGAGAACGCCGTCGCGATCCATCGGGCCGCCGCCATGCGCGCGCACGAAATCGTTGATCGGAGCGTTGGCCGGCCCCGTGTCGAAGGCGTGCAGCGCGCCCGATCCGTCCCGCCAGGTCAGGTTGGCGACGCCGCCCAGATTGAGGATCGCCGTCTCCGTCCCCGCGCCGATGCGATCGAGGAGCGCGGCGTGGTAGATCGGCGCGAGCGGCGCGCCCTGGCCGCCGTGGCGCATGTCGCTCGAGCGGAAATCGTGCACCACGTCGATGCCGGTGATCGCCGCCATCAGCGCGCCGTCCCCGAGCTGGCGCGTGGCGCCGAGCCGGCCCGGCTGCGGCGCCCGGTGGAGCACGGTCTGGCCGTGGAAGCCGACGACGCGCACCTGCGCCGCCGGGATCCGCTCACGGGCGAGGAAATCGACCACCGCCTGCGCCTGCGCACGGCTCAGCGCCGTCTCCGCCTGCGCGAAGATCGCCGGATCGGGCCCCTCGAAATTCCAGGCGCGCGCCGCCTCGACCGCCGCGGCGATGACATCGCGCACGCTCGCCTCGTAGGGCGCGAGGGCGAAGGGACCGAACTCGGCGATGGTCTCCCCGTCCGTCCGCAGCGCCGCGATGTCGATATTGCCGTCGAGCACCGTGCCGGTCATCAGACCGATCGACCAGACCGGCTCCATCGCCGTCCTCCCGAGACCCGGCGCCCGCGGCGCCCCGCCCGAGAGCTAGCCCGAATCGCCCGCACCTGTCACCCGCCGGAGCTGGGGTGGGGACGATCGGAAGCGCCGAGCGAGGCGGCCGAGGCCGGCCGCGCATCGGCTTCCATCAGGCGCGCGATGCCTTCCGGGTCGCGCGCGATGGCTTGCAGGAACCGGAGCGCGGCGAGGTCGGGGGTCCGCCCGCCCCGGGCGCGCTCCCAATGGCGCACCGTGTCGATGTCGAGGCCGTAGCGGAGCGCGAATTGCTCACGGGTCAGCCCGAGCGCGCCACGCAGATCGCGTACGTCGACGGGATCCGCGGGCCGCACCTGCGTCGCGGCGAACCCGGCGGCTTCGAGCTCGCCGCAGAGCGCGGGGAGGCTCTCGATCAGCGGCACGCTCAGAACGGCGCTCGCCTGCACGTCCAAGCTCTCGATCGCGCGCTTGGCCTTCGTCAGCGGCACGCCGCGCCGCGCGAGCGCGCCGGCCGCGGCGACCGACCGCACGTCACGACGGCCGCGGCGCAGGACGATGGTCGCGGGCGAACCGGATTCGACCAGGGCGACGCCCTGGACCGGCCCCAGTCGTTCGAGTCGCTCCCTCAACGACGATCCCATCGTAGTCCATCCTTTCCATCACCGCCCGCGCGATCACGCGAAGTCCGGCGACCCCGAGCCCGTTCGGTCCGAGCGTCTCGTCGTCCACATGGAGGCCGATCACACGAAGGGTCCTCCCCTGGTCCTCCTCGACCAACTCGGCCATGCAAGCGAGCGATCCGATCGGCGTCGAGATACGGACGATGACGACGGCTCCCGAATCTGCCTCCGTGATCTCGAATTCGACCTCGCTCGTCGTGAACGGCACATCCGGACTCCGCCACTCCCGCGGTAAAAGATGGTCCATTGGACCACCAGCGTCAAGGCAGGCCTCCACCCCGCCCCGCGAATCCGCTAGCCTCTCCCGCGACCCGAGAGGAGCGCGCCCGCATCGTGACCCGCCCCGTCTTCCGCTTCGCGCCGAGCCCGAACGGCCGCCTGCATCTCGGCCACGCCTTCTCCGCGCTCGAGAACGAGCGGCTCGCGCGCGCGCTCGGCGGGCGGCTCCTCCTGCGCATCGAGGACATCGACACGACCCGCTGCCGCCCCGAGCACGAGGCCGCGATCCGCGACGACCTCGCCTGGCTCGGCATTCCCTTCGAGGCGGAGGTCTGGCGGCAATCCGAGCGCTTTGCCGTCTACGAGGCGGAGGCCGAGCGGCTGCGCGCGCGCGGGCTCCTCTATCCCTGCGCCTGCACCCGCGCCGAGATCGCCGCGGCGATCGCCGAGCGCGAGGCCCGCACGGGCGTCCCCCATCCCCGCGATCCCGACGGCGCGTTGCTCTATCCCGGCACCTGCCGCGCGCGCGCCTCCTCAGAGGTCCTCGCCGAGGGCCGCCCGATCGCCTGGCGTCTCGACATGGCCCGCGCGCTCGCCGAAGCGCCGGGCCCTCATGCCTATCTGCGCTTTCACGAGACGGGGGCGACGACCCGCGTGCCCACCGATCCCGCCCGCTGGGGCGATGCGGTGATCGTGCGCAAGGAGATCCCGACGAGCTACCACCTCTCCGTCGTCGTCGACGACGCGGCCCAAGGCGTGACCCATGTCGTGCGCGGGCGCGATCTCGAGGCCGCGACCGATCTCCACGTTCTCCTCCAGCGCCTGCTCGGCCTGCCGAGCCCCCTCTACCACCACCACGCGCTGCTGCGCGACGAGGCGGGCGAGAAGCTCGCAAAGAGCGCCGGCGCGCCTCCCCTCGCCGATCTGCGCGCGCGGGGAATCACGCCGTCGGACCTTCGCGCGCGCCTCTATCCGGAAACCACGTAGAGCCACATGGCCATCGTCGCGACCGCGAGCGCCGTCGACAGGGCCACCGCCGAGGAGGCGAGCGCCACGCCCGTCTTGTAGCTCTGCGCCAGGATGTAGGCGTTGATGCCCGACGGGCAGGCGGCGAACATGACCGCGACCGGCACCCATTCGCGCGGTACGGGGAAGACGAGGGTCGCGAGGAGGAATACCAGGAGCGGGTGCGCGAGGAGCTTGAGCGCGGCGATCGTCGCCGGCAGCGCCACGCCCGCCGAGAGCCCGTAGCGATGCAGCGAGACGCCCATCGCGACGAGCGCGCCCGGCGCGGCGGCGGCCGCGAGCATGTCGACCATCTGCCAGGCGGGCCCGGGGATCGCGCCCGCGAAGGGCCGCGCGGCGGCGCCGGCGGCGATGCCGAGGATGATCGGATGCGTCGCGAGCTTGCGCGCGATGGAGAGCGCCGACGCGTTGCGGCCCTCCACCAGGATCGTCGCCGCGCTCATCGTGATCGGCAGGTGGATGGCGATGAGCAGGAACATCGGCACCGCCGCGGCCTCGCCGAAGGCCTGGAGGATCAGGGGCACGCCGATCAGCACCGTGTTCGCCTGCCCCGCCGAGAAGCCGGCGACGACGGTCTCGATCCCGACCGTGCCGAAGGCGTGGCGCGCGACCAGGCTCGCGACCGTCCACACGATCGCGAGCGCGATGAAATACGACGCCCAATAGCCCCACGGCTCGGCGAGCGGCAGGTCCCCGCGCGCCAGCGTCCGGAAGATCAGGCACGGCAGCGCGATCGAGAACACGAAGCGCGAGAGCCCGTTGCCGGCCCGGTCGTCGAGCACCCGCAGCCGGCGCGCGAGGAAGCCCACGCCGACGAGGCCGAAGATCGGCACGACGATCAGGAGGGCTGCGAGCATGCGGGACTAGTCGGCGATGGTCTGCGCGAGCCGGGCGGGACCGCCGGCGCGATCCATCAGCTGGTCGGTCTGCTCGCGTTGGCGCATGAACTCGGCGAGCTCGCGGCCGTCGAGCTCGCGCGAGCGCGGCACGCGGATCTTCAACGGATCGACGAAACGGCCGTTGACCAGCACTTCGTAATGCAGGTGCGGACCCGTCGAGAGGCCGGTATTGCCGAGGAAGCCGATCACCTGCCCCTGCGTGACTTTCGCGCCCGGCTCGATGCCCGGCGCGAAGCGGGAGAGGTGCGAATAGGTGGTGACGTAGCCGTTGGCGTGCTGGATCTCGATGCGATTGCCGTAGCCGCCGTCCCACGAGGACTTGAGGATGGTGCCGTTGCCGGCCGCGAAGATCGGCGTGCCGATGCGGTTCGACCAGTCGACGCCGGTATGCATGCGGGCATAGCGCAGGATCGGGTGGCGGCGCATGCCGAAGCCCGACGTCATGCGCCCGTCCGCGATCGGCTTGCGCAGGAGGAATTTCTTGAGCGAACGCCCGTCCGGGTCGAAGAAGTCGATGCTGCCGTCGCTCGGGTCGACGAATCGGTAGACGCGCCGCGTCTCGCCGCCGACGGTGAGCGCCGCCGAGAGCACCTCCTTGGGCGCGCCGTCGTCGTAATGGGTGTAGAACAGGTCCATCGCGTCGCCGGGCTGGACGCGGCGCTGGAAATCGACGTCGTAGGCGAAGACCCGCACCAGATCCTCGACCGTCTCGCGCGTGAGGCCGTTCTTGAGCCCGGTCTCGAACAGGCTCTCGTAGAGGCGCGCGCCGCCCTCCCCTTCGGGCTCGACCGCCGCGATCCGGGCGTCGCCGTCCTGGCCGAGATCCTCCGGCGGAGCGACGGCGACGATGACCCCCTGGTCGGAGGCGGCGGCGATCGCCTCGATTCCGTCCGCGCCGTAGAGAACCACGCGCAGGATGCGGCGCGGATCGCCGGGCCGGGCCGGCGGCTCGGTGAGGAGCCGCAGCGATTGGCCGGGCGGCAGCTTCGCGACCCCCTCCTCGCCCCCGAGCGCGGCGACGACGCCGGCGATGTCGGCCGCGCTCGCGCCTTCGGCGGCGAGGAGCTCGACGAGCGTCTGCTCGCGCCCGAGCGCGAGAGCGACCTCCTCGCCGGATGCCTCGATCTCGGCCGGGTCGCGCTTGGCGAGGGTCGAGACGTTCTCGGGGATGACCCGCACCTCGATCGAATCGAAGCTGTCGGCGCGCACGGCGGCATAGGCGGAGAGCGCGCCGACCGGCGGCGCCTGGCCGACGGTGCGCGTCAGGAGCGCCTGGGCGGGGAGCGGAATGCCGGGCCGGCGGCCGGCGGCGGCGAGGAGGCGTCGCTCTTCGTGAACCTGGGCGAGCGCGTCGGCATCCGACAAAGCCGGGGCGGAGCGCCCGAGCGCCACCGCGTCGAGCCCCCGCCGCACGAAGGTGACGTCGGCGCTCGCGGCGTCCGGCGTCGCGGCGGCGGCCGCGATCGCGAGCGCTTCGTCCGAGTCCGAGCCGAGATAGCGCAGGGGGTTGAAGGCCGGGATGCCGACCGCGTGGACGCCGGTCGTCAGGGAGAGGCCCGTCGCGAGGCGCGTGAAGCTCTGCATGCGCACGATCTCGCGCTCGCCGTCGCGATGGGCCATCGGGGCGCGGAAGGTGTGGCTCGCGGTCACGGTGAAGGCGGTGCGCACCAGCCGATCGCCCCGCGACACCACCCGGCGCGGCCCGATCTCGGGTCCGACGGCTCCCGCCGCGAGACGCTCGGGCGGGGCGACGACGGCGGTGGAGCCCTCGACCGCGACGACGATCGCGGCTCCGATGAGCGCCGCGCCGGTCACGCCGGTCAGCACGCCGCCGACGAGCCAGCGCCAGCTCACGCGCCGGGGCGCGAGCGCCGCGAGGCTGCCCGACGGGTCGAGCGGCGGCTCGAGGCCGCAGGCCGAGACGCCGCGGGCGCGCGCGCCGCCGCCGAGCGTCGCACGGCCCGGGCTGCGCGAGCCGTCGGCGCGCGGCACGGCTTGCGCCGCAGCGCCATCGCGCGCGAGCGCCTGCGCGTCGTCGACGGGTTCGCCCTCTCGAGGGTGGGGAAAGCCTGCGTTCATCGCTCCGGTTCGTGCTCGCTGTCGGCGTATGCGGCCTCGGCCGGGGAGGCAAGCCGCGTCGCGCCCTGCGCGCCGCTCCTGCGAGCATGCCCCCCCGCGGCGGGAAAGGCAAATCGCTCGGGCGGCGTGGCGCCCTTACAAGGGGGCGTTCGTGTCCGGATTGAGGCATCCGGCGGCGGTGCGTGCGAGGCGGGTCGGGGCGCGGAAAAAATCGTCGGGGCGGTCCGAAAGTCGTTGACAGGGGGGAGGAGCGCGGTTAGAAGAGCGCCATCGACGCCGGGCGCTGGTGCGCCGCGGCGGTTTCGCTTCCTCTGGAACGCGTCGCTAGGCCGACTGGCTCACCGCCAGGCGATCGACGCTTTTCGAGGCTCTTGCGAGACACGCTCTTTGACATTGTCGAGAAGGAAGAAGGAGAAGCGTGGGCGGCCTTTCGTCCTTGCGGGTTCTTCTGGTGCGGCTTTCGGGTCGTGTTGGATGAGCCGTGAGATGAAAGGCGAT
>NZ_JBKBQG010000002.1:0-169434 GCF_046292825.1 Salinarimonas sp. | reverse complement strand
CGAAGCGCCGCGCCTCTCCTTCCCCTCAGGGGAAGGTGGCCCGGCGGCGAAGCCGACGGGTCGGATGGGGTCATTCGCGCCGAAGGCGCGAAGGGGCGTCGTCGTAGAGCGCCTTACGTAAGGAGAAGCCCAACGCCCCTTCGACCCTTCGGGTCGAAAGACCCCATCCGTCTCCGGGCTGTCGCCCGGAGCCACCTTCCCGTGAGGGGAAGGAGAGGGAGCGGCGCCACCGTCGTGTTCATGCGGGAACCGCGAGCCCTGTCGCCCCTACAGCCCGGCGCGCCGCTCCCCATATTCTCCTGCGTGGACGCGCGCACATCCCTTCCCCCGCCCTTTTCCGACTGGTTCGCTTCGCGCGGCTGGGCGCCGCGGACGCATCAGCTGGCGCTGCTCGAGCTCGCGCGCGCGGGGCGGCCGGCTCTGCTGGTCGCGCCGACGGGGGCGGGCAAGACGCTCGCGGGCTTCCTGCCGAGCCTCGTCGAGCTCGCCGCCCCGCGCGCGGCCAACGCGCCGGCCCTCCACACGCTCTACGTCACGCCCCTGAAGGCGCTCGCGGTCGACGTCGCCCGCAACGTCGAGACGCCCGCCCGCGAGATGGCGCTCGCGATCACGATCGAGACCCGCACCGGCGACACGCCGTCCGCCAAGCGCGCGCGGCAGATCGAGCGCCCGCCCGACATCCTGATGACGACGCCCGAGCAGCTCGCCCTCCTCCTCGCCCATCCGGAGGCGCGCCGCTTCTTCTCGTCGCTGCGCCGGATCGTGCTCGACGAATTGCACGCGCTCGCCCTCTCGAAGCGCGGCGACCTGCTCTCGCTCGGCCTCGCGCGGCTCTTCCGGCTCGCCCCGCAGGCCCGCGCCGTCGGGCTCTCGGCGACGGTGCGCGAGCCCGAAATGCTCGCCCGCTACCTCACGCCCGTCGGCGAGGCCGCGCCGGACGTCGTCACCGCTCCGGCGGGCGCCGCCCCCGACATCCGCATGCTGGAGGGCGCGACGCTGCCCTTCGCCGGCCACACGGCGGCGGCCGCCCTGCCGGCGATCTACGACCTGATCCGCGCGCACGAGACGACGCTCGTCTTCGTCAACACCCGCATGCAGGCCGAATACGTCTTCCAGCGCCTGTGGGACCTCAACGACGACGGCCTCGCGATCGCGCTCCACCACGGCTCGCTCGACGTCGAGCAGCGCCGCAAGGTGGAAGCCGCGATGGCGGCGGGGCGGCTCAAGGCGGTGGTCTGCACCTCGACGCTCGATCTCGGCATCGATTGGGGCGACGTCGATCTCGTCGTGAATGTCGGCGCGCCCAAGGGCGCGAGCCGCGTCATCCAGAGGATCGGGCGCGCCAATCACCGCCTCGACGAGCCCTCCAAAGCCTTCCTCGTGCCCGCGAACCGCTTCGAGATCCTGGAATGCCGGGCGGCGCTCGACGCGGTCGAGGAGGCGGCGCAGGACAATCCCGATCCGGCGCCGGGCGCGCTCGACGTGCTCGCCCAGCACATCCTCGGCATGGCCTGCGCCGAGCCCTTCGCGGCCGACGACCTCTACGACGAGGTGCGTACCGCCGCCCCCTATCGCGATCTCGAGCGCGAGGTCTTCGACAAGGCGCTCTCCTTCGTGGCGACGGGCGGCTACGCGCTCAAGGCCTACGAGCGCTTCGCCAAGATCGTCGAGGGGGAGGACGGGTTGTGGCGGGTGCGCGACCGGTTCGTGGCGCAGCGCTACCGGATGAATATCGGCACGATCGTCGAGGCGACGATGGTCAAGGTCCGCCTCGTGCGCCCGCCGTCCGGCCGCAGCGGGCCGATGCGCGGAGGGCGTGTGCTCGGCGAGGTGGAGGAATATTTCGCCGAGACGCTGACGCCCGGAGACACCTTTCTCTTCGCCGGCGAGGTGCTGACCTTCCACGGATTGTCGGAGGATTCGGCGCTCTGCTCGCGCGCGAGCGCGGGCACGGACCCGAAGATCCCGAGCTATGCTGGCGGCAAGTTCCCGCTCTCGACCTTCCTCGCCGAGCGCGTGCGCGGCTACCTCGCCGATCCCGGCCTTTGGCCGCGGCTGCCCGCGCAGCTCGTCGAGCTCCTCCACATGCAGGAGGAGCGCTCGGTCCTGCCGGACGCCCACCAGCTCCTCGTCGAGACCTTTCCGCGCGCCGGCCGCCATTATCTCGTCTGCTATCCGTTCGAGGGGCGGCTCGCCCACCAGACGCTCGGCATGCTCCTGACGCGGCGCCTCGAGCGCGCGCGCCTAAAACCGCTCGGCTTCGTCTGCAACGATTACGGGCTCGCGGTCTGGGGCCTGTCCGACCTCTCGGCGGCGGCGGCGCGGGCGACCGGCTTCGTCGACGCTCTCTTCTCGCAGGACATGCTCGGCGACGATCTCGAGGAATGGCTCGACGAATCCGCCCTGATGAAGCGCACCTTCCGCTATTGTGCGGTGATCGCCGGCATGATCGAGCGCAACTTTCCCGGCGAGCGCAAGACGCAGCGGCAGGTCACCGTCTCGACAGATCTCGTCTACGACGTGCTGCGCCGCCACGAGCCCGACCACATCCTCCTGCGCGCCGCCCGGGCGGACGCCGCGACGGGCCTCCTCGACCTCAAGCGCCTCGCCGCCATGCTCGCGCGCATCGACGGCCGCATCCGCCACGAGCCCCTGCCGCGGGTCTCCCCGCTCGCCGTCTCGGTCATGCTCGAGATCGGCCGCGAGAGCGTCTACGGCGAGGCGGCGGACGCGATCCTCGCCGAGGCCGAGGCGCAGCTGATCGAGGAGGCGATGGCGTGAGGGCTCACCGCCCCGTCACCCGCGCGTAATGCGCCCACAAGACCTTCGCCGCGACGCCCCGCCATGGGCGCCAGCGCTCGGCGCGCTCGATCAGCTCGGGCGGGCGCGGGCGGGCGGGGAGGTCGTAGGCGAGGCGCGCGCCCTCCTGGAGGGCGAGGTCGCCGGCGGCGAAGGCGTCCGCGTGGCCGAGGCAGAACAGGAGGTAGATGTCCGCCGTCCAGGGGCCGATGCCGCTGATCGCGGTGAGCGCCGCGTGCGCCTCCTCCGCCGGCATCGCGTCGAGCGCCGACAGGGGCAGGCTCCCGTCGATGACCGCCTGCGCGGCGGCGCGCAGCGTGCGCTGCTTGGGCCGCGACAGGCCGGCCGCCCGCAGCGTCTCGTCGTCGGCCGCGGCGAGCGCCGACGCGTCGAGGCCCGGCAGCACGCCTTCGAGGCGCGCGAAGATGGCCTTGGCGGAGGCCGTCGAGACCTGTTGGCCGACGACGATCCAGGCGAGGCCGGCAAAGCCCGCCTCCCGCTTGCGCAGGCGCGGCCGCGAGCCCTCCGCGACGATCCGCGCGAGCACGGGGTCGCGCGCGGTCAATTCCCCCAGACCCGCCTCGAGGGCCTCCTCGCTGTCGAGCCGCATCGAGCCCCTCTCCTCATGCCGTGACCTGCCGACCACTCAAGGCGCAGGTTTCGGCGACAGGCAAGCGTCGGCTCTCGGCTCGGGCGCGCGTTTCGCGCATGTTGCCGCGCGCGCTGCGCGCCTCAGACGTCAAGCCGCGCGGCGGGGCTCGTGCGCGTCGCCGGTCGCGACCCGCGCGCGCTTCGTCACCATCCGCTCGTGCAGGACGGCGATGGTGCGCGAGCCCGTCTTCGTGAACAGGAAGGGCAGGAAGGCGTGGACGAGGCAGGCGAGCCCGGCGCCGAGGAGGCGCACGCCGAAGGAGAGCGCGACGCCCATATGCTCGAGATAGGTCTCGCCGACGGAGCGGGGATGGTCGGTGAAGGAGAGGCGCGGGCGCGCGTCGGACATCGGGGGCTCCTCGGGGCTGCGTGGACAGACACGCCCGATCATGCACGGCGCGCCGCGCAAGCGCTTTGCGAAGTCTCGCGCCCCCGCTTAAGGTGGCGCAAGAATCTCTCGTACAGAGCCGCAATCGTGCAGGAAATCGCCCTCGACCCTATCGACCGGAAGATTCTCGCCGCGCTCCAGGAAGACGCTTCGCTCTCGCTCGAGGCGCTCTCGGCGCGAATCGGGCTCTCCCCCTCGCCGCTCTCGCGCCGCATCCAGAAGCTCGAAGCATCGGGGATCATCCAGAAGCGCGTCGCGCTCCTCGATCCGGACCAGCTCAATGTCGGCGTCACCGTCTTCGTGATGGTGCGCACCAACCGCCACAACGCCGATTGGGCGCGCGCCTTCTGCGAGGCGGTGGCGACGATTCCGGAAGTGGTCGAGCTCTACCGCATGAGCGGCCACGTCGATTATCTCCTGCGCGTCGTCGTGCCCGACATCGCCGCCTACGACCGCGTCTACAAGCGGCTCATCGCCGTCGCCGACCTGTACGACGTCTCCTCAAGCTTCGCCATGGAGCGCATCAAGAACACCACCGCCCTGCCGCTCGACTACGTGAGGACGGCGTAAGCGAGGGGTTTCAGGGGTTGGGGGTCGGCGGGTGAAGGAGGTTGTCATCCCGGGCCGCGAAGCGGACCCGGGACCCATGACCTCGACGACCGTTCGAGCGCGCATGCCGCGCTCGTTCCGCGACCTTTGCGCAGCTTTGGTTTGAGAAACGCAGCCTACAGGCTGCGACCGAGACGTCGTGGATATGGGTCCCGGATCGCCTTCGGCGTCCGGGATGACACCGCAACGATAGATTTTATAACTCCGAGGGGAAGGAGAGGGCGCCCCCCCTCTCCGCTCCCTCACTCCAGCGGCTCGAATTCCGGTGCGGCTTCGAGGTCGGCGCGGGTGAAGGGGATGCGGACGTGGTGGATGGCGCCCTCCACGAAGCCGGTCCAGCCCCAACGCTGCGCCTCGGGCACGTTCGGCGGCGGCGGCGCGATGCCCGCGTCGACGGCGCCCGGAGCGAGGCCGCCGGGCGGGATCTCGCCGGGGGCGGCGGCGCCGGGCGGGGGCGTCGCGCCGGGCGCGGTGGGCGTCGGCGTGACGGTCGGCATCATCTCCTGCGTCGTGACGATCTCGAACCCGCCGACCGGTATCGCGACCGCGCGGCCGCCGATGCCGAGAAAGGCGCCGATCTCGACGACGATCGCCGCCGCGCGCCCCTGCGCGTCGAAGAGCACGTCGTCGACGCGGCCGATGCCCTCCTGGCCCTCGCCGCCGACATTCGTGCCGATCACCTCCGACAGGAGGGTCTCGCCGGGCTGCGGGGCGGCGACGAAGGCGGCGCGCGCGGGATCGGCGAGGGCGGCGGGGGCGATCGCCGCGAGAAGCGCGGCGCAGGCGAGCGGGACGGGAATACGGATCATGGCGCGTCCTCGTTGGGTGCGGTCTGCTCGGGGCGAATGCCCGGATCATTGCCCCGGTTCCGCCTTCCGCTCCGCTTGCGGGATTTGCGCGGGAGCGCGCGGGGGACTAAATCTCTCCCCATGACGAGACCCATGACCCTCCGCCTCGCGATCGCGCAGCTCAACCCGACCCTCGGCGACGTCGACGCCAATCTCGCGCGCGCGCGCAAGGCGCGAGCGGAGGCGGCGGGGGAGGGCGCCGAGCTTCTCGTGTTCGGCGAGCTCTTCCTCTCGGGCTATCCGCCGGAGGACCTCGTCCTCAAGCCCGCCTTCCAGGATGCCTGCCGCGCGGCGCTCGAGAGCTTCGCGCAGGACACCGCCGACGGCGGCCCGGCGGTGCTGATCGGGCTGCCCTATGTCGAGAACGGCGCGCTCTACAACGCGGTCGCCCTCCTCGACGGGGGGGTGGTGCAGGCGGTGCGGTTCAAGGTCGATCTGCCCAATTACGGCGTCTTCGACGAGAAGCGCGTCTTCGAGCCGGGGCCGCTGCCGGGGCCGATGACGATCCGCGGCATCCGCGTGGGCGTGCCGATCTGCGAGGACATCTGGGGCGAGGACGTCGTCGAGTGCCTCGCCGAGACCGGCGCCGAGCTCGTGGTGGTGCCCAACGGCTCGCCCTATTCGCGCAACAAGTCCGACGAGCGCCTCTCGATCGCGGTCTCGCGGGTGACGGAAGCCGGCCTGCCGCTCGTCTACGTCAACCAGGTCGGCGGCCAGGACGAGCTCGTCTTCGACGGCGCCTCCTTCGCGCTCGAGGCCGATTGCAGCCTCTCCTGCCAGCTCCCCGCCTTCGTCGAATGCGTGGTCACGACGACTTGGGAGCGCGGCCCCGACGGCTGGACCTGCACGGATGCGCCCAAGGCCGTGATCGAGGAGGGCGAGCGCGCCGATTACGCGGCCTGCGTGCTGGGGCTTCGCGACTATGTCGAGAAGAACCGCTTCCCCGGCGTGGTGCTCGGGCTCTCGGGGGGCATCGATTCGGCGCTCTGCGCGGCGATGGCGGTCGATGCGCTCGGCCCCGAGCGGGTGCATTGCGTGATGCTGCCCTATCGCTACACGTCGAGCGCCTCGCTCGAGGACGCGCAGGCCTGCGCCCACGCGCTCGGGGTGCGCTACGACGTCGTGCCGATCGCGACCGGCGTCGAGGGGATCGAGGCCGCGCTCGCCGACCTCTTCGCCGGCACCGAGCGCGGCGTCACCGAGGAGAACGTCCAGAGCCGGGTTCGCGGCACCATCCTGATGTCGATCTCGAACAAGTTCGGCGCCATGGTGGTGACGACGGGCAACAAGTCGGAGATGTCGGTCGGCTACGCCACGCTCTACGGCGACATGAACGGTGGCTTCAACCCGATCAAGGACCTCTACAAGATGGAGGTCTACCGGGCGTCGGCGCTTCGCAATGCCTGGAAGCCCGCCGGCGCGCTCGGGCCGGACGGCGAGGTGATCCCCCGCCGCATCATCGAGAAGGCGCCCACCGCCGAATTGCGCGAGAACCAGACCGACCAGGATTCGCTGCCCCCCTACGAGGTTCTCGACGCCATCCTCTTCCACCTCGTCGAGGGCGAGGGCCGCGTCTCCGACCTCGTGGCGCAGGGCCACGACGAGGCGACCGTGCGCAAGATCGAGCGTCTCCTCTACCTCGCCGAGTACAAGCGCCGCCAGGCCGCACCGGGCGTCAAGGTCACCCGCCGCGGTTTTGGTCGCGACCGCCGCTATCCGATCGTGAACCGGTTCAGGGACACCGGGGGCAAGCCCTTCGCGCCGGACCAGGGGCTCTATCGCAGCCAAGGGGCAAGCGCGCGGGTCGATCTGGATTTCTGAGGAAACTCCCTCCCCGGCGGGGTGGGTGGCCCCTGAGCGCAGCGACGGGGTCGGGTGGGGCCCGTCGCGCTGAGACCTTCCGCCCAGCCTCGTGCCCCACCCGGCCGGCCTCGCTCCGCTCGCCCGTCCACCCTCCCCTACGGGGAGGGAGGGGCGCCGAAAATCCCTCCCCGGAGGGGAGGGTGGCCCCTGAGCGCAGCGAAGGGGTCGGGTGGGGCCCGTCGCGCTGAGACCTACCGCCAAGCCTCGTGCCCCACCCGGCCGGTCTCGCTCCGCTCGCCCGTCCACCCTCCCCTACGGGGAGGGATGCCCCGCGACGCTTCCGCGCAGGCTAATCTCCCCTTCGCGTTTTCCTTTCATTCACCATGTTCGCGCAGTCTCCTGCGCATGATGACGAACGCTTCCGCCCCCCGCATCCGCCGCGGCGCGCTCGCGCCGCTCGCCGCAACCATCGCCCTCGGGCTCGGCCTCCTCGCCGGGATGCCGCCCGCGCAGGCCAATGCCGAGTTCCGCTCCTGCCTCTCGCAATTGCGTGCGGAGGCGGGCCGCAACAACGTTCCCGGCGCGTCCTTCGACCGGATCCTGTCCGGCGTCGAGCCGGACATGAGCCTCCTCGGCTTCCTCGATCGGCAGCCGGAATTCCGCACCCCGATCTGGGACTACATCGCCGGCCTCGTCGACGAGGAGCGCGTCGCCGACGGGCGCGCCGCCATGCGGCAATACCCGAACGCGCTCGCGCAGGCCGAGGAGCGCTTCGGCGTCGATCGGCACGTGATCGTCGCGATCTGGGGCGTCGAATCGAACTACGGCCGCAACATGGGCCGGCGCCCGCTCGTGCAATCGCTCTCGACGCTCTCCTGCTTCGGCCGCCGCCAGAGCTTCTTCCGCGGCGAGCTGATGGCGACCTTGCAGATCATCGAGCGCGGCGACATCTCGAAGGAGGACCTCGTCGGCTCCTGGGCCGGCGCCTTCGGCCAGACGCAGTTCATCCCCACCACCTTCCAGCGCATCGCCATCGACTTCGACGGCGACGGGCGGCGCGACATCGTCAACTCGACGGTGGACGCGCTCGGCTCGACGGCGAACTATCTCGCGCGCTCGAACTGGCGGCGCGGCGAACCCTGGGGCTACGAGGTGCGCCTGCCGCGCGGCCTCGCCGAGAGCCGCATCGGGCGGCGCACCAAGCGCTCGCTGTCGGAATGGTCGCAGATGGGCGTGCGCCGCGTCGACGGCTCGGCGCTGACGGGGCCGGGCCAGGCGGCGATCATCGCGCCGGCGGGCACGAACGGGCCCGCCTGGATCGTCTTCCGGAACTTCGACGCGATCTTTTCCTACAACCACGCCGAATCCTACGCGCTCGCGATCGCGCTCCTGTCCGACGCGCTCGCCGGCCGCCCCGGCATCCAGACCGCGTGGCCGACGGACGATCCGCCGCTCTCGCGCGCCGAGCGGCGCGAGGTGCAGGTCCAGCTCATCCGCCGCGGCTACGACATCGGCGAGCCGGACGGCATCATCGGCCCGAAGACCCGCGAGGCCATCCAGGACATGCAGCGGCGCCTCGGCATGGAAGCCTCCGGCCGCGCCGGCAAGCGCCTCCTCGACGCGCTCAGGCGCGGCTGAGGAGGGGAGGGGCTCGAGCGGCCCCTCACGCCCCCGCGGCGACGCGCAGCGGGGGGGCGGCGGTGCCCGGGCGGCTCGCGACGTAGAGGCCGCGATGCTCCGGATGCGGGGCGAGGGCGTCGGTGAGGCCGATCACGGTCTCGGCGGCGCCGAGGAAGAGGGCCCCGTCCGGCGCGAGCGCGGAGGCGAGGCGGCGCATCACGTCCGCCTTGGTCGGCTGGTCGAAATAGATCAGCACGTTGCGGCAGAAGATCACGTCGAACTGGCCGAGCGGCGAGAAATCCTTGATCAGGTTCAGCGTGCGGTACTGCACCATGGAGCGGATCTGCGGCGAGATCGTCCACTGGTCGCCGTTCTGCTTGAAATACTTCAAGAGCATCTGGATCGGCAGGCCGCGCTGGACCTCGAACTGCGTGTAGACGCCGGCCTTCGCCCGGTCGAGCACCTCCTGCGAGAGGTCGGTCGCCAGGATGTCGAAGGTGAAGCCCGGCAGGCGCGCGCGCGCCTCGTCGAGGATCATCGCGATGGAATAGGGCTCCTGGCCGCTCGAGGCCGCGGCGCACCAGATGCGCAGGCGCTTGTTGCCGGCGCGCGCGGCGGCGAGCTTCGGCAGGAGCGCGTCGCGGAACAGGTCGAACGGCGTCCGGTCGCGGAAGAAGAAGGTCTCGTTCGTCGTCATGGCCTCGACGACGGCGATCTCGAGCGCGCTGTCGCGGCCCGAGCGCAGGCGCGCGATGAGTTCGGGCAGGCCCTTGAGCGCATGCTTGCGGCACAGGGGCGAGAGCCGGCTCTCGACGAGATAGCGTTTCTCGGGCGCGAGGGCGAGGCCGGACCGCCCCTTCAACAACGCCCGCAGATAATCGAAATCGGCCTCCGTCATGCCGCCCCCCCGTTGAGCATGCCCCTCAGCGCCGGCGCGATGGCCGGCAGCGGCAGGATATCGTGTGCGAGCCCGGCTTTCGCGACTGCGCCGGGCATTCCCCAGACCGTGCTCGTCGCCTCGTCCTGGACGACGACGGCGCCGCCGGCCTGGACCAGCGCCTTGGCGCCGAGCGCGCCGTCCGATCCCATCCCCGTGAGCACCACGGCGAGGGTCCCGGCCCCGTAGATCGCCGCCGCGTCCCGGAAGAGGACGTCGACGGCGGGTTTGCAGAAATTCTCCGGCGGCCCGTCGTCGATGCGCACGAGCGGCGCCCCGCCGGCGCCGTCGCGGCGCAGGCCCATATGCTTGCCGCCGGCGGCGACGTAGATGCGCCCCGGCTCGAGCCGCTCGCCCTCGCGCCCCTCCGCCGCCGGCAGACGGGTCTGCGCGGCGAGATGCTCGGCAAAGACGGCGGTGAAGATCGGCGGCATGTGCTGGACGACGAGGATCGGCACCCGCGACAGGCTCGGCGCGAGTGCGGCGAGTACCTCGCCGACGGCGCGCGGCCCGCCCGTCGAGGCGCCCACGAGAAGGACTTTCGGCGCGACGAGCCCCGTGCGCGGCCGCACCTGGACGCGCGTCGTCTCGAGCCGCGTCTCGTGCGCCGCGGGCGCCGCGCGCACCTGTCCGTAGGTGCGCACCGGGCGGGCGAGCGGCTGGCCGGCGGGCTCCGGCGCCGCGCCTGCGCGCATCGGCGTGGCGAGGCTCGTGCGCGGCGCGCCCGCCGCGGCGATCGGGCTCGGCGCGGAGCGGCGATGCCGTCCGGCGAGGCCCTGCACCTTCGTGATGAGCTCGTGCCGGAACGTCGTCGATGTCGTGACGCCGCGATGGCTCTCGGGCTTCGGCAGGTAATCCGTCGCGCCCATCGAGAGACATTTGAGCGAGACCTGCGCGTTGCGCTGGGTGAGGGTCGAGATCACCACGATCGAGGCGCGCGGCGCCTTGGCGAGGAGGAGCGGCAGGGCCTGGAGGCCGTCCATCTCCGGCATCTCGATGTCGAGGATGACGATGTCGGGGCGCGCCCGCTCGATCTGGTCGACGGCGATGCGGCCGTTCGAGCAGGTCGCCGCCACGACGAAACCGGCTTCCTCCAGCCAGCGGGCGGTGAGCCCGCGCACGACGACGGAATCGTCGACCACCATCACGCGGGTCGGCGCGTCGCTCGCGGAAGGCGTCGTGGAGGCGGGCAGCGGTGTCATGGGGCGAATGGCTCTCCAACGCGCCTGCGGCGCCTCGTATGGCCGGGAAGACGTCCGACGGCGATCGGACCGGTCGGCGGACGAGGCGATGGTCGAGACGAGACGTCCCGAAGCGCCCTCAGACGAGGCCGACCTCCTGCATCTTGGCGGTCATGATCTCCTTGTCGAAAGGCTTCATGATGTATTCGTCCGCCCCCGCGCGCAGGGCGCGGGCGATGTTGGCGACGTCGTTCTCGGTCGTGCAGAACACGACCTTCGGGTGGTTGCCGCCGGGCAGGGCCCGCAGGGCCCGCAGGAAGTCGTACCCGTCCATGACCGGCATGTTCCAGTCGAGCAGCACGGCGTCCGGCATCTGGGCGCGGCAGGCCACCAGGGCCTGCTCGCCGTCCTCGGCCTCCGACACCCGGAAGGAGAGCCCCTCCAGGATGCGGCGGGCGACCTTGCGGATGACGGCCGAGTCGTCGACGACGAGGCAGTGCTTCATGACGTCGTCTCCCTCAGGCCGCGCGGGAATCGACGTCGAAGGCGAGGACCGCGTCGACGTCGAGGATGATCAGGAGGCGATCGTCGAGCCGGTGGACGCCGCGCGAGAGCTTCACCCAGCGCGCGTCCATGTGGACGGGGTTCGGCTCGTGCGCGTCGGCGTCGAGCTTCATCACCTCGCCGACGGAATCGACGAGGAGGCCGTAGCTCTCCCCGTTGTGCTCGAGGCCGACCGCCATCTCGTTGCCGCGCTCGGCGCGATCGGGCAGGCCGAGGCGTCGGCGCAGGTCCATCGCCGTGACGACGCGGCCGCGCAGGTTCAACAGCCCGGCGATCTCCCGCGGGGCGAGCGGCACGGCGGTCAGCGAGGAGGCGATGAACACGTCGTGGACGCGATCGATCGGCAGGCCGAACATCTGGTCGGCGACCATCACGGTCACGTACTCGACCGTGTCGACCGAGCGGCCATCGCGCGCGGTGTCGTTGGAATTGGCGGCGATCATGCGGCTTCTCCCACCTCGGCCTGGGTCTCGGCGAGCGCCGCGACGAGGCCGGATCGATCGAACTTGGCGACGAATTCGGAAATGCGCAGGCGGCGCGCGCGCTCGATCGCGTCGGGCGTGACGCCGGAGGCGAGCGCGATCACCGGCACGTGGGCGAGCCGGCTCTGCGCGCGCACCGCCTCGACGAGGTCGAAGCCGTCGCGGCCGGGCATCTCGACGTCCGTGACGATCACGTCCACCCGCTTGTCGGCGGAGAGGATCGCGAGCGCCTCGTCGGCCGAGCCTGCCGCGAGGACGCGGAAGCCCGCGGCCTTGAGCACCGGCGTGAGCATGTCGCGGAAGAACGGGCTGTCGTCGACCAGCAGCAGCGTCTTCGAGAGGTTGGCGACGCGCGGCGGGCCGGCGCGGGTCCAGTCCTCGTGGGCGAGCGGCAGGTAATGGGCGACGTTGACGATCTCCGTCGCACGCCCGCGCACCACCGCCGAGCCGACGAGGTCGGAGCGGTCCGCGACGAGCTCGATGTCGAGCACGTCGTCCACGATATCGACGATCTCGTCCACCACGAGGCCCATCGCACGCTCGCCGTCGGAGAAGACGACCAGCGCCTGCGCGCCCTCGGTCTTGACCGCGATCGCCGGATCGGCCGGCACGAGCGGCATCAGGCGGCCGCGATATTGGATGAGCGGACGCCCGCCGACCCACTCGATCTTGCTCGCGTCGATCTCCTCGAGGCGCGTGACGAGCGACAGGGGCACCGCCTTGAGGCTCTCGCCGCCGCCGCGGAAGACGAGGAGCGTGACGGTCTCGCTCTCGCCGGTCTCCACCGTCTCCACCGCCTCCTCGACGCCGAATTGCTGCTCGCCGGAGCCCGAGCCGACCATCCGGGCGATGCCGTTCGGGTCGATGATCAGGACGACGGCGCCGTCGCCGAGGATGGTGTTGCCGGAGAAGAGCTGGATGTGGCGCAGCTTCGTCGACATCGGCTTGACGACGATTTCCTCCGTATGGAAGACGCCGTCGACGAGGATGCCGAAGCGCTGGCGGCCGACCTGCGTGACCACGACGAAGCCCTCGTCGCCGTCGCCCGCCTCGGCCGCGTCGAGCCCGAGCACCTTGGCCGCGGGGACGATCGGCAGGAGCCGGTCGCGCAGACGCAGCACCGGCGTGCCGTTGATGCGCTCGATGGCGTGGTCCGAGCCCTTCTTGACGCGCACGAGCTCGAGCACCGCCACCTGCGGGATGGCGAAGCGCTGGTCGCGCGCCGAGACGATGAGGGCGGCGACGATCGCCAGCGTCAGCGGGATCTTGATCGTGAAGGTGGTGCCGCGGCCCTCCTCCGAGCGGATCTCGATCGTGCCGCCGATGAGCTCGATATTGGTCTTGACGACGTCCATGCCGACGCCGCGGCCGGACACGGCCGTGACCTGCTTGGCCGTCGAGAAGCCGGGATGGAAGATGAACTTGGCGATCTGCGCCTCGCTCATCCGGTCGATCTCGCCCTCCGAGCCGAGCCCGCGCTCGACCGCCTTGCGACGGATGGCGTCGAAATTGAGCCCCTTGCCGTCGTCGGAGATCTCGATCGTGATGGTGCCGCCTTCGTGATAGGCGTTCAGCCGGATCGTGCCGCGCTCGGGCTTGCCGGCGGCGCGCCGCTCGGACGGGCTCTCGATGCCGTGATCCGCCGAGTTGCGGATCATGTGCGTGAGCGGGTCCTTGATGACCTCGAGCACCTGCCGGTCGAGCTCGGTATCGGCGCCCTGCATCACGAGCTCGATCTTCTTCGAGAGCTCGGAGGAGAGGTCGCGGATGATGCGCGGCAGCTTCTGCCAGGCCGTCCCGATCGGCTGCATGCGCGTCTTCATGACGCCTTCCTGCAGCTCGGCGGTGACGTGCGACAGGCGCTGGAGCGGGACCTTGAAGCCGTTGTCCTCGTGACGACGGGCGATCTCGAGGAGCTGGTTGCGGGTCAGCACCAGCTCGGACACCATCGTCATCAGGTGTTCGAGCGTGTCGACGTTGACGCGGATCGTCTGCACCTTGGAGACGTTCGCGGCCTCGGCTCCGCCGCCTTCGCCGTCCGCCTTCTCGGCGGCCTTGTCAGCCGCCTTCTCGACGGCGCGCGCGGGGCGCGGCGCGGGGGCGGCGCGAACGGGCTCCGGCTCCGGCTCGGGATCGGGCGCGGCGGCGACGGGCGGGGGCGCGAACGTGTCCTCGTCGGGCCCCGGCGCCTCCATGAAGGCGCGCTCGAGTTCGTCGAGCGAGACCTCGCCCGGCTTCAGATCGCGATCGAGCGCCTGGACGGGCGCGACGGGAGGCAGAGCGACGGGGGCCGGCGCGGGCTCCGCCTTCGCCGCCTTCGCCGCCTTGGCGGCCGCGGCCTCGGCGAGGATCGCGTCGGCGTCGGCGACGGCCATCCGCTCCAGTTCGCCGATCAGGTCGCCGTCCTCGCCTTCGGGCTCGGCGGCGGTGCGCTCGAGCTCGGCGAGGATCTCCTTGATCCGGTCGAGCGTCGCGAGGATCAGCGTCACCGCGCTCGTGGTGACCGGCAATCCGTCGCGGAAGCGGCCCATCAGGGTCTCGGCCGCATGCGCGAGCGACTCGAGCCGCGGCAGCCCGAGGAAGCCGCAGGTGCCTTTGATGGTGTGCACCAGGCGGAAGATGTTCGAGAGGATCTTCTCGTTGTTGGGGTCCTGCTCGAATCGGACGAGCTCGACATCGACCGTATCCAGATGCTCACTGGTCTCGGTCAGGAATTCTCTGAGGAGTTCATCCATGGACTTCTCTCGATCCACGCTGGCTTGGCCGTCGGGAGGAGAGATTGGACGAGAAGTCGTTTAAGTTCCGTTTCCCTCGTGAGATCCTGGGAAATGTCTTTGTGCTCTTCTTGGTTAATGAATGCTTTTATTTCAGGTGTTCGAAGCACACGAAAGATTGCGGCGGTCCGCGCCGTGCCATGCGACAGCTTCGACGGCCGCAGGCCCGCCTCTGCTTCCGCTCGGCGGACGGGGAGTGCACGCACACACGGCTTTGCATTCGAGCCAAGCCGGGGACGGCGCTCCTCCTCCTCACCCCTGCAGCTCGACCAAGCGCCGGGCGATCACCTGCGCCTGGATCTCGGCCGCGCCCTCGAAGATCGAGAGGATGCGCGCGTCGCACAGGATGCGCGAGACCGCATATTCGAGCGCGAAGCCGTTGCCGCCGTGGATCTGCAGCGCATTGTCCGCCGCCGCCCAGGCGACGCGGGCGGCGAGCAGCTTCGCCATGCCGGCCTCGAGATCGCAGCGGCGCCCCTCGTCCTTGGTGCGCGCGGAGAAATAGGTGATCTGGCGCGCGACGTGGATCTCGGCGGCCATCAGAGCGAGCTTGTCGGCGACGCGCGGGAAGGCGACGAGCGGCTTGCCGAATTGCTGGCGCTCCTCCGCATAGCGCAGGCCGACGTCGAGCGCGCTCTGCGCGACGCCGACCGCGCGCGCCGCCGTCTGGATGCGCGCGGATTCGAAGGTCGCCATCAGCTGCTTGAAGCCCTCGCCCTCGACCCCGCCGAGGAGGTTCTCGGCGGGCACCGCGAAGCCGTCGAAGGCGAGCTCGTATTCCTTCATGCCGCGATAGCCGAGCACCTCGATCTCGCCTCCCGAGAGCCCCGCGACGGGGAACGGGTCCTCGTCGCTGCCGCGCGGCTTCTCGCCGAGGAGGATCGAGAGGCCGCGATGGCCCGGCTCCTCGGGCTTGGTGCGCACGAGCATGGTCATCAGATCGGCGCGGACGGGATGGGTGATCCAGGTCTTGTTGCCCGACACCTTCCACACCTCGCCCTCGCGCACCGCCTTGGTGCGCAGGCTCGCGAGATCCGAGCCCACGTTCGGCTCTGTGAAGACGGCGGTGGGGAGGATGTCGCCGGACGCGATGCCCGGCAGGAAGCGCTCCTTCTGCTCCTGCGTGCCGCCGCCGAGGATCAGCTCCGCCGCGATCTCCGAGCGCGTGCCGAGCGAGCCCACCCCGATATAGCCGCGCGAGAGCTCCTCCGAGACGACGCACATCGACACCTTCGAGAGGCCGAGCCCGCCGAATTCCTCCGGGATGGTGAGGCCGAACACCCCGAGCTCGGCCATCTTGGCGATGATCTCGATGGGGATGTAGGCGTTCTCGAGGTGCCATTCGTGGGCATGCGGCTCGACCTCCGCCTGGCTGAAGCGGCGCATCTCGGTGCGGATCGCTTCGAGCGTCTCGTCGAGCCCCGCATCGCCGAGCGTGGCCGAGGCCGCGCTCTCGCGCATGAGCACGACAAGGCGCGCGCGGTTCTCGGGCGTGTTGCCGGTCTCGATCAGCGCGTCGAGCGCACCCGTCCAGAGCTTGCCGACGTCCGAGGCGGACAGGCCGAGCGCGGAGAGCCGCACGATCTCGCCCTGGCTCATCGGGATGCCGCCCGCGATCTGCGCGACGTATTCGCCCGCCGCGATCCGCGTCAGCAGCGCCTCCGTCTCGCCGAAGCGGCCCTCGCCCGAGAGCCGCTCGGCATAGGCCGCGAGTTCGCGGATCGCCTGGGCATAGGTCGCGAGCCAGGCGAGGCCGTGCGTGGCGTGCTGCTCGGCCTCGAGCCGCTCGGGGGAGATCCGCCCGTCGACGACGACGCGCGCCCGTACGCGACGGCGCGCCTCGGCGAGGATCGTGTCGACCGCTCGCGCGCCCTCGGCGAGGAGCGTGACGAGATCGGGCTGCGGCGCGGACGCGACGGCGGCTCTGGCGGACATGGGCTCTCTCCTCGGCTGACGATCGATCGCTTCGCGGGATCGCTGTCGCGTCGCAGCATAACGAAGGCGCGCGCCGCGTGATCCGTGACTTTGGTCGAAACGTGGCGCTGGGAACCGCGACGGGGCGTCGCGGGCTCCCCGCCGCCGCGCATCCAGGAACCTTGTCCTCCTCCCGCTCGTTGCCGGAGCATCGTTCTTCCTGGAGCCGAGCAGCCGAGCATGGGCAACTTCCTGCGTATTCTGATCGCGATCCTCCTGCCGCCGCTCGGCGTCGCGCTGCATGTGGGGCTGCGCTGGCCGTTCTGGATCAACATCCTGCTCACGCTGCTCGGCTACATCCCCGGCATCGTGCACGCGGTTTGGATCATCGCGCGCCGCTGAAGGAGGGCGTCGGCGCATCCGCAAAGCGACGCTCTTGCGCGAGGGCCGCCCTGCGCGTGTAGGCTTCCGCCATGGCTCCGCTCGCCCTCTCCGCGAACCCTCTCTCGCGTCACGCCCGCTCGGCCTGGCGCGCGCTCGCCGATCTCGTCTTCCCGCCGGTCTGCGCCGTCTGCGGGGCGGCGACCGCGGATGCGAGCGCGTTGTGCGCGGAGTGCTGGCGGGCGCTCTCCTTCATCGATCGTCCCTTCTGCGAGCGGCTCGGCACGCCCTTCGCCGTCGACGTCGGCGGGGAGATCCTCTCGCCCGCGGCGATCGCGACGCCGCCCCCCTTCGACCGCGCCCGCGCCGCCGTCGCCTACGAGGGCGTCGCGCGGACCCTCGTCCACCGGCTCAAATACGGCGACAGGCTCGATCTCGCCCTGCCGCTCGCGCGGATGATGCGGCGGGCGGGGCGCGACGTCCTGCGCGACGCCGAGCTGCTGATCCCGGTGCCGCTCCACCGCGCGCGCCTGTGGCGCCGCCGCTTCAACCAGGCGGCCGCCCTCGCGCAGGCGCTCTCCCGGCTCACGGACGTCCCCGCCGACCCGCACCTCCTGCGGCGCGTCAAGCCGACGCGCTCCCAGGTCGGGCTCACCCGGCCCCAGCGCAAGGCGAACCTGCAGGGGGCGCTCGCCGTGCCGAAGGCCTTGCGGGAGCGGGTGAAGGGACGGCGCGTGGTCGTCGTCGACGACGTCCTCACCACCGGCTCGACCGCCGAGGCCGCCGCGAAGGTCCTGCGCCGGGCAGGCGCCGCGCGCGTCGACGTCGTCGCGTTCGCGATGGTGGTGGGGGAGGGGTAGGGCGAGACCCCCCTTGGAGCTCGTAAATCACCCCCCCCCCCGCCCGTCATTCCGGGGCGCGAAGCGAGCCCGGAACCCAGAACCCCGACCTTGGATGAGCAGCCTATAGGCTGCGTCCTTCGACGCATCCACGGGTCTGGCGTTGCGGAACGAGCGCGCATGCGCGCTCGAACGACCGTCGGGAGTCTGGGTTCCGGGCTCGCTTCGAGCCCCGGAATGACGGCGGGGTGGGGTCAGTAAAGCGATTCACAAGCTCTCGGGGGAAGGAGAGAGCGCCTTCACCCGCCCTTCAGGAGCCGCGCCTTTTCCCGATCCCAGTCGCGCTTCTTCTCGGTCTCGCGCTTGTCGTGCAGCTTCTTGCCGCGGCCCAGCCCGAGCTCGACCTTGGCGCGTCCGCGCTCGTTGAAATAGAGCCGCAGCGGCACGACCGAGAACCCTTCGCGCTGGGTGGCGCCGATGAGCTTGTCGATCTCGCGGCGGTGGAGGAGGAGCTTGCGCGGGCGCCGCGTCTCGTGGTTGAAGCGGTTCGCCTGCAGGTATTCGGGAATGTAGGCGTTGTAGAGCACGAGCTCCTCGCCGGAGGGGCCGGCATAGCTCTCCCCGATCGTCGCCTTGCCCGAGCGCAGCGACTTCACCTCGGTGCCGACGAGCGCGATGCCGGCCTCCCAGGTGTCGACGATCTCGTAGTTGAAGCGCGCCTTGCGGTTCTCGGCGACGACGCGGAACGCCTTGGCGTCCTTGGATTTCGACATCGCTCCCTCACGCGTTGAGGAGGCCGGCATGGACCATCGCGAGCCGCACCGCCTCCTGCGCGGCCGGGCTCGCGGGCACGAGCGGCAGGCGCACGTCGGGGCGCATGCGGCCCATGAGCGAGAGCGCGTGCTTGGCCGGCGCCGGGTTCGTCTCGACGAACATCGCCTGGTGCAGCGGCAGGAGCCTGTCCTGCAGCGCGAGCGCGGCGGCGTAGTCGCCCGAGAGGCAGGCCGCCTGGAATTGCGCGCACAGGCGCGGCGCGACGTTCGCCGTCACCGAGATGCAGCCGACCCCGCCATGCGCGTTGAATCCGAGCGCCGTCGCATCTTCGCCCGAAAGCTGTACGAAGTCTCTCCCGCAGGCTTGCCGCTGGAGGCTGACGCGGGTCATGTTGGCGGTGGCGTCCTTCACGCCGACGATGTTCGGCAAGTCGGCGAGCCGTGCCATCGTGTCGACGGACATGTCGATCACCGAGCGGCCGGGGATGTTGTAGATGAGGATCGGCAGCGTCACCGCCTCGGCGATCGCCTTGTAATGCTGAAAGAGGCCCTCTTGCGTAGGCTTGTTGTAATAGGGCGTGACGACGAGGAGCGCATCCGCGCCGGCGCGCTCGGCATGGCGCGCGAAGTCGAGCGCCTCCGCGGTGGAATTCGAGCCGGCGCCGGCGACCACCGGAACGCGCCCGGCCGTCTCCTCGACGGTGATCTCGACGACGCGCTTGTGCTCCTCGTGGGAGAGCGTCGGGCTCTCGCCGGTGGTGCCGACGGGGACGAGCCCGTTCGTGCCCTCGGCGATCTGCCAGGCGACGTGCTTGCGCAGGGCCGCGAAGTCGACGCCGCCATCCTCGCCGAAGGGTGTCACCAGAGCCACGAGGGAGCCTCTCAGGCGGGCGGCGGAATCGGACATCTTCGGGCTCCCGAACCAGGCGTCGACGCGGCGCGCGGGGCCTCCGCGCGCGCTGGGGCGGGATACATAACGCGCGCTGCCCGCAGGCGCAAACCGTTCGGGACCGCGGTTGCGACGGCGCTCGCTACGCTCCTCCTCCTCGGCGGCGCGACGCACGCCTCCGCCCAGGCCGCTCCGACGCCGCCCGAGCGGGCCGGCGCCCGCACGGCGCTCGCCGATCCCGCCGCGCCCGATGCGTCCGCCGCCCAGGCGCAGCGCGCGAGCCTCGTCGCGATGCTCGAGGCGTATGCGGAGGGGCGCGTCGACGTCGCCGACGCCCTCGCCGCCGCCTGGACGGGCGACCCCGCCGCTCTCGTCGTCGGCGAATGGCTCGCGATCCGCGCGGGCGCCGTGCGCCGCTTCGAGCGCCTCGCCGCCTTCCTGCGCGACAATCCCGATTGGCCGGACGTCGCCATCGTGCGCCGCCGGGCCGAGGAGGCCCTCGTGCGCGAGAACCTGCCGGCGGAGACGGTGATCGGCTTCTTCGCCCGCGGCCGCCCGGTCACCCCCGGCGGCACGCTCGCGCTCGCCCGCGCCTTCCTCGCCGAAGACCTGACCGAGGACGCCGAGGCGCTCGTGCGCGAGACCTGGCGCAACGACACGCTCGGGGTCTCGTTCGAGGCGCTCTTCCTGCTCGAGCACGGCCAGCGGCTGCGGCCGGTGGATCATCGCGTGCGCTTCGAGCGCGCCCTGTTCCGCAGCGACTGGGACGCGGCCGGGCGCGTCATCGCCCAATTGCCGCAATCGGGCCACGGCGATCTCCAGGCGCTTCTCGCCGCGCGCCGCGCCGTGATCACCCGCGCCCGCAACGCCGAGCGCGTGCTCGCGGACCTGCCGGAGCGGGTCGCGCGCGATCCCTCGGCCTTGTTCTCGCGCCTGCGCTTCCTGCGCAACGAAGGGCGCTTCGCCGAGGCCGCCCTTCTTCTGTCGAGCGCCCCGCGCGAGCCGGGGCTCCTCGTCGACGGCGACGCCTGGTGGACGGAGCGGCGCATCGTGGCGCGCTCGACGCTCGAGGCGGGCGATGCCGCGCGCGCCTACGCCATCGCCGCCAATCACGCGGCGCAGAGCGCGACCGAGATCATAGACGCGGAATGGACGGCGGGGTGGATCGCGCTGCGCTTCCTCGACGCGCCGGACGCCGCCGCCGGGCATTTCGCCGCCGCGGCCGCGCACGCGACGATGCCGATCTCGATCACCCGCGTCGCCTATTGGCGCGCGCGCGCCGCCGACGCCATGGGCGACGGGCAAGCGGCCGAGGGCTTCTACCGGGAGGCCGCGGCCCATCCGATCACCTATTACGGCCAGCTCTCCCTCGTCGCGCTCGGCGAGACGCATCTGCGCCTGCGCGCGCCGACGCCCCCCGAGGAGGCCACGCGCGTCGCCAGCGCCGGCACCGAGATCGCCGCCGATGCGGATGCCGGCGAGGTCGCCGCGGTGCCCGACATGGCCGCCGCGCCGGACGAGGCGGCGATCCGCGAGGCGCTCGACCGGATCCCCGCCGCGCGCGCCGTCGCGCTCATGGAGGAGGCGGGCCTGCGCGAGCGGGCGATCCCGCTCTACGCCGCGATCGGCCGCACGCTCGACGATCCGGTCCTGCTCGCCGCGATCGGCGACGCGGCGGCGGCGAACGGGGACGCCCGCGGTCTCCTCGCGCTCGGCCGCTCGGCGGTCTATCGCGGGCTGCCCCTCGACCAGCACGCCTTCCCGACGCTCGGGATCCCGCAATTCCGCTCGGTCGCGGCCGAGGTGCCGCCGGCCCTCGTCTACGCGATCGCGCGCCAGGAGAGCGCCTTCCACGCGACCGCGCGCAGCCATGCGGGCGCGCTCGGGCTGATGCAGCTGATGCCCGCGACCGCCCAGCGCACCGCGAGCCGCTTCGGCCTGCCCCACGACGTGCGCCGCCTCACCGCCGACCCCGCCTACAACGCGACGCTCGGCTCGGCGCATCTCGCCGAGCTGATGGAGGAATGGAACGGCTCCTACATCCTCGTCTTCGCCGCCTACAATGCGGGCGGCGGGCACGTGCGCCGCTGGATCGACCGGTTCGGCGACCCCCGCGAGGGCCGCGTCGATCCGATCGATTGGATCGAGCAGATCCCATTTCCGGAGACGCGCAACTACGTCATGCGCGTGATGGAGAACTATCAGGTCTACCGCGCCCGCCTCGAGGGCGACCGGCCGCTGACCATCCTGGAGGACCTGCGCCGCGGCCGCGCGCGCTGAGGCTCACGCCGCGCGCAGGGCCTCCTCGGCGCGGCCGGCGAGCACGCCGGAGGGATCGGCGAGGACCCTGACGCCGGCGCTCGTGCGCGCGAACCAGGCGATCTCGCCATCGACGACGGAGCCGCAGCCGAACCGCACCGCGATGCGCGCGCCGCCGGGCAGCGCGGCGGTGCCGTCCGCGAAGGCGATGCGCAGGCCGGCGCGGGCGAGATCGAGGAGACGGGCGTCGAAGCGCCGCCCACCGGCCTCGATCACCACCGGATCGTCGGCGGGGACGCGCAGGTCGGCGCGGCGCTCCTCGACGTCTCCGGCGACGCCCGAGACGAAGGCCTCCACCGCCCGCGCCATCTCGGCGGCGACGCTCTCGACGCGGTCGGAGACGGAGCGCACCCGGTCGGCCTCCCCGCGGGTGTCTTCGATGGCGGTCCCCACCACGCCGAGCGCGGAGGCGAGCTGCGTCGAGCCCTGCGCCGCGCGGGCGATGGCGCCCGCGATCTCGCGCGTCGAGCGGTCCTGGATCTCGACCGAGCCCGCGAGGGAGCGCGCGACGCGGGAGATATCGCCGATCGAGCCGACGATGCCGTCGATGGCGCGGACCGCGTCGCCGGTGAGCCCCTGGATCGACTGGATCTGCCCGGCGATCTCCTCGGTCGCCTTCGCGGTCTGGCTCGCGAGCGTCTTCACCTCGGCCGCGACCACGGCGAAGCCGCGGCCGGCCTCGCCCGCGCGCGCCGCCTCGATCGTGGCGTTGAGGGCGAGGAGATTGGTCTGTTCGGCGATGTCGCGGATGAGCGCGACGACGGTGCCGATCGCCTCCGCGCCGCGCGACAGATCGGCGACGGTGGCGTTGGCCTGGCGCGAGCGCGCCTCCGCCTCGGCGATCCGGTCCGTGGCCTCGCGCGCCTCGCGGGCGATGTCCTCGATCGAGCCGGCGAGCGCGGCGGCCGCGCCCCCGACCGCCTGGACGTTGCCGTCGGCGTCCGCGGCGGCGCTGCCGGCGGCGCGGGCCTGAACGGCGGCGGCGCTGCTGACGCGGGTGAGCTGGGCGGAGGTCTCGCCCATCGCGCGGGTCTCGGCGGCGAGCGTCGCCTCGACATGGGCGGCGGTGGACCGGAAGCGGCGCACCAGCTCCTCGACGCGGTGCTGGCGGGCGATCTCCTTGGCGCGGTCTTCGTTCGCCTGCGCCTCGAGCCGCGCGCGGGCGAGGGCGTTGTCGCGGAAGACCGCGAGCGCGCGGGCCATGTCGCCGACTTCGTCGCGGCCCTCGAGCGGAGCGAGGTCGACCTGCGTCTCCCCGTCGGCGAGCGCCGTCATCGCCTGCGTCGCGCGTCGGATCCGCCCGGCGACGCGCACTTGGAAATAGCGCACGGCGGCGCCGGTGAGCGCGAGCGCGAGGAGCGCGAGGACGACGATGCCGGCGACCCGCCGCCCGGCCGAATCGCGCAGATCGCGGGCGAGCGCGATGTTGGCCGCGCCCGCGGCCACGACCACGTCGACCGCCGCCGCGAGCGCCTCGGAGGAGCGGGCGAAATAGGTCTCGAAATCGATCGGAAAGGCGGCGCTCTCGGCCGCGGCGTAGAGATCCCGCCGCAGGGCCGCGTATTCTTCGAAATAGAGCCGATCGAGGCGCGCGATCGCGGCCGCGACCGCCGGGTCGAGCTGCGTGCGCGCGGCGAGGCTGCGGGTGAGCTCGAAGGCCTGCAGGACGCGCCCGTGCGCCTCGAGCATCTCGGGGATCGCCGCGCGCGCGACGGGCTCGCCGAGCGCCGTCGCGATGGCGAAATAGGTCCGCTCGCGCCCGCCGAACTCGCGCACGATCCAGGCGCGCTGCATCACGAGGTCGTGGGCCGCGACGGCGGGGGGCGTGTCGTAGGCGGCGGGGCGGACGAGATCGCCGAGACCCACGAGCGCGCCGATCGTCTCCTTCATCGCGTCGATGACGGCGCCGTCCACGAGCCGACGCTCGGCGGCGGGAACGCGCAAGTCGGGATCGAAGGCGACGCGGATCTCGGCGAGGCGGTCGCGATAGCGCCGCAACCCGTCGACGAGCGCCGCCTCGCCGGGCACGTCGGATGCGGCGAGATGCCGGTCGAGATCGGAGAACAGCGCGTCCGAGCGCCGCCGCTGCTCGTCGAGCAGCGATCGGAACCGGTCCGGGAAGGGTCCGGGCAGCGCCAGGCCGACCTGCGAGAGCGAGCGCTCGAGCGAGATCTCGATCGCCGCCTTGTTCAGATAGGACAAAGCGGCGACCGCGTTTCCGGTGGCTACGGCGCTCGAGAGGCGGCGCAGCTCGGTCGCGACCGTGAGGCCCGCGGCGACGAGAACGGCGAGGCCGACCGCGCCCGTGAAAAGAAAGCTCGTTCGACGGATCGACAGCATGGGGCATCCGGCCCTGGCGGCGCATGATCGCGCCGACGCCGTCTTAGAGCATTCCGGTTGAGGAATGGCTAATCACACCACCGCAGGCGCCGCCGCTCTCCTTCCCCGACCGGCGCGTCGCAAGGACGACGATGCGCCCCGTCAATGCATCATCAGGATCGGCACCGTCATCGAGGCGAGGATGCCGCGCGTGGCGCCGCCCAGGATGAATTCGCGCAGGCGCGAATGGCCGTAGCCTCCCATCACCAGGTAATCGGCGCCGATGTCGGCCGCGTGCGAGAGGAGCGTGTCGGTGACGTCGCCGACATTGGGAAGGCGCCGGCCGCGCGTGCGCACGCCATGCGCCTCGAGATGACGGGCGAGCGTCTCGGGCTCGGCCGAGCGCGGGCGGCTCCTGTCGTCGACGGTGACGACCTCGACATGGTTCGTGCGCTTGAGGAAGGGCAGCGCGGCGGCCACCGCGCGGGCGGCGGTCGCGCTCTCGTCCCAGGCGACGAGGGCGTTGTCGAAGGCGAGCGCGCGCTTCTGGATGAAGGGCACGACGAGGAGCGGACGGCCCGAGCCGAACAGGATCGCCTCGAGGAGCTGGGTGTCGCCCTCGCGCGCCTCGCGGTCGGGCTGCTCGACGATCGCGAGGTCGCAATAGCGGGCGCGGCGGGCGAGTTCGTGGGCGCAGGCGTCGAGGCTGCCCGAGATCACCTCGGTGCGCGGGTCGATGCCCTTCTCGCGCGCGAGCCCGGCGATGCCCTCGACGCGGTCGCGGGCGGCGGCGCGCACGCTCTCGCGGGCATTGTCGAGGATCTCGACCGGCATCTCGGGCACGACGTAGCTCGGCGCGGCGAGATCGAGCGCGGGGCCGACGACGCGCAGGCCCGCCCGGAAGCTGTCGGCGAGGGACGCGGCGAAGGGGCCCACCGCCTCGGACCGGGCCGTCGGCACGACGAGAATGTCCTTGTACATGTTCGTTTCCCTCTGCGTCTTCGCCCGCTTCGCGCAGGCTTTGGCGCCGATGATCGGCGCCTTCGCGAGGGGCGTCATTGACCTTCCGCAAAGGCCGGCCGTTCACCCCGAGAAGCCGGCGCGGACGAGCGTCTGGGCGATGGTGCCGTAGGTCTCCCGCGGGATCGGCTGGGCGACCTTGCCCTTCTCCCGCAGGGCGGCGAAGAGCCCCTCGTCTTCGGCGACCGCGACGCCCTTCTCGCGGGCCTGGGCGAGGACGCGCGCGGCGGCGTCGCCGGCCGCCTTGGCGGCGACGATCGGCACGCCGGATTCCTCGGGCTTGTAGGTGATGCCGACCGCGCCGTCGGCGCCGACGATCCAGAGATTGGCGTTGTTGGGCCCCACCAGCCCCGCCATCTGCGCCACGCGCTTGCGCTCGGCCTGGCGCTCGCCGCGCACGTGCGGATCGCCGAAATTCTCCTTCATCTCGCGCTTCACTTCCGTGAGCGTCATCCGGTTGTCGCGGGTGAACATCCAGCGGGCGATGATCACGTCGATCGCCGCGAAGACGATCAGGAGGAAGCAGCCGACGAGGAGGATGCGCAGGAGCGCCGCCCCGCCCACCGCGCTCACGCAATCGAGCCCGCAGGTCGGCGACCAGAGCGCGTCGTTGACGTAGCCGCGCACGATCACGACGATGCAGGCGGAAAAGACGGCGATCTTGACGGTCGCCTGGAGGAGCGTGACGAAGCTGCGCAGCTTGAAGATGTTCTTCAAGCCCTCGACCGGGTTGAACTTGGCGAAGTTCGGCGTCAGCGCCTTCAAGCTGAACAGGAAGCCGCCGGTGTCGAGCATCGTTCCCACGATCGCGGCGAAGATCGCGATCGCCATCGGCGGCACCACGAGCACCAGCACCGTGTAGGACAGGATCCCGAGGGTCGCGCCGAGCCGGTCGGCGAAGGGGAGCGGATCGAAGACGGGCAAGTCCGTGAACAGCCGCGCGAAGGAATCGTAATAGAGGTCCCCCATCGCGATCACGTAGCCGAGCACCGCGAGCAGCGTGATCGCGTCGACGAGCTCCTGGCTGCGCGGCACCTGGCCCTGCTCGCGCAATTGGCGCAGGCGCTGCGGCGACGGATCGAAGGTCGCCTCCTCGGCGTCGTCCTTACCGGCCATGGCGTTCGATCCGCGTCAGCGTCTCGGCGAAGGCGAGGAGCTCGCGCCAGTCCGAGACGACGTATTGCTGCAGGAAGATCGCGTAGAGCGGCACCATCGCGAGCACGGCGAGCGCCTTGAGGATCGCGGCGAATTCCATGGTCTGGATCTGCTTGGCGATGCGCGAGGAGAAGACGAGCGCGAGGTCGATCACGAGCACCCACCCCCCCACCTTGTCCCCGCCCGCCCCATCCCCTAATACCCCTCCCCATGACCGACGCCCCTGCCCCCCTCACCCCCGACGATCTCCTCGCCCTTCTCGCGCGCCATGGCGTCGCGCAGCGTACCGTCGTGCACGAGGCGGTGTTCACGGTGGCGCAGTCGAGTGCGGTGGAGCGGGATCTGCCGGGGGGGCATGTCAAGAACCTGTTCCTCAAGGACAAGAAGGGCGCCTTCTTTCTCGTCACCGCGCACGCGCATGCGCGCATCGATCTGAAGCGGCTGCATCTCGCGATCGGGGCGTCGGGGCGGGTGTCGTTCGGGTCGGCGGAGCAACTGCGGGCGCTGCTCGGGGTCGAGCCGGGCTCGGTCACGCCCTATGCCGTCGTCAACGACCGCGAGCGGCGGGTGCGCTTCTTCATCGACCGCACGCTCCTCGCCTATGACGTCCTCAACGCGCACCCGCTCGTCAACACGATGACGACGGCCGTGTCGCGCGAGGATCTCCTGCGCTTCCTCGACGCGATCGGCCATCCGCCGCAGCCGATCGACCTGCCCGTCCCCGAGGACGACGCATCCACGGGGCACGAAGCGGCGGGCGCGGAAAAACCCTCTGGCGCGCCCGCCACCGCCACCCCATCTTGAGCGCGCGCGACGACCCGTAGGAGCTCGACGAAACGATGCTGACGAACGGCATGAACGGAGGGGCCGCCCAGGGCGCGGACCTCGTCAAGGACACGACCACGGCGACGTTCCGGCAGGACGTCATCGCCGAGAGCATGAAGCAGGCGGTGCTCGTCGATTTCTGGGCGCCCTGGTGCGGCCCCTGCAAGCAGCTCGCCCCCGTGCTCGAGAAGGTGGTCCGCGAGGCCAAGGGCAAGGTCAAGCTCGTCAAGATGAACATCGACGAGCACCCCACGATCGCCGGCCAGCTCGGCGTCCAGTCGATCCCGGCCGTCGTCGCCTTCGTGCAGGGCCAGCCGGTCGACGCCTTCATGGGCGCCGTGCCCGAGAGCCAGATCAAGGCCTTCGTCGACAAGCTGTCGGGCGCCGCCGGGCCCTCGCCGGTCGAGAAGGCGCTGACCCAGGCGGCCGAGCGCGCCGCCGCGGGCGATCTCCAGGGCGCGGCCCAGCTCTATGCGGCGGTGCTCCAGCACGAGCCCGAGAACGTCGCCGCGATCGGCGGCATGGCGAAGCTCTACGTGGACGCCGGCGATCTCGACCGCGCCCGCGACATGCTCGCGCTCGCGCCCCCCGAGAAGGCGAACGATCCCGCGCTCGCGCCCGCGCGCACCGCGATCGACCTCGCCGAGCAGGCGGCCTCGCTCGGCGACGTCGCCGACCTCGAGCGGCGCGTCGCGGCGAATGCGGACGACCACGAGGCCCGTTTCGACCTCGCGCTCGCGCTCAACGCGCGCAACCGCCGTGTGGAAGCCGCCGAGGCGCTGGTTGAAATCGTCCGCCGCGACCGTAGTTGGAACGAGGACGGGGCGCGCAAGCAGCTCCTTCAGTTCTTCGAGGCGTGGGGCCCGAAGGACGAGGCGACCATGGTCGGGCGCCGCAGGCTCTCCTCGGTGCTGTTCCGCTGAGGGTGCCGCGCGGTCCCGACGGCCCGACGGGCGAGGAGTGAGGCGGCGATGGCGACGAACGCGAGCTACAAGGGCCCGCAGGACTGCCCGGAGACGATCCCGATCTTCCCCCTGCCCGGCGCGCTGCTCCTGCCGCGCGGGCAGATGCCGCTCAACATCTTCGAGCCGCGCTACGTCGCGATGATCGACGACGCCCTGCGCACGGACCGGCTGATCGGCATGATCCAGCCCGACGCCGACGGCGCGGGCGAGCCGGGTCCCTCGCGGCTCTACGGGGTGGGCTGCGCGGGGCGCATCACGCAGCTCGCCGAGACGGGGGACGGCCGCTATCTCCTCACGCTGTCGGGCATCGCCCGCTTCCGCGTCGCCGAGGAGCTCGCGACCGTGACGCCCTATCGGAAGGTGCGCGCGGACTTCACCCCCTTCGTGGCCGATTTCCAGGCCCGCGCCGGGGAGGAGGCGGTCGACCGCAAGGGCGTGCTCGCGGCTCTGCGCCAATTCGTGCAGGCGATGGAGATCGAGGTCGATTGGCGCGGCGTCGAGCAGGCGCCGAACGAGGCGCTCGTCAACGCCCTGTGCATGATGACGCCCTTCGGCGTGCGCGAGAAGCAGGCGCTGCTCGAGGCGCCCGATCTCAAGAGCCGCGCCGAGGCGCTGATCGCGCTCACCGAGATCGAGGTCGCGCGCAACGCCAACGACGACACCGAGCCCACGCTGCAATGAGGCCGACATGACCGACGAGATCCCCGCCGCCGCCGATGCGCCGATCCCCGAGGCCGCGCCGGGCGGCATCGATCCGAAATTGCTCGAGATCCTGGTCTGTCCCCTGACCAAGGGGCCGCTCGAATACGACCGCGCGCGTCAGGAACTCGTCTCGCGAAGCGCCAAGCTCGCCTATCCGATCCGCGATGGCATCCCGATCATGCTGCCGGAGGAGGCGCGCGCGCTCACCGAATGAGAGCCGCCCGCCTGACGCCCGTTTCCGACCCGCAAGACCCGCGCCTCGCGCCCTATCGCGCGGTGCGCGAGCGCGACCTCGTCGGGCGCGAGGGGCGCTTCGTGGTGGAGGGGGAGGTCGTCCTGCGGCTCGCCCTCGCGCGCGGGCGTTTCGCGCTCGAATCCGTGCTCCTCGTGCCGGCCCGCGCCGCCGCGCTCGCCGATGCGCTGGCGCGCCTTCCCGAGGACGTGCCGGTCTATTGCGCCGAGCCGTCCGTGATGGCGGCCGTCGCGGGCTTTCCGATCCATCGCGGCGTCCTCGCGATCGGCCTGCGCGGGGAGGAGCCCGATGCCGACGCGCTCCTCGCGTCGCTGCCGGAAGAGGCGCTCGTCGTCGCGCTCGTCGGGCTCGCCAATCACGACAATGTCGGCGGCATCTTCCGCAACGCCGCCGCCTTCGGCGCGGACGCCGTCCTCCTCGACGCCGAGACCTGCGATCCGCTCTATCGCAAGGCGATCCGCGTCTCGGTCGGCGCGGCGCTGACGGTGCCCTTCGCCCGTGCCGGGGGCGCCACGGCCCTCGTCGACGCGCTCGAGCGCGCTGGGATCGTGCCGCTCGCGCTGTCGCCGCGCGGCCGGGAAGGCCTGGGGGCGCTCGGCGCCGACCCGCCGCGGCGCGCGGCGCTCGTGCTCGGCGCGGAGGGGCCGGGCCTGCCGGACGCGGTCTTGGCGCGCACGCGAACCGTCTCGATCGCGATGGCGGGGGATTTCGACAGTCTGAACGTCGCGGTCGCGAGCGGGATCGCGCTCCACGCGCTCGCGGGTCCCCGCCTCAGAGTTTGAAAACCTTTCGTTGCGGTGTCATCCCGGACGCCGAAGGCGATCCGGGACCCATATCCACGACCTCTCGGTCGCAGCCTGTAGGCTGCGTTTCGCCGACCTCGCTCGGTCGCGCAGCGAGCGCGGCATGCGCGCTCGTACCATCGTCGCGGATATGGGTCCCGGGTCCGCTTCGCGGCCCGGGATGACAGCCTGCGAAAGATTCACGGGCTCTCAGGCGAGGGTGAGGACGAGGAAGCCCACGAGGAGGGCGAGGCAGGCGAGCAGAGGTGCGGCGAGCGACGCGCGCAGGTCGGCCTTGTAGCCGGTGGTCGACACTGCCGTCCGCACGAACCGTCCGCTCATCGCGCTCATCCCCGTCCGGGCCTTCGACTCGGCCCCGCTTCGTTGGTGAGACCAGAAGACGCCAAGGGGGCTGAACGGGGGGTAAAGGCGATCCGTCGCTTTCGAGACAAGGTGAACGGGACGTTGCGCGGCGCCTCGGGCGGGCTCAGGCCGAGGGGATGCGGGCGAGGGCGGCTTCGACCTCGGCTCGAACGCCCTCCGACAAGGGCAGGACGGGCCGGGGCGGCTCCAGACGGGCGAGGCCGAGGAGATCGGCCATCGCGTACATCACACGAAAGCCGCCATGCGCGCGGAACAGGCCGAAGAGCGGCGCGAAGGCCTCGGCGAGCCGCGCCGTCGTCTCGCGATCCCCGGCGCGCGCCGCCCGCGTCAGCGCGAGGGCGGGGCCCGGCAGCAGGCCGCCCACGACGCTGTACCAGGCGTCGGCGCCCGCCAGAAGCGCCGTAGCCGCACCGAAATCGCCGCTGTACCCGATCGCGAAGCCGTCGGGCAGCGCCGCGCGCAGGGTCGCGAGCTCGGCTTCGACGCCCCCGTCGACGGGAAACGGCATCTTCGCCGCCACCACGTTCGGCAAGTCGGCGAGGCGCGCGAGGAGCGCGGGGGAGAAGGTGAATTTCGTCGTCGTCGGGTTGTTGTAGACGCACAGCGGCAGGTCGGCCGCCTGCGCCACGGCCTCGAAATGGCGGAAGACCTCCTCGTCGGTCAGGGGCGCGTAGGACATCGGCGCGAGGAGGAGGCCGTCGGCCCCTGCCGCCTTCGCGTCGCGCGCGAGCGCCTGCGCCTCGTCGGTGCGCAGCGCGCCCGCCCCCACGACGATCGGGATCGTCCCGCCCACGCAGGCGACGGCGACGCGCACGGCGTGCTCGCGCTCGGCTCTCGTGAGATAGGCGTAGCCGCCCGTGCTGCCGAGGAGGCCGATCGAATCGGCACCGGCATCGCGGATGCGCGTGAGGAAGACGCGCATGAGGTCGGGCATCAGCCGCCCGTCCGCGTCGGTCGGCGTCAGCGGGAAGGCCGAGAGGCCTTCGAACAGTGTCGTCTCGGGCATGACCACGCTCCCCGGGCCGCCGAACGCGCCGCCGAACGCGCGCGTCCCCCCGCGCCAGACCTACAGCGCGGGGGGACGCGGCGCAACGGGACGTGTCGCTCAGGCCGCGAGCGCGTCGATCGATTTGGGCGCCGTGAGGAAGCGCACGCCGCAATCGCCGCCGTCGACGCGCACCACCTCGACATCGACGGTCTCGCCGCTCGACAGCGCGATCTTCAGCCGCTCGCCGACGCGCGCGCCGGGGAAGGCGGCGAGGCGGGCGCCGGTCGCGCTGATGTCCATCAGCGTCGTCGATTGCCGCTTGCCCGTGCCGAAGATCATCACGGCCTCCTGGGTCGGCAGGCGCTGGCCGCCGCGGCGGTCCTCGACGTCGGCGGCGACGCCCTGGAGGAAGCTGTCGACGGCCTGCGACAGCTCCTGGGCCACCGCGGTGAGCTTGTCGGAGACGCCGAGCACGGTGCGCGCCTGGCCCGCCGTCTCGTCGATGGCGCCGGCCACCGTCTCGACGTTCTGGGTGGCGTCGATGCTGCCGCGCGAGGCGACCGCGATCGAGTGCGAGATCTCCTTCGTCGCCCCGTCCTGCTCGTCGACCGCCGTCGCGATCGCCTGCATGAAGGTCTCGATCTCGTGGACGGCGTTGCCGATCTCGCGGATCGCGTCGACGCTCTCGCGGGTCGAGCCCTGGACGGCGGTGATCTGCTCGGCGATCTCGGCGGTCGCCTTCGCGGTCTGGCTCGCGAGCGTCTTCACCTCGGAGGCGACGACGGCGAAGCCCTTGCCCGCCTCGCCGGCGCGCGCGGCCTCGATGGTGGCGTTGAGCGCGAGCAGGTTCGTCTGCTCGGCGATCGAGCGGATCATGTCGACGACGGCGCCGATGCGCTCGGCCGCCTCCGACAGGCTGCCGACCTTCTCGTTCGTGCGGTTGGCGACGCTCGTCGCCCGCTCGACGACGCCGGAGGCCCGGCTCGCCTGGGCGGCGATCTCGCGGATCGAGGCGGAGAGCTGCTCGGCCGCGCTCGCGACCGACTGCACCTCGCTCGCCGCGGTGGTCGAGGCCTCGCGCGCCGCGCTCGCCTGGCCGGCCGCGGTGCCGGCGACGCTCGTCAGCGAGCCCGCGGTCTCGCGCATCGCGCGGGTGCCGTCGTTCACGCTCGCGAGGGTGCGCGAGATGATCTCGCGGAAGCGGGCGATGAGGCCCTCGAGCTGCGCCTGGCGCTGGCGCTCGCGGTCGCGCTCGCGCTGCGCGTCGCGCTCGAGACGGGCGCGCTCGACCGCATTGTCGCGGAAGACGGCGACGGTCTTCGCCATCTCGCCGATCTCGTCCGTGCGCTCGGCACCGACGATCTCGACCTTGTGCTGGCCCGCCGCGAGCGCCTGCATCACGGAGACGAGGCTGCGGACCGGGCGGATGATCGAGCGCCCCACGAGGCTCGCCGCGCCGATCGCGAGCGCGATCGCGACGAGGAGCGCGATCATGGCCAGCGTCTGGAAGCCGCTCGCGCTCTGCGCCACCTGCGCGCCGATGCCGCGGTTCTGCGCCTCCTGGTAGTCGATGAAGCGGTTGATGGCGGCGAGCCAATCGTCGAACAGGCCGCTCACCTCGCCGAGCAGGATGCGCTGCGCCCCGGCGCCGTCGCCCGCGCGCTGGAGCGCGACGATCCGGTCGACGAGCGGGTTCGTGCGGGCCTGGACGGCCGCGATGTCGACGAGGATGCGGCGGGGCTCGTCGGCGAGGCCGACCTCGGCCGCGAGCGCGTCCATCAGCCGCTCGTTCTCGGCATAGGCGTCGGCGAGGCGCTCGATGAGCCGCACCTGCGCCTCGCGCGCGGCGGCGTCCTCGACGAGCACGACGTCGCGGATGGCGATGGCGCGATCGTGCACGCTGCCGCGGAAATTGATCGCGTAGCGCTGCAGGACGCTGTTCACCTCGTTGATCTGCCGCAGGTTGCGGTCGAGCTTGTTGACCTCGGCGACCGACACGAAGGTCAGCGCGCCCATCAGGAGAAGCATGAAACCGAAGCCGGCCGCCAGACGCGTGGCGATGCCGTTGCGAACCTTGACCATATCCTCAGCCCCGAACTGTGCCGGGTTGCGGGCGCCCGGCTGAATTGCGCAACATAGGTTAGGGCCAGGCGTCTTAAATTTGAGTTGATTTACCTAACGTAAGCGCAATGCAGGAAATTTTTCTCCCTCGATCTCCTCGCGCAGCATCTCCAGCGCCAGCCAGCGCTCCTCGCTCTCGGCGAGTTTCGACTGGGCGTTGGCCATGAGATTGGTCAGCTTCTCGAACCGGGCGGGGTCGCGGGTGTAGAGGTCCGGATCGTCGAGCGCGGCCTGGATCTTGGCGATGTCGCGCTCGAGCGCGGCGATGAAGCCGGGCAGGGTCTCGAGCGCGTGCTTCTCGGAGGCCGAGAGCCGGCGCTTGCGCTCGCCGCCGCGCCCCTCGACTCGCGGCGCCTTCTCGGCGGGGCGGGCGGGCTCGGGAGAGACGGTCCGCGGGCCGATCCCGTGGCCGCGCTGCGCGACCATGTCCGAATATCCCCCTGCGTAAGCGACGAAGCGCCCCTCGCCCTCGGCGACGAGGGTCTGCGTCACCGTGCGGTCGAGGAAGTCGCGGTCGTGGCTGATGAGGAGGATGGTGCCGTCGTAATCGGCGAGGAGCTCCTGCAGGAGGTCGAGCGTCTCGAGGTCGAGATCGTTCGTCGGCTCGTCGAGGACGAGGAGGTTCGAGGGCTTGGCGAGCGCGCGCGCGAGCATGAGGCGCCCGCGCTCGCCGCCCGAAAGGGTCGAGACGGGGGTGCGCATCTGCTCGGGCGCGAACAGGAAGTCCTTCATGTAGGAGACGACGTGGCGCTTCTCCGTGCCGACGGTGACCGTGTCGCCGCGCCCGCCGGTGAGCGCCTCGGCGAGCGTCCAGGTCGGGTCGAGGCTCTCGCGGCGCTGGTCGAGGGTCACCATCTGCAGGTTCGCGCCCAGCGTGACCTGTCCCGCATCGGGCGCGGCCTGTCCGGTGAGGAGCGCGATCAGCGTCGTCTTGCCCGCGCCGTTGGGGCCGACGATCCCGATGCGGTCGCCGCGCGCGACGCGCATCGAGAAATCCTTCACGATCGGGCGCTCGTCGTAGCTCTTCGAGACGCCTTTCGCCTCGATCACGACCTTGCCCGAGGTCTCGCCCTCGGCGGCCGCCATGCGGACGTCGCCGACGCGCTTGCGCTCTTCCTTGAGTTCCTTGCGCATGTCGTGCAGGAGGCCGAGGCGGCGGACGTTGCGCTTGCGGCGCGCGGTGACGCCGTAGCGCAGCCAGTCCTCCTCGGCCGCGATCTTGCGCTGGAGCTTGTGGCGCTCGCGCTCCTCCTCCTCGAAGACGGTATCGCGCCAGGCCTCGAAGGCGGAGAAGCCCTCCTCGAGCCGCCGCGTCTGCCCGCGATCGAGCCAGACGGTCGCCCGCGAGAGCGCCTCGAGGAAGCGGCGGTCGTGGCTGATGAGGACGATCGCCGCGCGCGCGGCCTTCAGCTCCGTCTCCAGCCATTCGATCGCGGGCAGATCGAGATGGTTCGTCGGCTCGTCGAGGAGGAGGATGTCGGGGGAGGGGGCGAGCGTGCGGGCAAGCGCCGCGCGCCGCGATTCGCCGCCCGAGAGACGATCCGTGCGCTCCTCGCCGGTGAGCCCGAGCTCCTCGACGAGATAGCGCGCGCGATAGGGGTCGTCGCCGGGCGCGAGCCCCGCCTCGACATAGGAGAGGACGGTGTCGTGGCCGGAGAAGTCGGGCTCCTGGGGCAGGTAGCGGATCGTGGCGCCGGGCTGCACGAAGCGCACGCCCGCATCGGGCTCGACGAGCCCGGCGGCGATCTTCAGGAGCGTCGACTTGCCCGAGCCGTTGCGCCCGACGAGCGCCACCCGCTCGCCCGGCGCGACGGCGAGCTCGGCGCGCTCGAGCAGCGGCGTCCCGCCGAAGGTGAGGGCGACGTTCTGGAGATGGAGGAGCGGAGGAAGTGCCATAGGCGCTTCCTACAGGGTTCCGCGACGGGCCGGAAGGGGCCCCTCAGGCCGCGCTCGTGACGAGGCGCGAGGCGCGCAACTCGCCATGCGCCTCGAGGATCGGGTGAGCGACGGAGGTGAGGTGGGCGGTGATGCGCTTGAGGTCGCGCAGGACGTCGAGGTGGAGCGCGCTCGTCTCGATCGAGGCGACGCGGCCGCGGCGCAGCCGCTCGAGATGGTTCTCGGTCGCGACCCGCTCCGCGTCTCGGAACCGATCCTTCTCGGCGACGAGGGCGCGCGCCATTTCGAGGTCGCGGGTGACGAAGACGCCGACCGACAGCCGCATCTGCTCGACCACGCGCTGGTGGAGCGCGGTCAGCTCCGCCCAGCCCTCGTCGGAAAAGGCGAGCCCGTTGCGGGCCTTGCGTGCGGCGAGCCGCAGGAGGCCCTTGTCGATGATGTCTCCGGCATGTTCGAGATTGGTGGTGAACAGGATCAGGTCGAAGCAGCGCCGGCTGTCCTCCTCGTCGAGCGGGGTGCGGGTGAGCTTCGTGAGGTAGAGCTTGATCTCCTCCTGGAGCCGGTCGACCTCGTCGTCGAGCCGCGCGATCTCCTCGCGACGGCGCTCGTTGCCGGGCTCGAAGGTGCGGATCGATTCCTGGAGCATCAGCTCGACCGTGTCGGCGAGGCGCATCACCTCGCGCGTCGCGCAGCCGAGCGCGACGGAGGGCCGCGCGAGCGCCTCCTCGTCGAGATGGCGCACGCGGGCGATCCCGGTCTCGGCCGGCTCGGGCTCGGGCAGCAGCCGCTCGAGCAGCGGCGCGACGAGCCCCGTCAGCGGCAGGAAGACGAGGGCGAGGAGGAGGTTGAAGCCGGTATGGGCGTTGGCGAGCGCGCGACCCGGATCGGCGCCGAGGAGGTCGAGCGGCAGGGTCAGGAGCCCGAGCGCGGCGAGGCAGCCGGCGGCGCCGATCACCCGGAACGCCATGTTGCCGACGAGGAGCCGGCGCGCCGTGCCCCGCGAGCGGAAGGCGAGGCCCACGGGAATGAGCGCGGAGCCCACGTTCGCGCCGAGCACGTAGGCGATCGCGAAGGGCATCGGCACGACGCCGCCCGCGGCGAGCGCGATCATCAGGAGCACCGCCGCGAGGCTCGAATGGGCGAGCCAGGCGATCGCGACGCCGAAGACGAAGGCGAGCCCGAGATCGTGCTGGACCGCGGCGAGCACGGTCACGAGCGTGGGCGATTCCCGCAGGGGCTCGGTCGCGGCGACGATCATGCCGAGCGCGAGGATCATCAGCGCGATGCCGATGACGATCCGCCCCACCTGCCGCCAGATCGCCGACGACGCGAGCGTGAAGAGCGGCACGCCGGCGATCAGCAGGAGCGAGACGAGGAAGGTCGGGCGGAAGGAGAGGATCTGCACCGCGATCGTCGAGCCGATATCGGCGCCGAGCATCAGGGCGAGCGCCGCCGCGAGCCCGATCAGCCCGCGCTCGGCGAAGGACACCGTCAGGAGCGCGGTCGCGGAGGAGGATTGCATCGCCGTCGCGACGCCGAGCCCCGTCGCGAAGGCGCGGGGCGCGCTCGCGGTGGCTCGCCCGATCGCCCCGCGCAGCCGGTCCCCGAACGCGCGCTCGACCCCGGTGCGCACCATGCGCGTCGCCCAGATCAGGAGGGCGATGCCGGCGAGGAGATCGATGAGGACGGTGTGTGCGGCCATTCTTGTTCTTCCCGTTTCGCGAGCGGCGCGTTTCGCGCGCAAGCGAACAGGATAGCGAAGATGGCGGTTCCGGGCAAAGTGGGGGGCGGGAGCGGAGATACGCAAGCGCGCGGGATGACGTTCGCGGCAATGGAGGGCGCGATCCCTGGACAGCGCCGCCCTCATCCTTCTCCCGAACGCTCGCAAATGCTTCACGCGACTGTCATCGAGCCAGTCGCGCCGAAAGGGTGAGTGCTCCAACGGTGTCATCCCCGGCCGGAGGTCGCTTGCGACCGGAGGGGAAGGGGACCCAGCATGAGAATCGCTTGCGGAGCAAGCGCTTGTGGCGGCGACGAGCCGCCTGGTCGGCGGCGCGAGAGCGTGCTCCGCACGCATCTTGCTGTGCTGGGTCCCCTTCCCCTGCGCACGCTATGCGTGCTCCGGCCGGGGATGACACGGTTGGGCGGCTGTCATCCCGGACGCCGAAGGCGATCCGGGACCCATAACCTCCACGTTTCGGTCGCAGCCTACAGGCTGCGTTTCGCCGACGAGAGCCGCGGATCGGTCGCGGAGCGAACGTGGCATGCGCGCTCGAACGATCGTGGAGCGTCTGGGTCCCGGGTTCGCTTCGCGGCCCGGGATGACCCTTAGCTTGTGGAGCGCCCTCCGCCCTCAGCCCGCGCGGACGGGCTCGGTCGGGTAGGCGAGCTGCTCGCGGGCGCGCCACTCGTTCGTGACGTAATTCACGATCAGCGACTTGCGCACGCCGGGGATCGGGCGCCGCTCGAAGCCGTGCCAGGTGTTGGAGGAGGGCACGAAGACGAGGGCGTGGTTGGGCACGAAAGGCGCGCGGCCGTAATGCTCGGTCGCCGAGGCGTAGATGTCGGTGCCGAGGTCGTGCTGGCCCGGCTCGTCGGAGACGTAATAGAGGAAGGTGAGGCTCTTCACGCCGAGATCGGTGTGCGGCTCGAGCCAGAACCCGTCCGTGTCGGCGGCGTACTCGATCCGCAGATAGGTGCCGTCGAGATCCGTCTCGAAGGCGCGGGCGAGGGCGCCCACGGTGCGCGGATCCTGGAGCGTGCGGGCGAGCAAGTCGCAGACGGGGAAGCGCGCCCGATTGTCGGCATCGAAATAGGTGCGCGTCGCGTTGTGCAGCTCGCGCTTGCCCGACACGTCCCCGACCTTCTGCGCGGCGAAGGGCAGAGCGCGCACGGCGGCGGGGATCTCCTCGGGGAAGACGCTCTCGAGCAGCCAATGACGATAGGGCTCTTCGTGGCGCCGCATGGTCGAGAGCGCGTGGTCGAGCGCCGCGCGGCACTCGGCCGTGCCCGGAATGTCGAGGATCGTCATGCTTGTTCCCCCAAGGTCGCGCGCCGCGCCCGCCGTGTTCGGCATCGCGCTGCGCGTCGTCGTCAATCGTCGAGCTTGTCGACGGGCCCACGCTCTCTGTCAAGCTCGCCTTGCCGCAGAACCACCCGGTCGCGCCCCCGCCACGTCTCGACGCGGCTGCCGGCGGGCACCTGCTCCCAGGGCGAGGTGGTCCGGTCGGGCCAGATCACCCGGATCTCCGCCTGCGCCGCGTCGCCGATGCCGAAATGCAGCGGCCCCGCCTGGCCGCCGACATGGCCACCGCCCACCGTCAGCTCCTGGACCTGAACGCGCCCGCCCGCGCGCACCTCGACGAAGGCGCCGACCGCGAAGCCGTTCGGCCCGTCCTGGCGCGGGGTGACGGCGACGAAGCCGCCGACGTCGGGCGTCGCGTTGCGCCAGATCTCGAGCGGGGCGCGGCGGTTGACGACGATCAGGTCGAGCCGCCCATCGCCGTCGAGATCGACGAGGGCGGCGCCGCGCGCGCGGGCATGCGAGACGATCCCCGCCTCGACCGCCCGCTCGACGAAGGTCCCGTCCGCCTGCTGCATCAACAGGTTGTTGGGATCGGCCATGGCGTTCGAGGGCATCTGGTCGACATTGCCCTTGGCGATGAAGAGATCCGCGCGGCCGTCATTGTCGATGTCGGCGAATTCGGCGTGCCAGCCGGTCGAGGGGCGCCCGTCGTCGCCGACGAAGGGACGGTGGGCGTAGGTGCCGAGCGTGAAGGGCGCGTCGACATAGCCCTCCTTCGTGTTGAATTGCAGGAGCTGGTCGCCCATCGAGGTGAGCATCACGTCGGGCAGCCCGTTGCCGTCGATGTCGCGGCTCGCGATGCCCATCCCCCAGAGCGAGACGCGGCGCCAGCCGTCGCCGTCGCCCCGCGGGGCGAGGAGCGGCGACAGGCGCCACATTTCCTCGTAGCCGCCGCGGACGTAGTAATGCCGGTCGTTCGAGATCCGCAGCTCCGGCTCGCCGATGCGCCGCCAATCCGAGATCAGCATCGAGAGCGCGCAGAAGCCCGGCGCGATCGGCTCGGGCGCGCCGTAGCGGCGGCCGACGGGGCGGTGCAGCTCGTTCTCGTCGCAGGCCTCGAAGGGGCCGTTCGGGTCTCCCCGGTCGACGTAATTGCCGATCGCCAGCGTGGGGAGGAGGTTGCCCGGCTCCCAGGTCGCGGTGAAGGCCGTCGACCAGCGATCCCCGGCCGAGAAGCCCCACGCGTCGGTGGCGTCCTCGAAGGTGCAGCCGCCGCGCCCGCGCAGGATGAGGTTCTGCCCGACCCGCAGCACGACGAGATCGAGGAGGCCGTCGCCGTCGATGTCGAGCGGATAGGCGCCGGTCACGCCCCGCAGCAGCGCCGCGTCGATCCCGGAGAGGTCGCCGAGCGCGAAGGCGAGCGGGGCGTCGGGGCCGGCGCTCTCGTTCACGAAGAGCCGCGCCGGGCTCGCCCCGCCCGCGACGAAGAGGTCCGGCAGGCCGTTGCCCGAGCAATCGAGCGCGGCGACCCCGCCGCCGACGAAATGCTCCCAGCCGCCGTCGTAGACGTGCTCGACCGGCAGGCTCGCGCGCGCGTCCTCGAAGACGGGATGGGCGAGGGCGGGGCTCGCGGCGAGCGCGAGGAGGAGGGCGGTCGCGGCTCTCATGCGGGCGGCTCTCATGCGGCGGCGTCGCGGGCGGGGGCGAGGCGCGCTTCCGTCACCGCGCCGAGTGCGAGGGCGGCCGCCCCGTGCGCCCAGAGGAGATCGCCCCAGGCATGCACCTCGATCGGCGGCAGGGTCCCGTGGGCGTTGATCATCAGGCTCTCCATCTCCGCGAGCGTATCGGACGCGTAGAGGTAATCGTAGCGCATCCGCTCGCCCGAGAGGATGATCAGAGCGGGGTCGAACAGATTGACGACGTTGGCGAGGCCGACCGCGAGATAGCGCCCGGCGCGGCGGAAGATCGAGCGCGCGGCGCCGTTGCCCGCCTTGGCGTGGTCGAACAGGCTCTCGAGGAGCACGCTCGTCGAGCGGCCCTCCTTGTGGGTCCAGTTCAGCGCCGTCGTCGCCTCGCGGGCGAGCGCGTAATCGGCGATGTAGGCCTCGAGGCAGCCGCGCTGCCCGCAGCGGCAGAGCGCGCCGTCGAGCTGCACCTTCATGTGGCCGAGCTCGGTCGCGAGCCCGTGCGCGCCGCGATAGAGCCGGTGGCCGAGAACGAGGCCCATGCCGACGCCGTGCTCGATGGTGACGACGGCGAAATCCGCGATCCTGCGCCCGGCGCCGAACCACAATTCGGCGAGCGCGACGAGATTGGCGTCGTTGTCGACGTGGACGGGCAGCCGCAGCCGCGCCTGCGCGGCGGCCCCCAGCGGCACGTCGCGGGTGCGCAGGAAGGGCGACCACAGGACGCGCCCGCTCGCATGGTCGACGAAGCCCGGCACCCCGAGGCCGACCGCGCAGAGCCGCGCGCGCGCGAGCCCCGCCTCGCCGCAGACGCGGTCGACGAGCGCCTCCGCGTAAGCGAGCACCGCGTCGAGATCGTGCTCGCCCGGCTCGTGCGGGATCGCCGCGGAGGCGAGGAGACGCCCCGCGAAATCGACCGCCACCGCCGTGTGCTCGCGATCGGAGAGCTTGATGCCGACGACGAAGGCCGCGTCGCGCCGCACGCCAAGCGCCACCGGCGGGCGCCCGCGGCTCGTGTCGCCGTCGCGCGGGACCGCGACCTCCTCGATGAGGCGCGCCTCGATCAGCTCGGAGGTGATGGCGCTGACCGTCGCGGGGCTCACGCCGAGCTCCTTGGCGATCTGGATGCGCGGCAGGGTGCCCGCGGCGCGGATGCGCTCGAAGACCTGGAGGCGCACGGGGCGCAGGCCCTCCGCGATCGGCGGGATCAGCGGACCCACTCCCTGCCGCTCGTCGTCGAGCGCGATGGCGCCCCCCGCACCCGCCATTTCGTGCACCTCTCGAACGAAAGTCGATGTTCTTCGACGACCCGGCCTGTGTGCACTGCAAAATAATGCTGCAATGCGGCACGCGGACAGGCAGTTTCGGCACTTTCTTCGATCATCACCCCCATTTTTTATTTTGACAACCGAATTTATCCGCGCCACTCTGCCCCCGCTTACGGCAAGAGCCGAAGCCGGCCTCGTGCCGTGCCTACCCGGGAGGAGATACGATATGCGTAGCCTCGTCATGGCCGCGGCGGTCGCCGCCATCGGCCTCACCACGCCGACCCTCGCCCAGGCGCTCACCGTCGGCGTGAGCTGGTCCAACTTCCAGGAGGAGCGCTGGCGCACCGACGAGGCGGCGATCCGCGCCGCGCTCGAGGAGGCCGGCGCCACCTACGTCTCCGCCGACGCCCAGTCCTCGTCGGCCAAGCAGCTCTCCGACATCGAGAGCCTGATCGCCCAGGGCGTCGACGCCCTCATCATCCTCGCCCAGGACGCCCAGGCGATCGGCCCGGCCGTGCAGCGCGCCGCCGACGAGGGCATCCCGGTCGTCGGCTACGACCGTCTGATCGAGGATCCGCGCGCCTTCTACCTGACCTTCGACAACGTCGAGGTCGGCCGCATGCAGGCCCGCGCCGTGCTCGAGCAGGCGCCGGAAGGCAATTACGTGATGATCAAGGGCTCGCCGACCGATCCGAACGCGGACTTCCTGCGCGGCGGTCAGCAGGAGGTGCTCCAGGAGGCGATCGACGCCGGGCGCATCACCATCGTCGGCGAGGCCTATACCGACGCCTGGCTCCCCGCCAACGCCCAGCGCAACATGGAGCAGATCCTCACCGCGCAGGACAACCAGGTCGACGCGGTCGTCGCCTCGAACGACGGCACCGCCGGCGGCGTCGTCGCGGCGCTCGCCGCCCAGGGCATGGACGGCATCCCGGTCTCCGGCCAGGACGGCGACCACGCCGCGCTCAACCGCATCGCGCGCGGCACGCAGACGGTCTCCGTCTGGAAGGACGCCCGCGACCTCGGCCGCGCGGCCGGCGAGATCGCGGTGGCGCTCGCCAACGGCACCGAGATGTCCGGCATCGAGGGCGCCCAGCAATGGACGTCGCCGGGCGGCACCGAGCTGTGGGCCCGCTTCCTCGAGCCCGTCCCGGTCACCCGCGACAATCTGAGCGTCGTCGTCGACGCCGGCTGGATCTCGCAGGAAGCGCTCTGCCAGGGCGTCACCGGCGGCCCGGCCCCCTGCAACTGATCGCGCGACGCGGCGCGGCCTCCCTCGACGGGGGGCCGCGCCCGACCGCCATTCCCGCTCCGACCGCGAGACGCAGCCGATGACGACCACGGCCCACGCTTCCGTCGCGCCCGGCAAGAAGAGCCTCTTTGCCTCGCTCGAGCTCGACACCCGCCTCCTCGGCATGATCGGCGCCTTCGTGGTGCTGTGCCTCGTCTTCAACGTCCTGACGGACGGGCGCTTCCTGTCGGCGCGCAACATCTTCAACCTGACGATCCAGAGCGTGTCCGTCGCCATCATGGCCACGGGCATGGTGTTCGTGATCGTCACGCGCAACATCGACCTCTCCGTCGGCTCGCTGCTGGCCACCGCCTCGGCGATCATGGCGGTGACGCAGACCTCGCTCCTGCCGAACCTGCTGGGGCTCGGGCTCGGCCACCCGCTGATCGCGCCCTTGACGATCGTGGTGGGGCTCCTCGCCGGCACGCTGATCGGCGCCTTCCACGGCGTCCTGATCGGCTATCTGCTCATCCCGGCCTTCATCGTCACCCTCGGCGGGCTGCTCGTTTGGCGCAACGTCGCCTGGTACATCACCGGGGGCCAGACGATCGGCCCGCTCGACCCCTATTTCCAGCTCTTCGGCGGCATCAACGGCACGCTCGGCGAGACCTGGTCGTGGGTGTTCGGCGGGATCTTCGCGGTCGCGGCGGTGTGGGCGATCTTCAACGCGCGCCGCAACAAGATCGCGCACGACTTCCCCGTCAAGCCGCTCTGGGCGGAGGTCACGCTCGCGGGTCTCGCGATGGCGGTCATCCTCGGCTTCGTGTGGCTCCTCAATTCCTACGAGATCCCCACCGCCCGCCTGCGGCGCATCTTCGAGGCGCGCGGGGAGGTGATGCCCGACGGCTTCGTCGCCGGCTACGGCCTGCCGATCTCGGTGCTCCTCCTCGTCGTCGTCGCGCTCGTGATGACCGTCGTCGCCCGCAAGACGCGCTTCGGCCGCTACGTCTTCGCCACCGGCGGCAATCCGGATGCGGCCGAATTGTCGGGCATCAACACGCGCATGCTCACCGTCAAGGTGTTCGCGCTGATGGGCTTCCTCTGCGCGCTCTCGGCGGTGGTCGCCTCCGCGCGCCTGACGAACCACGCAAACGACATCGGCACGCTCGACGAATTGCGCGTCATCGCGGCCGCCGTGATCGGCGGCACCGCGCTCGCGGGCGGCATCGGCACGATCTACGGCGCGGTGCTCGGCGCGCTGATCATGCAGTCGCTCCAATCCGGCATGGCGATGGTGGGCGTCGACGCGCCGTTCCAGAACATCGTCGTCGGCGCGGTGCTCGTCCTCGCCGTCCTCGTCGACATCCTCTACCGCAAGCGCTGGGGAACCCGCTGATGACGCCCCTCGTCGAATTGCGCGACATCTCCATCGCCTTCGGCGGCGTCAAGGCCGTCGATCGCGTCACGGTCGATCTCTATCCGGGCGAAGTGGTCGGGCTCCTCGGCCACAACGGCGCGGGCAAGTCGACGCTGATCAAGTGCCTGTCGGGCGCGTATCGCATGGATTCCGGCGACATCTTCATCAATGGAGAGAAGGTCGAGATCGCCAATCCGCGCGATGCCCGGCGGCACAACATCGAGACGATCTACCAGACGCTCGCGCTCGCGGACAATCTCGATGCTGCCGCGAACCTCTTCCTCGGCCGCGAATTGACGACGCCGCTCGGCTTCGTCGACGATGCCGCCATGGAGGCCGAGACGCGCAAGATCATGGCGCGGCTGAACCCGAACTTCCGCAAGTTCGCCGCGCCCGTCTCCGCCCTCTCCGGCGGTCAGCGCCAGTCGGTCGCGATCGCGCGCGCGGTCTATTTCAACGCCAAGATCCTGATCATGGACGAGCCGACCGCCGCGCTCGGCCCCCACGAGACGCAGATGGTCGCCGAGCTGATCGCCGAGCTCAAGCGCGAGGGGCTCGGCATCTTCCTCATCGATCACGACATCCACCAGGTGAAGCAGATGTGCGACCGCGCGGCCGTGATGAAGAACGGCCAGCTCGTCGGCATCGTGAAGGTCGACGAGGTCTCCGAGGACGATCTGCTCGGCATGATCATCCTCGGCAAGAAACCCGAGCATCTCGCCGCCTGAGGAGCGCGCCATGGCCACGATCGGGCTCGACCTCGGAACGTCCGGGGTGAAGGCCGTCCTCGTCGGCGAGGACCAGGCGATCCGCGCGGAGGCCACCGCCCCGCTCGCTCTGTCGCGCCCCCACGAGGGCTGGTCCGAGCAGAGCCCGGCCGACTGGCTCGCGGCGGTCGAGGCCGCGCTCGACAAGCTCGCCGCCAAGGCGTCGCTCGCCGACGTCGTCGGCATCGGGCTCTCGGGCCAGATGCACGGCGCCACGCTGCTCGACGCCGCCGACGAGGTGGTGCGCCCGTGCATCCTGTGGAACGACACCCGCGCCCACGAGGAGGCCGCCGCGCTCGATGCGGACCCGCGCTTCCGCACCATCACCGGCAACATCGTCTTCCCCGGCTTCACGGCGCCCAAGCTCGTCTGGGTCGCGCGGCGGGAGCCGGATCTCTTCGCGCGCGTCGCCAAGGTTCTGCTGCCGAAGGACTACCTGCGGCTCTGGCTCACGGGCGAGCACGTCTCGGAGATGTCCGACGCCGCCGGCACGAGCTGGCTCGACACCGGCGCGCGCGACTGGTCCGACGCGCTCCTCGAGGCGACCGGTCTGACCCGCGCGCACATGCCCCGCCTCGTCGAAGGCTCCGAGGTCTCGGGCGTGCTGCGCCCCGCGCTCGCCGCGCGCTGGGGGCTCGGCCGGGGCGTCGTCGTCGCGGGCGGGGGAGGGGACAACGCCGCCTCCGCCATCGGGGCGGGGGTGGTGCGCGCCGGCCAGGCCTTCGTCTCGCTCGGCACGTCGGGCGTCCTGTTCGCCGCGAGCGACGGCTACCGCCCCGCGCCCGAGACGGCGGTCCACACCTTCTGCCACGCTCTGCCCGGGTCCTGGCACCAGATGGGCGTGATCCTGGCGGCGACCGACGCGCTCAATTGGTACGCGCGCCTTCTCGGCGACGCGCCGGCCGCGCTGACGGACGCGCTCGGCCCGCTCCAGGCGCCGGGGCGCGGGCTGTTCCTGCCCTATCTCGGCGGCGAGCGCACGCCGCTCAACGACGCGTCGATCCGCGGCGCCTTTCTCGGCCTCGAACACGAGACGGACCGCGCCGCCGGCACCCGCGCGGTGCTCGAGGGCGTCGCCTTCGCGCTGCGCGATTGCCGCGACGCGCTCGCCGCCACGGGCACGCGGCTCGACAGCCTGATCGCGCTCGGCGGCGGCAGCCGCTCGGATTATTGGTGCGCCGCGATCGCGACCGCGCTTCGAACGCCCGTCCTCATCCCCGCCGCCGGCGATTTCGGCGCGGCCTTCGGCGCCGCGCGCCTCGCGATGATGGCGGCCCACGAGGCCGGGCCCGAGATCGCGACGCCGCCGCCAATCGCGCGCCGCTTCGAGCCGGACCGCGCCCTCGCCCCCGCCTTCGACGACGCGCATGCGCGCTACCGCGCCGCCGCGCAAGCCATCCGGAGCCTGTCATGACCACCTATTTCGAAGGGATCGCCCCCGTCCGCTACGAGGGCCCCGAGACGACGAGCGAGCTCGCCTTCCGCCATTACGACCCCGATCGCGTGGTGCTCGGCAAGAGGCTCGAGGACCATCTGCGCTTCGCGATCGCCTATTGGCATTCCTTCGCCTGGCCCGGCAACGACCCCTTCGGCGGCCAGACCTTCGAGCGGCCCTGGTTCGGCGACGACATGGCGGCGGCCAAGCGGAAGGCCGACGAGGCCTTCGCGCTGTTCGAGATCGTAGGCGCCCCGTTCTTCTGCTTCCACGATGCGGACGTGCGCCCCGAGGGCGCGACCTTCGCGCAGAGCCGGCGCAATCTCGAAGAGATGGTCGACTATTTCGCCGCCAAGATGGAGCGCTCGAAGACGAAGCTCCTGTGGGGCACGGCGAACCTCTTCTCGCACCGTCGCTTCATGGCGGGCGCCGCGACCAATCCCGATCCGGACGTCTTCGCCTATGCGGCGGCGACCGTGAAGGCCTGCCTGGACGCGACCCACAAGCTCGGCGGGCAGAACTACGTGCTCTGGGGCGGGCGCGAGGGCTACGAGACCCTCCTCAACACCGATCTCTCCCGCGAGGCCGAGCAGGCCGGGCGCTTCCTCGCGATGGTCGTCGAGTACAAGCACAGAATCGGCTTCTCCGGCACGATCCTGATCGAGCCCAAGCCCCAGGAGCCGACGAAGCACCAATACGATTTCGACGTCGCGACGGTCTACGGCTTCCTGCGCCGCTTCGGGCTGGAGAACGAGGTCAAGGTCAATATCGAGCAGGGCCACGCGATCCTCGCCGGCCATTCCTTCGAGCACGAGATCGCGCTCGCCGCCTCGCTCGGCATCTTCGGCTCGATCGACATGAACCGGAACGATTACCAGTCCGGCTGGGACACGGACCAGTTCCCGAACAACCATCCGGAAGTGATGCTCGCCTATTACGAGATCCTGCGCGCGGGCGGGTTCTCCACCGGCGGCACCAATTTCGACGCCAAGCTGCGCCGGCAGAGCCTCGATCCGGTCGATCTCGTCGCCGCTCACGTCGGCGGCATGGACGCTTGCGCGCGCGGGCTCCTCTGCGCGGCGGCGCTCCTCGAGGACGGGTCCCTCGAGCGCGCCCGCGCCGAGCGCTATGCGGGCTGGGATCGCCCGCAGGCGCAGGCCATGCTGCGCTCCGACCTCGCCGCGATCGCCGCGCGCGTCGAGAGCGAAGGCATCGAGCCGCAGCCGCGCTCGGGGCGCCAGGAGCGGCTCGAGAACCTGGTCAATCGGTTCGTGTGAGGGAGCTCCCCTCTCCCGGACGGGAGCGGGGCTGGGGGCGAGGGCGTACGGTCGGAGACGTGGCGCGGCGTTGTTCGGGAGGAATTCGAGATGTCGGCGGCCGATGGCGCACCGCGTTCCCTCACCCCCGACCCCTCTCCCGTCCGGGAGAGGGGAGGCGTCCCTCCCCGTAGGGGAGGGAGGCCCCTGAGCGAAGCGAAGGGGTCGGGTGGGGCCCGACGCGCGAAGGATAATCGCCACCCGGGCTGGCTATCCCGTTCACACATCTCGCTCCACGCTTGTGACGAGCACCGCCCTCGTCCTTCCCCCTTGGGGGAAGGTGGCCCGGCGCCGAAGGCGACGGGTCGGATGGGGGTCGTCGAGGTGGAACCGATACGCCAGATCCTGCACGGGGGGGGGGGGGGGGCCCGGCCCCCCCCCCCCGCCGCGGGGGGGGGGGGGCGGGGGGGGCGGGGGGGCGGGGGGTGGGGGGCGCGGGCCCCCCCCGCCCCGCCCGCGGGCGGGGTGGGGGGTCGTCGAGGTGGAACCGATACGCCAGATCCTGCACGACCCCCACCCCCGACCCCTCCCCCAAGGGGGAGGGGAGACCGTCGAGCCTTGCGCAAACCGTGAGAATGCAACGCGCATCGATCGGCGCAGACGTGTGAATCGGATGGCTCTTCTCTGGGGAGGGATTTTGGCCCTCGCCCTCCTCGCTACCCCGGCCCTCGCCGCGGGGCTCGCTCTCCCGCCTCCCGTCACGGATGCCGATTACCGCCCCGTGCGCATCGAAGAGGCGCAGCTCGGGCGGCTCCTGTTCTTCGATCCCGTGCTCTCGGGCAATCGCAACATCTCCTGCGCGACCTGCCACCATCCGCGTTTCGCGACGACGGACGGCGTCTCCCTCGGGCTCGGCGAGGGCGGGGTCGGGCTCGGGCCGGACCGGGTGGGCGATCCCGACAACATGCCCGAGCAGCGCATCCCGCGGAACGCGCCGGCGCTCTTCAATCTGGGCGCGCACGAATTCACGGTGATGTTCCACGACGGGCGCATCGAGGTCGATCCGTCGCGGCCCTCCGGCCTGCGCACGCCGCTCGAGGAGGAGATGGTCGCGGGCTTCGCCTCGCTCCTGTCCGCGCGGACCATGTTCCCCGTGCTCTCCCCCGACGAGATGGCCGGCCATTACGGCGAGAACGACGTCTCGCGCGCGGTGCGCCAGGGGCTGATAACCGCGGAGGGCGGCGCCTGGGACGTGATCGCGCGCCGCGTCGCCGCCATTCCCGAATACCAGGCCCTCTTCGCGGCGGTCTATCCCGAGATCGACGCGGGCCGGCCGCTCCATTTCACCGACATCTCCGACGCCATCGCCGCCTTCGTCGAATTCGAGTTCCGCTCGGACACGTCGCCCTTCGACGCCGTGCTGCGGGGGGAGGCGACCCTCTCCCCGCTCGCGCAGGCGGGCATGGCCCTGTTCTACGGGGAGGCGCGCTGCGCGACCTGCCATGCGGGGCCGTTCCTGACCGATCACGGCTTTCATCCGCGCGGCTCGCCGCAGCTCGGGCCGGGCAAGGCCGAGCGTTTCGAGCGCCACAGCCGCGACGAGGGGCGCATCCGGGTGACGGGGCGCGCCGAGGACGCCTACGCGTTTCGCACGCCGTCTTTGCGCAACGTCGCGCGCACCGGGCCCTGGGGCCATGCGGGCGGGCATTCGGATCTCGAGGCCTTCCTGCGCTTCCACGCCGATCCCGTCGCCGCGCTCGACGATTGGGACCCCGCCTCCGCCACGCTGCCCGCCTTCGCGGCGGTGAAGCCCGATCTCGCTTTGCGCGCGAACGCGCCCGAATGGGCCGCGATTCGCGAAGCGGCCTCGCGCGTCCCGCCGATCCCGCTCGAAGAGGGCGACGTCGAAGCGCTCCTCGCCTTCCTCCACACGCTCACCGACGAGAAAGCGCTCGCCGGCCGCCTCGGCATTCCCGAGCGCGTGCCGAGCGGCCTGCCCGTCGAGCGCTGAGCGGCGCCGCTGCCGACAGGAACACGCCATGACCGAACTGACCCGTCATGTTCGCTACGACAGCTTGAAGGACCGCGTCGCCGTCGTCACCGGCGGCGGCTCGGGGATCGGACGGACCATCGTGACCGCGCTCGCGGCACAGGGCGTGCGGGTCGGCTTCCTCGACATCGACGAGGCCGGCGGAGCAGGGACGATCGCCGAGGCGCAGGCGCTGGCGACGCCGCGAGAGCCGCTCTTCCGGGCCTGCGATCTCACCGATCTTGACGCGCTCGCGCGCGCGATCCGCGAGTTCCGCGAGGCGCTCGGACCCGTCGACATCCTCGTCAACAACGCCGCGCGCGACGATCGGCACGCGACGGCCGACATCACCCCCGCCTTCTTCGACGATCGCATCGCGGTCAATCTGCGCCACTACGTCTTCGCGGTGCAGGCGGTCGTCGGCGACATGACGGCGAAGGGGGAGGGCTCGATCGTCAATCTGGGCTCGATCTCCTGGCGGATCGGGCAGGGCGACATGCCACTCTACCTCGCCTGCAAGGCGGGGATCAGCGGGCTGACGCGCGGGCTCGCGCGCGAGTTCGGCAAGAGCGGGGTGCGGGTCAACACGGTGATGCCGGGCTGGGTCATGACCGAGCGCCAACGTCGGCTCTGGCTGACGCCCGAGGGCGAGGCGAAGCTCGAGGCGGCGCAATGCCTCGCCGGGCGTCTCGCCCCCGACGACATCGCCGCGATGGTGCTCTACCTCGCCTCCGACCAGAGCCGCATGTGCACGGCGCAGGAATTCGTGGTGGACGGCGGCTGGATCTGATAGACGCCTGCGCAACCGCGCAAGTCTCTCCAGAACAAGGCGAATTCTTTCCCATGCAGGTCGATGTCGATCCGGCTCTGCCCTGGCAGGCGGAGCTTCTCGGGCGCGCGCTTCCGGACGGCGCCACGCGGCTCGCGCTCGACGAGGACGAGGCCGCGCTCGTGGCGATCGGCGCCATGGTCGAACGCGTCCTGGAGGGCGGCTGGGCGAGCCTCGGGCCGCTCTGGCGCCCGGCGCTGCAGCGCGACATCGCCATGCTCGCGGCGGCCCAGGGGGCGCGCGCGGTGACGGAGGAGACCTTGCGCGTCGTCCTGCCGCCGCAAAAGCCCCCCTCGCGGCTCCTGCCCTATCTGCGCGTCCTCGCCGACGAATCGGGCGGGCGGATCGAGCAGGTGCGCTTCCTCCCCGCCGAGCACGAGGCCCGCTTTCTCGCGATCGCCGAGGCGACGATCCCGGGCGGCTGGTGCGGCTGGGGGCCGGAGCGGCGGGCGGCCTTCGTCGCGATGCTCGGTCGGCTCCTGCGCGACGTCGAGCCCGAGGCGATCCCCGCCGATTGGATCCGCGTCGTCGTCGGCGCCGTCGAGCGGCGCGACGGGGCGAGGCTCGCGAGCTGAAGACGCGCGCGCGTCAGTGCCCGCCCTGGCTCAGCCGCACGTCGCGCGGGGCGCTGAGGATCTCGCTGAGGGATTGGGAGATGTGGCGCGCCTCGTCGTCCTGGAGGCGCAGCATGATCGGCGGCATGTCGCCGGCGCGGAGCGCCACCACGGCGTGGCCGTCCTGGTCGACGCCGATGTCGATCGTGGGTGACGTCACGTCCACCACCTCGCCCTCGATCGTGTCGGCCTCGTCGCCCTCCTCCGCGAGCTGGCGCGCGAGCTCCTCGGCGATCTCCTCGTCGGTGATCCCCTCCTCGAGCGCGTTCTCGAGATCGGTGTCGATGTCGTCGTCCATCACGTCGAGGAGCTGCGTCAGCGCCGACGCGAGCGTGCGCGCCGCCCCCGCGTCCATCACGATCGCGGTGGCCTGATCGTCCTTCTGGAACGACAATTGGATCTTGTCGCCCTCGAGGGAGAGTGAGATGCCGGCCATGATGCTCCTTTCGGCAATCACCTCTATATGGGTGGCGGCACGGGCGGATGTCCAGGGGGAGCGTGCAAGAAGCCTTTACGGCTCCCGCGCCGGTCCTATCCCTTCCCGTAGGGGAGGGCGGCCTCCGGAGCGCAGCGACGGAGGTCGGGCGGGGCCCGGGGGGAGATCCGCGGATGGGAACGAACCTACGAGGCGCCGCCACTCCGTCCCGAAGGATCTGCCTTCGCAGACTCTCCAAGCCGTCATTCCGGGGCGCGAAGCGAGCCCGGAACCCAGACTCCCGACGCTGGTTCGAGCGCGCATGCGCGCTCGCAGGGAAACGTTCGGCTTCGGATCCGTCGAGGGGCGCAGCCTATAGGCTGCTCGTCACAGGTCGTGGTTCTGGGTTCCGGGCTCGCTTCGCGCCCCGGAATGACGGCGGTGGTGCGGTTTTCCGACTGGAAGCTGTTCTCGTCTGACGCATGCACGATCGACGACGTTCGCGCTCCGTCGCCCTACGGGGAGGGACGGCGGTTCCTCATCACCGCTTGGGCACGCCGGAATTCGCCAGCGCGTCGACGCGGTGGTTGAGCGGGTCGTCGGCGTGGCCGCGCACCCAGTGCCAGGCGACGTCGTGGCGCGCGCGTGCCTCGTCGAGGCGCCGCCACAGATCCTCGTTCTTGACGGGCTCGCGCGCCGCCGTGCGCCAGCCCCGCGCCTTCCAATTGGCGAGCCAGCTCGTGATGCCCTGGCGGACATATTGGCTGTCGGTGTAGAGATCGACCGCGCAGGGGCGCTTCAACGCCTCGAGCGCCATGATCGCGGCCATCAGCTCCATGCGGTTGTTGGTGGTCAGCGCCTCGCCGCCGACGAGCTCCTTCTCGCGCTCGCCCATGATCAGGAGCGCGCCCCAGCCTCCGGGGCCCGGGTTCCCCTTGCAGGCCCCGTCCGTGTAGATCGTCACCCGTGGGGTGGTCATGTGTCGTATCCGTAATCGGAGGCGCGCGCGACGCCCATGTGGAAGGCGAGCTTGCGGTCGTATTCGAGCGGGTCCTTCGGCCGCACGAGCGCGCCCGGCGGCACGTTCAGCCAGTCGACGAGCCGCGTCAGCAGGAAGCGCAAAGCCGCCCCGCGCGCGAGCACGGGAAGCGCCTCGATCTCGGCCCGCTCGAGCGGCCGCGCGCGCGCATAGCCGGCGATGAGCGCCCGCCCCTTGGTCACGTTGTACGAGCCGTCCGGCTCGAAGCACCAGGCATTGAGGCAGATCGCGAGATCGTAGGCGAGGCGGTCGTTGCAGGCGAAGTAGAAATCGATCAGGCCCGACACGCGCTCGCCGATGAAGAACACGTTGTCGGTGAAGAGATCCGCGTGGATCACGCCCTCGGGCAGATCGCGCGGCCAATCGCGGGCGAGCGCGTCGAGCGCCGCCTCGATGCGCCCCGACAGCCCGCGCGAAACCTCGTCGGCGCGGCCATGCGCCTGCGCGTAGAGCGGCGCCCAGGCGGGGAGGGAGAGCGCGTTCTCGCGCCGCATGCCGAAATCGCGGCCGGCCTCGTGCAATTGCGCGAGCGCGGTGCCGAGCGCCCCGCAATGGCGCGCGCTGGGGCGGCGGATCGAGAGGCCGTCGAGAAAGGTCGCGATCATCGCCGGCCGCCCGGCAAGCCGCGACAGAGCGCGCCCCGCGCGGTCGCGCACCGGCAGCGGGCAGACGATGCCGCGCGTCGAGAGGTGCTCCATCAGGCCGAGGAAGAAGGGCAGGTCGTCCTCGCGCACGCGCTTCTCGTAGAGCGTCAGGATGTAGGAGCCCGCGCTCGTGTGGAGAAAGTAGTTCGTGTTCTCGACGCCCTCGGCGATGCCCTTGAACGACAAGACCTCGCCGATGTCGTAGGCACCGACGAAGGCGAGGAGCGCGTCCTCCGGCACCTCTGTGTAGACGGCCACGTGCTATTCCGCGGCTTGCCCGCGCAGGCCGCGCGGCAGGGGGAAGAACACGTCCTCGGTGACGGTGGTGACCGTCTCGACCGACACCGCGTAGCGCTCGGCGAAGGCGTCGATGATCTCCTCGACGAGCACTTCCGGCGCGGAGGCGCCCGCCGTCATGCCGAGCCGGCGGATCCCCGCGAAGGCCTCCCAGTCGATCTCCTCCGCCCGGTTCGCGAGCCGCGAGACGGGGCAGCCCGCGCGCTCGGCGACCTCGCGCAGGCGCTGCGAATTCGAGGAGTTCGGCGAGCCGACGACGATCATGGCGTCGACCATCGGCGCGACCTTCTTCACCGCCTCCTGGCGATTGGTGGTCGCGTAGCAGATGTCCTCCTTGTGCGGCCCCACCATCGCCGGAAAGCGCGCCTGCAGCGCCTCGACGATCTCGCGGGTGTCGTCGACGGAGAGCGTCGTCTGCGTGACGAAGGCGAGCGCGTTCGGGTCGTCCGGCTCGAAGGCGGCGGCGTCGGCGAGCGTCTCGATCAGCGTGATGGTGCCCGCCGGCAATTGCCCCATCGTGCCGACCACCTCCGGATGTCCGGCATGGCCGACGAGGAGCACGTGGCGGCCTTTCTTGGCGTGGACCTGCGCCTCGCGATGGACCTTCGTGACGAGCGGGCAGGTCGCGTCGATCGCGTGCATGCGCCGGCGCAGCGCCTCCTCCGGCACCGATTTCGGCACGCCGTGGGCGGAGAAGATCACCGGCGCGTCGCCGTCCGGCACCTCGTCGAGCTCCTTCACGAAGACGGCGCCCTTCCGGCGCAGGCTCTCGACGACGTACTTGTTGTGGACGATCTCGTGGCGCACGTAGACGGGAGCGCCGTGGCGGACGAGCGCCTGCTCGACCGCGTCGATGGCGCGCACGACGCCCGCGCAGAAGCCGCGCGGCGCGCAGAGGAGAATCTCGAGGGGCGGCTTGTCCTGGCTCATGCCCTCTGTCCTGTGGCGTGAGGGCCGTTCTGTCAAGCGCCGCCAAGGCGCGCAGCGTGGCGCCGGTGACGCGGGACGCGCCGGGGCGGGCGTCGAGATACGATCCCGAGATCGGAGCCGATATCGCGCGCGCGTCCGGGCCTGAAGGCTGTCATCCCGGGCCGCGAAGCGGACCCGGGACCCATAACCTCGACGATCGTTCGAGCGCGCATGCCGCGCTCGCTCCGCGCCGCCCAAGCGGGCACCGATCGGAAACGCAGCCTATAGGCTGCGACCGAAGCGTCGCGGGTATGGGTCCCGGATCGCCTGCGGCGTCCGGGACGACGACCCGAAGAAGAACCGACTTCTCAGCGCCGCGACATCGCCTCATGCAGCGGCTTCGAGGCCTCGCCGACGATGCGGGTGGTCGTCTCGGCGATCGCCTTGAGATGCGTCGCCGTGGTCTCGTAGGCCTGGCGCGCGCCCGAGGTCTGCAGGCGCACGGCCTCCGAGAGGGAGGGCGCCGAGAGGGTCGAGCGCATCAGCGAGAACGACAGGTCGCTGTGCGCGCGCATCAGGTCGAGGAACTGCGCGTTGAGCGCGACCAGCCCGCGGGAGGTCGCCGCCGCGCTCTCGAAGCAGGCCTGGCCGAGCGCCTCGTTGGTCTCGCGGGCGCTCGCATAGGCGCCGCGCGCGCTCTCGGCGCCGGCTTCCATCGCCTTCTGGATCGGGGCGATCACGGCCTCGGGGGTGGGCAGAGCGGGGATGCCGACGGCCGAGAAGGCCTCGGTGTGCAGCGGGCTCTCCGCCGCGTCGAGCGCCGCGACGGCGGCGAGCGGCGAAGGCGTCGCGAGCGGGATCGCGGCAGGGGAGGGGATCGGGGTCGGCGCGGGCTTCGGCGCGGGAGCCTTCTCCTCGGGCGCCTTGCTCGTCGGCGCCGTCGCCTCGACCTTCGCAGCCGGCTTCGCGGCCACGGGGGCGGGCTTGGTCTCCGCCGGCTTGGTCACCGCAGGGGCGGCCTTGGTCTCCGCAGGCTTGGTCACCGCCGCCTTGGTCTCGGCAGGCTTGGCCGCCTCCGGCGCGGGCTTCGTCGCCGCGGGCGCCGTCTTCACAGCCGCCGCGGGCGCCTTGGCCGGCTGGGCCTTCGTCGCGGATTTCGGGCTCGCCGAAACCTTGCTCGCCGAGGTCCTGCTCTTGCCGGCGGCCCCGGCCGCACCCTTCGTCGTCTGCCGCGTATCGTCGCTCATGGCTTCGTCCATCCTTCGTCGATCGGTCCGTGCGTCGGCCGGGGGAGACCGGCACCGGGCGCGTCGGCCCGGCGCCGGCCGCTTCGCGTCACTTCTTCGAGGTCTCGCCCTTGGCGGGCTTCGCGGCGTCGACCGCGGCGTCGCCGGCCTGCTTGATCGCGGCCTGGGCGTCGAGACCGAACTGGCGCATCTGCTCCTGCATGAGCTGGAACTGGCTCTGCATGAACGCCACCTGCAGGCGCATCGCCTCGGCCGGGTCCTCGCAGCGGATCATCTTCTGCGCGTGGTCGAAGGACGCCTTGAGCTGCTGCTCGGCCATGCCGAACGCCTTCTCGCGCATCTCCTTCGTGTTCACCCCCATGCGGGTGGCGGGCGCGTCGAAGGGCTCCATCGCGCGCATCGCGGCGCTGACGAAGCCGTCCATGGCCATGCGCGCCTGCTCGACGCTCTTCTCGGCGAGCTCGCGCATCTCGGTGGGAATTTCGAATTTCGGCGTCTGGGCCATCTCGAGCCTCCTCGGGTCTCACTATCGTTTCGACGGACAACGGACGTCGTCCCACGGCGGACGCTCGCCTGTCAGCGAGCGTGGCGGCGCGGGTCGCTGTCTTTTGTGCATCGCAACATAACCCTTGTGCGACGCAAAATCAACAGGGCCGTCATCGGCATTAAGGTTGACAGAGAGTGACCTCCGCATCCAGGCTCCTCATGCGCGGGTCCATGCGTTAAGACCGCGTTAGGCATCTTCGGCGACGGCTCGGACGGGATGGACAAGGCGGCGCGACACGAGGTGGAGACGATCGCGGAACGGCTGGAGGGCGAAGCCGCCGGCCGGCCGGCGATCGCGCTCGACCCGGACGGCCGCCGGCTCCTCCACGCGACGCACGGCGCGCGCGCGATCGCCGAGGCGCTCGTCGTCGACGGCGCCGGCCGGCTGCGCACCGATCTGCCGGCGCTCGCGCGGCTCGCGGATCTCGCGGGCAAGCTCCCGATCGAGGGCGCGCCGCGGCTCGAGCGGCTGCGGCTCGCCGCCGGGCCGCTCGCCGTGCCGAGCACGCTCGCCTGCCGCCGCATCGCGCTCGACGACGGCGGCGCTGCGCTCGTCGTCGTCTTCCTGACGCCGCCGCCCGCGCTCGCGCCGCTCGATCGACCCCGCCCGACGGCGATCGCGACGCGTGCCGAGACGACGGGGGAGGGGCCCGCGGCGGTCGAAATCGCGACCGTGCCCGAGCCGGAACCCGAATCAGCGCCCGAGCCGGAACCCGAGCCCGAGCCGGCGCCCGATCCGCTGGCGCGGCTCGCCGGCCGCGGCGTCGTGCGCTTCGTCTGGTCGAGCGACGCGCAGGGGCGCATCGAGGCCGTCTCGCCGATCCTCGCCGAGACCGTCGGCCCGCAGGCGGGCGGCATCGTCGGGCTGACGCTCGCCGAGGTGCTCGCCACCCGCGCGCACGATTCGCGCGGCCTCGTCGCCGAGCACGTCGCCCGCGGCGAGACCTTCAGCGGGCGCACGCTCGCCTGGGCGATCGACGGGAGCGAGAGCGCGGTCGCGGTCGATCTCGCCGGCTTGCCGGTCCTCGACCGCGAGCGCCGCCTCGTCGGCTATCGCGGCTTCGGCCTCGTGCGCACCGACGCGATCGTGCCGCTTCCGGACGCCCTGCGCGCGAGCCCGCAGCCCGCGGCCGAGGACGCGCGGCCGGACTCGCTTGCGGAGGCGGCGCAGGAGGAGCACGAGGAGGAGGCGCCGGTCGCCGATGCGACCTTGGAGGCGACGCCCGTCGCCGAGTCGGAGTTCCAGGAGGCGGATCCGGTCGAGCCGGATCTCGTCGAGGCCGATGCCATTGAGCCCGTTGCCGTCGAGGCGGAGGCCGCGGACGAGCCGCAGAGCGATTTCGCGTCCGGCGAAGAGCCCGACGCCATCGCGCTCGCCGACGTGCCCCCCGAAGCGGCGCCCCCCGGCGAAGTCGCGCTCGACGAGCCGGTCGCGGAGGCCGAGTCCGTCGCGGAGCCCTCGACCGAGCCCGAGTCCGCCCCCCAGCCCGAGCCAGAGCCAGAGCCAGAGCCCGCCCTGCCTCATCGCGCTCCGCCTCCGCGCCTCACGAGCGCCGAGCACAACGCGTTGCGCGAGATCGCCAAGGCGCTCGGCGCGCGCTATGCGGGCGACATCGAGGCGGAGGAGGGCGCCCCCGCGGAGGCGGCCGCCGCGCCCAACGTCGTCGCTCTCGCCCCTGCGGAGGCCCTCCCCGGGAGCTTCGCCGAGGCCGCCCTCGAGCGGCTTCCGCTCGGCATCGTCGTGCATCGCGGCGAGGACGCGCTCTACGCCAACCGCACGCTCCTCGACATGCTGGGCTACCGCGATCTCGAGGCCTTTCGCGAGGCCGGCGGGCTCGTGCGCCTGCTGCGCGGGCGGCCGGGAACGCTCGCGCGCGCCGAGATCGAGGATCCGGCCCCGCTCGCGGTGGCGGACGCGGCCGGGCGCGCGATCGCGGTCGAGGTGAAGATCGCGCCGCTCGAGACCGCGCGCGGCGCGGCGAGCCTCCTGTGCGTGCGCCGCCTGCCCGAGCCCGATCCGCACGAGCGCATCGCCGCCCTCGAGACGCGGCTCGCCGAGCGCGAGCGCCGCATCGCCGAGGCCGCCGCGATCCTCGACACCGCCACCGACGGCGTCGTCGTGATCGACGATCGCGGGCGCATCCTCTCGCTCAACCGCTCGGCGCAGGCTTTGTTCGGCTACGAGGAGAACGAGGTCGCCGGCGAGCATTTCACCATGCTCTTCGCCACCGAGAGCCACGTCGCCGCGCTCGATTATCTCGACGGCCTCGCCCGCGGCGGCGTCTCCGGCGTCCTCAACGACGGCCGCGAGGTCACGGGCCGCGTGCGCCAGGGCGGGGCCATGGCCCTGTTCATGACGCTCGGCCGCGTCGCCGAGGACGAGCCGCCCAAGTTCTGCGCGGTCCTGCGCGACATGAGCGCCTTCAAGGCCGCCGAGCGCGATCTCGTCGAGGCGCGGCGCGCGGCGGAAGCCGCGAGCGCGCAGAAATCGGACTTCCTCGCCCGGATCAGCCACGAGGTCCGCACCCCGCTCAACGCCATCATCGGTTTCGCCGAGGTGATGCGCGAGGAGCGCTTCGGCGCCATCGGCAACGAGCGCTACAAGGATTATCTCGCCGACATCCATTCCTCCGGCCAGCACGTCTTGAGCCTCATCAACGACCTCCTCGATCTCGCGAAGATCGAGGCGGGGCGGATGGAGCTGCAATTCGGGGCGGTGGCGGTCAACGAGCTCGTCGCGGCCTGCGTCGCGCTGATGCAGCCGGAGGCCGCGCGCGAGCGCATCGTGCTGCGCACGAGCTTCCTCACGCGCCTGCCGCGGGTCGTCGCCGACGAGCGCAGCCTCCGCCAGATCGTGCTCAACCTCCTCTCGAACGCGATCCGCTTCACCGATCCCGGCGGCCAGGTGATCGTCTCGACGGCGCTCACCGATCGCGGCGAGGTGGCGCTTCGCGTGCGCGACACCGGCATCGGCATGAGCGAGACCGAGATCGAGGCCGCCCTCGAGCCCTTCCGCCAACTCGCCACCGCCCGCCGCGCCGGCGGCACGGGGCTGGGGCTCCCGCTGACGAAGGCGCTCGTCGAGGCCAATCGCGGCGCGATGACGATCTCGTCCCGCAAGAGCGAGGGGACGCTGGTCGAGGTGGTGTTCCCGCCGCAGCGGGTGATGGCGGGGTGAGACGATGACCCGCATCGTCCTCCTCCAAGGCCACCCCTCCCGCCGCTTCGACCATTTCTGCCACGCCCTCGCCGATGCTATGCGCGCGGCGCGGAGGCCGCCGGGCACGAGGTGCGCAGGCTCTCGGTGGCGGAGATGGACTTCCCCACCTTGCGCGAGCGCGAGGATTGGGAGCGCGCCGAGCCGGTGCCGGACATCGCCGCGGCGCAGGCGGCGCTCGCCTGGGGGGAGCATTGGGTGATCGTCTTCCCGCTCTGGCTCGGCACGCTGCCCGCGCATCTGAAGGGTTTCTGCGAGCAGGTCTTCAGGCCGGGATTCGGGGTCGCGCGCGAGGGGCTCGTGAGCGCGGGGGAGAAGAAGAGCGGCGTCTTCGGCCGCCCGCTCGCGGGGCGCTCGGCGCGGCTCGTCGTCACGATGGGGATGCCGGGCTTCGTCTACCGGCTCTGGTTCGGCGCCCACGGCGTGCGCAGCTTCGAGGCGGGGGTGCTCGGCCTCCTCGGGGTCAAGCCCGTGCGCCACAGCTTCGTCGGCCTGGTCGAAGGCAAGGCGGAGAAGCGTGCGGCCTGGCTCGAGGAGATGGGGAAACTCGGCGGCCGCGCCGCTTGAGCCCTCGCGCGGGCGCCCTATCTGCGACAACGTGTCCCTGGCGCTCATGTCGCGCCCGTCCCGAACGAGGCCTCATGTCGAGTAGCGCGCTCATCGTCGCAGGCGAGTTCCTGCTCCTCGTCGTCCTGATCGGCTTCGCGTCATGGGAGGTCTGGAAGCTGCGCCGCGAGCGCCGCGCGGAGGAGGACAAGCTGCGTCGCGACCGCGACGAGCGGTGAGACGCCCGCTCAGCGCTTGAGGAGCATCACCAGCGCGAAGCCGACCGCCGGGTCGTTGCCGGTGCGCGCGAGCGGCGCGTCCGTCGCGATGACGCCCATCCCCGCGAACAGCCCGATCATCGTCATCGCGTAGAGCGAGGCGGCGGTGACTTTGGCGGTGCGTGCGATCATGGCGTCGGCCTCCCGAATGTGAGGCCATTCCTAGCGCGCGCCGCCCGAACGAAACCTGAGCGGTGCGTTCAGCTGCCGTTCATCCGGCGCGGCGCCGTGAGAGGCTCGCCGAGAGCCGCCCCGGCAGCCGTGCGGCCGCGAAACCCGCCGCCCCCGCGATGCCGAGCGAGATCAGCCCGTTCCACCCCGCCATCGACAGGCTGAGGAAGCGCCAGGTCACCTCCGAGCAGCTCACCACGCGCACGGTCTCGAGCTGGGCGAGGAAGGCGTCCATCGAGCCCGCCATCGGCTGCGCCGCCGCCGCTCCGCAATCGGCGGGACCCGCGAAGATCCCCGCCTCGACGCCCACGTGATAGAAGGCGAGCCCGGCGGAGGCGACGAACAGAGCCGCGAGCGCCGCGAGCGCCGCGCGCCCCGCGATCCGACGCGGGGCGAGGACGACGGCGCCGGCGGCGAGCGGGACCCCGAGATAATAGGGCCAGCGCTGCTGCAGGCACAAAGCGCAGGGCAGATAGCCGAAGGCGTGCTCGAAGACGAGCGCCGCCCCGATCGTCGCGGTCGCCGCGAGCAGGATCGCGACCGCGACCATCCGGCGGTCGAGCCGGGCGGCGGCGTCGCGGGCGAGCGCGGTGATCGCGGTCATCTCGGGTTCCTCGTCCTTGCGGCGGATATGGTGCTCGCGCGCCATAGCCGAAAGCCCGCCCTCGATAAAGCGTCCTGCGGGGCGCAAAGCCGCGTTGATTCGGCGCGCCCGCGATGCTACCTCCTCTCCTGCGTCGCCCCTGTGGCGGAATTGGTAGACGCGCTCGACTCAAAATCGAGTTCCGCAAGGAGTGCTGGTTCGATCCCGGCCAGGGGCACCAACGTTCTCGGCATCGTGTCGTCTCGGGGCTTGCATGGCCGGCGCGGAGCAGGCTCACCGACAATCCTTCCTCTCGCGCGTGCGCGCGGCCCTGCCGGGGCTGCACCCGAGCGAGCGGCGGCTCGCCGATCTCGTCCTCGATTTCCCCGGCGAGCTCGCGAGCTATTCGGCGACCGAGCTCGCGCGCCTCGCCAACGTCTCGAACGCGAGCGTCACCCGCTTCGTGCGCAGGCTCGGCTACGGCTCCTTTGAGGAAGCGCGCCAGCACGCGCGCGCCGACGGCCAGTCGGGCGCGGCGCTCTTCCTCGTGCGCGCGGGCGACGAGCCGGGCGATCCCGTCGGCATCCATCTCGAGCAGGGGCAGGCGAACCTCGCCCAGACCTTCCTCTCGCTCGGCGCCGTCGAGATCGACGCGATGGCGGAGCGGCTCCTGTCGGCGCGACGCGTCCTCGTCATCGGCTTCCGCACGAGTCGTGCCTTCGCCCAATATTTCTACTGGCAGACCCTGCAGGTGATCGAGACGATGAGCGTCGTGCCGGGCCCCGGCGAGACGCTCGGCGAGCATTTGGCGGGGCTCGGGCGCGAGGATTGCGTGGTCGTCTTCGCCCTGCGGCGCCGCCCCAAGCAGGCTTCCGCGGTGGTCGAGGCGCTGGTGCGCTCGGGCGCGGCGATCCTCTACGTCACCGACGAGGGCGTCGCCCACGATCCCCGCATGAAGCTGCACGTGCGCTGCCGCACCGCCGCGCCGGGCCCGCTCTTCAGCCACGTCGCCGTGATGGGCGTCTGCCACCTCCTCGCGACGCGGGTGATCGAGCGGGCCGGCGCGGCCGGCCGCCGCCGCCTCGCCGCGATCGAGAGCCTGCACGAGGACTTGGACGAGATCTGAGGGCGGTTCGGGTTGGAGCCGCCATCCGATCTGCGGGTGCGTGGATTCGCACGTCGCGATCTGCGCATCGCAAGGGAGAGGACAAGGCGCCGCCGCTCTCCTTCCCCTCAGGGGAAGGTGGCCAGCGCCGCAGGCGACGGGTCGGATGGGGTTTTTCGCCGCGAGAGCGGCGAAGGGGCGTCGTCGTAGAGCTCCTTACGTAAGGCGGCTCCCAACGCCCCTTCGCTCCTTCGGAGCGAATAACCCCATCCGTCTCCGGACCCTGTTCGGGTCCGGAGCCACCTTCCCCTGAGGGGAAGGAGAGGGTGCGGCTCCACGCGCCCTTTCGCCTATCGAAGCGGCATCTGCCGCTCGCCGCGTCAGGGAGGCCGCGCGCGCGCTCGTGAGGCGCTCGGCGGGCGCAGGGCGGCAAGTGCTTGTCCCGACGCGCGAATTCTATGAAAAATGCTTTTCATGTAAGATCGGCACGGAAATCGCTTTGCCTGAGGCGACCAGACGCGTCACCTCGGAGGCAACTCGCATGAAGCATTCCCTCAAGGCCATCCTCGCCGCCGCCGCGCTCGCCATCGCGGCGCCCGCCGCCGCCGCGCCCCTCGTCGTCCAAATCAACTCGTCGCTGCCGGAGGGCTCCTTCGCCCACGTCTTCCTGCAGGAATTCGAGCAGCGCCTGGAGGCCGAGCTGCCGGGCCGCATCGACGTGCAGATCTTCATGGGCAACACGCTGGGCTCGGAGGAAGACGTGCTCCAGGGCCTGGGGCTCGGCACGCACCACGCCTCGCTCTCGGCCTCCGCCGTCGTTCAGGTCAATCCGCGCGCGGCCGTGTTCGATCTGCCCTACCTGTTCGAGACCCGCGACGACGTCACCCGCTTCTTCGAGAGCGAGGCGGGCGCGCTCCTGCGCGAGGGCTTCGAGGGCCAGGGCATGCGCCTCCTCGCCCTGTGGGACAACGGCTTTCGCGTGATCACGAACCGCGTGCGCCCGATCGTCACCCCCGCCGACCTGCAGGGGCTCAAGATCCGCACGCCGACGAGCCGCCAGCGCGTGGCGATGTTCAACGCGCTCGGCGCCAACGCGACGCCGCTCTCCTTCGGCGAGGTCTATTCCGCCCTCGACCAGCGCGTGATCGACGGCCAGGAGAACCCCGCCCATATCGCGACCTCCGCCCGGTTCTACGAGGTGCAGAGCTACCTCTCCCTCTCGAACCACGTCTACCTGCCGACCTTCCTCCTGTTCTCGGAGAGCCTTCTCGCGAGCATGGAGCCCGACATGCGCGAGACGATCGAGCGGATCGCGCTCGAGCTGGCGCCCTGGTCCTTCGCCTGGGGCGAGGAGACGGACGCGAAGACGCTTGCCGAGCTCGAAGGCAAGATCGCGATCAACGAGGTCGATTTCGCCGCCTTCCGCGCCGCCGCTCTGCCGCTCTACGAGGACCCGGTCTTCGTCGACGTGATCGGGCGCGAGATGATGGACGCGACGCTCGCCGTCGTCACCGGCTCGAACTGAGCGCGTGAGGCCCGCCATGATCGCGCGCGTCGTCGGCGTCCTCGACCGCATCCTCCTCGCAATCCTCGACGCGTTCACGATCGCGGTGGCGGGTCTCCTGCTCGTGCTCCTGAACTGGGCGGTCTTCGCCCGGTTCGTGCTCAATTCCTCCGTCTCCTGGAGCGAGGAATTGCCTGCCCATCTCCTCGCCGCGCTGACCTTCGTCGGCGCGGCCTATCTGACGCGCACGAACGAGCATCTGGGCTTCGACAGCGTCGTGCGGATGCTCCCGCGCGCCGCGCAGAAGGCGGTGTTCGCCCTCAACCTCGTCCTGATGGGCGCGTTTGCCGCGATGCTCGCCTATTTCGGCACGATCGCGGCGATGAGCTTCGGCTGGCGGCTGATGATCTCGGTCGATCTGCCGGTCGTCCTCTTCCGCGGCGCGCTGCCGCTCGGGGGCGCGCTGATCTGCGCGATCTGCGCCGTGCGCCTCGCGGGCCTCCTCACCGGCCGCCTCGAGCCGCAAGACCTCATGCCGGAGACCGACCATTGATGCCGATCGAACCCGGATATCTCATCCTCGGCATGCTGGTGGTGCTGCTTCTCGCCGGCATGCCCATCGCCTTCGTGCTCGGCGTCACCGCCGCGACCCTGATCGTGCTCGATCCGGCCGTCGTGCCGCGCATCGTCGGGCTCGTGCCCTTCACGGGCGCGAACAATTACCTCCTCGTCGCCGCCCTCCTGTTCATGATCGCCGGCGAGGTGATGAACCAGGGGCGCATCGCCGAGAAGCTGATCGCCTTCGCGAGCTCGCTCGTCGGCCACATCCGTGGCGGGCTCGCGCACGTCAACATCCTCACCTCGCTGTTCTTCTCGGAGATCTCCGGCACCGCGACCTCGGACGCGGCCGCGATCGGCTCGGTGATGATCCCGCAGATGAAGAGACGCGGCTATCCGGTCGCCTTCGCGGCGGCCGTCACCTCGACCTCGGCGACGATGGCGATCATCGTGCCGCCGAGCCTCAACCTCATCCTCTACGCCTATGTCGCCAACGCCTCGATCGCGCAGCTCTTCGCGGCGGGCATCATCCCCGGCTTCCTCGTCTGCTTCCTCCTGATGTTCACCGCCTATTTGATCTCGGTGCGGCGGGGCTATCCGCTCGAGCACAAATTCGCCTTCTCGCGCGTGATCGAGACCGGCAAGTCGGCGGCTCTGCCGCTCACTCTGCCGATCTTCATCCTGTTCGGGATCCTCGGCGGCATCTTCACCGCGACCGAAGCGGGCGCCGTCGCCGCGCTCTGGTCGATCGTGCTCGCGGCCTTCCTCTACCGTACGCTCACCCCGTCGAGCTTCGTCGACACGCTGCGGCTCGCGGGCAAGCGCAGCGCGATGCTGATGTTCATCGTGGCGACCTCGACGCTGCTCGGCTGGTATCTGACGAACCAGCAGATCCCCCAGGAGATCGCCCGCGCGATCCTCACCCTGTCCGACAATTACTGGGTGCTGCTCCTCGTCATCAACGTCTTCTTTCTGCTCGCCGGCACCATCGTCCACGGCACGCCGGCGATCCTGATGCTCGTCCCGATCTTCCTGCCGCTCGCCGATCAGCTCGGGATCGACCGGGTGCATTTCGGGCTCATCGTGACGATCAATCTCGGCATCGGTCAGCAGACGCCGCCGGTCGCCTCGGTGGTGCTGATCACCTGCGCCATCGCGAAGATCTCGATCGGGCAGATCCTGCCCTCCATGCTGTGGTTCATCGCCGCGATGCTGGTGGCGCTCCTCCTCGTCAACGTCTTCCCGGCTCTGTCGCTGTGGCTTCCCTCGGTTCTCCTGTGAGCGCGATGCGTATCCTCGTGATCAACCCCAACACCTCCCCCGTGGTCACCGCGCGGATCGCCCGCGCGGCCGAGGCGGCGGCGCATCCGCGCGACGTCGTCGAGACGCGCGCCGCCCCGTTCGGCCCCTCCCTCATCGTGACGCCGGCGGATGCGGCGATCGCGGAGGAGGCGGTGGTCGCGCTCGTGGCGGGGCTCGAGACGCGCTTCGACGGCATCGTGCTCGCCTCCTTCGGCGACACCGCGATCGAGGCGGTGCGCGCGCGCGTCGCCTGCCCCGTGGTGGGGATCGCGCGATCGAGCTTCCTCGCAGCGCTCGCCTTCGGGGAGCGCTTCGCGATCGTCTCCTTCAGCCCCGCGGTCGCGCCCTCGCTCGTGGAGGCGGCGGAGCGGAACGGGCTCGGCGATCGCGTGGCGATGATTCGCGTGCCGGAGGCCTCGCCCGCCGACCACGAGCGCGATCCGGACCGCCTGCGCGCGGCCCTCGCCGATCTGTGCCGGGAGGTCGCGCCCGACAGCGGCGGCGCCATCGTGCTCGGCGGCGGCCCGCTCGCCGGCATGGCGCAGACGATCGCGTCCGAGGTCCCCGTTCCGGTGATCGACGGGGTGGCGGCGGCGATGGGGTTCCTGCGGCTCGCCCGGGCGGCTTGAGCCGTCACGTCGCCATGTTGCCGTTCACCATCAGCCGCGCGCGCAAGGGCGCGGGCACCTCGGCGCGGGCGAGGTCGGCGGTGACCATCCGGCCCCATTCGGCGCCGACGATCGCGCCGGCGCGCGCTCCCGAGATCAGGTTAGAGGCGACGAGCGCGGCGCCGGTCCCCTCCGCGACGCTCGGCACGATGCCGTATTCGCAGCCGGCGATCACGTTGCCGACGACGGAGATCGTGCGCAGGAACGGCCCCCAGCCGATGCCGATGCCGAGCCCCTCCAGATTCTCGAGCGTGTTGCCGCTGACCGTGGCGTCGGCTTCCGCGAAGATGCCGTAGGAGCCCGCGCCGCGCTCGTCGTCGTCGATCGGCGGGCGGGCCGGCAGGACCGCATCCGCGCGGGGCGAGGGCCGTTTGTGGAGGTTGCGCACGACGTTGCCGGTGATCGCGCTCGCGCGGCCCTCGTGATCGAGGTTCGCCGCCGAGATCCCGTTCTGCGCCGTGTCGATCAGGTTGCCCGCGACGACGGCGCCGGCGAAGGCGAACTCGACGAAGATCGCGGTCTCTCCGCAGCGCTCGATCGTGTTGCCCTCGATGCCGACCCCATCGGCGGAATTGGCGCGCACGCCGCTGAAGGCGAGGTCGGTGAGGACGTTGTCGCACACGCGCACGCCGCCGGCGCGGAAGACGTTGATCGCGTTGCCGTTCTGGCCCTGCCCGCCGGAGCGGCTGCCGACGCGGCGCACGCGGTTGTGCGCCACGATCGAGCCGTCGTGCCCCTTCTGCGAGCGCCAGATCAGGATGCCGTTGTCCTCCATGTCCTCGACGACGTTGCCGACGACGAGGAGGCCGGTCGCGTCCGTCGACATCAGGCCGACCCCGCCCGCCTCGAAGCGCGAGCGCGTGACCTGGCCGCCGCAGCCGACGAGCCGCACCAGGATCGAGCCGCCCGAAAGCGCGAGATCGTCGAGCACGAGCTCTCGCACCCCCTCGGCCTCGATCAGGACCGAGCCGCCGTCGCCGAGGAGCGAGATGCCGAGGATTCGCGCCTGCGGCACGCTCTGCGCCGTCAGGAGCGGCGCCGATCCGATGCCGACGAGGCGGGCGCTGCGCGGCCCGACGAGCGTTCCGCCGGGCGCCATCGCGACGCCCGCGACGCGGTAATCGCCCGGATGGAGCGCGAGCGGGCGGCCGGCCTCCGCCGCTCGGGCGAGCGCACGCGCGAGCGCGTCCGTCTGGTCCGAGCCGTCCGGACGCAGGCCGAGCGTCTCGCTCGCGATCGGCTGCGCGAGGGCCGCGGCGGGCGCGGCGGCGATCCCGGCGAGCGCGCCCGCGACGACGGCGCGCCGCGAGGGCGCGCCGCTCTCAGACCCGCCCGACGCTCGCATAGGTGAAGCCGGCCGCGCGCACCTCCTCCGGGCGATAGACGTTGCGCAGATCGACCATCACCGGCGACTTCAGGAGACGGGCGAGGCGCGACAGGTCGAGCGCGCGATAGGCGTTCCATTCGGTGACGATCACGACCGCGTCCGCGCCCTCGGCGCAGGCATAGGCGTCGGGCGCGTAGGTGACGTTCTCGAGCACCTTCTTGGCCTGCTCGACGCCCTCGGGGTCGCAGGCCACGACCTCGGCGCCCGCGTCCTGGAGCGCGGTGACGATCGCGATCGAGGGCGCGTCGCGCATGTCGTCGGTATTGGGCTTGAAGGTCAGGCCGAGGAGCGCGATCCGCTTGCCGCGCACCGAGCCGCCGCAGGCCGCGATCACCTTGCGGCCCATGGCGCGCTTGCGCTGATCGTTGACGGCGGCCACCGTCTCGACGATGCGCACGGGGCTGTCGGCGTCCTGCGCGGTCTTGACGAGGGCGAGCGTGTCCTTGGGGAAGCAGGATCCGCCGTAGCCCGGGCCGGCGTGGAGGAATTTCGAGCCGATGCGGTTGTCGAGGCCGATGCCGCGGGCGACGTCCTGAACGTTGGCGCCGACCTTCTCGCACAGGTCCGCGATCTCGTTGATGAAGGTGATCTTGGTGGCGAGGAAGGCGTTCGCCGCGTATTTCGTCAGCTCCGCCGTACGCCGCGAGGTGACGAGGACCGGCGCCTGGTTGAGGTAGAGCGGACGGTAGAGCTCGCGCATCACGTCCGCCGCGCGCGCGTCCTCGGCGCCGACGACGATGCGGTCGGGGCGCTTGAAATCGTCGATCGCGGCGCCCTCGCGCAGGAATTCCGGGTTCGACACCACCGCGAACGCGGCATCGGGCCGCTCCTCGCGGATGATCCGCTCGACCTCGTCGCCGGTGCCGACGGGAACGGTCGATTTCGTCACGACGACGGTGTAGCCGCTGATGGCGCGGGCGATCTCGCGCGCGGCGGCATGCACGTAGGAGAGGTCGGCATGGCCGTCGCCGCGGCGCGAGGGCGTGCCTACCGCGATGAAGACGACCTCGGCCGCCGCCACCGCGTCCGACAGGTCGGTGGCGAAGGAGAGCCGCCCCTGCTCGACGTTGCGGCGCACGAGGTCTTCGAGCCCTGGCTCGAAGATCGGCATCCGCCCCGCCTCGAGCGCCTGGATCTTGGCCGGGTCCTTGTCGATGCAGGCGACCTCGTGCCCGAAATCGGCGAAGCAGGCCCCTGAAACGAGGCCGACATAGCCGGAACCGATCATCGCAACGCGCATGTGTCGTCGTTCTCCGTGCGTGCGGCGCGTGCCGCGTCGTGCTTCCTGCGCGCCACCGGCCCATCCGGTCGCGCGCGTCTCGTGTCTCGGTCCGCGCCGCGACGAGGCAGCCCCGAGACGGGCCGCGTCGTGCGTCTCAGCTGCGGTTGTACGCGTCCTCGAGGCGGACGATGTCGTCCTCCCCGAGATAGGAGCCGGACTGGACCTCGATCAACTCGAGCGGGATCTTGCCGGGATTTTCGAGCCGGTGGACGGCGCCGAGCGGGATGAAGGTCGATTGGTTCTCGTGGACGAGCGTCTCGCTCTCGCCCACCGTCACCAACGCGGCACCGCGCACGACGATCCAGTGCTCGGCGCGGTGGAAATGCTTCTGCAGCGACAGCCGCCCGCCCGGCTCGACCACGATGCGCTTGACCTGGAAGCGATCCCCGCGATCGATCCCCTCGTAATTGCCCCAGGGGCGGTAGACGCGGCGGTGCTCGACGATCTCGGCGCGCCCGCGCGCCTTGAGTTCGGCGACGAGCGCCTTGACGCTCTCCGCGCTGTTGCGGTCGAAGACGAGGGTGGCGTCGCGCGTCTGGATCACGGCGAGGTTCGAGACGCCGACGAGGCAGACGAGGTCCTGCGCGGAGACGTAATTGTCGTGCGCGTCGCGGAAGACGACCGCGCCGCGCTCGGTCGCGTGCGCGGCGTTGCCGGCCGCGTCCTTCTCGGAGAGCTCCCAGACCGCGTGCCAGGAGCCGACGTCCGACCAGCCCATCGAGACCGGCACGACGCGGGCGCGCTCGGTCTTCTCCATCACCGCATAGTCGATCGAGAGCGCGTTCGCCGCCGCGAAGGCGGGCGCGTCGAGCACGGTGAAGCCGAGATCGCGCGTCGCCCTCGCCACCGCCGCGCGGACGGTCTCGACGGTCGCTCCGTCGTGGCGGGAATATTCGTCCAGCAGCGTCTGCGCGCGGAAGAGGAAATTGCCCGAATTCCAGAGATAGCCGGCGGCGACGTAGTCGGCGGCGCGCGCGGCGTCCGGCTTCTCGACGAAGGCCTCCAGCGAATGGACGCCGGCAATCGCCGTCTGCGCCCCCGGCTTGATGTAGCCGTAGCCGGTCTCGGGCCGGTCCGGGCGGATGCCGAAGGTGACGATCGCGCCCTCGCGCGCGGCCGCCGCCGCGATCCGGCAGGCCTCGCGGAAGGCGGCTTCGTCGCGCACGACGTGGTCGGCGGCGAGCACGAGGACGAGCCCGTCGGGATCGTCGGCGGCGACATGGGCCGCGCCCGCCGCGATCGCCGGCCCCGAATCGCGCCGCGCCGGCTCGAGCAGGATCGTGCCCGCGATCCCCATGCCGGCCATCTGGTCGGCGACGAGGTGGCGGTAGTCGGCATTCGTGATCACGACGGGGGTCGCGAAGAGATCCGGGTCGGAGACCCGCGCCAGCGTGTCCTGGAAGGTCGAGCGCGCGCCGAGCAATTCGATGAACTGCTTGGGGAAAGCCTCCCGCGAAGCCGGCCACAACCGCGTGCCGGCACCGCCGCAGAGGATCAGGGGAGTGATGCGGGTCATGACCCACTCCGGAAAACCGCGCCCCTCTCTCTTCGCACGGGTTGTGCGGGGCAACAAGAGGGCCGCGGACGAGGCGCGGCCGCAGGCGGGCTGCCGTGTCCCGTCGCATTGGAGCAGAAAGATACGTCTTCCACCGCGAACGCGAGCAAAGCAGGATCGTCGGGGCGAGTCGGTCCGCCCATCGTGCCGGTGTCGTCACGTCGGGAAGGCGAGAGTCGATGCTTTTCGTCTACATCGCGGTCGCGCTGACCGGAGCGTTGCTCACCGTGCTGGCAGCCTCGATCCTGGCGCTGCCGGTGCTGCTGGCGGCGGCTCCCCTCGTCGCGAGCGCGCTCGTCCTCCTCTCCGCCGTACTCGTCGCATGGCGATCGTCGCGACGGACGTTCGTGGAGCGCGACGCGCGCAGGCTCGCCTCTCCCGATCCGAAACCGCGCACGACCTGAAGGCCGCGCACGAGCCGCGTCTCACGCGCTGCGGCGGCGCGGCTCGCCCGGCTTCTGGTCGGCGACGGGAGCCGGCACGGCGACGGGTTCGGGAGCCACGCGGGCGAGGGCGCGGGCGACCTCCGAGAGCTGCGCGCTCAGCTGCGTGTTGAGCGTGTCCAGGCACAATTCGCTCTCCGGCGCCTCGCGGCGCGGCGCGAGCCAGGCGATCAGCACCGCCGCCGTCGCGACGCAGAGGCTGACCGTGAAGGGCGCCAGGAGGAGAAGCATCGGCGAGGCCGACAGCGTCGCGCCCAGCGCCGTCAGGAGGAGCGCGAACAGCGCGACCGGAACGTAAACGAGCATTCTTCCCTCCCGCGTTCTGCGATCATGATGCGTCGGCCCCGTAAACAAGCCATTGCGGCGATCGATCACATGGTCGGCGTTTGCCGCTTTTCGCGCGGGTTTTCGCGCCGGAGCCGCGCGTGGGGGAGGGCTCGTCGCGTCACGTATCTTCCCATCGAGATTCATTCGTGGTTGATTGCCCGCCCATCGACGGCAGCAAGGCCGGTTCGCGACGAAGGGGAGGGACCATCCGTGTTCAACGATGCGGTCTTCGAGGATATCGCCAATTCCGTCCTGTGCTGGCTCGCCACCGTGGGCGAGGACGGTCAGCCGAACGTCAGCCCGAAGGAGATCTTCACCGCGCATGGGAGCGACGCCCTGCTGATCGCGGACATCGCCTCCCCCGTCAGCGTCCGTAACATCGCCCGCAACCCCCTCGTCTGCGTGAGCTTCGTCGACGTCTTCGCCCAGCGCGGCTTCAAGATCGCGGGCCGCGCGCGGCTCGTCGAGCGCGAGGATCCGGAATTCGCCACGTTCGGTCCGATCCTCGCCGACCTCGCCGGGCCCGATTTCCCGGTGCGGCGCGCGATCCACGTCACCGCCACCCGCGTCTCGCGGGTCCGCGCGCCGAGCTACACGCTGTTTCCGGACCGGACCGTCGAGGAGCAGCGCGAGCGCGGCTACGCGACCTATCGCGTCCGCCCGGCCTGACGCGGCTCGCGCGCGGCCTCAGCCCAGCATGGCGAGGCGCGTGCGGAAGGCCGAGCGGATGTGGCCCATGGCGATCCGCTCGGCGGCGTCGCTGTCGCGATCGCGCAGCGCGCCGATCAGCGCCCGGTGCTCCTCGACCGCGGAATTGACGCGCCCGCCGACGACGAAGGTCGTCGAGGAGAGGAGCGCGATCACGTCCTGCAGATCGTCGAGCGCCTGGGAGAGGTAGCGGTTGCGCGCGGCGTCGTAGAGACGCTCGTGGAAGACGCGGTTGACCTCCGAGGCGCGCGGCGGATCGTTCGCGGCCGCTTCGAACGCCTCGTTGAGGCGCTCCAGATTGTCGATCTCGACCGAGCTCGCCTGCTGGGCGGCAAAGCGCGCGGCCGCGCCTTCGAGCTCCTCGCGCATCGCGTAGAGCTCGATGACCTGCTGCGCGTTCAGGATCGCGACCGCGAGGCCGCGTCCCGTCGCCGCCTCGACGAGACCCTTCTCCTGCAGACGGCCGAGCGCCTCGCGCACCGGCGTGCGGCTCACGCCCAGACGCGCGGCCACCTCCTCCTCGCGGAGGCGGTCGCCCGGCTTGTACTGGCGCGAGCGGATCGCCGCGAGGATGGCGCGGTAGACGCTCTGGCCCCGGGTGCCGAGGAAGTCTTCATCGTCGATCGGTTTCATAAGCGAGGCTCATACGCGATGGGTCGGCGGCCGCATAGTGGTCGAAAAGCGTACGTCGTCGGACGCATGCGCGGATTTGCAAGTGTAGACGAATGGGCGAGGGGCTGCGCCTCGCGCGTGCGGCGACGCGACGTCGCACGCGAGAGAAGGCTTCCTTCCGGTCTCCGGTTGATCATCGTATGCGATTGTGTACAATAAGGGCGGAGTTTGGGTAGGGAAAAGAAGGAGCGGCCTCGCGTGAGCAGGAAGTGGGATCTCATCGTCGTCGGGGCCGGAAACGCGGCGTTCTGCGCGGCGCTCGCCGCACGCGAGGCCGGGCTCGACGTCCTGATGCTCGAGCGCGCGCCGCGGGACGAGAACGGCGGCAACAGCCGCTTCACCGCCGGCGCCATCCGCTTCGCCTATCGCGGCGTCGAGGATCTGCGCGCGGTGATGCCCGATCTCAGCGACGACGAGATCGCGATGACCGATTTCGGCACCTACACGACCGACCAGTTCTTCGACGACATGTTCCGCGTCACCCGCTACCGCACGGATCCCGCTCTGTGCGAGGCGCTGGTGACGCGCTCCTTCGAGACCATGCTCTGGCTGCGCGAGAAGGGCGTGCGCTTCCAGCCGATCTACGGCCGACAGGCCTTCAAGATCGACGGCAAGTTCAAGTTCTGGGGCGGGCTGACGGTCGAATCCTGGGGCGGCGGGCCCGGCCTCGTGGATCAGGAGACGGCGATCGCCGAGCGCCTCGGCATCGAGATCCGCTACGAGGCCCGCGCCGTGTCCCTTCTCCACGACGGCCACGCGGTCACCGGCGTGCGCGTCAAGCGAGGGGGAGCGATCCACGATCTCGCGGCGCGCGCGGTCGTCGTCGCGTCGGGCGGCTTCGAGGCCAATCCGGAGATGCGCACGCGCTATCTCGGACCCGGCTGGGAGCTCGCCAAGGTGCGCGGCACGCGCTTCAACACGGGCGACGGCATCAAGATGGCGCTCGACGTCGGCGCCTCGCCCTACGGCAATTGGTCGGGCTGCCACGCGGTCGGGTGGGATTACAACGCGCCGGAATTCGGGGATCTGACCGTCGGCGACAATTTCCAGAAGCATTCCTATCCCTGGGGCATTATGGTCACTGCCCACGGTCGGCGCTTCGTCGACGAGGGTGCGGATTTTCGCAACTACACATATGCCAAATACGGCCGCGTCGTCCTGGAGCAGCCCGACCAGTTCGCCTGGCAGATCTTCGATCGCAAGGTCGTCCACCTCCTGCGCGACGAGTACCGCATCCGCCGCGTGACGAAGGTGACCGCGCCGACGCTCGAGGAGCTCGCGGGCAAGCTCGAGGGCGTCGATCCGCGCGCGTTTCTCGAGGAGGTCCGCGCCTACAATTCGGCCGTGCGCACCGACATCCCCTTCGACGCGAACGTGAAGGACGGGCGCTGCACGGAGGGCCTCCCCGTGCGGAAGTCGAACTGGGCGAACACGATCGACGAGGGACCCTTCGAGGCCTACCAGGTGACCTGCGGCATCACCTTCACCTTCGGCGGACTGCGCATCGATCCGAACACCGCCCAGGTTCTCGACACCGACATGGCGCCGATCCCCGGCCTCTACGCGGCGGGGGAGCTCGTCGGCGGGCTGTTCTACTTCAATTATCCCGGCGGCACCGGCCTGATGTCGGGCTCGGTCTTCGGCCGCATGGCCGGCAACGGCGTCGCCGGCGCGCTGCAGGGGCGGGGCTAGGCCGCCCCTCGACCCGTCGCGATCACTGGAACGTCTCGAACACCTGGATCAGCGCCGGCGTGAGCAGCACGGCGAAGAGCACCGGCAGGAAGAACACGATCATCGGCACGGTGAGCTTCGGGGGGAGGGCGGCGGCCTTCTTCTCGGCCTCCGCCATGCGCTGATCGCGGCTCTCCTGAGCCAACACGCGCAGGGCCTGGCCGATGGGGGTGCCGTACTTCTCCGCCTGGAGGAGGGCGGTGACGACCGCCTTGACCTGCTCGAGCCCGGTGCGCTCGGCGAGGTTCTCGTAGGCCGCGCGGCGATCGTTCAGATAGGACATCTCGGCGGAGGTGAGGGTGAGTTCCTCGGCGAGCGCGATCGAGTTCGTACCCACCTCGACGCTCACGCGCCGGATCGCCTGCTCGATCGACATGCCCGATTCGACGCAGATCAGAAGCAGGTCGAGCGCATCGGGCCAAGCGCGCCGGAGCGAGGCCTGCCGCTTGTCCCGGGTGTTGCGCAGATAGATCTCCGGCAGCTTGATGCCGAGATAGATCGCGATCATCACGATCACGAGCCGCATCAGGGCGGCGAGTTCGAAGCTGTTGAGAACGAAGAGGTAGAACCCCGAGATCAGGCCGAGCGCGATCGGCATCACCAGACGGAAGAGAAGGAACGTGTACTCCGCCTTCTGACCGCGGTAGCCGGCGAGCGCGAGCTGCTTCTTGGCCGAATCGGTGCCGAGCCAGTCGGAGAGGCGGAAGCGGTCGACGATCTCCCGCAGCCGGGCGGTGGGGCGCTGGCGCAGGCTCGGGCGCGCCTGGGAGGCGGAGAGGCGCTCGCGCTCGCGGGCGCGGATCCGCTCGCGCTCGACGGAGACCGCCTTGAGGCGCTTGTTGAGATTGTCGCCGCTCACGAGCGGCATCGCGATCGAATAGACGCTGGCGGCCGCGGCGATGGCCGCGAGCGCCATCGCGAGGAACTGCGGATCGGTGATCGTGTACATCAAGCCCGTCACGACGTGCTCCTCAGATGTCGAAATCGATCATCTTCTTCATCACGAACACGCCGATCATCATCCAGAACGCGCATACCCCGAGCACGATCTTGCCGATCAGGGTCGTCCAGTTCAGGGAGATGTAGTCGGGGCTGGTGAAATAGGTGATCGCCACCACGAGGAAGGGCAGCGAGGCGATGATCGCGGCCGAGGTCTTCGCCTCGGTGCTCATCGCCTTGACTTTCGCCTTCATCTTCTTGCGGTCGCGCAGAACGCGGGAGAGGTTGCCCAGGGCCTCGGAGAGATTGCCGCCCGCTTTCGCCTGGATGGCGATGACGATGGCGAAGAAGTTCGCCTCCGGGGTCGGGATCCGCTCGGGGATGCGTTGCACGGCCTCGGAGAGCGACATCCCGACGGTCTGCGCCTCGACGAGGAGGCGGAACTCGGTGCGCACCGGCTCGCGCGCCGAACTCGCGATCTCGCGCACGCAATCGCCGAGCGGCAGGCCCGCGCGGATGCCGCGGACGATGATGTCGATCGCGTTCGGCAATTCCTCGACGAAAGCGAGCATGCGGCGATTGGCGATGTGGTCGATGGTCCAGCGCGGCAGGCCGAAGAAGCCCGCGAAGGCGGCGAGCCCGGCCGCGAACAGATTGCCCGTCGCGATCAGGCCGACGAGGCCGGCCGCGACGCCCGAGCCCGCGCTGACGAGGTAGAAGCGGCCGATCGACCAGTCGAGCCCCGCATGCGCGATGCGCTCCTTGAGGCTGCGCTTGTTCTTGAGGGTCTCGCGCGCCTCGAGCTCCTTGAGACTCTGAGCGATCTGGTCGCGCCGGTTGGCGGCCGCACGCTCCGCGCGCTTCTCGGCGGGGCGCGCGGAGAGCGCCTGTTGGCGCGCCTCCGCCCGACGCTGGCCCGAGAAGATCGGATAGAGGAACACCCAGGCGAAACCGCCCGCGGCGATCATGGCGAGCGCGGCGACGATGAGCTGTTGCGTGGTCATGGCCCCTCCTGCTCGCGTTGCGTCGTCACGTATCCGCGTCCGTGACTTCGAGGCTGTCGAGCGCGGCCGCGAGCGCGGTCTCGCAGCCGTAATAGCGCGCGCGATCCCAGAATTGCGGCCGCCCGATCCCCGTCGAGCGGTGCCGGCCGATCAGCTTGCCGTTCGCGTCTTCGCCGACGATGTCGTAGAGGACGAGATCCTGCGTGATGATGACGTCGCCTTCCATGCCGATCACCTCCGTGACGTGGGTGATCCGGCGCGATCCGTCGCGCAGACGCGCCGCCTGGATGATGACGTCGATGGAGGAGACGATCATCTCGCGGATGGTGCGCGAGGGCAGCGAGAAGCCGCCCATGGTGATCATCGATTCGATACGCGAGAGGCACTCGCGCGGCGAGTTCGCGTGGAGCGTGCCCATCGAGCCGTCGTGGCCGGTGTTCATCGCCTGGAGGAGGTCGAAGGCCTCCGGGCCGCGCACCTCGCCGACGATGATCCGCTCGGGGCGCATGCGCAGGCAATTGCGCACGAGGTCGCGCATCGTGACCTGGCCCTGACCCTCGAGATTGGGCGGGCGCGTCTCGAGGCGCACCACGTGCGGCTGCTGGAGCTGGAGTTCGGCCGCGTCCTCGCAGGTGATGATCCGCTCGTCGTGCTCGATGTAGTTCGTCAGGCAGTTGAGCAGCGTCGTCTTGCCCGAGCCGGTGCCGCCGGAGATGACGGTGTTGCAGCGCACCCGACCGATGATCTTCAGGATGTCCGCACCCGCGGGTGAGATCGCGCCGAACTTCGTCAGCTGGTCGAGGGTGAGCTTCTCTTTCTTGAACTTGCGGATGGTGAGCGCCGGCCCGTCGATCGACAGGGGCGGTGCGATCACGTTCACGCGCGAGCCGTCGGGCAGGCGCGCGTCGCAGATCGGGCTCGATTCGTCGACGCGGCGACCGACCTGGCTGACGATCCGCTGGCAGATGTTCATCAGCTGCGTGTTGTCGCGGAAGCGGATGTTCGTCAGCTGGATCTTGCCGCCGACTTCGATATAGGTCTTGTTCGCGCCGTTGACCATGATGTCGGCGATGTCGTCGCGCGCGAGCAGCGGCTCGAGCGGCCCGTAGCCGAGCACGTCGTTGCAGATGTCCTCGAGCAGTTCCTCCTGCTCGGCGATCGACATGACGACGTTCTTGAGCGCCACGATCTCGCTGACGATGTCGCGGATCTCCTCGCGCGCCGAATCGGCGTCGAGCCGCGAGAGCTGCGCGAGATCGATCGCCTCGATCAGCGCGCCGAAGATCATGCTCTTCGTCTGGTAGTACTTGTCCGACTTCCCGCGCTCGACCACCGCCACCGGCTTCTCGTCCACGCGGCGCGGCTCGAGCGCGGAGAGGGACGCGGGGCCGCCGTCGCGCAGGACCGGCACCGCTGCCGCGCCCGCGCCGCTCGGCAGGCGATCGAGCGGCGGGGCGGCGGGGACGAGCAGGCCCGGCTCCACGGCGATGGGGCGTGAGGGCGATCCGGTGGTGGGTCTCTTGCCGAACATGGGCTTTCGACGGCTCCTCGCGGATCAGGACGCCTTGCGGCGTACGAGCTTGGACAGGAAGGGCTCGAGCAGCGAGCCGCCCGAGCGGCGACGCTCGGCGGTCCGCCCGACGATCGCGCGAGCGATGTCGTCGAAGCACTCCGCGACCTTCGCGTTCGGCTGGATTTCGGCGATCATCTGCCCGTTGTTCGCCGCGGTGCCGAAGAGCTGCGGCTCGAACGGGATCGCCGCGGCGGGCTCGAGACCGAGCGCCTTGGCGAAATCCGCCGGCGCGATCTCGGGCCGCTTGGGCACGCCGACCTGATTGAGCAGCACCTTCGGGGGGTGGTCGTTGGGTCGCGACTGCTTGAGGAGGTCGACGAGGTTCTTCGTGTTGCGCAAGGAGGCGAGCTCGGGGGCCGCCACGACGAGAACGTCGTCGGAGCCGACGAGGAGCCGCCGCGCCCACGCCGTCCAGACATGCGGAACGTCGAGCACGATCGTCGGCGTCGAGGCGCGCAGGATGTCGACGAGGTGGTCGAAGGCGGTTTCGGTGAGATCGCAGGTGCGGTCGAGGACGGCGGGCGCCGCGAGGAGGCTCAGCCGGTCGGCGCAGCGCGAGAGCAGCCGCTCGACGATCGTCGCATCGACGCGATCGGGCGCGAACACGATGTCCGCGATGCCCTGCGGCGGATCCTGGTTGAAGTCGAGCCCCGCCGTCCCGTAGGCGACGTCGAGATCGACGATCACGGTCGGGCTCGCGAGCGTGCGCGCGAAGGACCAGGCGACGTTGTGGGCGATCGTGGAGGCGCCGACGCCGCCCTTGGCGCCGATCACCGCGATCGTCCGTCCGACGGGCTTCGCGCCGGGGGCGGCGTAGAGGCCCGAGACCGCGCGCACGAGGTCGATCGGCGCCGCGGGCACGATGAGATAATCGCGCACGCCGCGGCGAACGAGCTCGCGGTAGAAGCCGACGTCGTTGACGTAGCCGAGCACGATCACCTCGGTGCCGCTGTCGCAGACCTCGGCGAGGCGGTCGAGCTGTTCGAGGAATTCCTCGGGAGACTGGCTGCGGGCCTCGAGCAGCCGCTCGTGGGGCGGCGCCCCCCCCCCCGCGCCCGCCGCCGCCGCGGCGCCGCCGCCGGTCTGGACGCGCACGTGCGCCTTCACCATCCGCCGGTCCGCGGCCATGGCCTCGATCGAATCGGCGACGGACTGCGTCTCGCAGAAGGCCTGGATGGTGACCCGGGGAACCGGCGCGATCGGTTCGTCCTGCGCGTGCGATTGGCTCATCGTGGGGATCTCCGACACGGGCTCACCTCGTCGACCGCAGCGGGGGCCAGTTCGTCGACGGATCGGCGCCCTCGCGCCGCGCGTCGAGCGCGCGCACGCGCGTCGCGGCGTCGCCGCCGTCGGCGGTGCGCCCGCGCACGAGGTCGATCGGGTCGGCCGTCTGCGCGGCGATGTTGTTCTGCATGGCGCAGCCGAGGTTCCAATAGGGCTCGTTGCGCAGGCCGAAGGCGGCATCGCTCACGCCGAGATCCTGCGGCCAGGTCCCGCATTCGCTCTGCACCCGCGCCTGCAGCTTGCGGAAGGAGAGGCGGATCGCCGAGGCGACCTCTCCGCGCGCCGCCGGGTAGGTGGAGAGCGACAGGTGGCGCGTCGGCAGCCCGGCGCTCGCGACCGCGTGACGGATGCCCTCGAGCGTGCGGCGCGTGCCGATCTCGTCGCCGCCGGCGGGCACCTGCACGTGCAGCGCGCCCGAGCCGTGGCGCTGGTAATCCGTCGCGAAGGCGACCACGTCGTCGCGCTGGCGGGCGTCGAGGCCGGTGCCGCGCACGAGGACGTCGAGCGTCTTCGGGGCATCGACGAGGGCGATCGGATGGCGTTCGCGGTGATCGTGCGGGTAGAGCGAGCCCGTCTGCGTGACGCGGTCGGCGCAGGCACCCAGCGCGAGCACGAGAGCGGCCGCGGCGGCGACGCGAAGCGCGCCTCGCGCCCGGCTCCCGTCGATCCTTGCAATGGCTGGTCTGGTCATTTTGGTCGAAGCCTCGTCAATCCGCGATGAAGCCGAAGGTGCCGCGCAGGCCGACCGGGTCGGTGTTCGCGGCGGTGCCGTAGAGGCGGTTCAGCCGGCCGAGAAGCACCGCCTGGGGATCGAAGCTGTCGACGAAATTGTCGTCGGGGCGCGCCACCTGGGTCGGCTGCATCGCCTGGGCGATGACCGGCGTGACCAGGATCATCAGCTCGGTCTCCTGGCGCTGGTAGTCGCGCGAGCGGAACAGCGAGCCCAGGATGGGCAGGTTCATCAGACCCGGAAGTCCGCTGATCGTCTGTCCCGAGGTCTGGCTGAGGAGGCCCGCGGTCATGATCGTCGAGCCCGAGGCGAGCTCGAGACTGGTGGCCGATTCGCGCGTCTTGAAGCCTGGAAACCGGGTGCCCTCGAAATTGATCGAGTTGGCGCTGTCGAGCTCGCGCACCCGCGTCGCCACCCGCAGCGAGATCCGGCCGTTCGACAGGACGACGGGGGTGAATTGCAGCTGGACGCCGATCTGCAGGAGCTCGACCGCGCAGGTGCGATCGGCGGCCGTGCCGGTGCAGGTCCGCAGCGGGATTTCGCCGCCCGCGTTGAAATCCGCCGTCTCGCCGGAGATCGCGACGAGGGTCGGCTCGGCCAGCACGCGCGAGATGCCCGCGCTCTCGAAGGCGTCGAGCGTCGATTGCACGTTGAACCCGCCCGCCGACAGCGTCGCCGCCACCGTCGAGCGCGGGCTCGTCGGATCGACCGGCGAACCCCGCATCGCGAGGGACAGGCCGTTGCCGGACACCGCGGTCCAGCCCGCCGACGTGGTGATGCCGAAATTCTTGAGGACCGAGCGCGCCACCTCGACGACGGTGACGCGCAGCATCACCTGTTCCTTGGCGCCGATCGAGAGCGAGTTGACCACCGCGCCGCGCGTCCCCTCGGCCGCGCCGACGAAGGCGTTGGCGATGTCGACCGCGCGCTGGGCATCGGCGGCGGAGGGCACCGAGCCGACGAGCAGGATCGAATCGCCCGCCGCCTGCACGTCGATCGTCGCGTTCGGGACGGCGCGCCGGAGCGTCTCCCGCAGCGCCGCGAGGTCGCGGCCGACCGCGATGTCGAGCGAGGCGATCTGCCGGCCCTGCGCATCGAAGACGAAGACCGAGGTCGAACCCGCCGCCTGGCCGATGAGGAAGATCTTGCGGGCCGAGCGGACGACGGCGTTCGCCACCGCGGGGTTGGCGACGAAGACCTCCTTCGCGTCGCGCGGCAGATCGATGATCACCGACTTCCCGACCGCGAGATTGATGGTACGCGCCATCATCGCCTCTCCGGCGGACGGCGCGACCGTCGTGGCCGGCCCCCAATCGGCCGCCAGGGGAGCGGAGTGGGGCATGAGGGCGAGCGCGGCGCAGGCGAGGAGCGCGGCGCGGGCGACGGAGAGCGTCGGGCGGACGGACATCGTCTCAATCCTCAAGGCGTGGTCGTCTGGCGGGGGACGCCGAAGCGGACGATGGTGAGCCCGTTGCTCTCGGTCTCCTCGACCACGTCCTCGGCGGGGGAGGCGTCGGCGAGGCTGCGCAGGACGAGCGCGAGCTGGCCCGTGCGCTGCGCGAGCGTGAGCATCTCGGCCTGGGAGGGCGTCACCTCGAGCGTCGCGGTCTCTCCGTCGACGTAGGAATTGCCGCGCTCGTCGGTCTGGACGTTCTTGCCGATGGCGAGGACGCGGATGTTGCGCAGGATCGTCTGCGCGCTGTGCGAATCCCCGCCGCCTTCGTCGCGGACGGTGCGGATCACGTCGACCCGGTCGTTCGGCAGGACGAAGCCGCCGGCGGAGGTCGCGCCGCGCGTGTCGATCGAGATGGCGAGCGCCCGCATGCCCTGCGGCAGGATCGCCGACATGAAGCCGTTGCCGCCGCGGATCAGGCGCTCGGGCCGGATCGGCTCGCCGGCGAGGAGCGCGACCCGCGTCATGGCGCCGGCGGCGGTCTCGATGCCCTGATCGCTCGTGACGAGGCCCGCCGGGACGCTGTCCGCCGGCCAATCGAGCCAGCGCAGATCCTCCGATCGGAGCGTCTGCCCCATCGGGATGTCGACGGCGGCGACGAGAACGGGCGTCGTCTGCACCCGCGGCGCGGGGGCCACGTAGGCGACGGGCTCGGGCGTCGGCGGCGGCGGGGGCGCGCCCCGCGTCATCAGCATGGCGCCCAAACCGGCCGCGACCGCGATGCCAAGTACTAGGAGTTGTGCTCGCTTCATGGTTCCGAAGTCCGAACGCCACGTTTCCGGGTGGCTAGACTTCACCAGCGAATCGTCAACTTATGGTTAATCGAAGCTAATGGATCGCGACGGTGATCGCGGCTGCGTCCTTCAGCCGCCGAAAATCGCCGTCCAGACCGGCGTCTGCGGCAGAACGAACAGGGCACCGGCCGAGAGCGCGATGCCGTAGGGGACGCCGCTCCTCTTGTCCTGGAGCTTGTCGAGCCACGTCCACCCGCCGATCGTGATCGGCACCGGCAGGGCGCGCAGGGCCACGATCGCGAGGGTGAGCGCTCCGCCGGCGAGGCCGGCCGCCACCGCGAAGGTCAAAAGGTGGCTCCAGCCGATCCACAGCGCGATTGCGGCCGCGAGCTTCGCGTCGCCGCCGCCGATCAGCCGTGCGGCGAAGAGGCCGAAGCCGACGGCGAGCGCAGTCGCTCCGGCGGCGAGGTGCCAGCCGATCGCGTCGAGCGCGAGCCCCGATGACAGCGCGTAGACGGCGAAAGCCGCGACGAGCGCGAGGCTCACGCGGTTGGGGATCGTGTAGGTGAGAAGATCGTGGAGTGCGGCGTAGATCAGGAGGATCGCGCAGGCGCCGAGCGCCGCGGTCGACACGAGCACGAGCATGCGATCGTCCTTTCGATGAAGGCCGTCCGGCGCGCGCCGGACACGGCGGCGAGACGGCGTTATTGGATCCCGTTCTCGGCGATGCGCTCCGAGCGCTCGGTCAGATAGTCGCCGATCGCCTCGAAGGCGGGCTCGAAGGCTTCCTTCAGGGGCGGGAACGCGCCGAGGATGATGAGCGCCATGATGGCGGCGACGAGTCCGTACTCGATCGCGGTCGCGCCGCGGCGGCATCGGCGAAAGCGTCTCAGCATCCTCCGAGCTCCCTCTGTTCGCGACCGCGACGGGCCGGCCGGCGCCCGGGAGACGACCCGGGCGCCGAGCGGGGATCAGTTGTTGATCGTCGCGGCGGTGCCGGCGTTCGTCAGCTGGTTGCCGATGTTCTGGAAGGCGGCCTGCAGCGGACCGTCGAGGAACGAGAAGGCGGCGAGCAGGAGAACCGCCATGATGGCGGCGATCAGGCCGTACTCGATCGCGGTGGCACCGGACTCGTCCTTGACGAAACGATTGAAGAGGTTCTGCATCGGAATGCTCCTGTCTTTCCCTTCGACGCGCACCGACCGGCTGTTCTGCTTCCGGTGCCGGGCGGCGATGGGATGAACCTAGGCCGGCACCGGTTGCGAACCGGTTAAATTTTGGAATGATTTCGCGTCCGGAACGGACAATAACGCGGATGGTTAATCTTTCATTCTGCCTGTTTCACCGGGGAAACACTACGTAAATTTCTGTGCCGAAGTGAGAACGTGAAGGTACTTGTTGGTGAACGAGGGCTCAACACCCTGTTTCTTGCAGTCGCTGCTGTCGCAGAATGACGAGCGCGCGAGACCAGCACGGCATGTCGGCGCGGGTTCACGATGCCCGCTCGATTGAAGACGAGTGCGAATGGCGAAGTTCAAGATTTATTCACCATTTTCGGCTGTGCTGGCGCGGTGCGCGATGCGGTGGAGATCGTGTCGGCGCGCTGCAGCCGGTCTTTCGCGGGTGCCGGAGAGGACGACAGGGATGCGCATCATCACCATTGCCACGACGACGGCGCTCGCCGCTCTCGCCCTCGTGACGACGCCCTCGCTCGCGCAGGACGAGCGGATCGCCGCCGATCTGGGCGGCGAAGCGGTCGTCGAGGAGGCCGCGACCCCCGCGCCGCGGATCGTCGCGCTCACCCCGGAGCTCGAGGCGCGCCTCGCGGGCGAGGCGCCGCCGCCGCCCGCCGCGCCCTCGCAGGAGATGCTCACGGTGCTCCTCGATCACGCGAAGGTGATCCGGCTGCCGGAGCGCACCCAGACGGTGATCGTCGGCAATCCGTTCATCGCGGACGTGACCGTGCAGCGCAACGGCATCGTCGTGATCACCGGCAAGAGCTACGGCGCGACGAACCTCATCGCGCTCGACGGGCAGGGCCTCCTCCTCGCGGAGAGCATGGTCAGCGTGCAGGCGCCGACGGATTCGGTCGTCGTCGTCCAGCGCGGGCTCGCGCGCGAGACCTACAGCTGCACGCCCAATTGCCAACCCGCGTTGCGCCTGGGCGATTCCGAGCAGTTCTTCGGCGCCGTCGGGAACCAGGCGACGAACCGCAACAACCTCGCCACGCAGGGCCGCTGACGGGCGAGCGTCGCTGCCGCCCTCTCGACGCCCTCTCCCGGAAATCTAGGGAATCGCGCGCGCACGCGAGGCGACAGGGACGATTCGTGTCATCGGCGCACAAGAGCCCCGACTTTCGACGATCGCGGCAACCAAGGCGAAAGAGTCCATCGGTTAGAATTCGATCGATCGGATGAGGCCGAATGCCGTTCCGGCCACCAGCTGACGTCGAGGTCGACCCGTGCAGCCGCCGTGCTCGTCACCCGTGCCGTCCCCCGCCACGCGCCCTCCGCGCCGGGTGCGGCGCCTCGTCTTCCGCTTCTGGCGCGCCCGCGAGGGCGCCACCGCGATCGAGTTCGCCTTCGTCGCGCTGCCGTTCTTCGCGCTTCTGTTCGCCATCATCGAGACTGCGCTCGTCTTCTGGACGACGCAGGTGCTGGAGACGGCCGTCGCCGATTCCGCGCGCCAGATCTATACCGGCCAATTCGAGCAGCTGCATGGGAACTCCTCGCCCGAGGTGCGCGCGGCCGCCTTCCGGGAGCTGGTCTGCAGCCGTGTCGTCGCGCTCGTCGATTGCCGCAGGACGCTCCAGGTGACCGTGCGGGAGGTCGAGGCCTTCACCGCGAATTTCGGTGTGATCCTCGACGAAGACGGCAATCTCGATCCTGCGGAGTCGCGGGTCGAGCGGACGCGGACCGGCGAGATCGTGATCGTGCGCGCGGCGCTGCTCTATCCGATGTTCTTCATGGAATCCTTCGGCGCGGCGCTCGCCGGCGTCACGGATCGGCCGCGCAGCAACGGGCGCCTGATCGTCGCCTCCGCCGCGTTCCGCAACGAGCCGTTCTGAGGAGGAGACCGATGTCGTCCGCGCACGCCCCCTCCCGACGCGAGCGCCGCGCGCGGCTGCCCGCCTGCCTCGCCCGCTTCCGGCGCGCGCGATCGGGGGTCGCCGCGATCGAGTTCGCGCTCGTGCTCCCGGTCATGCTTCTCCTGTGGTTCGGCATGGTCGAGGTGACCGTCGCGCTCAACCTCGATCGCAAGGTGACGATCCTCTCGCGCACCGTCGCCGACCTCGTCGGCCGCGAGACCACGACCGACGCGCGCCGCCTCGGCGAGATCTTCGATGCGGCGACCGCCGTCATGGTGCCGTTCGAGCATCGCAACGTCGAGATCGTCGTGACCAGCGTGTTCGTCAGCCGCAATTCGGAGAACGCGATCGTCGGCCGGGTGTGCTGGAGCAGGACGCGTCCGGTCGCGGGCTCCACGCGCTTGGCGCACCGGGCCGGCGACCCGATGCCCGTTCCCACCGGTTTCGATCACCCCGGCAGCTCCTTCATCGTGGCCGAGGTGTTCGCGCCCTATCGCCCCTCCGTCGGCAGCGGCGTCGTGGGCGAGATCACGCTCTCGGAGCGGACCGCCTGGCCGGTGCGGAACGCGCCGCAGGTGACCTTCGAGACGCTCGCCTGCCCCACCTGAGGGGCCGAGCCTCACCGCGTCCCGAACATCCTGTCGCCAGCGTCGCCGAGACCCGGCACGATGTAGCCGTGGTCGTTGAGGCGCTCGTCGACCGCGGCCGTCCAGATCCGGACGTCGGGATGCGCCTCGTGCAGGCGCGCGATCCCCTCCGGCGCGGCGAGCAGGCAGACGAAGCGCAGGTCGCGCGCGCCGCGCTGCTTGAGGCGCTCGATCGCGGCCACCGCGGAATTGGCGGTCGCCAGCATCGGATCGAGCACCATGATCAACCGGTCGGCGAGGTCGGAAGGCGCCTTGAAGTAATATTCGACCGCCTGCAGCGTCTCCGGATCGCGATAGAGGCCGATATGGGCCACGCGGGCGGAGGGCACGAGTTCGAGCATGCCGTCGAGAAACCCGACGCCCGCCCGCAGGATCGGCGCGAAGACGAGCTTCTTGCCGGCGATCTGCGGCGCCTTCATCGGCGCGAGCGGCGTCTCGATCTCGACGTGCTCGATCGGCAGGTCGCGCGTGACCTCGTAGCAGAGCAGCATCCCGATCTCGTTCAGCAATTGCCGAAAGCCCTTCGTGGAGCGCGTCTTGTCGCGCATCAGGCTAAGCTTGTGCTGGACGAGCGGGTGATCGACGACGGTGACGCCCTGCATGGCCTGTTTCCTCGCTCACTGGAGGGCGAGCGGTCGACGCGCCGCCCGGCTCCGGATCCTGCCCGAGATCTAGCCCAAGCCGAGCCCCGAGGAAACGGCGGAGCGCCGTTCACGTGCGGGTCAGGTGACATGGTCCACACGAACGGACGAGGCGCAAGGACGGAACCGGCGGCAACTACCTGCCCGGTCCGGCGTTGCGCCCCCGAAACGGGCGACGCCATCCACGCGTCGCCATCCGTAACGCGAGTGAGGAGGTCATCATGACAGGACTCGCAACTGCCCTCCCGAGAGCCGTCCTGAGAGACGCCGTCACGGGTCTCGCCCGCCGGGCGATCGTCGTCGTCGGCGCTCTGTTCCTCGGCATCGCCGCCGCGGCCGCGCAGCCGGCGACGGTGACGAGCGATCTGAACCTGCGTACGGGCCCCGGCACGAATTTCGCCGTCATCCTCTCGATGCCGCGGGGCTCGCGCGTCGACATTCTCGATTGCCGCGGCACGTGGTGCCAAGTCGATTTCCGCGGGCGCGTCGGCTGGGCGAGCGCGAATTTCCTCGCCACCGGCCAGGCGGTCCGCCCCGAGCCGCCGCGCGCCGTGCCGATCCCCATTCCGATCCCGATCCCCGGCTTCACGCCGCCGGGCCTGGAGCGCGAGCGCGATTGGGGTCGCGGCCGTGATCGCGCCGGGCGCTGCCGGGCGGATCGGGCGGAGTTCATCATCGGCCGCCGCGCGACCGACAGCCGGCTCGAGCAGGCGCTCGACGCCTCGCGGGCGCGCACGCTGCGCGTCGAGGAGCCGGGCCGCTTCTATACGCAGGAGTTCCGGCCCGATCGCCTGACGGTCTCGGTCGACCGTCGCCGGATCGTCGTCGACGTCGAGTGCCGTTGATCCGATCGGCCGGTCGCGAAGACCGAGCGCCCGGTCCGCCCTGCGGGCCGGGCGCTCTCGCGTCGGGGGTTCGCCCTCAAGCGGCGCGCTCGCTCGGCGGGGCTGGCTCGACCAAGGGGATCGCGAGCGCGAAGGACACCCCCTCCCGCTCGAAGCGCATGTCGATCTCCCCCTCGAGCTGGCCGCCGAGCATGTGGCGCAGGAGGCGCGTGCCGAAGCCCTGGCGCGTCGGCGGCCCGCCCACGGGAGGCCCGCCGCGCTCCGTCCAGTCGAAGCGCAGGAGGCGGCGCCCGGCGCGCGAATCGATCGCCCAGGCGACGGTCAGGCTGCCCGTGGGCGTCGACAGTGCGCCGTATTTGGCCGCGTTCGTCGTCAGCTCGTGGATCGCCATCCCGAGCGAGAGCGCGACGTCGGAGGGCAGCGCGAGGTCCGGACCGTCGATGCGCACCCGCGGCGCCCCCTCGACGTCGTGCGCGTAGGGCGAGAGCTCCGTCTCCAGGAGATCGCGCAGCCGGATCACGCCCCAGGCGTTCTCGGTGAGCAGCGTGTGCGTGCGCGCGAGCGAGATGATCCGCGCGTTGAAGGCCTCGCGGAAGGCGGCGACGTCGGTCGCGGTACGCGCGGTGGCGTTCGCGATCGCCTGCACGGTCGCGAGCGAGTTCTTCACCCGATGGTGGAGTTCGCGGACCATGAGCGCCTGGCGCTCTTCGGCCCGCTTGCGATCGGTGATGTCGCTCGCCACGCAGACGAGACCGGTGACGCGCCCGCGCGCGTCGCGCATCGGCGTCTTCGAGACGAGGAAGGTGCGGCGATGCTCGCCCGGCGGCACGACGTCCTCCTCGACGACCCGCGGCACGCCCTCGCCGATCACGGCCATGTCGGCGCCGAAGGCCGCGAGCCCCGCCTCGGCGGCGGCGGGCCCGCGGCCGATATCGCCGACGAGGGCCTCCGCGTCCGCGCCGACGAGCCGGCCGAGCGCCGGATTGGCGAAGACGAACCGGCCTTGCCCGTCGCGCACCCAGATCGGATCGGGCGTCGTCTCGCCGATGATGCGCAGGAGGTCGACCGCGCGCCGCAGCTCCTCCTCCGCGCGGCGCTCGTCGGTTACGTCGAGATGCACGCCGATGAAGCGCCGGGCGCGCCCCCTCTCGTCGCGCTGCACGAGCGCGCGCGAGGCGACGAAGCGGATCTCCCCGCTCGGCCGCACCAGCCGATACACCACCCGGTAGGGCGCCGCGCCGACGATGGCGGCCTCGAAGGCGGAGGCGATCTCGTCGCGGTCCTCCGGCAGCACGAATTGCAGCCAATCCGCGTGCAGGCCGAGCGTCTCGGGGGCGACGCCGAAGATCTCGGCGGTGCGCGGCGAGACGATGCAGCGGCCCGACGCGAGATCGACCTCCCAGGAGCCGAGGCGGCCGGCGGCGACGGCGAGCCTCAGCCGCTCCTCGCTCTCGCGCAGATCCCCCGTCGCCCGCTCGCGGGCGGTGACGTCGACGCCCGAGGCCACGATCCGGTGCACCGCGCCGCGCTCGTCGCGCAGACCCGCCACCTGCACGTCGAGGACCATGCGTCGGCCGTCGGGGCGGGCGATGTCGAGGTCGAAGCGCGAGGAGACGCCCTCGCGGGCGCGCTCGACCGCCTGCATCACGAGCGCGGCGCTCGCGGGCGCCTCGGAGAAGGGCGGCACCTCCCAGGCGCGGCACCCGATCAGCGCGCCGCGGGCGAGGCCCATCGCCCGCAACGGGGTGCGGTTCACCTCGACGAGGGTGCCGTCGACCTCCATCACGGCGACGACCGCGAACAGATTGTCGAGCACCACGCGCAGGCGCCGCTCGCTCGCGCCGAGCTCGGCCGCGCGCAGCGCGAGCGCGTCGGCGGCGGCGACGAGCGTGTCGCCGACCGCGTTCGCCTCCCGCACGCGCGACACCAGCGGCTCCGGCCGCCGCCCGCTCCCCACCGCGCGCGCCATCGTCTCGAGCCGCCCGATCGCGTCCGCCGCGCGCCGGCCGAAGACGATCGCCATCCCGCTCGCGATGGCGAAGAGCCCGAGGCCGAGGGCCGAGAGCGCGAGCAGCATCCGCGTGCCCTGCGCCCGCGCGCTCGCCTGCGGGATCGTCGCGAGCACCGTCCAGTCCGACAGCACGGTGCGGGCGTGGCCGGCGAGCATCGGATCGCCTCGGGCGTCGGTCTTCGTGAAATGGCCTGCGCCCGCGGCGGTCAGCGCGCCGAGACCCGGCTCTGCGCGCGCGCCGACGACGCGCTCGTGATCGCGGCTGCTCGACACGGCGAGGCCGCGCCGGTCGTAGACGAGATGCGTGAAATCGGTGTCGCCGATCGGGGGCAGCACGCGCCGGGCGGGGATCGCGATCGAGACGAGGAGCGGCACGCCCTCGCCGATCGACGCGCGCGCGCTCACCGCGACGAGCGGCTCGCCGGCCTGCGGCTCGATCAGGTCGGAGACCGGGGAGCCGCCCGGCGAGAGGCGCTCCCAGGCGAAGGCGGGATCGGGCGTCGCGCCGTCGGCCTGCGCGGCGGCGCGGGTGTCGACGAGCCGGCGGCCGTCGGAATCGGTCACGACGACGTCCGCCTCGTCCTGGCGCAGCACGGCGCGGGCGCGCGCGGCGAAGGCGTCGAGTTCTCCGCCCGCCAGCGCGGGGTCGGTCGCGAAGGCGCGCGCGGCGGCGGCGAGGCCGGCGAGCTCGGCGTCGATCGCCGCCGCCGTTTCGACGGCGCGGGTCGTCGCGGTGCGCTCGTAGCGCGCCCGCTCGCCGCTCGCGACCTGGGCCATCAGGATCGCGATGAAGAGGAAGGCGGGAACGACGAGGGCGGAAGCGAACAGCGCGAGATGCCAGACGAGCGATCGACCGGGCCGCGCGTCGGTCTCTGGCGGGGCGCTGGCGGCGCGCGCGTGATTCGCCGCCCCGCGCCCTGCTTCGGACCGCTCGACCCCCGCCTCTGCCGGGCCCTTCGCCTGCACCGTGTCTCCTCTCGCCCGCACGAGCTCGCAGCCGTTCCGCGGAAGTCTGGAGAAGCCCCGCTCGCTTGGCAACCGCCGTCGGCGCCGACGAACCCGCGAACGCCGCCTCCCGACCCGCGCCGGGGAGGGGCTTTACTCAGAAAGTAGGGTCTTGTTTGCGGCGCCGCACTCGGTACAAATAGGCGCAAGCGGGCGCCGACCACCCCCGAGAGGGATCGGAGCGCGCAAAAAGAACGGAAAGAACGCGGAAAAATCCGCGCTTCCGGAGAGGAACGCCGAACCCGTGCCGTCCGCCTCGCGCGTGCGGCCGGGCGCCACAGGGAGGAGAACGCCTTGACGACGGCTGCCGCCGCGAACGAGGACACGTTTCCGAAGCTGATCGCGCGCAACGCGCGCATCCGCCCGGGCCGCACCGCATTCCGCCACAAGGATCTCGGCATTTGGCAGTCCTGGACCTGGGCCGAGGTGCACGAGGCCGTGCGCGGCTTCGCGGCCGGCCTGCACGGGCTTGGCGTGCGCCGCGGCGACAAGATCGCCATCGTCGGCTCGAACCGGCCGAAGCTCTATTGGGCGATGGCGGCGGCGCAATGGCTCGGCGCGGTCCCGATCCCGGTCTATGCCGATTCGGTCGCCGAGGAGATGGCCTACGTCCTCTCCCATGCGGAAGTCGTGCTCGCGGTCGTCGAGGACCAGGAGCAGGTGGACAAGCTCCTGTCGATCTCCGATCGGGTGCCGAGCCTGTCGCACATTCTCTATGACGAAGAGCGGGGCCTGCGCGATTACGACCATACGCGCCTCCACCCGCTCGCGGCCTTCATCGCGGAGGGGCGCCGGCGCCTCGACGCGGACAAAGATCTCGCCGCGCTCATCGGCCGCTCGCTCGCCGACGCCAAGCCCGAGGATCTCGCGATCATCCTCTACACGTCCGGGACGACGGGGCGGCCGAAGGGCGTGATGCTCACCTTCGAGAACGTGCTCGCCGCGGCCAAGATGGGCTGCGATTTCGACCGGCTCGACGAGACGGACGAGATCATCGCCTATCTGCCGCTCGCCTGGGTCGGCGACCACATCTTCTCCTACGCTCAGGCGATCCTCGCGGGGCTCTGCGTCAATTGCCCCGAGAGCCCCGAGACCGTGGTGGAGGATCGCCGCGAGATCGGCACCACCTACGCCTTCGCGCCGCCGCGCGTCTTCGAGAACATGCTCACGTTGACCATGGTGCGCATGGAGGATGCGGGCCGGCTCAAGCGGGCGATGTTCAGGTATTTCATCGACCATGCCGGAAAGGTCGGCGAGAAGATCCTCAACAAGGAGCCCGTGGGCCTCCTCGACCGGATCCTCTACCGGCTCGGCGACGTGATGGTCTACGGGCCGCTGCGCAACCGCTTCGGACTGACCGACATCAAGGTGGGCTACACGGCGGGGGAGGCGATCGGGCCGGAGATCTTCCGCTTCTACCGCTCGATCGGCGTCAATCTCAAGCAGCTCTACGGCCAGACGGAGGCCTCCGTCTACGTCACCATGCAGCCCGACGGCGAGATCCACGCCGACACGGTCGGGCGGCCGGTGCCGGGGGTCGAGATCAAGATCGACGACAATGGCGAGGTGCTGTTCCGCTCGCCGGGCGTCTTCCAGGCCTATTACAAGGACCCCGAGAAGACCGCCGAGACCAAGACGCCGGACGGCTTCGTCCGCTCGGGCGATGCCGGCTTCTTCGACGCCAACGGGCATCTGAAGATCATCGACCGCGCCAAGGACGTCGGCAAGCTGAACGACGGCTCGCTGTTCCCGCCGAAATACGTCGAGAACAAGCTCAAGTTCTACCCGAACATCAAGGAAGCCGTCGCCTTCGGCCATGCGCGCGACTACGTGACGGTGTTCGTCAATATCGACCTGACCGCGGTCGGCAATTGGGCCGAGCGCAACAACGTCATCTACGCCTCCTATCAGGAACTGGCGCAGAACCCGCAGGTCTACGAGATGATCGCCAAGCACGTCGACGAGGTGAACCGCTCGCTCGCCGCCGAGCCGCGCATGGCGGGGGCGCAGATCAAGCGTTTCCTCATCCTGCACAAGGAGCTCGACGCGGACGACGGCGAGCTCACCCGCACTCAGAAGGTGCGCCGCGGCTTCATCGCCGAGCGCTACCAGCCGCTCGTCGACGCGCTCTACGACGGCTCGTCGGAAGCCGACATCCGCACCGAGGTGACCTTCGAGGACGGGCGCAAGGGCGTCATCGCCGCGCGCGTCAAGATCCGCGACATGCAGACCTACGGCGCCAAGGCGCCCGCGATGGAGAAGGCCGCATGAGCGCCGAGACCGCCCACAGCTTCGCCGCCGCGCCGGCGCCGGCCGCCGCCGCCGAGCCGCGATCGGCCGCGAGCGCCGAGCCCCAGCGCGCGACGCGCGGCGGCGAGGTCCTGCTCGCCGCCGAGGAGGTCTCGCTGCAATTCGGCGGCGTGAAGGCGCTGACCGACGTCTCCTTCGACATCCGCAAGGGCGAGATCCGCGCGATCATCGGCCCGAACGGCGCCGGCAAGACGTCGATGCTCAATTGCATCAACGGCTTCTACCACCCGACCAAGGGGCGCATCACCTTCAAGGGCGAGACGCGGCGCAAGATGCGCCCGCACGAGGCCGCGGCGGGCGGCATCGCGCGCACCTTCCAGAACGTCGCGCTCTTCAAGGGCATGTCGACGCTCGACAACATCATGACCGGCCGCTCGCTGATGATGAGGTCGAACTTCTTCTGGCAGCTCCTGCGCTACGGCCCGGCGATGAACGAAGAGGTCGAGCACCGCAAGAAGGTCGAGGACATCATCGACTTCCTGCAGATCCAGCACATCCGCAAGACGCCGGTCGGCAAGCTGCCCTACGGCCTGCAGAAGCGCGTCGAGCTCGGCCGCGCGCTCGCGATGGAGCCCGAGCTCCTGCTCCTCGACGAGCCGATGGCGGGCATGAACCTCGAGGAGAAGGAGGACATGAGCCGCTTCATCCTCGACGTGAACCAGGAATTCGGCACCACGATCGCGCTCATCGAGCACGACATGGGCGTCGTCATGGACCTCTCCGACCGCGTCGTCGTGCTCGAATACGGGCGCAAGATCGCCGACGGCACCCCCGACGAAGTCAAACGCGACCAGAAGGTCATCGACGCCTATCTCGGCGTGCCGCACTGACGAGGCGAATGCGACATGGACGTGTTCTACGAAGTTTTCGTCTCGCCCTTCGTCTTCATGGCGGACGCGCCGGACCTCCTCGTCCAGACGCTCTGGGAGGGGTTCGTCACCGGCATCCTCTACGCGCTGATCGCGCTCGGCTTCGTCCTGATCTTCAAGGCGTCGGGCGTGTTCAACTTCGCGCAGGGCATCATGGTGGTGTTCGCCGCGCTCACGCTCGTCGGCCTGCATTCGCGCGGCGTGCCGGCGATCCTCGCGCTCGCGATGGCGATCGCGGTGATGTTCGCGCTCGCGGTCGCCGTCGAGCGGATCGTGCTGCGCCCGCTCGTCAACCAGCCCGACATCATCCTGTTCATGGCGACCTTCGGGCTGACCTATTTCCTCATCGGCTTCGGCGAGCTCATCTTCGGCGGCGCGCCCAAGGTGATGATCACGCGCGAATTGATGCTGCCCGAGGGCGCGACGAATTTCGATCTCGCCGGCGGATTCGTGCGCATCCAGCACATCGACATCGCCGCCGCGATCATCGCCTCGGTGATGATCGGAACGCTCGCGATCTTCTTCTCGAAGACGCGCATCGGGCGGGCGCTGCGCGCGGTCGCCGACAGCCACAAGGCGGCGCTCTCGGTCGGCATCTCGCTCAACCAGATCTGGGTGATCGTCTGGTTCGCGGCGGGCATCGTCGCGCTCGTGACCGGCATCATGTGGGGCGCGCGCTCGGACGTGTCCTTCGCGCTCCAGATCATCGCGCTGAAAGCCCTGCCGGTGCTCATCCTCGGCGGCTTCACCTCGATCCCGGGCGCCATCGTCGGCGGGCTGATCATCGGCATCGGCGAGAAGCTCGGCGAGTTCTATTGGGGTCCGATCCTCGGCGGCGGCATCGAGACCTGGTTCGCCTACGTCATCGCGCTGATCTTCCTCCTGTTCCGGCCCCAGGGCCTGTTTGGCGAGAAGATCATCGAGCGCGTCTAGCGACGAGCCCCGCCCCCGAGACCGAGAAGCGCCCCCCTTCGAGAGGATCAGACCGTGCTCTACCGCGAGGCAGGCCAGTACAAGACCAGCTACCAGGCCGATATGGCGGTGTTCCCGCTCAAGCAGGACCGCATCGGCATCCTGATCATCATCGCGATCGCCTATTCGTTCGGCTTCTTCGGCTCGAACTTCCTCCTGAACGCGGTGCTGATCCCGTTCCTGATCTTCTCGCTCGCGGCGATCGGGCTCAACATCCTCGTCGGCTATGCGGGCCTCCTGTCGCTCGGCACGGGCGCCTTCATGGGGGTCGGCGCCTATGCCTGCTACAAGCTGATGACGATCTTCCCCGAGGTGAACGTCATCGTCTGGATCCTCGTCTCGGGCCTGTTCTCGGCGGCGATCGGCGTGTTCTTCGGGCTGCCGTCCCTGCGCATCAAGGGCTTCTACCTCGCGGTGGCGACGCTCGCGGCGCAGTTCTTCCTGCAATGGACCTTCAACCGCGTGCCGTGGCTGTACAATTACAACGTCTCGGGCGCCATCGAGGCGCCGCGGCGCACGCTGTTCGACGTGCCGATCGTCGGCCCGACGGCGACGCCGGAGGCGCGCTATTTCGTCGTCCTCACCCTGGTTATCGTGCTCACCTGGTTCGCCTCGAACCTCGTGCACGGGCGGCTCGGGCGGCAATGGATGGCGATCCGCGACATGGACATCGCCGCCGAGCTGATCGGCATCAAGATGCTGCAGGCCAAGCTCCTGGCCTTCGCCGTGTCGTCCTATTTCGTCGGCGTGGCCGGCGCGATGATGGTCTTCCTGTGGTACGGCGGCGCCGAGTACAACGTCTTCAACATCGACCAATCGTTCTTCATCCTGTTCATGATCATCATCGGCGGGCTCGGGTCGATCATCGGATCGTTCTTCGGCGCCGCCCTGATCTTCATGCTGCCGATCGGGCTCGGAATCGTGCTGCCGGCGCTCGCCGCGCCGTTCGGCCTGTCGGTGAGCGCCGCGACGATCGAGCATCTGCGCTTCATGATCACCGGCGCCTTGATCATCTTCTTCCTGATCGTCGAGCCGCACGGATTGGCGCGGCTCTGGCAGATCGCGAAGCAGAAGCTCCGCGTCTGGCCGTTCCCCTATTGAGGACCGGGCGGGCGACGGAGACCGGAGGAGAGTGGGAACGGGCGAAATCGCCCGCAATGCTCTAGTGTGGGAGGAGACAAACAGATGTCGCTACACAAATGGACCATCGGCGCCGTCGCCGCGGCCGTCCTCGCCTCGGGCGCGGCGGTCGTTCCGGCGAGCGCCCAGGAGGGCATCTTCGTGCCGCTCCTGACCTACCGCACCGGCGCCTTCGCGGGCTCGGGCATCCCGATCGCCGACGGCATGCACGACTATCTGCGCATGCTCAACGAGCGCGACGGCGGCATCGGCGGCGTGCGTCTGATCATCGAGGAATGCGAGACGGGCTACGACACGACCCGCGGCGTGGAATGCTACGAGGCGGTGCGCGGCCGCAACCCGGTCGTCGTCAACCCCTACTCGACGGGCATCACGCTGCAGCTGATCCCGCGCGCGGCGGTCGACCAGATCCCCGTCCTGTCGATGGCCTACGGCCTCTCGGCGGCGGCGGACGGCCGGGTCTTCCCCTGGGTCTTCAACCCGCCGCTGACCTATTGGGACGGCGCCTCGGTCTTCATCAAGCACGTCGCCGAGCAGGAAGGCGGCTTCGAGAACCTGCAGGGCAAGACCATCGGCCTCCTGCATCTCGACGCGCCCTACGGCCGCGAGCCGATCCCGGTGCTCGAGGCGCTCGCCGAGGAGCACGGCTTCCGCCTGCGGCTCTACCCGGTCGCCGCGCAGGACATGCAGAACCAGGGCTCGGTGTGGCTCAACATCCGCCGCGACCGCCCCGATTGGATCTACCTCCAGGGCTGGGGCGCGATGAACCCCACCGCGGTGCGCGAGGCGATCCGCACCGGCTTCCCGATCGATCGCATGATCGGCGTGTGGTGGGCCGGCGGCGACGAGGACGCGCGTGCCGGCGGCGCCCAGGCCCGCGGCTACAAGGCGCTCAACTTCCACGGCACGGGCGCCGACTTCCCCGTGATCCAGGACATCATCACGCATGTCCACGACAAGGGCCTGTCGCAATTCCCGCGCGAGCGCGTCGGCGACAACCTCTACAATCGCGGCATCTACAACTCGATGCTCGTCGCCGAGGCGATCCGCACCGCGCAGGAGATCACCGGCCGCGCCCAGGTGACGGGCGCCGACGTGCGGCTCGGCTTCGAGGCGATGAACATCACCGAGGAGCGCCTGGCCGAGATGGGCATGGAGGGCTTCGCCGCCCCCCTGAGCCTCTCCTGCGAGGATCACTCGGGCCACCACCAGGTGTATCTCGCCGAGTGGGACGGGGAGCGGTGGACGCAAGGGTCGGACTGGATGGACCCGATGGTCGATCGCGTCCGTCCGCTGATCGAGGAGGCCGCGCGCAACTACGCCGCCGCCAATACCGGCTGGCCGGAGCGCACCGAGGCCTGCCCCGAGTGAGGCGCGTCCTCGCTTGAGACGACGCGGCCCCGCCCGAGACGATCGGGCGGGGCCGCCCCGACACCAGACATCCGACGAGCGAGAGCATCCGATGAGCGCCCTGACCGCCGAGAGCCCCGCGACCGACGCCTCCCCGCGCGCGGAGACGGCGCCGCCGATCCTGTCGGTGAACAATATCGAGGTGATCTACGACCACGTGATCCTCGTCCTGAAGGGCGTCTCGCTCTCGGTTCCCCGCGGCGGCATCGTCGCGATCCTCGGCGCCAACGGCGCCGGCAAGACGACCACGCTCAAGGCCATTTCGAACCTGCTCCACGCCGAGCGCGGCGAGGTGACCAAGGGTTCGATCGAGTTCGACGGCGCCCGCATCGAGAAATTGTCGCCCAACGAGCTCGTCAAGCGCGGCTGCATCCAGGTGCTCGAGGGCCGCCACTGCTTCGGCCACCTCACCATCGAGGAGAACCTCCTCACCGGCGCCTTCACCCGCCGCGACGGCTCGGCCGCGATCAAGCGCGATCTCGAGAAGGTCTACGCCTATTTCCCGCGCCTCAAGGAGCGCCGCACCTCGATGGCGGGCTACACGTCCGGCGGCGAGCAGCAGATGTGCGCGGTCGGGCGCGCGCTGATGAGCAAACCGAAGATGATCCTTCTCGACGAGCCCTCGATGGGCCTCGCGCCGCAGATCGTGGAGGAGATCTTCGAGATCGTGCAGAACCTGAACTCGAAGGAAGGCGTGTCCTTCCTCCTCGCCGAGCAGAACACCAACATGGCGCTGCGCTACGCCACCTACGGCTACATCCTCGAGACCGGCCGCGTGGTGATGGACGGCGACGCCAAGATGCTGCGCGAGAACGAGGACGTGAAGGAGTTCTATCTCGGCGTCTCCGGCGCCGACCGCCGCTCCTTCCGCCAGGTGAAGAGCTACAAGCGCCGGAAGCGTTGGCTGGCGTGATCGCCATGTCGGGGTTTGTCCGGCGGGCGGCTCCATCGGTGTCATCCCCGGCCGGAGCGCCGAAGGCGCGCAGGGAAAGGGGACCCAGCAGAAAGATGTGTGCGAAGCACACTGTCGTGCCGCCGAATAGGCGGCTCGCCGCCGCCGCGAAAGTGTGCTGCGCACACATTCTTGCGCTGGGTCCCCTTCCCCTGCGCACGCTGCGCGTGCTCCGGCCGGGGATGACACCCTGGGATCTAGCCCAGCCTCACCGCCCGCCGCCGATCTTCACCACCGTGCCCGTGACGTAGGACGCCGCGTCGCTCATCAGCCACAGGACCACGCTCGCGACCTCCTCGGGCTTCCCCGGCCGGCCCATCGGCACGCCCGGCATCAGCCGCGCGACGCGGTCGCCGGCGCCGGCGCGGGCGTGGATCTCGGTCTCGATCAGCCCCGGCGCGACGGCGTTGACGCGGATGCCCTCGCCGCCGACCTCGCGCGCGAGCCCCACCGTGAGCGTGTCGATCGCCCCCTTCGAGGCGCCGTAATGCACGAACTCGCCGCCGCCGCCGATCTCGGAGGCGCGAGAGGACATGTTGACGATCGCCCCGCCAGCCCCGCCGCGCGCCGTCGACATCCGCCGCACCGCCGCGCGCGCCGCGAGCACGCTGCCGATCACGTTGATCTCCATCACCCGGCGCAGATCGGACAGGTCGAGATCGGCGAGGCGGCCGATCGGGCCCGTGATGCCGGCATTGTTGAACAAGGCGGTGACCGGCCCGAAAGCGGCCTGCGCCTCGTCGAACAGAGCCTCGATCGCGCCCTCGTCGGTGACGTCGCCGCGCACGGCGATCGCCCGGCCGCCGGCTGCGCGGATGCGCGCGAGGAGCGCATCCGCGGCGTCCACGCTCTCGGCATAGTTGAAGGCGACCGCGTAGCCCGCCTTCGCCGCCATCTCGGCGGTCGCCGCGCCGATGCCGCGGCTGCCGCCGGTGATCACCAGAACCCCGCTCATGCCGACACTCCCCCGTTCAGAACCCGACCGCATCGCCGCCCTTGAGCGCGAGGAGCGCGCGGGCCTCGTCCGGGCTCGCCACCTCGAGCGACAGCCCCTCCAGGATCTTGCGCACCCGCGCGACCTGGGCGGCGTTCGATGTCGCGAGGCGCCCGGGGCCGTCCCAGAGCGAATCCTCGAGCCCGACGCGCACGTTGCCCCCCATCGCCGCCGCCATCGAGGCGACCGGCATCTGGTTCCGCCCGGCGCCCAGCACCGACCAGACGTAATCCTCGCCGAAGAGCCGGTCCGCCGTGCGCTTCATGTGCATCACGTCGTCGGGATGGGCGCCGATGCCGCCGAGGATGCCGAACACCGTCTGCACGAAGAGGGGAGGGGTCACGAGCTTGCGGTCGAGGAAATGCGCGAGATTGTAGAGGTGGCTCGTGTCGTAGCATTCGAACTCGAAGCGCGTGCCGTTGCCCGAGCAGGCGGCGAGGATGTTCTCGATGTCCTTGTATGTGTTCTTGAAGACGATGTCGCGGGTGCGCTCGAGGAACTCGGGCTCCCAGGCATGGCGGAAGTCGCGGTAGCGCTCGAGCATGGGGAACAGGCCGAAATTCATCGAGCCCATATTGAGCGAGGCGACTTCCGGCGCGTAGCGCATGGCCGGTTGGAGACGCTCCTCGACGCTCATATGCGGCGCGCCGCCGGTGGTGAGGTTGAGGACCGCGTTCGTCGCCTGCTTGATTCGCGGGAGGAAGGGCGCGAAGGCCTCGGGCGCCTGCGTCGGCCGGCCGGTCTCGGGGTCGCGCGCGTGCAGATGAATGATCGCCGCCCCTGCCTCCGCCGCGCCGATCGCGGCCTGCGCGATCTCGTCGGGCGTCACCGGCAGATGCGGCGACATCGTCGGCGTGTGGATGCCCCCCGTCACCGCGCAGGTGATGACGACCTTGCGGGTCTTGCTTGCCATGGCGCTCACGCTCCTCCCGTTCGAGCTTCGGTCTCGTCCTCGTCCCGGTCCGCGCGGCGATGGGCGGCGAGCGCCATCAGGCGGCGGTCGCGCCAGGCCTGGCGGGCGGCGATGCCCTCGCGCGGCAGGATCGCGGCGCGCTCGGCCTCGAGCGTCTCGGAGAGCGGCCCGCCCCAATCGACCTGCGCGGTCTGGCCCTGCGCCATCAGGCGAAACATTCCCTCGTAGCGGGCGATGTAATCGGCGATGCCGCCCGGCGCGTTGAGGTCGATCGTTTCGAACGGCCCCATGAAGGCCCAGCGCAGGCCGAGCCCGTCGCGAATGCCGATATCGACGTCCTCCGCGCTCGCGATCCCCGCCGCGACGAGCCGGAACGCCTCCTGCAGGAGCGCGCCCTGGAGGCGGTTCATGATGAAGCCGTCGATCTCCCGCGTCATCCGGATCGGCTTCTGGCCGATTGCGATCATCAGATCGGCGGTGCGCTCGACGACCTGCGGGTCCGTCCAGGGCGCCGGCACGATCTCGACGGCGGGCACGAGGCAGGGCGGGTTGATGGGGTGGCCGACGAGGACGCGCGCGCGCCCCGCGAGATGGTCTGAGAAGGCGCTCGGCAGGAGGGAGGAGGTCGAGCTGCACAACACCGCGTCGGGCGCGGCGCGCGCGTCGAGCTCGGAGAACAGAGCCCGCTTCTCGGGCAGCCGCTCCGGAGCGCTCTCCTGCACGTGCTCGGCGCCGTCGAGCGCCGCTGCGAGGCTGTCGCAGACGCGGGTGCGCGCATGCACCTCCGCCGGAGACTGCCCGCCGAGGAGATCGTGCGCGGCGAGCTCCGCGAGCATCGCCGGCAGAGCCGCATGCGCCGCCTCGGCGACGCCCGCGACCGGATCGTAGAGCCGCACCGCGCAGCCGCCGCGGGCGAAGCTCACGCTCCACGCCCGCCCGATCAGCCCCGCCCCGACGATCGCCACCTGACGCTCCATCGGCCGCTCTCCCTCTGCCGTGCGCTGTCGGCGAGGGTCGGGGGGCGGGTGCGGGCTGTCAAGCGCGCGCGACGAGGCAGAAGAGGGCAGGCGGGAGCGCGGGAATGCCGAGGGGTGCGGTTGCGCGGCGGGCCCGGCGCGGGGTCAGAGGCGGCCGCCGTCGCGATCCTGCGCCAGCTCGCCATGGCGACGCAGCTCCGCCAGAACGGCGCCGAAGGTCGCGAGCCCGCGCGCCTCGAGCATGGCGACGAGCTTGAGGAACGCGTCCGCCGTGGCGATCGTGTCGCCGATCGCCGTATGCCGCGCCTCCTCGGGGATGTCGATGCCGAGCCGCGTGGCGAGCGCGTCGAGCGAATGCGTCTCCGAGCCGCCGTAGATCAGGGCCGACAGGAGGAGCGTGTCGAGCACCGGGTGGTCGAAGCGCACCCCCATGCGCGCCTCGTGCCGGCGCAGGAATTCGAGGTCGAACGGCGCATTGTGCGCGACGAGGACCGCGCCCCGGGCGAAATCGTGGAAGCGCCTGCCGACCTCGGCGATGGTGGGCGCGCCCTTGACCATGTCGTCGGTGATGCCGTGGACGTCGGTCGAGGCCTGCGGGATCGGCCGCTCGGGGTCGACGAGCGTCTCGAGCACCTCGCCCCGCACCCGCCGTCCGTTGACGATGCGCACCGCTGCGATCTGCACGATCTCGTCGGTCGAGGGGGAGAGGCCCGTCGTTTCGGTGTCGAACACCACGAAGGTCAGGTCCTGGAGCCGCGTCTCCGTCATCCCGGCGCTGCGCGCCTTCGAGAGGAGCTCGAAATCGTAGACCACCTCGCGCTCGATCGGCGCCGGGCGGCGCGTGGCGCGGCGGGCGTTCGGGATGGTGAGGCGCAACGCGGCGAGGCCCTGCGCGGGCGTCTCGGTCCGCACCTGCGTGGCATGGGCGTCGAGGACGGCGCGGGCGGTCAGATCGGGCGTCTGCGCATCGAGCGCCTCCCCGAGCCAGGCGTCGAGATCGGCGGCCGGCAGCGGCTCGCCCTGCCAAGTCAGATCGATGACGGCGCCGGGACCCTCCTCCTCGGCGACGCGCAGCGTGAAGCTGTGCGCGTGGCCTCCCGACGCGAGGCGCTGCCCGAGCGAGCGGAACAGGAGCGCCAGCTCGAACCCGTCGCCACGCAGCATCAGGTCCGGCGCCTGCGTTACGAGCGCGAGGCCGAGCGCGTCGAATTGCGCGGCGATGCCGTCCATCAGGTCGCGGGCGCGCACGTCCGTCAGCGGGTGCCAGTCCAGGTGTTCGCCCTCGTCGTAGCGCCGACCGAGCTCGGCGATCGCGGTGCTCAGCGCCGCGAAATCGGCTTCGGGGCGGCGCAGGCGGTCGAAGATCTCAGCCAGCAGCGCCTCGCGCGCGGTATGTGCGGCGTGCTCGGCGGTGACGTCGCGCAGGGTCAGCACGAAACCCGGCCGGCGGTCGCCCTGAGCGCGGGCGAGGACGCGCATCCGGCCCGACAACAGCCGCCCGCTCGCTCTGGTGGTGCAGATCAGATCCGAGGTCGCGTCCGGATCGTCGAGCCGGGCGAGCCGCGCATAGGCATGGCGCACGGGGCCTTCGCGCAGATAATCGACGAGGTTGCGGTCGAGCCCCGGCGCGCCGACGGCCTCGAGGACGCTCACCGCCTGACCGTTGTAGAACACCATCTGGTAGTCGGCCGTGCACAGGAGCACGGCCACCGGAACGTCGGCGAGGAGCGTCTCGAGGAGCGCCTTCTCCGAGGCGAGCCGTGCGGTCTCGCGCGCCACCGACTCGGCCAGCGCCGAGCGGGTCGCCCCCAGGGAGCGGGTGATCTCGGACGCGGCTGGACCGAGGTCGCCGAGATAGCGCGCCGCCTCGCGCTCGGCGCCGATGTCGCGGCTCACGTCCGCATGGGCGCGGGTGCGGATCGCGTGGGCGAGCCGGTCGATGGCGGTCGCGACATGGGTGTCGAACAAATGCCAGATCCCGCCCACGAGAACGAGGATCAGGAACCCCGCGAACAGCCAGCCCTGCACCTTCGATTCGACGAGGCCGGGCACCTCCACGAGCCCCTCGAACTCCGCCTGCAAGAGCGCGGTCCAAGTGCCGAGAACCATCGCCGCGATGGCCCCGACCGCGACGAGGGCGAAGAACAGGAAGATGCGCAGCCGCAGCCCGAGGCGGTCGAGGAGGCGCTTGCGCGCCGGTTCGGGCGCGTCGAGTCCGACCCGCTCGCCGCCCTGCGGCGGAGCGCCGCACGCGGACCGGTTTCGGCTCGAACGGGCCTGCTTCTCGACATTTCCCATGGGCCACACGGCGATATGCGTATTTTTGCGGACTTCCTCCGCGTTCCGGGTCGCGTCTCCACCGGCGCCGTACCGAACTCGGCTCCCTAATCCGAACGTATAGTCTTTCAACCGTTTGATCCAGTGATGAATTCGGGCAATATAAAAACAGCCTATATCACCAACGGCGAATGTAGGATCTGAAAAACAAACTACATAATCCGTAGGTGAAAAGGGCGAGCGGGAATAGACGGGATCATCCAGAGGCCTATCCTCGTGAGGAGGAGGAAACAACAATGTCTGCCGGTGAAATAAAAGTACAGACGGCGAAGGGGCAAGCGCCGGGAGCGGATTACGCCGCTCGAAACGACGCCAAATACGATCCGGCGGCGACGAGCCGCAAGTTGAAGGCGGCGATCGGGCTGCTGGCGATCTTCTGCACGGCCTATTTCGTCGCTGCGATGATCGCCACGCCGGAATTGGCCCACATCGCGCGGATCGAAATCGCCGGCCTGCCGGTGGCGTTCTACACGGGCATCCTGGTCTTCGTGGTCGGCATCGTCGTCACGCGCATGTGCCTCAACCTGGACAAGGGGGAGTGACCATGGAGAACCCCATAGCCTTCACCATCCTCGTCCTCTCTCTGGCGGCGGTGGTTTACATCAGCTGGTGGAGCAAGAAGTTCACCAGCACCACCACCGACTTCTATGTCGCCGGCGGCAAGATCTCCGCGCGCCTGAACGGTTGGGCGATGTTCGGCGATTACTGCTCCGCCGCGAGCTTCCTCGGCGTCGCCGGCGCCATCGCGCTGACCGGCATCGACAGCTGGTGGGTCGCCATCGGCTTCTTCGGCGCCTGGATCTTCGTGCTCGTCATCCTGGCCGGCCCGCTCAAGAGCGCGGGCAAGTTCACGGTCGGCGACGTGCTGGTCAGCCGCTTCGGCGGCAGCAGCCTCAAGTTCCTGGCCATGGCCACCACCATCGTCATCGGCACGCTCTATCTCGTGCCGCAGATCGTGGGCGCCGGTCACCTTTTCCAGCTGCTTCTCGGCCTCGACTACAATGTCACGGTCGTCATCTCCGCCGTGATCATGGGCATGATGGTCGTCCTCGGCGGCATGATGGGCACCACCTACAATCAGGCGATCCAGGGCGTCATCCTGCTCGCCGCCATGCTGATCCTGCTCGTCCTGACGGCGATCGTGCACTTCAACGCGAACCCCGTCGGCATGATCACGCAGGCCATGCAGACGGTGCCGCCCACCTCCGCCGTCACCGTGATGGGGCAGCTCCCGCCGCTCGCCGAGGGGCAGGAATGGGGCGCGCTCGCGCTCGCTCAGGCCGTCCGCGAAGGGTTCCAGAACCTGCCGAGCGCGCTCACGCCCGGCGTCTCGGTGCCTGACGCCATGAACCAGTTCAGCCTCGTGCTCGGTCTGCTGCTCGGCGTCGCCGGCCTGCCGCACATCCTGATCCGGTTCTACACCGTCAAGGACGCGCGCGACGCCAAGAAGGGCGCCGAGCTCACGATCATCGGTCTCGCGGTGTTCTACATCGCAGTGCTGTTCGTCGGCTACGGCACCATGACGGTGCTCTACCCCTACCTGATCGAGATGCTCGAAGCCGGCCAGCGCGGTCGCGCGACCAACATGGCGATCCCGTTGATCGGCATGGAGCTCGGCGGCGAGGTGGTGCTCGGCGTCATTGCGGCGGGCGCCATGGCGGCCATGCTCTCCACCTCGGTCGGTCTGTTGATCTCGATGAGCACCAGCCTCTCGCACGACGTCTATTCCGGCGTGCTGCGGCCCAACAGCACCGACCGCGAGCGGGTCCTGTTCGCCAAGATCGGCGCCGGCGTGCTCACGATCATCGCGCTGTTCGCCTCGATCTGGCTGAAGGACCAGAACGTCGCGATCCTCGTCGCGATGTGCTTCGGCATCGCCTCGAGCACCTTCGCGCCGGTTCTGATCCTGTCGGTGTGGTGGAAGGGCCTGACCAAGGAAGGCGTGATCGCGGGCCTCGTCGTCGGTCTCGCCGTCTCGCTGACCTTCACCTTCGCGCGCTTCTCGGGCGTGCCGGAAGTGTTCGGCATCCGCGTGCTCGGCAACCCGGCGCTCTACGGCGTGATCGCGTCGGTCACCGCCATCGTCGTGGTCAGCCTCGCCACCAAGACCCGTGGTCGGGTCGAGGAGTTCATGGCGGTCGCGCATCGCAGCTGACGCGTGCGCATCGCCGTCGAGACCGGAAAACCCGCCGAAAGGCGGGTTTTCCACGTTCAGATCAGGTTGACCGGATAGGCCTGCGCCAGCGCGCTCTGCATCGTGCCGATGAGCTTCATCGCATCGCGCAGGTGGCTTCGCTCGAAATTGGACATCTCCTCCTCCGGATCGAGGAAATTGTCGGCGTTGTGGCCCTCCGACACGAGGCGCGCCTGATGCTGCAGGCGCAGCCCGCAGAGGAATTCGAACGCGTCGATCAGATCGCGCGCCTGCCCTTCCGTCACGACGCCGCTCTGCGCGGCGGCTTCCAGCCGCTCGCGGGTATTCACCGCAGGCGAGCCCGCTGCATAGGCGTAATAGCGCGCGAGATCGGTGATCGGCACGGTCGCGTGCATCTTCAGATCGATCGTCCCGTCATGCTCGCCGCCCTTGATCAGCGCGAGGCGGCCGAGCCAGTTCAGAGGCGGTTGGCGCACGAGGGCGTTGCCGGCGAGAGCCGCGAGGAAGGCCTTGTTGTTCTTGGCGCGCTCGATCACCTCGGCGCGCAGCGCGTCGACGAGATCCGGCCGGCCGTAGACGAAGCGCAGATCGAGGAACACCCCGGTCAGCATCAGCGCCTCGGGCTCGGGCATCTCGATCCAGCGCTCGAAATAGACCCGCCAGCGGCTCAGCGGCTGGCGCCAGGCGTCGGTCATGGCCATCATGCCGCCGGGGCAATGGACGTAGCCGCAGGCCGCGAGCCCGTCGCAGACGCGCGATGCGAGCTCGCGGAAATAGTCCCCGTGCAGGGCCTCGTCGTAAGCGTCGGAGAGGATCAGACAATTGTCCTGGTCGGATTTGGCGGTCTGCTCGTTGCGCCCCTGCGAGCCGGCGGCGACCCATGCGTATTCGACGGGCGCCGGCCCGAGATCGGCCTCCGCGAGCTGCAGCAGGCGCGTCGTCAAGGCATCCGTCAAGGCGCTCACGACGTGGCCCGTCGCATGCGCGCTGGTATGGGTGGCGGCGAGCCTCTGCTGGAGCGTCTTGATCCGCGCGCTCGCCTGCACGAGGCCCTCGAGCCGCGTCTGCTCGAAGATCGCGCCGCCCAGGAGGACGGCCGAATCGCTTTCGTGCTCGGCGATGTCGGAACTCGTGATCATCCCGACGACGGTCCGGCCGTCGAGCACCGGCACGTGATGGATGTGGTGGCGCGCCATCAGAAGGAGCGCGTGAAAGGCCGAGCGTTCGATCCCGATCGTCATGACGCCGCGCGTGGCGATATCGGAGACGGGCCGGTCGACATCGAGGCGCTCGGCGACGACGCGGTCGCGCAGGTCGCGGTCGGTGACGAGACCCACGAGCGCATCCCCCTCGATCAGCATCACCGACGAGATGCGCTGCGCGCGCATCACCCGCGCCGCCTCGAGGATCGAGAGGTCGGGGGACACGCTCACCGGAATGCGCTTGATCAGGCTGCGCACCGGCGTGGCGATCAGGTTGGAATGGCCGTCGGTGGTCTTGGGCTGCGGCATCGGACATGGTTTCGAACGATCCGAGCCTAACCATATCGCGTTCGGGAGCGCGCGTCGATCCGAGGGCGAGACGGCGCTCTACGCCGTCCCGCCCGACGTCAGGCCGCCTTCACGCCCGCGAGGAAGTCGCCGACCTGCCGCTCGAGCTCGTCGGAGCGGCGGGCGAGATCCTGGGCGGCGCCGAGCACCTGGCTCGCCGCGGCACCCGTCTCGCCGGCGCCGATCTGGACGCGCTCGATGTTGGAGGTGACCTCCTCCGTGCCGCGCGCGGCCTCCTGGACGTTGCGGGCGATCTCGCGGGTGGCGGCGCCCTGCTCCTCCATCGCGGCGGCGATGGCGGTCGAGATCGCGGACATCTCGCCGATCGTGCGGCCGATGTCGCGGATGAGGCCCACCACGGCGCCGGTCGCCTCCTGGACGAGGCCGATCTGAGCGCCGATCTCCTGCGTCGCCTTGCTGGTCTGGCCGGCGAGGCTCTTCACCTCGGCGGCGACGACCGCGAAGCCGCGACCCGCCTCGCCCGCGCGGGCGGCCTCGATCGTGGCGTTGAGGGCGAGCAGGTTCGTCTGCGCGGCGATCTCGTCGATGAGCCGCACGACGCTGCCGATCTCCTCCGCGCGCTCGGCGAGGGAGCGGACCGTCGCGTCCATGCGCTCGGCGTCGTCCTTGGCGCTCGCGGCGATCCGCGAGGAGGTCGTGATCTGGGAGGCGATCTCCGAGATCGAGGTAACGAGCTCCTCCGTCGCGGCGGCGACGGTCTGGACGTTGCTCGCGGCCTGAACCGCGGCGCTCGCCACGCTCGACGAGCGCTCGCTCGTCTGGCCGGCGATGCTCGACATGCTGCGCGCCGTCGCCTCCATCTCGGTGGCCGCGTTCGCGAGCGCGCTCGTGAGGGAGGCGGCCTTCGCTTCGAAGTCCTGCGTGATCCGCCCGAGGAGCTCCGCCCGGCGCGCCTTCGCCGCGCTCTCGATCGCGGCCGCCGCATCGGCCTCGCGCTTGGCGAGGAGCGCCTCGCGGAAGGTCGCGAGCGCGCGGGCGAGACCCCCGATCTCGGTGCGGGCCTGCGTGTGGGTGACCGTCGTCGCGAGATCTCCGTCCGCGATCGCCGTCATCTCGCGGGTGAGGCCCGTGAGCGGCCGCGTCACGTCGAAGACGATCGTGCGCGCGCTCAAGGCGAGGGCGATGGCGGCGACGATCGCGATCCCGACGAACATCGCCTGCATCGCGGAGAAGGTGGCCTCGGCCGTCTCGCCGACATCGCGAGCGACGTCGAGCTGCAGCGCGACGAGGCCGCCGATCGCCTCGGTGAGGGGATCGATGGTCGGGTAGAGGTCCTCGGCCGCGAAGGCGCGCAAGGTCTCGAGCGAGCGTTCGTCGATGATCGCGAGGAGCCGGTCGATGGTGCCGTCGGCGACGCGCATCAGCCGCCGCACGTCGTCGGCCATCGCCCGCTCGCGCGCGTCCATCGCGGTCGCGTCGTAGGCGTTCCAGTGGCGGGCGATCTCGGCGCGGGTCGAGAGGATGTCGCGCCGCGCCTCCTCCCACCCCATCGCGCCGTCGCGCAGCTTGTGCGACGCGTCGACGACGAAGACCGCGTAGAGATCGCTCACGGCCTTGAGGTCGCTCAGCGGCACCACGCGATCATGGTAGATCGTCTCGAGCGACTGCGTCATCGAGCGCAGGCTCCACCACCCGGCGGCGATCGTGCCGACGCACAGGAGGGACAGGGTCACGAGAGCCGTGAAGAGGCGGATGCGGATTGTCGGAGCAGGCATGGCGTTCGTCCGATGCGGGTCGCGCGGGGGATTTACCGCGATCGGATGGGAATCTACGCCTGAGATTTAAATACATATTGCTGCAAATGCAGAGCAAACGGGGGTATCTACCCGGCAAATCGTTTTGACCGGGGGACGATCGTTCAAGAATCGGAAGAACCGGCCCCCGAGAGGGCAGGGGGCCCCGCGCCGGACGCCGCGCGGCGCGGCCCGCCGGGCGCCTCGGCACCCGGCGAGCGCGAGGTCGCTCACATGTGCAGCGCGCGCTTCTCGACCGCGAGCGCGGCTTCCTTGACGGCTTCCGCGAGCGTCGGATGGGCGTGGCAGGTGCGCGCGACGTCCTCCGAGGAGGCGCCGAACTCCATCGCGATGGCGATCTCGTGGATCAGGTTGCCGGCCTCGGGCCCGACGATATGGGCGCCGAGCACGCGGTCGGTGCTCGCATCGGCGAGGATCTTCACGAAGCCGTCCGTCATCAGGTTCGCCTTGGCGCGGCCGTTCGCGGTGAAGGGGAACTTGCCCACGTTGTAGGCGACGCCCTGCGCCTTGAGATCCTCCTCGGTGGCGCCCACGCCCGCCACTTCCGGATAGGTGTAGACGACGTTGGGGATGGCCCCGTAATTCACGTGGCCGCCCTTGCCGGCGAGCTGCTCGGCGAGCGCCACGCCCTCGTCCTCGGCCTTGTGGGCGAGCATCGGGCCGGCGATGACGTCGCCGATCGCGTAGATGCCCGGCACGTTCGTCGCGTAATGCGCGTCGACCACGACGCGGCCCTTCTCGTCCTTGGCGACGCCCGCCTCCTCGAGGCCGAGCCCGTCGGTATAGGGGCGCCGCCCCACCGCGACGAGGACGACGTCCGCCTCGAGCGTCTCCGCCTCGCCGCCCTTGGCGGGCTCGACGGTCAGCGTCACGCCCTTGTCGGACGCCTTGGCGCTCGTGACCTTCGAGGCGAGCTTGAAGGTCATGCCCTGCTTGCCGAGGATGCGCTGGAACTGCTTGGCGGTGTCAGCGTCGATGCCCGCGAGGATGCGGTCGAGATATTCGACGACGGTCACCTTCGCGCCGAGCCGGCGCCAGACGGAGCCGAGCTCGAGCCCGATCACGCCGCCGCCGATCAGCACCAGATGTCCCGGCACGGCCTCCAGATCGAGCGCGCCCGTGGAGGACACGATGCGCTTCTCGTCGATCTCGATGCCCGGCAGGCCCGCGACCTCGGAGCCCGTCGCGATGACGATGCTCTTCGTCTCGAGGACGCTCTTCGAGCCGTCCTCCGCAGTCACCTCGACCTTGCCGGCGCCGAGGATGCGCCCGGTGCCGTGATGGGCGTCGATCTTGTTCTTCTTCAGGAGGAACTCGACGCCCTTGGTGTTGCCCTCGATCGCCTGGTCCTTGAAGGCGCGCATCTTGGCGAGATCGAGCTTGGGCGTGCCGACCTCGATGCCGAAGGCGTCGAAATGGTGGGCGGCCTCCTCGAAGAGGTGCGAGGCGTGCAGCAGCGCCTTCGAGGGGATGCAGCCCACGTTCAGGCAGGTGCCGCCATGCGCCTTGCGCTTCTCGACGACGGCGGTCTTGAGCCCGAGCTGCGCCGCGCGAATGGCGCAGACATAGCCGCCCGGCCCGGTTCCGATGATGACGAGATCGTAGGTGGACATCTACTCTTCAGCCCCTGGTCGGTTGTGCCGCAACGGCCGCTTCTCGGCGAGCGGCGGCGATGGTGGTCGGAAGGCGATCGTTCGATCCGGCTCAGCCGGCAAGGTCGAGAAGTGCGGCTTGACGTTCGGAGAGCTCGCGAAGGCGGCCGGAGCGGAAGTCGATCTCGTAACCGTCGTCGTCCAGCCAGAAGATCCCGTGGCCGTATTCGATGATCCGGACCTGCGAGAAACGCTCGGGATCGCGGATCGCGTCGAAGATCTCCCCGTCCTTGATGATGGGCCTCAGGTCGACGATCCCCTCGTATCCGTCGGTCCAACGCAGCTTGAGGATGCCGGGCAGCACGGCTTCGGCGGCACTGATGCGGGGATTGTCGGTCATTCGAGTCTCCCGAGCTTGCGGTTCTTTCGCGCAGTGTACCAAGTCGCGAAGAGTTTCTCACGCCTCGGCTCGGCCCATGCTTGAACCACCTTCAGCTTGCCTCGCGGCAACGACCCCTCGACGAGCGCGAGCGTCTCGATCTCGATCGTCGCTTCGTGCTCGGCGACATACGCATGGAAATGCGGAGGGGGATGCTCGTCCGCGTAGAAGACGATCCTCACGCACTCCACGATCGCGACGGTGGGCATCCCCCGGCCCCGCTCACAGATCGAGCACGAGCCGCGCCGGATCCTCCAGCGCCTCCTTCACGCGCACGAGGAACGTCACCGCCTCCTTGCCGTCGACGATGCGGTGGTCGTAGGAGAGCGCGAGATACATCATCGGGCGCACCACGACCTGGCCCTTGACCACGACCGGGCGCTCCTCGATGCGGTGCATGCCGAGGATGCCCGATTGCGGCGCGTTCAGGATCGGCGTGGACATCAGCGACCCGTAGATGCCGCCGTTGGTGATCGTGAAGGTGCCGCCCTGCATCTCCTCGATCGAGAGCTTGCCGTCGCGGGCCTTCTTGCCGAATTCGCCGATCTTCTTCTCGATCTGCGCGATCGACATCTGGTCGGCGTCGCGCACCACCGGCACGACGAGGCCCTTGTCGGTGCCGACCGCGATGCCGACGTGGTAGTAGTTCTTGTAGACGATGTCCTGGCCGTCGATCTCGGCGTTGACCGCCGGCAGCTCCTTCAGCGCCTGCACGCAGGCCTTGGTGAAGAAGCCCATGAAGCCGAGCTTGACGCCGTGCTTCTTCTCGAAGACGTCCTTGTAGGTCTTGCGCATCTCCATCACGGCCGTCATGTCGACGTCGTTGAACGTCGTCAGCATGGCAGCCGTGTTCTGCGCGTCCTTGAGGCGGCGCGCGATCGTCTGGCGCAGCTTCGTCATCCGCACGCGCTCCTCGCGCGACGCGTCCGCCTCGCCGGAGGGGGCGCGGGCGGCGACGGGGGCGCTCGGGGCGGGCGCGGAGGCGCCGCCGGTCGCGATGGCCGCGAGCATGTCGCCCTTCGTCACGCGCCCGTCCTTGCCGGAGCCCGACACGCCGGCGGGGTCGATCCCCGTCTCGCGCGCGAGGCGGCCGACGGCCGGGCCGTGATCGGCGCTCTCGAGGCCGGACTTGGCGACGTTGCCGTAGCCCTGGGAGGAGGCGGCGGGCGCAGCCGCCTTCTCGGGAGCCTTCTCGGCGGGTTTCTCGGCGGCCTTGGCCGGCGCGGCGGCGCTGCCCGCGCCCTCGCCGATCGAGCCGAGCAGCGCGTTCGGCTCGACCGTCGCGCCCTCCTCGGCGACGATCTCGGCGAGCACGCCGGAGGCCGGCGCGTTCACCTCGAGCGTGACCTTGTCGGTCTCGAGTTCGACGAGCGGCTCGTCGGCCTTCACGGCCTCGCCCGGCTTCTTGAACCAGCGGGCGATGGTCGCCTCGCTCACGGATTCGCCCAAGGTGGGAACGCGGATCTCTGTGGCCATCGTCTCTATCGTCGCTTGGAGAGCGCGGGGACCCGCGCCGTCGGGTGGGAGAGCGCCCGCCGCCCCTGGCGCGAGGCGGCGGGCCGAGATGTGCGGCGTCAGCCGCCGTAGACTTCGTCCATATAGGCCTGCAGCTGGGCGAGATGCTTCGACATCAGGCCGGTCGCGGTCGCGGCCGAGGCGGGCCGGCCCGCGTAGCGCGGACGCGACACCTTCGAGCCGGCATGGCGCAGGACCCATTCGAGATAGGGCTCGACGAAGGTCCAGGAGCCCATGTTCTTGGGCTCCTCCTGGCACCAGACCACGTCCGCGTTCTTGAAGCGCGACAATTCCTGCTGCAGCGACTTCAAGGGGAACGGGTAGAGCTGCTCGACGCGCATCAGGTAGACGTCATTGACGCCGCGCTTCTCGCGCTCCTCGAACAGGTCGAAATAGACCTTGCCCGAGCACAGCACGACGCGACGGATCTTTTCGTCGCGCACGAGCTGGATCGCGCTCGTCGCGGGCGCCGACTGGGCGTCGTCGTGCAGGATGCGGTGGAAGGCCGAATCCGGGCCCATCTCGTCGAGCCGCGAGACGCAGCGCTTGTGGCGCAAGAGGCTCTTCGGCGTCATCAGGATGAGCGGCTTGCGGAACTCGCGCTTGAGCTGCCGGCGCAGGATGTGGAAATAGTTCGCCGGCGTCGAGCAGTTCGCCACCTGCATGTTGTCCTCGGCGCACATCTGCAGGAAGCGCTCGAGGCGGGCGGAGGAATGCTCCGGCCCCTGGCCCTCGTAGCCGTGCGGCAGGAGGCAGACGAGGCCGGACATGCGCAGCCACTTGCGCTCGCCCGACGAGACGAACTGATCGAAGACGACCTGCGCGCCGTTGGCGAAATCGCCGAACTGCGCCTCCCAGAGCGTCAGCGCGTTCGGCTCGGCGAGCGAGTAGCCGTACTCGAAGCCGAGCACCGCCTCCTCCGAGAGCATCGAGTTGATGACCTCGTAATGGCCCTGGGTCTCGCGGATGTGGTTGAGCGGCGTGAAGCGCTCCTCCGTCTCCTGGTCGTTGAGGACCGAATGGCGCTGCGAGAAGGTGCCGCGCTCGCAATCCTGGCCGGAGAGGCGCACGCGATGGCCCTCGAGCAGGAGCGAGCCGAAGGCGAGCGCCTCGCCGGTCGCCCAGTCGATCCCCTCGCCGGTCTCGATCGCCTTGGCGCGGTTGTCGAGGAAGCGGCGGATGGTGCGGTGGAGGTTGAAGCCCTCGGGAACCGACGTGATCCTCTCGCCGATCTCGCGCAGGGTCTCCATCGCGATGCCGGTGGCGCCGCGGCGGGGATCGTCGGTGTCCTCCTTGACCGCCTTGAGGCCGGCCCAGCGTCCGTCGAGCCAATCGGCCTTGTTGGGCTTGAAGCCTTGAGCGGAATCGAACTCGGTATCGAGGCGCGCGCGCCAGGCCTGGCGCATCTCCTCGATCTCGGCCTCGGTGACGGCGCCCTCCGCCACGAGCTTCTTGGAATAGAGCTCGAGCGTCGTGGGATGGCTGCGGATGATCTTGTACATCCGCGGCTGGGTGAAGGACGGCTCGTCGCCCTCGTTGTGGCCGAAGCGGCGATAGCAGAACATGTCGATGACGACCGGCTTCTGGAAGCGCTGCCGGTACTCGGTCGCGACCTTGGCCGCGAACACCACCGCCTCCGGATCGTCGCCGTTGACGTGGAAGATCGGCGCCTCGACCATCTTCGCCACGTCCGACGGATAGGGCGAGGAGCGCGAATAGCGCGGGTTCGTGGTGAAGCCGATCTGGTTGTTGATGATGAAGTGGATCGAGCCGCCGGTGCGGTGCCCCTTGAGGCCCGACAGGCCGAGGCATTCCGCGACCACGCCCTGGCCGGCGAAGGCGGCGTCGCCGTGGATCAGGAGCGGCATCACGGCCGTGCGCTGGTCGGGCTCGCAGCCGTGCTGGTCCTGCTTGGCGCGCACCTTGCCGAGCACCACCGGATCGACGATCTCGAGATGCGACGGGTTGGCGGTCAGCGACAGATGCACCTTGTTGCCGTCGAACTCCCGGTCGGAGGACGCGCCGAGGTGGTACTTCACGTCGCCCGAGCCCTCGACCTCGTCGGGGGCGAAGGAGCCGCCCTTGAACTCGTGGAACAGCGCCCGGTGCGGCTTGCCCATCACCTGGGTGAGCACGTTGAGGCGGCCGCGATGGGCCATGCCGAGCACGATCTCCTTCACGCCGAGATTGCCGCCGCGCTTGATGATCTGCTCGAGAGCCGGGATCAAGGCCTCGCCGCCGTCGAGGCCGAAGCGCTTCGTGCCGGTGTATTTCAGGTCGAGGAACTTCTCGAAGCCCTCCGCCTCGACGAGCTTGTTGAGGATCGCGCGCTTGCCCTCGCGGGTGAAGGCGATCTCCTTGTCCGGCCCCTCGATGCGCTCCTGGATCCAGGCCTTCTCGGCGGGGTCCGAGATGTGCATGAACTCGACGCCGAGCGTGTGGCAATAGGTGCGCTCGAGGATCGAGAGGATCTCGCGGACCGTCCCGAATTCGAGCCCGAGCACGTGGTCGAGGAAGATCTTGCGGTCGTAGTCCTCGGGCGAGAAGCCGTAATGGGAGGGGGAGAGTTCCTCGTCCGAGACGCGCTTCTCGAAGCCGAGCGGGTCGAGATCGGCGTGCAGATGGCCGCGCATGCGATAGGCGCGGATCATCATCAGGGCGCGCAAGCTGTCGCGCGTCGCCTGCTGGACCTCGGCCTGGCTGATCTCGACGCCCTTGCCTTGCGCCTTCTTCTGGATCTTCTCGCCGAGCCCCTTCTCGAGCTGCGCCCAATTGCCGTCGAGCGCGGAGACGAGTTCGCCGTTCATCGGGATCGGCCAGTTCGGCCGCTTCCAGGAGGCGCCCTCGGCGTTCTTGGCGACCGTCGCGCTCTCCTCCTTCAACGCGCCGAAGAAGGCCTGCCACTCGGCGTCGACCGAGTGCGGGTCCTTCGTGTAGCGCGCGTGGAGGTCCTCGATATAGGCGGCGTTGGTGCCCGAGAGGAAGGAGGTGGCGAGGAAACCCTGATTGGCGTCTTGGCGTGCCATGGCGTCGTTCGTCCGGTCTGCGGCGCGTGTCGGAAAGCGCCTCATGTGACGGGTTGGGGTTCGAGTGAACCCTTGGGACCTGCGCCGCCTCCCCCCGTCGTCGGCGCGGGCGTGTCGCGAGCGGCCGCACGGAAAGCGCGGCCGCTCGTCAGCGGAGGGGGCTCAGCCCTTCCAGTTCTTCAACACCTCGACGAGGGTCTTTCCGAGGCGCGCCGGTGACGGAGAGACGACGATGCCCGCCGCCTCCATCGCCGCGATCTTGTCCTCGGCGCCGCCCTTGCCGCCGGAGATGATGGCGCCGGCATGGCCCATGCGGCGGCCGGGAGGCGCCGTGCGGCCGGCGATGAAGCCGACCATCGGCTTCTTGCGGCCGCGCCTGGCCTCGTCGGCGATGAACTGCGCCGCCTCTTCCTCGGCCGAGCCGCCGATCTCGCCGATCATGACGATCGATTCGGTCTTGTCGTCGGCGAGGAACATCTCGAGCATGTCGATGAACTCGGTGCCCTTGACCGGATCGCCGCCGATGCCCACCGCCGTCGTCTGGCCGAGCCCCTCGTTCGAGGTCTGGAAGACGGCCTCGTAGGTGAGCGTGCCCGAGCGCGAGACCACGCCGACCGAGCCCTTCTTGAAGATGTTGCCCGGCATGATGCCGATCTTCGATTCGCCGGCCGTGACGATGCCGGGGCAGTTCGGTCCGATCAGGCGCGAGGACGAGCCCTCGAGCCCGCGCTTGACGCGCACCATGTCGAGGACGGGGATGCCCTCGGTGATGCAGACGATCAGCGGGATCTCGGCGTCGACCGCTTCCAGGATCGCGTCCGCGGCGCCCGGGGGCGGCACGTAGATGACGGAGGCGTCCGCCCCGGTCTTCTCGCGCGCCTCGCGCACCGTGTCGAAGACGGGCAGGCCGAGATGGGTCGATCCGCCTTTGCCGGGGCTCGTGCCGCCGACCATCTTGGTGCCGTAGGCGAGCGCCTGCTCGGAATGGAAGGTCCCGTTCTTGCCGGTGAAGCCCTGGCAGATGACCTTGGTGTTCGCGTCGATGAGAATGGACAAGTGAGCCTCCGGGCCGGGCAGCCTCAGTTCGGGCGAAATGGGTTGATGGCTTGGACCGCGCCGTAGCGCTGCCCGTGGTTCAGGTCTTCGGTGTAGAGGACGGGCGCGCCGAGCGCATGCGCCGCGGCGAGAATCGCCCCGTCCCAGTAGGAAATCCGGTGCGTGGTCGCGATGCCGACGCCGTGCCTCACGAGCGCCGCGTCGACGTCGATGCAAGGGAGCGTTCCCAGCGCATCGAGCCAATCGAGGGCCTCGGCCAGCGTCCAGTTCCGCGCCGACTTCCGCGTGGTCGTGACTATGAACTCCTGCAGGACCTGAGCCGAAACGCCGACACGGCGACGCTCGATCAGCTCACCCGCGATTCGCGACTTCTCCGCGTCGGCCTCCGCTCGGGAGGCCGCGTAGACGAGGACGTTGGTGTCGATCATGGCGTCAACGATCATAGAGATCATCCCTCGTCCACGTGATCGGACCGACCTCCAGCGTCGACTTGGCGCGAAGCTCGCGGATGCGACGGCGGGCCTCTTCGAAGTCCGGCTCCACCGCGGCCGGGGCCTGCGCGAGGCGCTCGAGATAGTCGCGCACGAGCCCGTCGGGCGTCGTGCCGCGGGCCGCCGCGTGGGCGGCGACCTTCTCGAGCACCTTCTCGTCGACCTCGACCGTGATGGATCCCATGGCTCGCTCCCGTCGCGCCGGCCGTGCTCCTCACGCCCCGCGAACGGCGGCGACGATCTTCTGGGCGGCGTCGTCGAGGTCGTCGGCGGGGATCACGTTGAGGCCGGAATTGCGGATGATCTGCTTGCCTTCCTCGACGTTCGTGCCCTCGAGCCGCACCACGAGCGGCACTTCGAGCCCGACCGTCTTCACCGCCGCGAGCACGCCGCGGGCGATGACGTCGCACTTCATGATGCCGCCGAAGATGTTGACGAGGATGCCCTTCACGTTCGGATCGGCGGTGATGATCTGGAAGGCCGCGGTGACCTTCTCCTCGGAGGCGCCGCCGCCGACGTCGAGGAAGTTCGCCGGTTCCTCGCCGTAGAGCTTGATGATGTCGAGCGTCGCCATCGCGAGGCCCGCGCCGTTGACCATGCAGCCGATCGTGCCGTCGAGGGCGATGTAGGCGAGGTCGTATTTCGACGCCTCGATCTCCTTCTCGTCCTCCTCCGTGAGATCGCGCAATTCGGCGAGCTCGGGATGGCGGAAGCTCGCGTTCGAATCGAAGGAGACCTTCGCGTCGAGGCAGCGCAGCTGGCCGTCCTTGGTGACGATCAGCGGGTTGATCTCGAGCATCTCCATGTCCTTGCCGACGAACATGGCGTAGAGCTTCGCCACGAGGTCGCCCGCCTGCTTGGCGAGCGCGCCCTCGAGGCCGAGCGCCTTCGCGACGATGCGGCCGTGGAAGGGCATCACGCCCGTCGCCGGGTCGACCGAGAAGGTGTGAATCTTCTCGGGCGTGTCGTGGGCGACCGCCTCGATGTCCATGCCGCCTTCCGTCGAGACGACGAAGGCGACGCGGCCGGTCTCGCGGTCGACGAGGGCGGAGAGGTAGAACTCCTTCTCGATGTCCGAGCCGTCCTCGATGTAGAGACGGTTGACCTGCTTGCCCTCGGGGCCGGTCTGGATGGTGACGAGGGTGTTGCCGAGCATCTGCGCGGCGAATTCCTTCACCTCCTCGACCGACTTCGCGAGGCGCACGCCGCCCTTCTCGCCGGCTTGCGGCTCCTTGAACTTGCCCTTGCCGCGCCCGCCGGCATGGATCTGGCTCTTGACGACCCAGAGCGGCCCGCCGAGCTCCTTGGCGGCGGCCTCCGCCTCCTCGGCCGAGAAGATCGCGATGCCGCGCGAGACGGGCGCGCCGAATTCCTTCAGCAGCGCCTTGCCCTGGTATTCGTGGATGTTCATGGAAACCTCTTCGTCACGGGATCGCGTCTTGGCGCGGTGAGAGGGCGTTCTCGAAGATCAGGCGAGCGCCGGGTTGATGCCCTTGCAGGCCTCGACGAGGCCGCGCACCGAGGCGACGGACTTCTCGAACATCGCCTTCTCCTCCTGCGTGAAGGAGACCTCGACGACCTTCTCGACGCCGTTGGCGCCGATCACGATCGGCACGCCGACGAACAGGCCGTCGAGCCCGTACTCGCCCGAGAGATGGGCGGCGCAGGGCAGGACGCGGCGCTTGTCCTTGAGGTAGCTCTCGGCCATCGCGATCGCGGAAGCGGCCGGCGCGTAATAGGCTGAGCCCGTCTTGAGCAGGTTGACGATCTCGCCGCCGCCCTTGCGGGTGCGCTCGACCATGGCGTCGAGGCGCTCCTGCGTCGTCCAGCCCATCGCCACGAGATCGGGCAGGGGGATGCCGGCGACCGTCGAGTAGCGCACGAGCGGGCACATGTCGTCGCCGTGGCCGCCGAGCACGAAGGCGGTGACGTCCTCGACCGAGACCTTGAACTCCTCCGCGAGGAAGTGGCGGAAGCGCGCCGAGTCGAGCACGCCGGCCATGCCGACGATCTTGTTGGCGGGCAGCCCCGAGAACTTCTGCAGCGCCCAGACCATCGCGTCGAGCGGGTTCGTGATGCAGATCACGAAGGCGTCGGGGCAATGCTGCTTGATGCCGTTGCCGACCGCCTCCATCACCTTGAGATTGATGCCGAGAAGGTCGTCGCGGCTCATGCCGGGCTTGCGCGGCACGCCCGCCGTCACGATCACCACGTCGGCGCCGGCGATGTCGGCATAGTCCTGCGTGCCCTTGTAGGCGGCGTCGAAGCCGTCGACGGGCGCGGACTCGGCGATGTCGAGGCCCTTGCCCTGCGGCACGCCCTCGGCGATGTCGAACAGGACGACGTCCCCGAGCTCCTTGAGGCCGACGAGATGGGCGAGCGTGCCGCCGATCTGGCCGGCACCGATGAGGGCGATCTTCTTGCGTGCCATGAGCTTGGCCTCTTTCGGTGTCGACGGGGCCCGCGAGCGGACCCCCTGGTGTTGCGCTCGTGCGATCGGGCGCGCGGCACGCGCCCGTTCACGGATCGGGGTGCTTAAACCCCAATGGCCGTCTACGTTCAACCCGTTGGAATACCTGACCTTTGGGTGATTTGGAGTGCCCCCGGCGCGGCCCCGTGCGGGTCGTGCGCGAAAAACGCCAAGACGATCAAGGGCTTCGGCGCACGGGGAGGCCGGTCGGCCGTGCGCGCTCCACAACGTGAGGGATGCTTACGAATTACGATTTTCGTCATTCGTAACGTGGCGTGAGGTCGCGATCGCGGGCGATCGCCGTCGCTCAGCCGACGCCGACGCGCCGATAGACCTGAGCATAGCCGCGCACCGATCCGTCCCAACCCATCGGCCGCGTCATCGCCGCGCGGCGCATCGCGTCGAGCCGCGAGCGGCTGCGGAAGGAATCGAGCGCGCGTCGGATCGCGTCGAGGAAGGGCGAGAGGCGTGGCGTCTCGAACAGGAAGCCGGTGAGCCCGTCGTCGATCGTGTCGGCGAGCCCGCCGGTGCGGTGGGCGATCGGCAGCGAGGCGAAGCGTTGCGCGTACATCTGCGACAGGCCGCAGGGCTCGAAGCGCGAGGGCATCAGGAGGAAGTCGGAGCCCGCATACATGCGCCGCGCCTCGCCCTCGTCGTAGCCGATGCGCACGCCGACGGCGCCCGGATGGCGGCGGGCGAGCGCGCGCAGCTCCGTCTCGAAGCGCCCCTCGCCGCGCCCCGTCACGACGAGCTGCCCGCCGGCCTCGACGATCGCCTCGGCCGCGTCGATGGCGAGGTCGACGCCCTTCTGGTGCACGAGCCGCGAGACGACGGCGAAGAGCGGGCCGCTCGAGACCGCGAGACCGAAGGCCTCGCGCACCGCCCGTGCGTTCGCAGCCTTGCCCTCCCAGGCGTTGAGATCGAAGGGGCTGGCGAGATGGGGGTCGTTGCGCGGGTCGAAGCTCGCGTCGATGCCGTTGACGATGCCGGTGAGGCGGCCCTCCTCGGCGCGCAGCCGCAGGAGGCCGTCGAGCCCGCAGCCGAATTCCGGCGTGGTGATTTCCTGGGCATAGGTCGCCGACACGGTGGTCACGTGATCGGCATAGGACAGGCCGGCCTTGAGGAAGGACAGCTTGCCGTGGAACTCGACCCCGTCGAGGCCGAAGGCCTCGATCGGCACGCCGAGCCGCTCCATCCGGGCGGGGGAGAACAAGCCCTGATAGGCGAGATTGTGCACCGTCAGGATGGAGGGCGCGCGCACGCCGAGCCACGTGCAATAGGCGCAGGCGAAGCTCGACGGCCAATCGTTCAGGTGCAGGAGATCGGGCTTCCAGTCGAGCGCCGGCACGCCCGCCGCGATCTCGGCGGCGGCGAGCCCCAGCCGCGCGAAGCGCACGTCGTTGTCGCGCCAATCGACCCCGTCGCCGTCGCCGTAGGGCGAGCCCTCGCGGTCGTAGAGCTCGGGCGCGAGGACGACGTAGATCTCGAGCCCGTCCGGCGTGCCGATGCGCCCGATCGAGCAGGGCGGCAGGCCCCGATAGCCGGGCAGCCGCGCGACGACGGGAATGGCGGGATGGGCCTGGAGCACCTCGCGATAGCCGGGGATCAGCACGCGCGCGTCGATCGTGCCGCGCATCGCGCGCGGCAGCGCGGCCGAGACTTCGCCCAGTCCGCCGGCCTTGACGAGGCCGGACATCTCCGGCGTGACGAACAGGGTCCGCGGCAGCGGCTGCGGCCTGGGAAAGAGGGGCGTGGCCGACGTGCGCAGGGCTGCGCCGGGCGCCGAGGCGCCCTCGTCCACGACCACCGAACCGGCCTGCCCGCCCACAGACGCGCCGCTCATCGAGACCCCCGCTCGCCGGACCGCCGGTCCGACAGGGACCGAGCGCTCCAATCCCCGATCCGCAGCCGCGCCTCTTCCCGGCATTCACCGGGGTCGACGATGCTCCGATCACGCCTTCTCGTCGTCGCGGCAACGGCGCTCGGCCGCAGGGCTCCGCTCGACGGCGCGAACAGCCAAGCAAGTTCCGGACCGCCTCGCGGGTTCCGGTGCGCGAAACGGCCTCGCCATATCCCCGTTTTCGAACCGCCGCGGCGAGCCCCGGAGCCTACGACTTCCGTCGTAGATCATGCCCTGCCCGCATGACGCTGGCGCGACGGATCCGCATGATGCCACCGCGCCCGGCCTGTGGATAGCGGGGATATGCGGGAGAGCGGCTGCGGCAAGAGAGCGCCGGCCCGCGCCGCCACTATCATCGTGCCCTCGTTTGCGTTGACCTTCGGAGGCAATCAAAAGTCGTAAGCCCGTCGCTCGTCGACGGATCGCGACACGGCGGGGAGAGGGAACACGATGCAGGACCGGCGGACCACGACAGCGATCGACCCGCGTGCCCGCGAGGCGACGCGCCGCGAGCGGACGCAGCGCGCGGGGAGCCGAACGTCCGGGCGCGCCGTTCCCTTCGGCGCGGAGGAGCGGGCCGAGGCGCCGCGACGGCGCGAGGTCGTCGTCCAGGGGATGCGCATCTCGCTGCCCGCCCTGCGCTTCCTCGACGACAAGGCCGCGCCGGGGCCCTGAGCGCGGGGGTCACGCCCGCTCGAGCTCCTGCGCCGCGAGGCCGGCGAGGAGCGGAACCATGGTGCCCATCGAAAGCCCGCTCTCGCGGTTCGAGGCGTTGCCGTCGAGCGCGCGGCGATAGACGCCCTGGAGGATCGCGGCGATGCGAAACAGCGCGAAGACGATCGCGAACCGCCAATCCGGCAGGTCGGCGAGCCCGCGCCGGCGCGCATAGGCCGCGATATAGGCCTCGTCCGAGGGGATGCCGAGCGCCGCGCGATCGATTCCCCCGAGCCCGGGGAAGGGGCCCCCCGCCGGGCAGCGCCATTGCGCGACCTGGTAGGCGAGATCGGCGAGGGGATGGCCGAGCGTCGACAATTCCCAATCGATGAGCGCGGCGACCCGCGGCGCGTCGGGCGCGAAGATCATGTTGTCGTGGCGGAAATCGCCGTGGACGATGGAGAAGGTACCGTCGTCCGCGGGCACGTTCTCCGAGAGCCAGACGATCGCTGCGTCGAGCGCGGGATGGCTCTGCGTCTCGCTCGCGCGGTATTGCTCGCTCCAGCGCTTCGTCTGGCGCGCGAAATAGCCGCCCGGCCGGCCGAACGCGCCGAGCCCGACGGCCCCGGGATCGACGTCGTGCAAAGCCGCGAGCGTCGCGTTCATCGCGTCGTAGAGGCCCGCGCGCTCGTCGGCCGCGGCATCGGGCAGGCGCGGGTCGAAGAAGACGCGGCCCTCGACATGGTCCATCACGAAGAAGACCGAGCCGATCACGCCCGCGTCCTCGCACAGATGGCGCACGCGCGGCACGGGCACGGCGCTGTCCGCGAGCGCCGCCATCACCGCATATTCGCGCTCGACCGCGTGGGCGGAGGCGAGCAGCACGCCCGGCGGCTTGCGGCGCAGGACGTAGCGCCCGCCTTCCGCCTCGACGAGGAAGGTCGGGTTCGACTGCCCGCCCGCGAATTTGCGCGTCGCGACGAGCCGGCCGAAGCCGGGGATCGCCTGCGCGAGATGCGCGGCGAGCCGCTCCTCGTCGAGAAGCGGCGCGCTCGTTCTCTGCTGCGCGCTCACGATGGCTCTCCTCCCGTGCCGTTTTCAGCGAGCATAACGGGGGAGGCGCGGGCGCGAAACGCGGGATGATGCGAAGACGGGTCGCGCCCACCCGCCGCCCCCCTTCACGCCGCGTGCGCGTCCTTCTTGAACGTCACCGGGATCGTCAGATAGTGCACGCCGTTCGCCTCCTTGGCCGGGAACCGGCCGGCGCGGATGTTGACCTGGATCGAGGGCAGGAGCAGGACCGGCGCGGCGAGCGTCGCGTCGCGGGCGGTGCGCATGGCGACGAACTCCTCCTCGCCGACGCCCTCGTGCACGTGTCGGTTGGCGGCGCGCTGCTCGGCGACGGTGGTCTCCCAGGCGTAGTGATCGCGGCCGGGCGCCTTGTAATCGTGGCACATGAACAGCCGCGTCTGCGGCGGCAGCGCCAGGAGCCGCTGGATCGAGGCGTAGAGCCGGCGCGCGTCCCCGCCGGGGAAATCGGCTCGCGCCGTGCCGTAATCGGGCATGAACAACGTGTCGCCGACGAAGACCGCGTCCGCGATCTGGAAAGCGACGTCGGCGGGCGTGTGGCCGGGCACGTAGAGCACCTTCACCTCGAGCGCGCCGAGCGGGAAGGTCTCGCCGTCGGCGAAGAGGTGGTCGAAATCCGATCCGTCGGTCTTCAGGTCCGTCGCGTTGAAGACCGGGCGGAAGATGCGCTGCACCTCCTTGATGTGCTCGCCGATGCCGATCTTGGCTCCGGTCTTCGCCTTGACGTAGGGAGCGCCCGACAGGTGATCGGCATGGGCGTGGGTCTCGAGCGCCCAAACGACGCGATAGCCCTCTTCCAACGCGCGCGCGAGGATCGCCTCGACCGAATCGGTCGTCACCGTGCCGGCCCTGTGGTCGTAATCGAGCACCGGGTCGATGATCGCGGCCTCCTTCGTGCGCGGGTCGGCGACGAGGTAGCTCACCGTGTTCGTCGGCTCGTCGAAGAAGGCGTGGATGATCGGGGCGTCGAGATCGTGCGTCATGGGTTCCTCCGTTTTCTCGCGTCGGGGAGGCCGAGCGCTCTTGACGGATATATAAGTGATCTCTAATTTAGCAACAGCTTTTGGACCTCCGGAAGGATCCGGATGTCCTCGAACCCGAGATCCGCAGGCCACGAACGGAGCCCCCCATGTCCCTTCCCACCATCACCCCCGCCCAGGCGAAGGCCCTCATCGACCAGGGCGCGGTCCTAGTCGACGTGCGCGAGCGCGACGAGCATGCGCGCGAGCGCATCCCCGGCGCGCGCAACGTCGCGCTCTCGGGCATCGATGCGGCGGCGCTGCCCGCTCGGCCCGGGCAGGTCGTCCTGTTCCATTGCAAGAGCGGCATGCGCACGCTCGGCGCCGCCGCCAAGCTCGCCGAGAAGGCGGGGGAGGCGTGCGACGCCTATGTCGTCGAGGGCGGCATCGACGCCTGGCGCAAGGCGGGGCTGCCCGTCGTCGCCGACGCCTCGCAACCGCTCGAGTTGCAGCGCCAGGTCCAGCTCGGGGCGGGCGCGTTCGCCTTCTTCGGCACGCTCGCAGGGGTCTTCCTCGCGCCCGGCTTCCTCGCGATCCCCGCCTTCGTCGGCGCGGGCCTGATGGTCGCGGGCGCGACCGGCTTCTGCGGCCTCGCGCGCGTCCTCGTCCACATGCCGTGGAACCGGAGCCTCAAGGCGCCGGCGCGCGGCGACGGCATGGCGGCCGCGGAATGAGCGCGCTCGCCATAGCCCAAGGGAGCGTCGTCGCGGGCGCGCTCGGCATCGCCTCGGGCTCGCTCGTCGGCTTCGTGCTCGGCCTCGTCGGCGGGGGCGGGTCGATCCTCGCGGTGCCGCTCCTCCTCTATCTCGTCGGCGTGCCGAGCGCGCACGTGGCGATCGGCACGGCGGCGGTGGCGGTCGCGGCGAGCGCGGCGATCAACCTCGCCGCCCATGCCCGCGCGGGCACCGTCAAGTGGCGTTGCGCGGCGCTCTTCGCCGTCTCCGGCATGGTCGGAGCGGCAGGCGGCGCGCAGGTCGGCAAGATGCTGCCGGGGGACGTGCTGATCGGCGGCTTCGCGATCCTGATGCTCGTCGTCGCGGCGCTGATGCTGCGGCGCAAGAGCGCCGTCGGCGACGGCGACGTGCGGCTCGGGCGCGAGAACGCGCTCTGGCTCGTCGGGATCGGGCTCGGCGCGGGCGCGCTCTCGGGTCTGTTCGGCATCGGCGGGGGCTTCCTGATCGTGCCGGGGCTCCTGCTCGCGACGGGCATGCCGATGCTCTACGCGGTCGGCTCCTCGCTCGTCGCGGTCACCGCCTTCGGCGCCACGACGGCGGCGAGCTACGCGCTGTCGGGGCTCGTCGATTGGACGCTCGCGGCGCTCTTCGTCGCCGGCGCCTTCGCCGGCGGCATGATCGGCACGCGCTCGGCCAAGGGGCTGTCGGCCAGGCGCGGGGCGCTCGAGCGGGTGTTCGCGGCATTGATCGTGGCGGTCGCGGCGGCCATGTTGGCGTCGAGCCTCGGGCTGTTCTGACCCGAGGGACCGATTCTCAACCGGAGCGACCGCCCATGCCTGCCGACATCCGCACCGTCACCGAGGACCTCGCCGTCGCCCCCCAGATCGCGCTCGAAGACCTCGCCGCCCTCAAGGCGGCGGGTTTCGCGGCGATCGTCAACAACCGCCCCGACGGCGAGAGCCCCGATCAGCCATCGAGCGCGCAGATCGAGGCGGAGGCGAGCCGGCTCGGCCTCGCCTATCGCCACGTGCCGGTGGTCTCGGGCGCGATGACCATGGACGACGTCGCGGCCTTCGGCGCCGCGCTCGAGGAGCTGCCGAAGCCCGTGCTCGCCTATTGCCGCTCGGGCACCCGCTCCTGCACCGTCTGGGCGCTCTCGCAGAAGGGAGAGGCGCCCGCGGACGAGATCATGAGCCGCGCCGCGAGCGCCGGCTACGATCTCTCCGGCATCCGCCCCTATCTGGAGCGCGACTGACATGCTCGACACGCCCGATCCCCTGCTGCGCGCCCGCGCCTCTTGCGTCGAGGCCATGCCCTCGCCATCTTCGGCCCTCGCGAAGGGACGGGGTGACGGCGTGGCGTCGAGCGGGGATCTGGCGGCTCTCGAGCCGAAGGCGGACAAGGTGGCCGAGCTCCTGGCGGCGCTCGCGCATCCCAAGCGTCTCATGGCGATGTGCCGGATGATGGAGGAGGAGGTCTCGGTGGGTCAGCTCGCCGAGGCGGTGGGGCTCGGCCAATCCGCGCTCTCCCAGCACCTCTCGAAGCTGCGCGCGCTCGGCCTCGTCACCACCCGCCGGGACGGCCAGACCATCTATTACCGCCTCGCCTCGCCCGAGGCGCGCGAGCTGATCGGGACGCTCTATCGCTTGTATTGCGCCTGAGCGCACGGGTCGCGCGCCCGCGCCCCGCGCTCCCGCCGGGGACGGCATCCGTGGCGCCGCCACCGCGCGAGTCCTGCGCGCGCAGGCGCGTCAATCCTCCATTGCGATCAGCGCCGCGTTCCCGCCCGCGGCGGCGGTGTTGATCGTCACCACCTGCTCGGTGAGGAAGCGCAGGAGATAATGCGGGCCGCCGGCTTTCGGGCCGGTGCCCGAGAGGCCGTGGCCGCCGAAGGGCTGCACGCCGACGACCGCGCCGATCATGTTGCGGTTCACGTAGACATTGCCCGTCGAGAGCCGCGCGACCACCCGCTCGACCGTCGTCTCGATGCGCGAATGCACGCCGAGGGTGAGCCCGTATCCGGTGGAATCGATCGCGTCGAGCAGCGCGTCGAGCCGGTCGGCGCGCCAGCGCACCACGTGGAGGACGGGGCCGAAGATCTCCTCGCCGAGGTCCTGGGGCTTGCCGATCTCGAAGAGATGGGGCGCGACATAGGTGCCCTGCGCCGGCGCCTCGCCCGAGAGCCAGACCTTCTTCGCCCGCGCGCGCGAGGCGGCGACGAGCCCGTCGAGCCGCGCCTTCGCCTCCGCGTCGATCACCGGCCCGATCTGGACCGAGACGTCGCGCGGATCGCCGACCTTCAATTCGCGCGCGGCGCCGACGATCATCTCGATCATGCGATCGGCGACGTCCTCCTGCACGCAGAGCAGCCGCAGCGCCGAGCAGCGCTGCCCGGCGGAGCGGAAGGCGGACATCACCACGTCGTCGGCGACCTGCTCGGGGAGCGCGGTCGCGTCCACGATCATCGCGTTGATGCCGCCCGTCTCCGCGATGAGCGGGACGATCGGCCCGTCCTTTTCCGCGAGGGTGCGGTTGATGAGGCGCGCGACCTCGGTCGAGCCGGTGAAGACCACCCCGTCGATGCGCGGATGCGCAACGAGGGCCGCGCCGATCCGCCCGTCGCCCGGCACCAGATGCAGCGCGCCCTTCGGCACGCCGGCCTCGTGCAGGAGCGCGACCGCGTGCGCGGCGACGAGCGGCGTCTGCTCGGCGGGCTTGGCGACGACCGCGTTGCCGGCGGCGAGCGCGGCGGCGATCTGGCCGACGAAGATCGCGAGCGGGAAATTCCACGGCGAGATCGCCACGAACACGCCGCGCGGGCGAAGCGCGAGCGCGTTCGTCTCGCCGGTCGGCCCCGGCAGCAGGGTCGGCGCGCCCATCAGGCGCCTGGCTTCGAGCGCGTAGAAGCGGCAGAAATCGACCGCCTCGCGCAATTCGGCGAGCGCGTCGTCGATCGTCTTGCCGGCCTCCGCCTGGAGGAGGTGGAGGAGGCGGCCGCGGTCGCGCTCCATCAGGTCGGCCGTGCGCGCGAGCATCGCCGCGCGCGCCTCGACGCCCGCTCCGGCGAAGGCGCGCGCGCCGGCGCGGGCGGCCGCGATCGCGCGCGCGACGTCGGCCTCGCGCGTCTCGACGACGGTGCCGACGACGCTCGTCCCATCGATCGGCGAGACGACCGGTCGGGCCTCGCCCGAAAGGCGGGCGCCGTCGACGATCGGGGCGGCCTCGGCCGGCCTCTCGCCGCCCGCGCGGATCTCGGCGAGGAGGCGCGCGAGCGATGCGGCGTCGCCGAGCTCGACGCCCTGCGAATTGGCGCGGTCGCGCCCATACAGATCGCGCGGCAGGGGCAGCTTGCCGTGGCGCGCGCGCTCGGGCGTGCCGACGATCTCCTGCGGCCGGCGCAGCAGGCTCTCGACCGGCACGTTCGGATCGGCCGCGACCGAGACGAAGGAGGAATTCGCGCCGTTCTCGAGGAGGCGCCGCACGAGATAAGCGAGGAGATCGCGATGCCCGCCGACCGGCGCATAGACCCGGCAGCCGATCCCGGGGCGGCGCTCGAGCAGGCGGGCGTAGAGCGCCTCGCCCATGCCGTGCAGGCGCTGGAACTCGTAGCCCTCCGCGTTGCCCGCCCGCGCCACGATCTCGGCGACGGTCAGCGCGTTGTGGGTCGCGAATTGCGGGAAGAGGTGCGGGCGCGCGGCGAGAAGCCGGTCGGCGCAGGCCATGTAGTTGAGATCCGTCATCGCCTTGCGGGTGAAGACGGGATAGTCCGGCAGCCCGCGCTCCTGCGCGCGCTTCACTTCCGTATCCCAATAGGCGCCCTTCACGAGGCGCACCATCAGCCGGCGATCGTGATGCGCGGCGAGCGCCGCGACGTGGTCGATCACGGCCGCCGCGCGCTTCTGATAGGCCTGGATCGCGAGCCCGAACCCGTCCCAGCCGGCGAGATCCGGCGCGGCGAGCACGGCGGCGATCACCTCGAGCGAGAGTTCGAGCCGGTCCGCCTCCTCGGCGTCGATCGTGAAGTTGAGATCGTAGGACTTGGCGCTCTTCGCCAGTTCGAGCACGCGCGGCACGAGTTCGTCCATCACCCGCTCGCGCGAGAGCGCCTCGTAGCGCGGGTGCAGCGCGGAGAGCTTCACCGAGATGCCGGGGCGCTCGGGGAGGGGGCGGTTGCCGGCGGTGCGGCCGATGGCGTCGATCGCGCGCGCATAGCTCTCGTGATAGCGCGCCGCGTCCTCCGCCGTGCGCGCGCCCTCGCCGAGCATGTCGAAGGAATAGCGATAGACGCGTCCCTTGGCCGAGCCCGCCCGCGCGAGCGCCTCCTCGATCGTCTGGCCGAGCACGAAATGGTTGCCCATCACCCGCATCGCCTGGCGCGTCGCGGCGCGCACCGTGGGCGTGCCGAGGCGCTTGGCGAGCTGGCGGACGATGCCCTCCGGCGTCTCGCCCGGTTGGATCACGCGCGCGGTGATGCCGAGCGCCCAGGCCGAGGCCGAGACGAGAAAGGCGCCCGAGCGCGTCTCGTGATGGGCGAAATCGGCCGAGCCGAGCTTGTCCTCGATCAGCCGATCGGCCGTCTGCGCATCGGGCACGCGCAGCAGCGCCTCGGCGAGCACCATCAGCGCGAGCCCCTCGCGGGTGGTGAGCGCGTATTCCCGCAACAGCTCCTCGACGCCGCCGAGCCCCTTCTCGCTCTGCCGGATCGCGCCGATCAGGTCGCGCGCGAGCCCGTCCGCCGCGGCCTCGGTCTCCTCCGGCAGCGGGGCCGCGCGCAGGAGGCGCCTGGCGAGGACGGCGTCGTCCTCCGCATAGGGGGCGACGAAGGCGGGAGCGGGGGTGACCTTGGCGTCCATGGCAGTCTCCGGAGCGAGCGGCGTTCGCGAGCGTGAGATATCCCATCATATCCGCGCTTGCGCCGTGGTTCCATGAAGCTATTCTCGCGAGAACCGGATTATCTGCGCCGATGGAAGGGCTCCGCCGTGAAAGACACGGATCTCGACAAGGTCGACCGCCGCCTCCTCGCGATCCTCCAGGAGGACGGGCGCATCCCCGCGGTCGAACTCGCCGAGCGAATCGGCCTCTCGCCGACCGCGACGGGGGAGAGGCTGCGGCGGCTGCAGAAGGAGGGGGTGATCGCCGGGTTCTCGGCGCGGCTCGATCCGCACCTCCTCGGCCTCGGGCTCCTCGTCTTCGTCGAGGTCTCGCTCGACAAGACGACGCCGGACGTGTTCGAGCGCTTCGCGGCGGCGGTGCGGCGCGCGCCGGAAGTGCTCGAGTGCCACATGGTGGCCGGCGGGTTCGATTACCTCGTCAAGACGCGCGTCGCCGACATGACCGCCTATCGCCGCTTCCTCGGCGACGTCCTCCTCGCGCTCCCCGGCGTGCGCGAGACGCGCACCTACGCGGTGATGGAAGAGGTCAAGTCCGACGGCGCGCTGCCTTTGTGAGGGGGTGGCCGGAGGGGCGAGGCGGGATGGGAGGCGACGAGACGCCGCTCTCCTGCGCCTCGTCACCCCTCTTCGCTCGCGGATCTTTCGGAGGCTGTCATCCCGGGCCGCGAAGCGGACCCGGGACCCATACCCGCGACGCTCGTCCGAGCGCGCATGCCGCGCTCGCTCTGCGACCGAAGAGCGCGAATCGTCGGCGATACGCAGCCTACAGGCTGCGAGGGATATGTCGAGTGTATGGGTCCCGGGTCCGCTTCGCGGCCCGGGATGACAAAGTTTGCAAACTTCACACACGCGGAGGGGAAGGAGAGTGAGCCTCGCTTCCCCGTGCACGTCACCCCGCCACGCTGCGCAGGCGGGTGCGGGGGGCGCGGAAGGCGGTCTCGCGCTCGTTGGCGCGCATGAAGGCGGCGATCTTGGGCGCGATCTCGTTGCGGAAACGCGTCCCGTTGAAGACGCCGTAATGCCCCACGCGCTCCTGCAGGTGGTAGAGCTTCTTCTCGGCGGGGAGGTTCGGCGTGAGCTCGAGGGCGGCCTTGGTCTGGCCGACGCCGGAAATGTCGTCGCGTTCGCCTTCCACCGCCATGATCGCGCAGCGGGTGATCGCTTCGAGATCGACGCGCCGGCCGCGATGCATCATCTCGCCCTTGGGCAGGCTGTGCTTGACGAAGACCGTGTCGACCGTCTGCAGATAGAACTCGGCGGTGAGGTCCATCACGGCAAGATATTCGTCGTAGAATTCGCGGTGCTTCTCGGCCGAATCGCCGTCGCCCTCGACGAGATGGTTGAACATCTCCGCATGCGCCGTGATGTGGCGATCGAGATTCATCGCCATGAAGCCGGAGAGCTGGAAGAAGCCGGGATAGACGTCGCGCCAGAAGCCCGGATTGGGCGGCGGCACCTTCACGATGCAATTGCGCTGGAACCACTCGACGCCGCGCTCCTGGGCGACGAGATTGACCGCGGTGGGCGAGCGGCGGGTGTCGATCGGCCCGCCCATCAGCGTCATCGAGCGCGGAACGCACGGATCGTCGGCCGCCTCCATCAGGGCGACGGCGGCGAGCACCGGCACGGCCGGCTGGCAGACCGCCATCACGTGCGTGTCCGGCCCGAGCATGTGCAGCATGCCGACGACGTAATCGATGTAATCGTCGAGATCGAAGCTGCCCTCGACGAGCGGCACCTCGCGGGCATCCGTCCAATCGGTGATGTAGACCTCGTGGTTGGGCAGGAGCGTCTCGACCGTGCCGCGCAGGAGCGTCGCGTAATGGCCGGACATCGGCGCGACCATCAGCACCTTCGGCTCGGCCGGCGCGTCGGCGCGCCGCAGACGGTCGAAATGGACGAGGCGACAGAAGGGCCGCTCCCACACCACCTGCTCGACCACCGGCACCGCGCGGCCGTCGACGATCGTCTCGTCGAGGCCGAAGGCGGGCTTCCCGTAGCGGCGCGTGAAGCGCTCGAAGAGCTCGCACCCCGCCGCCATCGCGCGCCCGTAGGCGGTGTAGGTCAGCGGATTGACCGGATTCTTGAAGGCGAGGCGGGTCGCGTCGCTCGCCGCGCGCGCGGGCGCGAGCAGCATGTGACCGGCCTCGTACCAGAAATATGCGAGATCCATCCTCGTGCCCACCTTTCGCGTCTCACGCCGTTGCGCCCGCTTCGTCGACGGCGCCGACGCACAGGTCTCTTTCGAACTTGACCGCCTACTGTATGGTTCCAGATGATGGTTGCAACTCGGCAAATGGTCGATCCCGATTTCGACGCGTTTGCAACGACGTTAACCAGCCGTTCCCGCGGCGGCGGCGGGACCCGGTCTCCGCGGCGGGAGCGAATCGCTCGGCGGCAGGGAGTGACGAGAGTGGACATGGCGAGCGAGATCGAGCCGGCGCGGCTCACCGGGAGCGCGCGACGGTTGCGCCTCGACACGCTGGTACGGCTGCGCTGGCTCGCGGTGATCGGCCAGAGCGCGGCGGTGGCGGTCGTGCATATCGGGCTCGGCTTCCAATTGCCGTTCGGCCCCGCCTTCCTGCTGATCGCGGCCTCGGCCGGCCTCAACCTCGCGCTGCGCGTGCATTACCCCGCAAGCCACAGGCTCTCCGACAATGCCGCGACGTTCCTGCTCGCCTTCGACATCGCCCAGCTCGCCGCGCTCCTCTTCCTCACGGGGGGTCTCCAGAACCCGTTCTCGATCCTGTTCCTCGCGCCCGTGCTGATCTCCGCGACGGCGCTGACGCCGCGGCGCACCCTGGCGCTCGGCCTGTTCGTCGTCGGCTGCGCGACGCTGCTCGCCTTCTTCCACCTGCCGCTGCCCTGGCGCGAGGGGGAGGCGATGGGCTTTCCCGCGCTCTACGTCGCCGGTGTCTGGGCGGCGATCCTGCTCGGCACGGGCTTCACCGGCATCTATGCCTGGCGCGTGGCCGAGGAGGCGCGCCAGCTCGCCCAGGCGCTCGCCGCGACCGAGCTCGTGCTCGCCCGCGAGCAGCACCTCTCGCAGATCGACGGTCTCGCGGCCGCGGCGGCGCACGAGCTCGGCACGCCGCTCGCGACGATCGCGCTCGTCTCGAAGGAGCTCTCCAAGCGACTGGCGAACGATGCCGAGATCGCCGAGGACGTCGGATTGCTGCGCGATCAGGTCGAGCGCTGCCGCGCGATCCTGGGCCAGCTCACCGCCCGCGGGCAGGACGGGGAGGGCGGCGAGTTCCTCGAGAACATCACCCTCGTCCACCTCGTCGAGGAGCTGGTCGACCCCCTGCGCGGGATCGGCGTCGCGATCCGCATCGACCGGGCGGAGAACGGGCCGATGCCCCGGGTGCGCCGCAATGCCGGGCTCGTCTACGGGCTCACGAACATCCTCGACAACGCGGTCGACTTCGCCGAGCGGGAGGTCGTGGTCGAGGCGGGCTGGGACGAGCGCGCCCTGTGGATCGAGATCCGCGACGACGGCCCCGGCTATCCGGCGGAGGTCCTCCTGCGGCTCGGCGAGCCCTACGTGACGACCCGCGGCGCCGACAAGCGCGGCCCGGACCAGGACCCGGCGGGGCACGGGCTCGGCGTCTTCATCGCCAAGACGCTGATCGAGCGCACCGGCGCGGTCCTGTCGCTCACGAACGGCATGCGCGAGGGCGTCGGCGCGGTCGCGCGCGTCACGTGGCCCCGCGGCGGCCCATTCGAGACTGCGCCGTGACGTCGCACCGTGGAATCTCGAAAAGGGAGACCTATGTAAGAGCGGCGAGACACGAGGACGCAGGGCGCGTGGGAGCGCGCCGCACAACGGAGATCCCGAGATGATGGACGTCCAGGCCCCCGCTGGCGCGCCGAGCACGGACAAGACGATGGAAGACCGCAGCCTGCTCATCGTCGACGACGATCGCGCCTTCCTGACCCGGCTCGCACGCGCGATGGAGAGCCGCGGCTACGTCGTGCGCATGGCCGAGAGCGTCGCCGAGGGTCTCGCGGCGGTCGACGGCGATCCGCCGGCCTACGCCGTGATCGACATGCGCCTCTCCGACGGCAACGGCCTCGACGTGATCACCCGCCTCAAGGAGAAGCGCCCGGAGGCGCGGGGCGTGGTCCTCACCGGCTACGGCAACATCGCGACCGCCGTCACCGCGGTGAAGCTCGGCGCCTTCGACTACCTCGCCAAGCCCGCCGACGCCGACGAGATCGACAACGCCCTCCAGGCCCGCCCCGGCACCCGCGCCGAGCCGCCGGAGAACCCGATGTCGGCCGATCGCGTGCGCTGGGAGCACATCCAGCGCGTCTACGAGCTGTGCGGCCGCAACGTCTCGGAGACCGCACGCCGGCTCAACATGCACCGGCGGACGCTGCAGCGGATTCTCGCCAAGCGCGCGCCGCGGTGAGGACGCGCGCGCCGCGGTGAGGACACGCGCGCCGCGGTGACGACCCTGCGGCGATGAGCGGGGTCGATCCGCGGGGCGAGCGCGTTAGGTCCGATGATCCCGGATCGAACGCACGGAGCCCCGCCGCGATGATTCTCCCGCGCCTCGTCGCCTGCACCCTTCCCGCCTGGCTCGTCCTCGCGCTGGCGCTCGCCGCCGCGCCGCCCGCCGCGCTTGCGCAGGATCCGCCGCCGGACGAGCCCGGGATCGCCGAGCCGGCGCCGGCTCCCGCTCCGGCAGCGACGGACGAGGCGGAGGCGGAGGTCGCGGCCGAAGACGCCGTCCCCGAGACCGTCGCGCCGCAGCCGCAGGCGCGCGCCCGCGCCGTCTCCGCCGACGGGCAGCGCCTCCCCGATCCCGTCGAGACGCGCCACGCGATCGAGACCCCCGCCGGCGAGCTCGCCTTCGTCGCCCGCGCGGGCGTTCTGACGCTGACCGCCGACGACGGCCGCGAGGAAGCCGACATCGCCTATACCTATTACCGGCTCGAGGGCGCCGATCCGGACACGCGGCCGGTCGCCTTCGTCGTCAATGGCGGCCCCGGCGCGGCCTCGGCCTATCTCCAGCTGATGGCGCTCGGGCCCTTCGTGCTCGAGTTCCCCGACGGCGCGGTGATCCCCTCGCGACGGCCCGACCTCGTCGAGAATCCCGACACCTGGCTCGCCTTCACCGATCTCGTCTTCGTCGATCCCATCGGCACCGGCTTCAGCCGGCTCGTCGGCCCGACCGACCGCCTGCGCGAGCGCTACCTCTCGATGGACGGCGACATCGCCGCGCTCGCGGCCTTCGTCACGCGCTTCACGCTGCGCGAGGAGCGGCTCGCTTCGCCGCGCTTCTTCGTCGGCGAGAGCTATGGCGGCTTCCGGGGGCCGCGCCTCGCCGAGCGTCTCCAGCGCGAGGAGGGGATGGCGCTCTCGGGGCTGGTGCTCGTGTCGCCGGTGCTCGATTTCGGCTTCCGGGAGGGTTCCCAGGCCTCGCCCCTCCCGCGGATGGCGCTCCTGCCCTCCGTCGCCGCCGCGGCGATGGAGAAGGCCGGCGGCATCGACCGCGCCGCGCTCGCCGCGGTCGAGGATTACGCGCGCACCGAATTCGTCGTCGATCTCCTCGCCGGCCTCTCGGACGAGGACGCGCTCTCGCGGATCGTCGCGCGCGTGACGCAGATCACCGGGCTGCCGCGCGATCTCGTGCGCGCCCATGCCGGGCGGCTCGACCTGCGCACCGTCGCGCGCGAGCTCTACCGGGAGGAGGGGCGCATCGCGAGCCTCTACGACGCCAACGTGACGGTGCCCGATCCCGCCCCCGGCGCCGCCTTCCCGCGCGTGCGAGACCCGGTCCTCGACGGGCTCACCGGTCCGCTCACGGCGGGCGCTCAGCGGCTCTATCGCGAGAAGCTCGGCTTCGCGCCCGAGCGCCCCTATCTCGTGCTCAACGGCTCCATCGCCCGCGCCTGGCGCTACGGCGAGGGGCGCGCGTCGCCCAATTCCTTCGAGGCGCTCGCCTCCGCGATGGCGCTCGACGAGACGATGCGCACCCTCGTCGTGCACGGGCTCACCGATCTCGTGACCCCCTATTTCGAGAGCGAGCTGATCCTGCGCCAGCTCCCGGCCGCCATCGCCGCCCGCGTCCGGCTCGAGAATTATCCCGGCGGGCACATGTTCTACACCCGCGCGGAAAGCCGCCGCGCCTTCACGGACGCGGCGCGGGCGCTGTTCGAGGGGAGCGAATGGTGAGCGTTCGCAAATGGTAGCTGGAGGTGTCATCCCCGGCCGGAGCACGCATAGCGTGCGGAGGGGAAGGGGACCCAGCACAGGAAGACGCGTGCGTAAGCACGCTCCTGCCGGCGGCGACCAGCCGCCTCGTCGGCGGCGCAACAGCTTGCTCTGCAAGCGTTTTGTACGCTGGGTCCCCTTCACCTCCGGTCGCTACGCGACCTCCGGCCGGGGATGACACGGGGTGGCGCGTCTCGCTTCAAAAATGCTCCTTGCGCACCACCTCGACGTCCGAGATCGTCACGATCCCGATCTGGCGCTGCAGGAGCTTGTAGACGGGGGCGAGCACCGCGGGGATGCGGCTCTCGTCGAGAACCACGATGACGAGCACCATCTGGCCGGCGTCCGAGACGAGCCCCGCGCGCGACCACGAGCCCTCGCGCCCCCGCCCGGCGAGCGCCGGCACGACCGTGTAGCCCGTCACCCCCAGCCGATCGAGCAGATCGAGGAGCCGGTTGAGGATCGGCGCCTCGACGATCACGTCGAGCCGCTTCTTCTTGTAGGTGGGGATGGCGTCGGTCATGTGATGAATTCCGCGAGCGCGATGTAGAGCGGGATGCCGAGCGTCAGGTTGAAGGGGAATGTCACCCCGAGCGACATCGTAAGGTAGATCGCGGGCCGCGCCTCGGGAAGCGCGAGGCGCATCGCGGCGGGCACCGCGATGTAGGAGGCCGACGCCGCGAGGGTGACGAGGAGCGCCGTGCCGCCCGTCGAGAGGCCGAGCGGAAAGGAGACGATCGCGGCGATGAGCGCCGAAAGCACCGGCATGTAGAGGCCGAAGGCGAGGAGCGGGCGCTCGAGCTCGCGCCAGCCGGTGCGCAGGCCGCGCCCCGCGACGAGGCCCATGTCGAGGAGGAAGAGGCAGAGCACGCCCTGGAACGGATCGACCAAAAAGGGCGCCACGACCGCGAGCCCGCGCTCCCCCGTGATCCAGCCGATCAGGAAGGCGCCCGCGAGGAGCACGATCGAGCCGTTGAGCAGGATCTCGCGGATCAGCGTGCCGTCGCCGCCGTGCCCGTTCTCGAGCCCGAGCTCGGCCTCGCGCGCCGCCGCGGCCTTGCGCGCCCCGCGCGCGAGCCAGAGCGCCGAGAGGATCGCGGGCGCCTCCATCACCGCCGCCACCGCGACGAGATAGCCCTCCGCGCTCATGCCCGAGAGCCGCACCGCCTCCGAGCCGGCGACGAAGGTGACGATCGAGATCGAGCCGTAATGCGCCGCGATCGCCGCCGCGTCGACCCGCGGCAGCTTCGTCGTCAGCGAGAGCAGGCGATAGGCCAAAACCGGGATGCCGAAGGAGAGGAGCGCGCCCACGACGATCGCGCCCACGAGGCGCGCGTCGATGCCGTAGGCCGCCACGCTCGCCCCGCCCTTGAACCCGATCGCCGTCATCAGATAGAGGGCGAGCCCCTTCGCAACCGCTTCCGGCACGACGAGATCCGAGCGCGCCAGCGCCGCCGCGAGGCCGAGCGCGAAGAACAGGACGATGGGCGAGGTGAGGTTGGCGGCGACGAGATCGAACATCGAGGCTCCGGCGACGACACCCGCCGGATGCGTGGCGAGCGCATGCTCGTACCGGATATTCACGCCCCGGTGAAGGGGTTCGGGGTCGCCGAGGGGGCGTGCGGGCATGCTCCTTTCGGCGCGAGACGCCCCGTCGGCGGGGCGCACGAAAAAACCCCGCTCGGGGCGGGGCTCTCGGCGCATCGTGCTCGCGCGAAGGCGGGGAGGGCGGTCAGACCGCCATCCGCTCCTCGCCGTCGGTCGGCTCGCGCAGCACGTAGCCGCGGCCCCAAACGGTCTCGATGTAGTTCTTGCCCTGGCTCGCATTGGCGAGCTTCTTGCGCAGCTTGCAGATGAAGACGTCGATGATCTTCAATTCGGGCTCGTCCATGCCGCCGTAGAGATGGTTGAGGAACATCTCCTTCGTCAGCGTGGTGCCCTTGCGCAGGGAGAGGAGTTCCAGCATCTGGTACTCCTTGCCCGTCAGGTGCACCCGGGCGCCGGCCACCTCGACGGTCTTGGTGTCGAGATTGACGACGAGATCACCCGTCGTGATCACCGATTGCGCGTGGCCCTTCGAGCGGCGCACGATCGCGTGGATGCGGGCGACGAGCTCGTCCTTGTGGAAGGGCTTCGTCAGGTAGTCGTCGGCGCCGAAACCGAGCCCGCGGACCTTGTCCTCGATGCCGGCGAGGCCGGAGAGGATCAGGATCGGTGTCTTCACTTTCGCGACGCGCAACGTCCGCAGGACCTCGTAGCCCGACATGTCGGGCAGGTTCAGGTCCAACAGGATGATGTCGTAATCATAGAGCTTGCCGAGGTCGACACCCTCTTCGCCGAGGTCCGTCGTATAGACGTTGAAGTTCTCGGACTTCAGCATCAGCTCGATGCTCTGCGCCGTCGCGCTGTCGTCTTCGATGAGAAGTACGCGCATCCTTCTATCCCCAGCCTGGTTGTCGAGCGATAGGCAAGCCGAGGCTGCCCGCTCCCGAGGGGTCTCCCCCGCCGAAAAACGCTCTCACCCGTCCGACTCAATCGACGCTACGCCGCAATGGTTAACGAACTGATTCCGTCGCGCAAGGAAATAAGAGCGGAACATACGTAAGTTCCGATAAATTCCTGAACGCACGTCGGATTCGCACCTCTGCACAGCTCACGTCGCACATGAAGAAATCCGTCCAAGCGACTCTTTCGACTCGCTGTCCGCGTGCAGCGCCCTTGCGGGTCACCTCACGGCTCGTGCAGTCTTAACGAAGCGGGTAAACAGAAGGTTGACGCCGGTGCGGGACATTGCCGATTCCGATTCGCGGCTCGTCGCCGCCCGGCGCGCGATCGAGAGCGTGGACGCGCTCTCCGTCTACGGCCGCGTCGCCGCCGTGCGCGGACTCCTCGTCGAGATCGCCGGGCCGATCTCGGCGATGACGCTCGGCGGGCGAATCGACGTCGAGATCGGCGAGGGCAGCCTCGTGCCCTGCGAGGTCATCGGCTTCACGGGCGAGCGCGCGCTCGCGATGCCCTTCGGCTCGCTCGAGGGCGTGCGGCGCGGCTGCGCGGCGCGCGTGCGCGCGGCGGTGCCGGGGGTGCGACCCTCCCCCGAATGGCTCGGGCGCGTCGTCGACGCGCTGGGGCGGCCGATCGACGGCGGCGGGCCGTTGCCGGCGGGCGAGGCGCTGCAGCCCTTCCGCGGCGAGCCGCCCCCCGCCCACACGCGCGCCCGGCTCGGCCCCCCGCTCGACACCGGGGTGCGCGCGCTCAACACCTTCCTCACCTGCTGCGAGGGCCAGCGCATGGGCATCTTCGCGGGCTCGGGCGTCGGCAAGTCGGTGCTGCTCTCGATGCTCGCCCGCAACGCCGCCTGCGACGTCGCGATCATCGGCCTCGTCGGCGAGCGCGGGCGCGAGGTGCAGGAATTCCTGCAGGACGATCTCGGCGAGGCGGGGCTCGCGCGCTCGATCGTCGTCGTCGCGACCTCCGACGAGCCCGCTTTGATGCGCCGCAACGCCGCCTGGCTCACCCTCGCCCTCGCCGAATATTTCCGCGACCGGGGGCTGTCCGTCCTGTGCATGATCGATTCGATCACGCGCTTCGCCATGGCCCAGCGCGACATCGGGCTCGCCGCCGGCGAGCCGCCGACCGCGAAGGGCTATACGCCGACCGTGTTCGGCGAATTGCCGCGCCTCCTCGAGCGCGCCGGGCCCGGCCCCGTCGGCACGGGCACGATTACCGGCCTGTTCACGGTGCTCGTCGAGGGCGACGACCACAACGAGCCGGTGGCGGACGCGGTGCGCGGCATTCTCGACGGCCACGTCGTGATGACGCGCGCCATCGCCGAGCGCGGCCGCTATCCGGCGATCGACGTGCTCAAATCCGTCTCGCGCACGATGCCGCGCTCCTGCGACCCCGCTTATCTCGACGCCGTCGTCGAGGCGCGGCGCCTGATGGCGACCTACGCGGACATGGAGGACCTGATCCGGCTCGGCGCGTATCGCAAGGGTTCCTCTGCGGAAGTCGACGAGGCGATCGCCGTGGTTCCGGACCTCGACAGGTTTCTCCAGCAGGGTAAGGAAGAGTCAACCTCCATCGGCGATGGTTACCGCCGTCTCGCGGCGATCTTGGGCACGCCGCGTGGTTGAGAGGATCCCCTGGAGTGAGTTGCGATGAAGTCGCGTGAAACGCTCATCCGCTTGAAGCGCTTCCAGCTCGACGAGAAGCGCCGCAAGGTCGCGCAGATCGAGATGATGATCGCCGATTTCGATCGGATGGCGGTGGATCTCGAGCGCGAGATCCAATCGGAGGAGCAGAAGGCGGGGATCACCGATCCCGCGCATTTCGCCTATCCGACCTATGCCAAGGCGGCCGCGCAGCGTCGCGACAACCTCAAGCGCTCCGCGGACGATCTGAAGGAGACGCTCGACCGGGCCCAGGCGGAGCTCGCCGAGGCGGTCGAGGAGCTCAAGAAGGTCGAGATCCTCGAGGACCGCGAGCGGGGCGTCGAACGCGCCGCGGCCGGGGCCCGCGAGCAGGCGGCCCTCGACGAGATCGCGCTTGCGCGCAGCGCGCGCACCTATTGAGCGGCTGCGACGCGATCGCGACTTGCGCCCGCGCCGGACCTAAGCAATTCTCCGGATGAGCCGCGCTCCTGCGGCATCCCCTCGATACGCCGCGGCCTCCACCGAGCGCCGCGGCTCCCGACATTCGGAGACCACGTGATGACGATCAAGGTCGGCGATCGCCTGCCCGAGGCGACCTTCCGCGCGATGACGGCGGAGGGGCCGCAGGTCCGCGCCACGGACGACGTGTTCAAGGGCCGCAAGGTCGTGCTCGTCGCCGTGCCCGGCGCCTTCACGCCCACCTGCAGCATGAACCACGTGCCCGGCTATCTCGAGCACCACGCCGCCTTCAAGGACAAGGGCGTCGACGCGATCGTGGTGACCGCGGTCAACGACCCGTTCGTGATGGGCGCCTGGGAGAAGGCGCTCGGCAACGAGGGCAAGCTCGAATTCGTCGCGGACGGCTCGGCCGAGTTCGCGCGCGCCATCGGCCTCGAGCTCGACGGCTCGGGCTTCGGGCTCGGCATCCGCTCGAAGCGCTACGCCATGATCGTCGAGGACGGCGTCGTGCGCGAGATCGCGGTCGAGGAGGCCCCCGGCAAGGCCGAGACCTCCGGCGCGCAGGCGATCCTCGCCAAGCTCTGAGCGCAGCGCTCAGATTTTGAATATCTTTCGTTGCGGTGCCATCCCGGACGCCGAAGGCGATCCGGGACCCGTAACCACGACGTGTCAGTCGCAGCCTGTGGGCTGCGTTTCTCCGACGAAAGCTGCCCAACCGGAGCGGAGCGAGCGCGGCATGCGCGCTCGTACGGTCGTCGAGGTTATGGGTCCCGGGTCCGCTTCGCGGCCCGGGATGACAACACTAGAAAGTCTCGCAGACTCTCAGCGGTGGATGGCGGGCGGCGGGGGCGGTGGCGCGATCGGCGGCATCGTCTCGAGCCGGTTGAGACGCTCGCGCATCATCTGGTTCTCGAAGCGCTGGTGGCGCTCCATCTCGCCGATCTGGCGCTGGATCGCGCCGGCGCGGTTGAGCTGGTCCACCGTGCGCTCCGCGTCGCTCGTCCGCGGCAGCGCGATCTGCGCGGCGGCGGGCACGACGAGGCTCGGCGCCGCGATCGCGGCGGCGAGGAGGCCGAGGACGAGGGCTCGAGACAGGCGGGTTCTGGTCATGGCGCCAATATGGGTGTGTCGGCTGCGCCGCGCTAGATCGGCGTCGTCGATCCGTCCGCGTCAAACCGCCCGCGAATGCCGCGTCGCGGCCGGCGCCCAATAGGCGTCGAGGCGGGCGGCGACGTTGCGCACGTGGAAGCGCGCATGCGGCAGGACGCGCACCTGCCGCCCCTCGATCGCGCACAGCCCGTCCTCGGCCAGAGGCGCCAGCCGGGCGAGATCGGCGTCGAAGGTCTCCTCGGGGAATCCGTGGGCGCGGGCGAGGGCGCCGAGATCGACCGCGAAGGCGCCCATCAGCCGCTCGATCGCATCGCGCCGCATCCGGTCCTCGGGCGTCGCCGCGATGCCGCGCACGACCGGGATGCGGCCCTCGTCGATCGCTTGCGCCCATTTGCCGAGATGCGGCTCGTTCTGCGCGTAGCCGAGCGGCAGCGCACCGATCGCGGAGGCCCCGAGCCCGATCAGCACCTCGCCCTGATCCGTCGTGTAGCCCTGGAAATTGCGCTTGAGCGTGCCCTCCCGCGCGGCCTTCGCCATCGGATCGTCGGGATGGGCGTAATGGTCGAAGCCGATCTGCGTCCAGCCGGCCTCCGCGAAGGCGTCCGCCGCCGCCTGCGCCTGCGCGAGGCGCTCGGCGGCGCCGGGCAGGAGCGCGGCGTCGATCGCCGCCTGGTGCTTGGCGAACCAGGGCACATGGGCGTAGCCGAACACCGCCGCGCGCTCCGGCTCGAGCGCGAGCACCGCCGCGATCGAGGCGCGCACATGCGCGACGTCCTGCTTCGGCAGCCCGTACATCAGGTCGACGTTGATCCGCTCGATCCCCACCGACCGGAGCAGCGCGAAGGTGGCCGCGACGGTCTCCATCGGCTGGATGCGGTTGACGAGACGCTGGATCTCCGGGTCGATGTCCTGGATGCCGAGCGAGACCCGGTTCACGCCCGCCCGCGCCAGCGCTTGCGCCATCGCGGGGGTGAGCGTGCGCGGATCGATCTCCACCGCGATCTCGGCGTCCTCCACGAAGGGGAAGAGCGCCCGCAGGCGCGCGATCACGGCCTCGAAGTCTTCAGGCGCGAGAATGGTCGGCGTGCCGCCGCCGAAATGCAGATGGGCGACGGGCCCCTTGTTCGGCATCGCCGCCGCCACGAGCTCCGCCTCCCGCTCGAGCCGCCGCGCATAGCGCGCGATGCGGGCATCGTCGTTGAGCACGCTCGTGTGACAGCCGCAATACCAGCACAGCACCCGGCAATAGGGCACGTGCACATAGAGCGACAGCGGCGTCCCCCCGTCGAGCCCCGCGAGCCAATCGCGATAGGCCCCCTCGTCGACCCCCGGCCCGAACTGGGCCGCCGTCGGATAGGACGTGTAGCGGGGCACCGTCTCGAGCGCGTAGGCGGGCGGAACGGTGGGGCGAGGAGAGGAGGAGCGGGGGGAGGGGGAGGTCTTGCGCATGGAGGGAGAATGGCGCGCGGGAGGCGCGGCGTCCTTGATCTCGCGCAAGCGCCGATCAGACCTCCGCGCCGTTCATCATCCCTTCCTTCGCGAGGTGTCCGCCCAGGCCGGAGCCGCGGTTGATCCATTCCCGCAGGACGACGATCGTCGTCAGCGAACGCACCTCGGGGTGGCGCCCGAGCTTTTCGCGCAGCGTGTCGATCTCCGCGGCCGACGCGGCGGCGACGAGCACCATGGCGTCGAGATCGCCCGCGGTCGACCAGAAGCCGACCACCTCCGGCCAGCCCGAGATGGTCGCGTGGACGAGCTTGCACATCGGCCGGTGGAGGCGGAGCTGGAAGAAGGCGCGGGCGTGCTGGTCCGGCGCATCGGCCTCGGCGAGCTCGACGGTGAAGCGCCGGATGATCCCGCGCTCGCGCATGAGGTCGATGCGGTCCTTCACGGTGGTCCGCGAGACGCCGACGAGCCCCGCGATCTCCGAGACGGTCCGTCGCGCGTCGAGGCGCAGGAGCGCGAGAATGCTCCGGTCGGTCTCCGTGAGCTGCATGGGGAGCGGTCCGCGATCATCCCTGCTCATGACGATGGTCCCGACTGGCAGCGGGGGAGGCATCGGCCCGCCCCTCGAAACCTTTCATAGGACAAGCTCGCCGATTTGCAAGCCGTCCTGCAATTCGAAGGGGTGCTTTGCGCACGCTGCTATGAGAACAGACGAGCGGGAAACGCAAACAATGAGAGGCAGAAATGGAAGTCGCCTGGTACGCTCGCGGAGACCTTCAGAAAAGGCGAAATGACGTTGCTCTGCGGCTTTCGCCGACTCTGCTCGAATTGCACCATTTCAGCGGTGCTAGATCGAGCGCGCCTGTGCCGCCGGCGTAGTGCCTAACCCCATTGCACAGTTGCCGAGAAGGGTTATCGCTAGGCGCTCTCCCGTCAGGAAGAGATACAGCCGAAAACGTCACAACCACTCCAGAACGCTTTCGTCAGCAAGATAACACGAGCTAGAAGAGGAAAAAGGATGCCGCAGCCGATTCTTTGTGCAAGTGCTTCCTTGTTGGTTATCGACGTTCAGCAAGGCTTCACAATTATGGAAAAGCGAGGACGACGGAGGAACAATTTGGATGCGATTCAAATTATAGGTGAATTATTGAACGCATTTCGCCATAGAAACTCTAAAGTGGTTCACATACGGCATTCATCTGTCGAGAAAAACTCTTTATTTCGATACAATAATGAGGGATTTTCTGTTATCCCGGAGGCTAAAGAAGTTACAGGTGAACCTGTTATTTTAAAGTCGACGAATAGCAGCTTTATTGGCACAAATCTCGACTCAATCTTGCGGGCTTCTGGAGTAAATACCGTGATCATATGCGGAGCTACAACAAATCATTGTTGCGAAACTACGGCCAGGATGGCTGGCAATATGGGCTACAGGACTTTGTTTGCCTCAGACGCAACGTGGACATTTGATCTAACCTGTAGAGATGGAACAACAATACCAGCAGAATGCGTTCACGAAATGACATTGGCAAATTTGGATGGAGAGTTTGCGGAAGTTCTAACAGCTCATAAAATAATAGAACTGCTCTCATAAAGTTGTATCCATAGATGTCCTCCGGCGTGATGTAATTGGCGCGGAGCACATCCCTCCCCTACGGGGAGGGATTGCGTGGCTCCAATGCGACGCCGTCCGCGATCCGGTCGCTCGGGTGGAGCACCACGCGCTCGCCGGGTTCGAGCCCTTCGAGCACCTGAGCCGTCTGCATCGTGCGCTCTCCGAGCGCGACGCGGCGGGTGCGGGCGCGGTCCTCGCCGTCGACGACGAAGACCGCCCATTCGCCTCCCTCGCGGAAGAGGGCGCCGAGCGGGACCTGGACGACGTCGTTCGCCTGCCAGACGGAGATGCGCGCGACGACGCGGAAATTGTGGCCGAGCCGTCCCCGATAGGCCTCCGGCTCGAGGAGCGCGATGACGGTGCGCACGCGCTGTTCCTCGATGCCGAGCGCGGAGACGCGGGTGAAGGCGGTCGGCTCGACGCGCACCACCCGGCCCTGGAGCGCCGGTCCGCCCCAGCCGTCGACGATCGCCGGTGCGCCGGGCTCGACGCGCACGGCATCGCGCGACAGGAGATCGACGACGACCTCGAGCCGGCCCGGATCGCCGACCTCGACGAGGGGCGTGCCGGGCTGCACCACCTGCTCGCTCTCGACCATGATGCGCAAGACCCGCCCGTTCACCGGCGCGCGCACCTCGATGCAGCAGCCGGTGCCGCGGCCCTCGTCGAGACCGGGCTGGATGAGGGCCGCCTGCGCGCTCTCCAATTCGCGCACGCGCACCTCCTGCGCCGCCTGCGCGCTCGCGAGCGCGGATTGGGCGGTGGCGACCTGGAGGCGGATGCGGTCGAGCTCGCGCGCGGAGATCGTCTCGCGCCGCGCGAGTTCGAGCGCCCGGTCGAGATCGGCTTGCGCGAAGTCGAGCTCGGCCTGCGCCTGGGCGACCTGCGCCTGAGCGAGCCCCACGCCCGATTGCGCCGCCGCCACCGCCGCCTGTGCGCCCCGCATGGCCCGCACGTCGAGGAAGGCGGGCTGGGCGGGCTCGATCACCGCGAGCACCGTGTCGCGCGCCTGCACGACGTCGCCGACCCGTCGCGGCGAGCGCTGGACGGTGCCGCCGGTGGGCGCCGAGACCGTGTAGACGTCCTCGATGCGCGTCACGCCCTCGTCGTCGACGGTGACGGTCAGCGCGCCCGTGCCGATCGTGACGAGATCGGCGGGAATCGGGCGCGGCCACAGCGCCCAGGCGGTGAGGGCGGCGATGGCGAGGATTGCGATGGCGGCGAGGAGGCGGGTCATGGGGCTGGTCTCTGGCAGGCGGGCGGGCTCATTCGCGGGTCTTGAGGACCTCGATCAGATCGAGGCGATCGATGCGTCGGCGCACGACGAGCGCCGAGACGAGGCTCGCCGCGATCACGACGAGCGACGCGTAGGCATAGACCTCCGGCCCGACGACGAGCGGCACCCGGAACAATTCCGAATCGAAGGCGGACACCATCGCGACGGCGAAGCCGTAGCCGATCAGCCAACCGAGCGGCTGGGCGAGGATCGTGATCAGCGCGAGTTCGGAGAGGAGGATCCAGGAGATCTCGCCGCGCGTGAAGCCGAGCACCCGCAGCGAGGCGAGCTCGCGCCCCTGCTCGGAGAGCGAGATGCGCGCGAAATTGTAGACCACGCCGAAGGCGATGATCGCCGCGAGCACCACGTAGATCGAGACCATCATCAGGATGTTCTCGGCGAGCGTCTCGCGGAATTTCTGGAGCGAGACGCCCTGCAACGCGATGAAGCGCGCGGCCGGGATGTCCTTCAGCGCGGAGAAGAGCGCGTCCGCCTGGTCGGGGTCGAAGGCGACGTGCACCCCCGTCACCCGCTGCCCCTCGCGCGCGAGCGCGTCGACATAGTCGAGATCGGCATAGGCCATCAGGCCGAGATAGCCTTGGATCACCATGGCGACGGGGACGTCCAGCGTGCGGCGCGTGCCCTCGAGCAGCTCGATCTCGACGAGGTCGCCCGCGCGCACGTTCAGGATCTGCGCGAGCGCGTCCGAGATCGCGATGCCGCTCTCGGGGAGCGTGACGGGCCGGTAATCCTCGTCGAGGACGCGGGAGAGGTCGGCGCCGGGCGGCTTGCCGGTGATCGCGACGCGCCGCTCGACATGGCCGCGGCGCATCTTCACGCCGATCGCGCGATAGGGTTCGGCATTCATCACCCCCGGCAGCCGCGCCACCGCCTGCACTGCCGAGGGATGGCGCTCGCCGGCGAAATTGATGGTCGCGTCCTGCCGCTCCGCCTGGTGGAAGGTGACGTCGATCATGTGCTCGATCGAGCCGTAGGACCACAGCGAGCCGACCAGGATCGCGGTCGCGAGCGACACGCCCAGAAGCCCCCCTCCCGTGCGCACGGGGAAGCGCACGAGATGGCGCAGCGGCATCACGCCCGATTGCGGCATACGCAACGCGTCGTGGATGCGATCGAGGAGGGTGCGCCGGTAGCGCGCGGGCGCGGGCGGCGTCATCGCCACCGCCGGGGCGAGCCGCACGACGTCGGCGACCGCCTTGACCGCGCCGACGATCGCGGCGGCGAGCGTCACGCCGATCGAGACGAGGTAGACGCCCGGATCCATGCGGAAGATCAGGAAGGGGAAGTGGAAGAAGTCGCCGTAGAGCCGCGTCAGCGAGGTTCCGAGCCAGGTCCCCGCGAGGGCGCCGATGGCGGCCCCGATCAGCGCGATCACCGAGACGAACTTCAAATAATGCAGCCCGACCGCGATGTCCGAATAGCCGAGCGCCTTGAGGAGCCCGATCTGCTCGCGCTCGAGGGTGATCAGCCGCGCGAGCGTCATGTTCACGAGGAAGGCCGCCACCAGGAGGAAGATCGGCGGCAGGATCCGGCTCATCGCCTCGAGCTGGGTGAGTTCGGAATCGAGGAAGGCGTGGGAGAGTTGGTCCTCGCGCCCGTGCGCGCCCGCGCCGCCATAGGGCGCGAGCAATCGGTCGAGCTCCTGGATCACGGCCGCCTCCGAGGCGCCGCGCAGGAGGCGCAGATGCACGTTCGAGAAGGCGCCCGCGAGATCGTAGGCCGAGGCGAGCGTCTCGCGCGACATCCAGACGACGCCGAAGCGCCGATCGTCCGGCATCAGGTCCCAGGGCCCGAGCGTGTAGATGAATTCCGGCGAGAGCGCCGTGCCGACGACGCGCAATTCGCGCTTGCGGCCGTTCAGGATCGCCGAGAAGGTCGAGCCGATGGAGAAGCCGTGGGCGTTCGCGAAGGGCTCGGAGACGACGACCTCGCGCTCGTCGGCCGGCAGCGGCAGGCGCCCGGAGCGCAAGGTGATGAGGTCGAGCCGCTGCTCGCCGATATCGGGCAGCGAGACGAGGATGGCGGAGGCCGGCTCGCGCATGTCGGGCAGATCGAGGAGCGCGATGTTCGAGATCCGCGTCTCGACGGCCCCCACCCCGTCGATCCGCGCGATCTCGTCGGCGAGGGCTTCGGGCGCGCGGGTGACGCCGGCGAAGACGTCGGCGAAGCGGTTGCGCTCGTAATAGGCCTCGCGCGTCTCGTAGAGCGAATCGTGTGCGCCCACCGCCAGGATCAGCGTGGCGACGCCGGCCGCCATCACGAGGGCGATCGCCAGAGCCTGCGCCCAGAGCCGCCGCAGATCGCGCAGGACTTTTCGGTCGAGCGCGTTCATGGCGACGCCTCCGGGGCGAGCCTCGGCGCAAGGCTGTCATCCCGGGCCGCGAAGCGGACCCGGGACCCATAACCACGACGGCCGATCGAGCGCGCATGCCGCGCTCGTTCGCCGACGGTGCAGCGTCGTCGCTCGTCGGAGAAACGCAGCCTGCAGGCTGCGACCGAGGCGTCGAGTGTATGGGTCCCGGATCGCCTTCGGCGTCCGGGATGACAGGCCGGAGAGTCTGCTTTCCCGTGAGAAACCCCCATCGCGCTCACCACTCGATCTCGGCCGGCTGGCGGCGCGTCGGGTTCGTCTCGCTCGCGACGATGCGGCCGTCGGCGAAGCGGATGACGCGGTGGGCGGTCTCGGCGATGGCGGCGTTGTGGGTGATGACCAGAGTGGTCGCGCCGAAGGCCTCGTTGACGCGGATCAGCGCCTCGAGAACGCGGATGCCGGTCGCCGAATCGAGCGCGCCCGTCGGCTCGTCGCACAAGAGCACCTCGGGACGCTTGGCGATGGCGCGGGCGATGGCGACGCGCTGCTGCTCGCCGCCGGAGAGCTGGGCGGGGAAATGGTCCATGCGCGCGCCGAGCCCCACGATGTCGAGCGCCTCTTCCGCCCGCATCGGGCGCTTGGCGATCTCGGTGACGAGGCGCACGTTCTCGCGCGCGGTCAGGCTCGGCACGAGATTGTAGAACTGGAAGACGAAGCCGACATGGTCGCGCCGGTAGCGGGTGAGCGTGCGGTCGTCGGCATGGGAGAGGTCCCGGTCCTGGAACCAGGCCTCGCCGGAGGAGGGCCGGTCGAGCCCGCCGATGATGTTGAGGAAGGTCGACTTGCCCGAGCCGGACGGCCCGAGCAGCACGATGAACTCGCCCGCGCGGGCCTCGAAATCGACACCACGCAGAGCGTGCACCGCGACCTCGCCGGAGGTGTAGACCTTCGCGAGCGCGCGGGTTCTGAAGACGATCGGGGGAGCGACATCGCCAGTCATGAATCGAAAGAAACACCGGTTTATGGGCGCGCTGCGATGACATGGATCAAGCGGCTACCGAAATCGGCGTGTTTTTCTCCGAAATCACACTTTCGCCTGGATTGGGCCAAATGCCGGCCCCGATAGGCTGCGAAAAGCAACCATGCCTCGGTGGCGCACGGCTTCGGTTTTCCGGACACGTCAGCCCCCCAGCCCCCCGGTTCATCGGGGTCGCGCGCGATACCTGCCGAGGCGGGCCGTCCCTCTGGGACGGCCCTTTTCTTTTGCAGGGTCTCGCCGTCCCTCTGGGACGGCCCTTTTCGTTCGTAGGGTCTCGCCGTCGCTCCGCCGCGCTCTTTACCTGCGCAGCCGCCTCGTCCAATGTCCCCGCCATGGCCGAGCCCGTCCCCACCTCCAACGCCGCCGAATGGACCGTCTCCGAGCTCTCGGGCGCGCTCAAGCGCACGATCGAGGACGCCTTCGGCTTCGTGCGCCTGCGCGGCGAGATCTCGGGCTTTCGCGGCCAGCACTCGTCGGGCCATTGCTATTTCTCGATCAAGGACGAGGGCGCCAAGATCGACGCGGTCGTCTGGAAGGGCACCTACGCGCGGCTGAAGACGAAGCCGCAGGAGGGGCTCGAGGTGATCGCGACCGGGCGAATCACCACCTTCCCCGGCAAGTCCTCCTACCAGATCGTCGTCGAATCGCTCGCGCCGGCCGGTGTCGGCGCGCTGATGGCGCTTCTCGAGGAGCGCAAGCGCAAGCTCGCCGCGGAGGGCCTCTTCGCCGCCGAGCGCAAGCGGGCGCTGCCCTTCCTGCCGGCCGTCGTCGGCGTGATCACCTCGCCGACGGGCGCCGTCATCCGCGACATCCTGCACCGGCTGGAGGACCGCTTCCCCCGCCACGTCCTCGTCTGGCCCGCGCGCGTGCAGGGCGAGACCTGCGCGCAGGAGGTGGCGGCGGGCCTGCGCGGCTTCAACGCGCTCCCCCCCGGCGGTCGCATCCCGCGGCCGGACGTGATCATCGTCGCGCGCGGGGGCGGCTCGATCGAGGATCTATGGGGCTTCAACGACGAGGATCTGGTCCGCGCGGTGGCGCAGAGCGAGATCCCGGTCGTCTCGGCGGTGGGCCACGAGACCGATTGGACGCTCATCGACCTCGTCGCCGACCGGCGCGCGCCGACCCCGACGGGCGCCGCCGAGATGGTGGTGCCGGTGCGCGCCGATCTCCTGGCGGCGACCGGCGATCTCGCGCGCCGCCACGGCGAGGCGATCCGCCGGCTCGTCGAGCGCCTGCGCGCCGAATTGCGCTCGGCCGAGCGCGCGCTGCCGCGGCCCGAGGCCCTGTTCGAGCGCCAGCGCCAGCGGCTCGATCTCGTGGAGGCGCGGCTCGCGCCGGCGGCGCGGACGAATCTGCGGGCGCACGACCAGCGTCTGTCCGCCCTCGATCGCCGTCTCCAGCGCCGCTCGCCCCATGCTAGCCTCGCGGGCGCCAAGGCGCGCCTGTCCGCGATCGCCGAGCGGCCGCGCCAGGCCCTCGTCGCCGGGCTCGAGCGCCGCCGCGACCGCCTCGCCGCCCTCGCCGATCGGCTCGAGGGCGGGCGCGGGCGCATCGTCCAGCGGATCGCCACCGGGCGCGATCGTGTGGAGGCGGCCGAGGAGCGGCTCGCGCCGTGCGCCACGCGCATCCTCGCGACCAAGCGCGAGCGCCTCGAGCGCGCCTGGCAGCTCGTCGAGAGCCTCGGCCACCGCTCCGTCCTCGCCCGCGGCTATGCCCTCGTGCGCGATGCCGACGGCCGGCCCGTGCGCTCGGCCGCCCGCATCGCGCCAGGGGCCGCGCTCGAGATCGAGCTCGCCGACGGCCGCGTCGCCGCCCATGCGGACGGGGAGGGGGACGACGGCTCCCGCACGGCGCCGCCTCCCGCCCGCCCCCGCCGCGAGCGCCCCCCGGCGCCCGCGCAAGGGGCGACGCGGCAGGGGACGTTGTTCGATTGAAGCGGCCTCACCCTATTCGGAACCGCTCCGGAACCCGCCCGTCCACGTCCGTGAAGCCGTAGAGCCGCGCGAGGTCGGCGGTGGCGACCACCTGGCCGGTGTGGCGCAGCGGATCGGGATCGGCGGCGAGGGCGGCGACCGCGCGGCCGACGAAGAGCGGCGTCTCGGTCGCGTGCTCGGAATGGCCCGCCTCGACCACGCGCTCGGTCGCGACATGGCCCGGCGAGAGCGCGACGACGCCCACCCCGTGCGGCGCCAATTCCTCCGCGGCGGCGAAGGCGAGGCGGTTGAGGGCGTCCTTGGCGAGATCGTAGGCGATGTCGCCGAGATAGGAGGCCGTGTCGAAGGACACGAGCACGATCAGCCCGCGCCGCGCCGCCACCATCGCCGGCGCCACCGCCCGCGCGAGGAAGAGCGCCGGCACGAGCCCGCCCGTCAACGAGGCCTCGACATGGGCGGCGGGCCGTCGCCAGAACGGCGTGCCCCAGGTCGAGCCGTCCGCATAGGTCTCGCCGTCGAAGCCCTCGTTGCCCGGCCAGACGCTGCAGATGGCGAGCTCGATGCCGCCGAAGCGGCGCAGCATCCAGGAGACGAGCCCGTCCACCTCGCGCTCCCGGCGATGGTCGCAGATATAAGGATAGCCCGCCCCGCCGATCGCGTGGACCGCGCGCGCGGCGTCCTCCACGCTCTCCTGCCGGCCGTCGGTGCGCGGCCCCGCCTCGCTCGAGCGGCCGGTGACGACGACGCGCGCCCCCGCCTCGCCGAGGCCGAGCGCGATGCCGCGCCCGACGCCCCGCGAGGCGCCGGCGACGAGGGTCGTTGCCTGCGAGAGAATCGTCATGCCCGCCATTATGCCACAGGAGCCCGCGCGCGCGATCCTCGCCGAGGCGGTCGTCGAGCGGCCGGCCGCAAAACGCACGATTACTATGTTGTTTTCGAGACATTATACCATTCGGGGAATGGAGTAATCGATTACCGCCCGCGGCGAGCCTGTTCGCGGCTCCCGTTGTGTCGACCGGCCAACATTCGTTCGTGCGGCACGGGACAACTTGTATTCCTATCCCGCCCGGCGGCGCCGGTCTTTACGATAAAGCGAAGCGGGATCTTTACAATACTGAGCGGACTTTGATATCCCCTAACGAGAGGCTGCCCATCCGCCGCGTGTGCGGCGATTATGCCGGAGCGGAGTGTCCATGTCTGGGTCGCGCTTGGATGAGCTCCGCGAGCAATTCCTCGAAGCACGGGCCATGTGGGCATCGATCGAGCGGGCGAACGTCCCGCTCGAGCAGCACGACGATGTCGCGTCCTATATCGAAGAGCTTTCCGTAGAGATCGCGCGCTATCCGGCCAGAAATATCCGCGAGCTATGCCTCAAGGCCCATCTCCTCAGATCCTGGCTCCTCGAACATCTCTTCACGGAATCCGACAACGACGATCCCTGCGCCGTCGGCATCCGCGGCCTGATCGACGACATCGCGCGGCTCGCCGCGGCGGAACCGGGCTCCTGACACAAGGAGCGGGCGAAAAAGCCGGCGCGGTTTCGTTCCGTTAAGATCGCGTCGCCCATCCTGCGCGCCGACGATGCGCCAAGAGGGGGAAGCCCATGATCCGACCGCGAGACGCGACCACAATCGGCCTTCCGGCGCTCGGCGCGCTCGCCCTCGCCGTCGGCCTCGCGGGCCCGGCCGCGGCGCTCGCCCCGCTCGACCCCTCCGTCGTGGCGATCGAACCCGTGCCCTGCACGATCGGCGCGCCGCCCGACGATTCCGTCGCCTGCCTCGTCGCCTGGCTGCCGATGTCGTGGGACGCGCTCGACGCGCAGGGGCGGCTGCCCGCAGACGCGCCGCGCGTCGGCGTGCACGTCGTCGTCCTCGAGAACCCGACCCGCAGCAGCGATCCGAACCCGATCGTCGTCCTCGCCGGCGGGCCCGGCCAGGCGGGCTCGGACCTGATCCCGCTCTTCGGCCCGGCGCTGGAATTGAGGCGCAATCGCGCGGTCCTGCTCGTCGACCAGCGCGGCACGGGGCGTTCGAAGCCGAGCCTCGCCTGTCCCGAGATCGCCGCGACCGAGCTCGACGACAACCGCTTCAACGATCCGACGCTCGCGGAGGCCGACCCGCTCGCCGCCCGCTTCGCCGCCTGCCGCGCCCGCCTCGTCGCGGACGGCGTCGCGCTCGACGCGTTCGACACCCGTGCCGCCGCGCGCGACCTGCACGCGATCCGCACCGCGCTCGGCATCCCGCGCTGGAACCTCCTCGGCACCTCCTACGGCGCCCGGCTCGCCCTCGACGCCATGCGCGTCGACCCCGACGGCATCCGCGCGGTCGTCCTCGATTCGCCCCTGTCCAACGTGCCCGATCGCGAGGCCCGCCGCACCGCCGCGCGGCCCGCTCTGTTCGAGGCGCTCTACCGAGACTGCGCCGCCGATCCCGCCTGCGCCGCGCGCTACGGCGATCTCGAAGCGGCCATGCGCCGGCTCGCCGAGCATCTCGGCGAGGAGCCGATGGTGCTGACCTTCCGCGAGCCCACGTCCGGGGAGGTGGTGCGCAAGGACGTCTTCTTCGACGACGTCGTCACCGCACTCTACCAGCACATGTCCTTCGGCCCGTCGGCGCGTGCGGTGCCCCGCTTCCTGTTCGAACTCGCCGAGGTCGCGCGCGGGCGCCTCGGCATCACCGACGAGGAGACGGCCGCGATCTTCCAGACCGCGCACGAGGGCATCGTCGAGGGGATCGCGATCGGCATGCACCTCTCGGTGCGCTGCCGCGAGGACGTGCCCTTCGAGAGCGCGGAGGCGGAGGCGCGGGTCACGGCCGCGCACGACCTCTATTTTCCGGGAGGCGAGCCCGATGGGCTCTACGCGGCTTTGTGCCCGATCTGGGACGTCGGCACCGCGCCCGACGCCTTCGGCGAACCGGTCGCGAGCGACATTCCCGTCCTGATCCTGACGGGCGACGCCGATCCGCTCACCCCCACGCAAGGCGCGCACGAGATCGCCCGCACGCTGCCGCGCGCGCAGCTCGTCTCCTTCCGCGGCCAGGCGCACGACCTCTTCGGCACCCTCATGTGCGCCCGCGTCCTGACCGCGAACTTCATCGAGAACCCGAATATGCCCGTCGACACCGCCTGCCTCGAGCGCATGCGCCCATTCTTCGAGTGAGAGCTCGTGAACCCTTCCCCGCCCGTCATTCCGGGGCGCGATAGCCAAGCCCGGAACCCAGACTCCCGACGTTGGATGAGCAGCCTATAGGCTGCGTCCATCGACGCGTGAGTGTGTCTGAAGCTGCGCAACGAGCGCGCATGCGCGCTCGAACCGACGTCGTGGATCTAGGTTTCGGGCTTGGCTATCGCGCCCCGGAATGACGGCTCGGAGGAGTCAGCGGCAGATTTTCAAACTCTGAAGGGCACGCCGGGCGAGATGCGGAGACGTGCGCGCGGGGGGCGCGCGCACCGCGATCCCTACTTGCGAGCCTTGCGGGCGGCGTAGCGGGCGTCGCGGGCCGCCTTCTGCTGGGCGGCGAGATCGGCCTCGCGGCGGGCCGCGTCGACCTCCTCGGCGGCGGCGCGGTCGCGCTCGGCCGCTTCCCGCGCGGTGCGCTCGGCCTCGGCACGCTCGGCCTCGGCGGCGCGCAGCGCATCGCGCTCGGCGAGGCGGGCGTCGCGCGCCCGTGCAGCGGCCTCGCGCTCGGCGCGGCGCTCGGCCGCGGCGGGGTCGCTCGCGGTGGCCTTGGCGCGCTCGAGCATGGCCTTGCGGGCGCTCGCGGCGTCGGTCCGGCGATCGGTGAAGCTCTTCTCGCGGAACCCCGTCATTGGCGAATCTCGCTCTCGCGCACGGCGAGCTCGGCCGCGCCGGACTTGACGCGATAGGCGACCTCGCCGGTCTGGTCGGCCGGCATCAGGCGAACGATCTCGTAGGTGTCGGCACCTCCGAAACGTCCGTCCGGAACGGGGCCGCGGACGAGCCTTACCCTCTGTCCGATCTTGAAGCGATGCATTCCGTCGTCCTCTGGTCGTAGCCGGCGGCGAGCGCCAGCGAAAATGCGTGAAGCCACCCGTTCGACCGGGTGGCTTCCAGGGTCGCGTCCGTCGACGAAACCGGGCCTCAGGCGGCCCGGATGTTGCTCACGGCGATCTTGCCGGTGCGGCGGTCTTCCGCCGTGTCGAAGGCGACCTTCTGGCCTTCGACGAGCCCACGCATGCCGGCGCGCTCCAGCGCGGTGGCGTGCACGAAGACGTCCTTGGAGCCGTCGTCGGGCTGGATGAAGCCGAAGCCCTTTTGGTCGTTGTAGAATTTCACGGTGCCGTTCGTCATTTGGTAGTCCAGTCTTCAGTTTGCGCGAATAGGCGGCCGCGCTCGCTGCGCGTCCTTTCGCTTCCATCGATGTTTCGGTAGATTCTGAACGCCCGCGCGGCTGAAACCTGCGCGACACGGCCCGATTGTCCGGCCAAAAGATCGTCATTCAACGTACGCGCTCCCTCGCGAAATTGCAAGGCGAAACGAGATTTTCTTTCCGATTTCTCGTTTGCTGCCGCCACAGCACGGGGTCCGTGACACGCTCGGCCGCCGTCGCCTCCGCCAGGAGCCGGGCGCGGCTCAGCGGGTCGGGATGCGGACCTGGGGCGGGGCGGGCAGACCGCGCTCGACGAGGAGGGCGCGCAGGCGGTTGGGGAAGTCCGTCGTCAGGCCGTCGACGCCGAGCGCCAGCATCCGGCGCATCTCGGCGGTCTCGTTGACGAGGCCGGGCACCACTTTCAGGCCGTGCGCGCGGGCCTCTTCGAGGGCCTCTAGATCGAGATCGCGATGGTCCGGCGCCCAGACGACGCAGCCCGCATCCGCCGCCGCGCGGGCGGCCGAGCCGCCGAAATCGTCGATGTCGCGGCCGTTGAGCCAGGCGGAGGGCCCCGGCTCGCCGGCACGCAGCGTGTCGAAGGCGATCTCGGCCGTTCGGCAGCCGCGGGCGATCTCGGGGGCGATCTCGGCGAGCGCGTCGAGGAGGCGCCAATCGTAGCTCTCCACGACGACCCGCTGCTCGAGCCCGTTCTCGCGCACGAGGGCGGCGACGAGGGCGGCGAGATCCTTCGGCTCGGGGGCGAGATCGGGTCGGTCGGGCCGGATGCGCATGTCGAGCGCGAAGCGCACGTGATGGGCCTCGAGCTCGGCGACCCGATCGAAGGCGGCCTGGAGGGTGGGGATGCGGGCGCGATCGCGGGTGATCTGCTCGGCATAGGCGCGGGCATATTCGGTGCCCGGCCGGATACGGCCGACATCGAAGCGTTGCAGCTCCTCCAGCGTCAAGCCGCGCACCGGCAGCCGCTCCTCGATATAGGCGCCGCTCGGATCGCGGGTGATCTCGGGCACGAGCAGGGGCTCGGCATAGGCGACGAGCACGTCGTCGGCGGTGGCGACGATGTCGAGCGCGAGCGTCGTCACGCCAACCGCGAGCGCCTGGTCGATGCCTGCGAGGGTGTTCTCCGGGGCGAGGCCGCGCGCGCCGCGATAGCCGCGCAGATCGAAGGCGGGCGGGGCGGGCTCGCTCGCGGCGGCCTCCGGGGCGGGGGCGGCTTCGGGGCCGGGTTCGGGGGCGCTCTGCGCGGCCCGCGCGGGTGAGGTCGCGAGGAGGCCGAAGAGCAGGCCGAAGAGGAGGCCGATCGCCGCATTTCCCGTCTTCGCGCGCATGCCGCCCTTCCTCCCCTCGCTTCCTCGGCCTCGCGCGGGGATCGGTATTCCTCCAATCCTCCACCGGCGCCCCGTCTTCTCGTAAGGTCGAACGCCGAAAGTCTCAAGGACAAGCGTGCGCGAAAAGGGGTAAGCGCGAGAGAGCGCGGACGCCCCCGAAGCCGCGACGACGACGAAGAACGAGTGGAGGAACGAGACCCATGGCCGCCTCGACCACGAGCTCCTATCGCGACGTCTATGCCGGCTGGAAGGCCGATCCCGAGGCCTTCTGGGGCGAGGCGGCGCAGGCGATCGACTGGTACACACCGCCCGAGCATGTCTTCGACGCGAAGGCGGGGATCTTCGGGCGCTGGTTCGTCGGCGCCACCTGCAACGTCTGCCACAACGCGCTCGATCGCCACGTCGCGACCCGCGGCGACCAGGCGGCGATGATCTACGACAGTCCGATGACGGGCGAGGTCGCGACCTATACCTATCGGCAGATGCGCGACGAGGTGGCCGCGCTCGCGGGCGTGCTGCGCGGGATGGGCGTCGAGAAGGGCGATCGGGTGATCGTCTACATGCCGATGATCCCGCAGGCGGTGTTCGCGATGCTCGCCTGCGCGCGCATCGGCGCCGTGCATTCGGTGGTGTTCGGGGGCTTTGCGGCGAACGAGCTCGCGACGCGCATCGAGGACGCGCGACCCAAGGTCGTCCTCTCCGCCTCCTGCGGCCTCGAGCCCGGCCGCGTCGTCGCCTACAAGCCGCTCCTCGACCGCGCGATCGAGCTCTCCGACCACAAGCCCGACGGCTGCCTCGTCTTCCAGCGTCCCCAGGCGCAGGCCGATCTCGTCCCCGGCCGCGATCGCGACTGGAGCGCGGCGGTGGCGGCGGCGAAGGCGGAGGGCGCGCTCGCCGATTGCGTGCCCGTCGCCGCGACCGATCCGCTCTACGTGCTCTACACCTCGGGCACGACGGGCAAGCCGAAGGGCGTCGTGCGCGATTGCGGTGGCTACATGGTGGCGCTCGCCTGGTCGATGAAGGCGCTCTACGGCATGGCGCCCGGCGAGGTCTATTGGTGCGCCTCCGACGTCGGCTGGGTGGTGGGCCATTCCTACATCGTCTATGGGCCGCTGATCGCCGGTTGCACGACGATCCTCTACGAGGGCAAGCCCGTCGGCACGCCGGACCCCGGCGCCTTCTGGCGCGTGATCGCCGATCACGGGGCGACGACCCTGTTCACGGCGCCGACGGCCCTGCGCGCGATCAAGAAGGAGGATCCGCGCGCCGAGCATCTCGCCCGCTACGACCTGTCGAAGTTCCGCGCCCTCTTCCTCGCGGGCGAGCGGGCCGACCCGGCGACGGTGGAATGGGCGGAGGAGATCCTCGGCGTCCCCGTCATCGATCATTGGTGGCAGACGGAGACCGGCTGGGCGATCGCCGGGAACCCGATCGGGCTCGGCGCGCTGCCGGTCAAGCACGGCTCGCCCACCGTGCCGATGCCGGGCTACGACGTGCGGATCGTCGACGAGGGCGGGCGTGAGGTCGGGCCCGACACGATGGGCTCGATCGTGATCCGCCTGCCGCTGCCTCCCGGCTGCCTGCCGACGCTCTGGCACGCGGACGACCGCTTCCGGTCGAGCTATCTCGAGACCTATCCGGGCTATTACAACACGTCCGACGCGGGCTTCGTCGACGCCGACGGGTACCTGTTCATCATGGGGCGCACCGACGACATCATCAACGTCGCCGGCCACCGCCTCTCGACGGGGGGCATGGAGGAGGTGCTGGCGGGACATCCGGCGGTCGCGGAATGCGCGGTCATCGGCATCAAGGACAGCCTCAAGGGCGAGGTGCCGTGCGGCTTCGTGGTGCTCAAGGCCGGCGTCGACCGCTCGCCGATCGAGATCGAGAAGGAACTCGTCGGCCTCGTGCGCGAGAAGATCGGCCCGGTCGCGGCCTTCAAGCTCGCGATGACGGTGGGGCGCCTGCCGAAGACGCGCTCGGGCAAGATCCTGCGCGGCACCATGAAGAAGATCGCCGACGGCGACACCTGGTCGATGCCCGCGACCATCGACGACCCCGCGATCCTCGACGAGATCGCCGGCGAGCTGCGCAAGCGCGGCTACGCGCAGGGGTGAGGCCGACGAGGGATTGCGGGCGCCCGACCGTGCGGCGCCCGTTTACCTAAAGTCAATTCACGTGCGCGTACCGTAGGAGGACGCATTCCGGCCGCGACGGAGATCCGATGGCGCGCCTCCTCCTCGTCCTCTTCGCGCTCGCGAGCCTCGCGCTCCCCTTCGCCCTCGCCCTCGCCGAGCCCGCCGATCCGCGCGAAGGCGCGGCGATCGTGTTCGCGCCTTGGACGAGCCAGGCGGAGGCGTTCGCGCGCATCGGCGAGGCGGGCGGCGCGGTCGTGCGCGCGGGCTACGTCCCCTTCATCGCGATCGCGATTGCGGAGGATGCCCGCTCCTTCGCCGCCGCGGTGCGCGAGGCGGGCGCGATCGCCCTCCTCGATCCCCGCGCGCTCGCCCCCTGCACCACCCCCGACCGCATGCCCTAGCCTCGAGAACCCCGAGGAAAGCCGAGGAAACCCATGTCTCTCGACGTCTCCACCCTGCGGATCAGCACCGCCAAGGCCCTTTCGGGGCTGATGGCCGCCCATGTGGCGGTCTCGGCCGGCATCGCGATCGGGCTCGGCGGCTCGCTTCTCGCCGCGCTCGGCGTGGCGCTCGCCCTCGCCGCGCCCGGCATCCTCCTGACGCTCGCCCGTCCGGACGCGCTCGAGACCCGCATCGCCATCGCCATCGGCCTCGTCGGCCAGATCTCGCTGTTCGTGTGGCAGCTCTCCGGCCATCCGTGGCAGATCGACGTGCACATGTACTATTTCGCCGCGCTCGCGATGCTGGCCGGCTTCTGCGACTGGCGGACGCTCATCGCGGGGGCTGCGGTGACCGCGCTGCATCACCTGTCGTTCAACTTCGCCCTCCCGCTCGCGGTCTTCCCCGAGGGCGCGAGCCTGGCGCGCGTTCTCCTGCACGCGGTGATCGTGGTGCTCGAGACCGGCGTGCTGGTGGCCGTGGTGCTCACCCTCGAGCGCATGATCGAGGCCTCGCGCGCCGGGATCGCCGCCGCCGAGGCGGCCGCCGCCAAGGAGCGCACGCTCGCCGAGGCCCAGGAGCGCGACAGCGCCCGCGTCGCCGAGCGCGCCGCCGCCGTCGATCGGCTCGCGGCCGAGTTCGAGAGCGGCATCCGCACGGCGCTCGCGAGCCTGGAGGACGCGTTCCGCACGATGCGCGCGCAGGCCGACGGGCTCTCGGCCATCGCCGAGCGCACCCGCGACAGCGTCTCGAACGCGATGGGCCGCTCGGAGGCGACGGCGGCCAACATCCAGCACGTCGCGGCCTCCGGCGAGGAGCTCGCCGCCTCGATCTCCGAGATCGGCCGCTCGGCCCAGGCCTCCTCGCAGATCGCGGCCCGCGCGGTCGCGGGCGCGCGGGCGACCGACCGGCACGTGCAGGACCTCTCGGGCGCGGCCCGCTCGATCGGCGAGGTCGTCGATCTCATCCGCTCGATCGCCGAGCAGACGAACCTGCTTGCGCTCAACGCGACGATCGAGGCCGCCCGCGCGGGCGAAGCCGGCAAGGGCTTCGCTGTCGTGGCGTCCGAGGTGAAGACGCTCGCGAGCCAGACCGCGAAGGCGACCGAGGACATCGCCGCCAAGGTCGCCGAGATGCAGGCCGCCACCGAGGGCTCCGTCGGCTCGATCCGGGAGATCTCCTCGACGATCGAGGAGATGAACCGCATCGCCGCGACGATCGCCGCCGCCGTCACGCAGCAGAGCGCGGCGACGAGCGAGATCTCGCGCAACGTCCAGGAAGCCGCGACCGGCGCGCGCGCCGTGTCCGGCGCGGTCGACCAGGTCGGCACGCTCGCCGACGAGACGGGCTCGTCGGCCGGCTCGATCATCGACGCCTCGCGCGCGCTCGCCGAGGAGGCGCGCGCCATCCGCGCCCGCGTCGAGGCGTTCGTCGGCTCGGTGCGCGCCGCGTGAGGCTCAGGCGGCGCTCGGCTTGAAGGCCGCCTCGGGGTGCTCGGTCATGAAATGTCTGAGCGCCCCGATCAATTGCCGCGCGTGCTCGACGTCGTGGCGGCGGATCGCTCCGCGCACGTCGTCGAGGATCATGTCGCGGATGCGCTCGGCGCCGTGGGCCTCGTGCAGGAGATAGGCCCCGAGCGTCGCCGCGAAGACCTCCGGCACGTGCTCGTGCTCGGCGAGCGCCGCGACCTCCTCCTCGCTGAGGTCGCTGAGCCCGATGATGTCCGTGATCGTGATCATGCGTGCGTCTCCTCCTTGGCGATTTCGCGAGAGCATGCGCCCGGCCGCCGCCGCGCGCATTGACGCCGCTCAATAGCCGGCTCGGCGTTCGGCCGCCCATCACGGACGCGCGAGCGGCGTGCCCCGCGACCCCGCGCTGCCTTGCTCGCGCCATCGGGGCGGGGTAGGCATCGGGTCCGGAGCACAGACAGCCGCATGACCCTCCTCGAACGCTACATCCTGCGCACGACCACGGGCGCCTTCCTCGCCGTGCTCGTGGGCCTGACCGCCGTGATCTGGGTGACGCAGGCGCTGCGGGAGCTCGATCTCGTCACCGGCAAGGGGCAGACGATCCTCGTCTTCCTCGCCGTGACGGGGTTGACCCTGCCCGCGCTCGTGACCGTGATCGCCCCCGTCGCGCTGTTCATCGCGGCCGTCTACACGCTCAACAAGCTCAACGGCGATTCGGAATGGGTGGTCGCCACCGCCGCCGGCGCCTCGCCGCTGCGGCTGATGCGGCCGTTCCTGGCGCTCGGCGGCGTGGTCGCGGTCGTGGTGGCGATCAACACGCTATGGCTGATGCCGGCGAGCTTCAACGAGCTCCGCCACATGATCACGAAGATCCGCGCCGACTTCGTCGCCAATCTCGTGCGGGAGGGCCAGTTCACGGATCTCGACCGCGGGATCACCTTCTCCTTCCGCGAGCGCTCGGGGGACGCGCTCCTCGGCGTCTTCCTGCAGGACCGGCGCGACCCCGAGCGCATCCTCGTCTACATCGCCGAACGCGGGATCGCGGCGGATGTCGGCGAGCAGAGCTTCCTCCTGCTCGAGCGCGGCTCGGTGCACCGGCTGGTGCCGGGGCGCGCGGACGGCTCGATCGTGACCTTCGAGCGCTACGCGGTGGATCTCGCGGCCTTCGCGGGGGAGCAGGGTACGATCTTCTACAAGCCGCGCGAGCAATCGACCGCCGCGCTCTTCGCGCCCGATCCCGCCGACCCGTTCTTTCAGGCGGCGCCCGGGCGGTTCCGCGCCGAGCTCCACGACCGGCTGACCGCGTGGCTCTACCCGCTCGGCAGCATCGTCATCGCCTTCGCCGCGCTCGGCCAGGCCGTGACGACGCGACAGGGGAGGGGGGCCGCCATCGCCGCCGCGGTCGGGGGAATGGCGCTCGCGCGCGTCGCCGGCTTCGCCGCCTCGAGCGCCGCCGTCGGCTCGCCCTGGGGGCTGATCGGCGTCTGGGGCGCGCCGATCCTCGCGATCCTGCTGCCGCTCGGGATCGTGCTCGCCGCGAGCCGGAGCGGGCGCGAGCGCCGCCCGTTCGCGCAGGGCGCGTCGGGCGGGCACCTGCGCCTCGACGCTGCCGGAGGCTGACGGCGATGCTCGTGGGGGCGACCTTCGGCACCTATCTCGCGACCCGCTTCCTGCGCGCGATCGGCGGCGTGTTCGCGACCGTGTTCCTGCTCGTCTACACGGTCGATTTCGTCGAATTGATGCGCGGGGCCGGGGAGACGGAGGGCGTCGGCGCGGGCGAAATCGCGTTCCTCTCGCTCCTGCGCACGCCGACGGTGACGGAACAGGTTCTGCCCTTCGCCGTCCTGTTCGGGGCGATGATCGCGCTCCTGCAATTGTCGCGCAAGCTCGAGCTCGTGGTGGCCCGCGCGGCGGGCGTCTCGGCCTGGCAATTCCTCCAGCCAGGCGTCGCGGTCGCGATCGGCATCGGTCTCTTCGCGGTGTTCGCCTACAATCCGCTCGCTGCGACGATGAAGCGCGAGGCGAGCGTGCGCGAGGCCGCTCTGTTCGCGAACGAGCTCGGCCGGGTGAGCGAGGAGATCGTCTGGATCCGCCAACGCAGCCCCGACGGTACCGCGATCCTGAGGGCGGAGGCGCGCGTCGAGGGCTCGACGCGGATCGCGCGGGTGACGGTCTTCACCTTCGACCGCGAGGGTCGCTTCCAGGAGCGGATCGAGGCGGCGGAGGCGGAATTGCGGGAGGGCTATTGGGCGCTCGACGAGGCGGTGGTGTTCGGGCCCGAGATCGAGCCGACGACGCATGCGCGCTACGAACTGCCCTCGAGCCTCGATCCGTCGCAGCTGCGCACGAGCTTCACCCCGCCGGCCTCGGTGCCGTTCTGGCAGCTGCGCGCGATCGCCGACCAGACCGAGCGCGCGGGGCTCGACGCGACGCCCTACCGCCTGCAATACGAGGCTCTGACGGCGCGACCGTTGCTGTTCGTCGCCATGGTTCTCGTGGCGGCTTCCGTTTCCTTAAGATTCTTCCGGTTTGGTGGCGTCGGCCAGATGGTTCTGGGTGGCGTGGCAGCGGGATTCCTGCTTTATGTGGCGACCGAGGTGATGGAAGATCTCGGGGCTTCGGGTCTCGTGGGGACAACCGTCGCCGCATGGCTCCCGGCCGTCGTCGGGAGCTTGCTCGGAGTGCTCGCCTTGCTCCATCAGGAAGACGGCTGATGGCCAGCGGGGCGAATCGGCAGAAGGCCGGAGTGGGACGTGTGAGGACGAGCGTAGCGCGCATCGCTTTGGCGTTGTCGATGGCGACGGCGATCGGCGCCATGACGGCCGCCCTGTCGGGGCCGCCGAGCGCGCACGCGCAGCCGGCGATCGCCGCCGCCGATCCGGACGCGCGCATGCTCGTGGAGGCGGACGAGCTCGTCTACGACAACGTCGCGCAGACCGTGTCCGCCGTCGGCAATGTCGAGATCAATTACGACGGCCGCACGCTGCAGGCCGACCGCGTCGTCTACGACCAGCGCACCGGCCGGGTGCGGGCGGAGGGCAATGCCCGCCTCCTCGATCCCGACGGCGCGGTCGTCACCGGCTCCGTGATCGAGCTCACCGACGATTTCCGGACCGGCTTCATCGATTCGCTGCGCGTCGAGCAGGAGGTGCTGACCGGCTCGCGGCCGGCGACGGGGCGCTTCACCGCCCCGCGCGCCGAGCGCATCGAGGGCGACATCACCGTCTTTCAGCGCGGCACCTACACGACCTGCGAGCCTTGCGCGGAAAACCCGCTGCGGCCGCCGCTCTGGCAGGTGAAGGCGGCGCGGATCATCCACGACCGCGAAGAGCAGACGATCTATTACGAGAACGCCTCGCTCGAATTCCTCGGCGTCCCGATCGCGAACGTGCCCTATTTCTGGTCGCCGGACCCGACGGTGCGGCGCAAGACGGGCTTTCTCGCCCCGACCTTCGTCTTCTCGGAGAAGCTCGGCTTCGGCACGCAGATCCCCTTCTTCTGGAATCTCGCGCCGAACTACGATCTCACCTTCCGCCCCGCCTATCTGTCGCGGCAGGGCTTCCTCGGCGATGTCGAATGGCGCCACCGGCTGATGACGGGATCCTATTCGATCCGCGCGGCCGGCATCTTCGAGCAGGATTCGTCGGCGTTCAACCGGCCGCAACGGGCCGGCGCCGCCGGCGGCGCCCGCGGCATGATCCGCACGGCCGGGCGCTTCTCGATCAATCCGCGCTGGAGCTTCGGCTGGAACGCGACGTTCCTCTCCGACAGGCACTTCCTCGAGGATTACGGCTATGGCGGCGCCGGCCTGAGCGAGGCGATCTCGACCGTCTTCCTGCAGGGCCGCGGCGAGCGCTCGTTCTTCGAGGCGCGCGGCTATTATTTCAAGGTGCTGACGAGCAACGAAGTCCAGAAGAGCCAGCCGATCGTCCACCCGGTGATCGACTACGACCGGCGCTTCACCGGCCCCGATTTCCTCGGCGGCGAGATCGGGCTGCGGGCGAACGTGACGAGCCTCAGCCGCGAGCGGGCGCAATTCCTCGATCTGCCGGACGGCAGACGCGCGGCGCTCGGGCTCGCGGGCAATTACGCGCGCGCCTCGGCCGAACTCTCCTGGCGCCGCCGCTTCATCGACGGTCTGGGCCAGGCGTGGACGCCGTTCGCCTATGCCCGGCTCGACGGCTTCTGGTTCTCGCCGAACCTGACGGGCTTCCAGAACGCGGACGCGCGGGCCTTCGTCTCCGGACGGGACGACACGGCGGCTCGCGTGATGCCGGCGGTCGGGCTCGACTACCGCTTCCCGCTCGCCGCGAGCGGGCTCGGCGGCACGCACGTGATCGAGCCCATGGTGCAGATCGTGGCGCGCCCGAACGAGACGCTCGTCGGCCGCTTCCCGAACGAGGACGCGCAGAGCGTGGCCTTCGACACCTCGTCGCTCTTCGCCTGGGACAAGTTCGCCGGCTTCGACCGTGCGGAAGGCGGGGTGCGGGCGAATTACGCGCTCCAGTACACGTTCAACGGCGACAACGGCGTGTTCGTCCACGCCATAGTCGGCCAGTCGGCGCACCTCGCCGGGCGCAATTCCTACCGCGAGACCGGGCTCGTCGATGCCGGCGCCGGCAGCGGCCTCGACAAGCGCCTCTCCGATTACGTGGGCGGCATCACGGTCCAGCCCTGGCGCGGGCTGCAGGTCGGCGCGCGGGCGCGTCTGGACCGCGACACGCTCGATTTCACCCGCATCGAGGCGAACGCGACGGCGCGGATCGGCGCGGCGCGCGCGACGCTCGCCTACGCGCACTTCGCCCGCCAGCCGCAGCTCGGCTTCGACCGGGCCCGCGAGGGGTTGAGCGCGACCGGTCGCATCGACCTGACGGAGAACTGGTTCCTCGACGGTTCGATCGCGCTCGATCTCGCCCGCTTCCGCGACGGCGCCCCGACCGGCACCGGCAATCCGCGCATTTCCAGCCTGTCCGTGGGCGCCGGCTATGCCGACGAGTGCACCACCTTTACCGTGTCGATGACGGCCGCGCCGATCCGCGGCGCGACCGGCAAGGATCGCTACAACCGCACCGTGATGTTCCGGCTCGAACTCGTGAGCCTCGGCGAGATCGGGCTGCAGCAATCGCTCGATTCGGACGTCGCGAGCCGATGATGGCCCGCGCGCCGCTCGCCCTGACCCTGGGCGATCCCGCCGGGATCGGCCCCGAACTCGCGCTCGCCGCTTATGCCGCGCGCAGGCAGGCGGGCGTACCGCCCTTCGCCCTGATCGGCGATCCCGACCATCTCGCACGCCTCGCCGAACGCCTCGGGGGCGCCGACGCGCCGATCGCCGCGATCTCCGACATCGGCGAGGCGCCCGCCTTGTTCGACGGGGCGCTGCCCGTCCTGCCGCTCGCGGCGCGCGTCGGCGCCGAACCGGGCCGGCCCGATCCCGCCAACGCGCCGGCCATCCTCGAATCGATCGATCGCGCGGTCGCGCTCGCCCGCTCCGGTCGCGCCGGGGCGGTGGTGACGAACCCGATCGCCAAGGCCGTGCTCTACGAGGCGGGCTTTCGCCATCCGGGCCACACGGAATATCTCGCGACCCTCGCCGTCGCACCCGGCGAGGCGCCGCCGCGCTCCGTCATGATGCTGTGGTCGGAGGGGCTCGCGGTGGTGCCGGTGACGGTGCACATCCCGCTCGCGGACGTCCCCGCCGCGCTCACGCAAGGGACCATCGTCGAGACGGCGCGGATCGTCGCGCGCGATCTCGCGCGCCGCTTCGGCCTCTCCGCGCCGCGGCTCGCGCTTGCCGGGCTCAACCCCCATGCGGGCGAGAGCGGGGCGATGGGGCGCGAGGAGATCGAGACGATCGCCCCCGCCATCGCCACCCTGCGCGCCGAGGGAATCGACGCGCGGGGGCCCTATCCGGCCGACACGATGTTCCATGCGCGCGCGCGGGCGGGCTACGACGTGGCGCTCGCGATGTATCACGACCAGGCGCTCGTCCCGATCAAGACCATCGCCTTCGACGAGGCGGTGAACGTGACGCTCGGCCTGCCCTTCGTGCGCACCTCGCCCGACCACGGCACCGCCTTCGACATCGCCGGGCGCAGGCTCGCGCGGCCCGACAGCCTGATCGCGGCGCTGCGGCTCGCCGAAAGGCTCGCCGGCACCGAGGGCGGCGCGGCGGAGCGATGAGCGCGATCGACGCGCTTCCCCCGCTGCGCGAGGTGGTCGCGCGCCACGGGCTCGCGCCGAAGAAGACGCTCGGCCAGAATTTCCTGTTCGACCTCAACCTGACGAGCCGGATCGCCCGCGCCTCCGGTCCGCTCGAGGGCGCGAGCGTCGTCGAGATCGGTCCCGGTCCCGGCGGCCTCACCCGCGCGCTCCTCGCGGGCGGCGCGCGCAAGGTCGTCGCGATCGAGCGCGACGCGCGCTGCCTGCCGGCGCTGGCCGAGATCGCGCAGGCCTATCCGGGGCGCCTCGAGGTGGTGGAGGCCGACGCGCTCGCCTTCGATCCGCGCCCCCACCTGCCGGAGGGGCCCGCGCGGATCGTCGCGAACCTGCCCTACAATGTCGGCGCGCAGCTCCTCGTCGGCTGGGTCGGCGCGCGCGTCTGGCCGCCCTGGTGGGAGAGCCTGACCCTGATGTTCCAGCGCGAAGTCGCCGAGCGCATCGTCGCGGACGAGGGGGACCGGGCGAATTACGGGAGGCTCGGCGTCTTGTGCGGCTGGCGCACGCGCGCGCGCATCCTGTTCGACGTCGCGCCCTCGGCCTTCGTGCCGCCGCCGAAGGTCGTCTCGAGCGTGGTGCGGCTCGATCCGCGGCCGGAGCCCGCGCCCTGCGACGTGGCTTTGCTCGAGGCGGTCACCGGCGCCGCCTTCGGGCAGCGCCGCAAGATGCTGCGCCAGAGCCTCAAGGGCCTCTCCGTCGACCCGCTCACGCTCCTCTCCCGCGCGGGGCTCTCCGAGACGATGCGGGCGGAGGAGATCCCGGTCGCGGGCTTCGTGGCGCTCGCGACCGCGCTCGCGGAGCTGCGGCGGGCCGGCTGAGCGGTGGATTCGCGCCGCGAGCGCGGCTCTGCTACATCCCGGATCCCACTCGGCCACCATCCGAAGAGAGCCGCCATGCTGGGCGAGGCCCGCGACTACGACACGCTCACCGCGACCTTCCGCTGGGCGATTCCGGAGCGTTACAATATCGGCGTCGACGTCTGCGACCGCTGGGCGGCGGTCGATCCGCGGCGGCCGGCGATCATCGAGGCGCATCCGGACGGCGCGACGAGCGTCGTCGATTACGCGATGCTGCGCGAGGCCTCGAACCGCCTCGCGAGCGCGCTCGCCGCCCGCGGCGTGGGGCGCGGCGACCGGGTCGCGATCCTCATGCCGCAATCGGCCGCGGTGGCGATCGCGCATGTGGCGATCTACAAGCTCGGCGCGATCGCGCTGCCGCTCGCGATGCTGTTCGGCGTCGACGCGCTGACCTACCGGCTGCAGGACGCGGGCGCGCGCGTCCTCGTCACGACGGGCTCGGGGCTGGCGAAGCTCGACGGCACCTTCGCCGATCTGCCCGCGCTCGAGACCGTGATCTGCCTCGACGGCGCGGCGAGCGGGCCGGGGCCGGAGGTGATCGCGTGGGAGGCGGCGCTCGCCTCCGGGCGGCCCGATTTCGCGCCGGTCGACACGCTCGCCGACGATCCGGCGATGATGATCTACACCTCGGGTACGACCGGCATGCCCAAGGGCGCGCTGCACGCCCATCGCGTGCTCCTCGGCCACCTGCCCGGCGTCGCGATGCATCACGAATTCCTGCCCGCTCCCGGCGACCGGCTCTGGACGCCGGCGGACTGGGCCTGGGCCGGCGGGCTCCTCAACGTGCTCCTGCCGGGGCTCCATCACGGCGTCGCGGTGGTGGCGCGCAAGTTCGAGAAGTTCGATCCGGACGAGGCCTATCGGCTGATGGCGGACTTCGCGATCCGCAACGCCTTCATCCCGCCGACCGCGCTGCGGATGCTGCGCGCGAGCGCGAGCCCCGTCGGCCGCCACGATCTGCGGCTGCGCACCGTCGGCTCCGGTGGCGAGGCGCTCGGCGAGGAGACGCTCGCCTGGGGGCGCGAGGCCCTGGGGCTGACGATCAACGAGTTCTACGGCCAGACCGAGTGCAACCTCGTCCTCTCCGCCTGCGCGGCGATCGGCGTGGTGCGGCCGGGCGCGATCGGCAAGCCCGTGCCGGGCCATCGCGTCGCGATCATCCGTGAGGACGGCTCCGTCTGCGCGCCGGGCGAGGCCGGACAGATCGCGGTGATGCGGCCCGATCCGGTGATGTTCCTCTCCTATTGGAACCGCCCCGAGGCGACGGCGGCCAAATTCGTCGGCGATTGGATGACGACGGGCGACCAGGGCATCGCCGACGCGGACGGCTACGTCCGCTTCGTCGGGCGCGACGACGACGTGATCACGTCCGCCGGCTATCGCATCGGCCCTACCGAGATCGAGGATTGCCTCTTGCGCCACCCCGCCGTCTCGCTCGCTGCCGTGATCGGCAAGCCGGACCCGGTGCGCACCGAGATCGTCAAGGCCTTCGTCGTGCCCCGCGCGGGCGTGGCGCCCTCCGACGCGCTCGCCGCCGACATCCAGGCCTTCGTCCGCACCCGCCTCTCCGCCCACGAATATCCCCGCGAGATCGCCTTCCGAGACAGCCTGCCGCTCACGACGACGGGCAAGGTGATTCGGAGACTGCTGCGCGCGGAGGGGTGACATCCCTCCCCGTAGGGGAGGGTGGCCTCGGAGGCGCAGCCGAACGAGGTCGGGTGGGGCCTGCGGTTCGAAGCAAGCTCACCACCCGGGCCCCACCCGACCCCTGTCGCTCCGCTCCAGGGGCCACCCTCCCCTCCGGGGAGGGAGGGGCGCGAATCCCTCCCCGTAGGGGAGGGTGGCCTCGGAGGCGCAGCCGAACGAGGTCGGGTGGGGTCCGTGGTTCGAAGCATGATCTCCACCCGGGCCCCACCCGACCCCTGTCGCTCCGCGCCAGGGGCCACCCTCCCCTCCGGGGAGGGAGGGGGCGCGAATCCCTCTCCGGAGGAGAGGAATGGGCGCGCGAATGGGGTTGCACGCCGCGCTCAGCCGGTTATATAGAGCCGCCTCGGG
>NZ_JBKBQG010000001.1:226613-368270 GCF_046292825.1 Salinarimonas sp. | reverse complement strand
GGTCGCCGCGTCCGCCGTGGCCGCGTCTCCGACGGCGTACGCCCCGGCGGCCGCCGCCCCGGCCGAGCCCGCGCCCGCCGAGAAGCCGGAGAATGCCGCGGAGCCGGCGCCGAGCGGCAGCCTGAGCGACCGCGACCGCATCAACGCCGCCGTCGCCCGCGCCACCCGCAAGGAGACCCTCGCCGCGCCCGCGCCGACGCCCGCCGCCGAGCCCGCGCCCGAGGCCGAGGAGCCGCCGCCCTTCGCCACGCGCCCGCCCGACGATCCCGGCGTGCCCGAGGAGCCCGAGGCGAAACCCCAGAAGCGCTCCCGCTTCCGCCTCTTCGGCTGAGGATCGAAAAAGGCGCCGATCGCGCTTGCCAAGACGGCGCGGCCCCTATAAGAGGGGGCCTCGCCGACGGGCCGCTCCCGAGCCGCCCGCCCGGACGCCGCAATAGCTCAGGTGGTAGAGCACGTCATTCGTAATGATGGGGTCGGGGGTTCGAGTCCCTCTTGCGGCACCATTCGGCCACTCAGTGCCGAGCCTTCTTCCAGCATGAACCGCGCTCTGATGCCGCCATGCAGGACGTCCGCGCCATTCTCGCCCGCAACGTGAAGGCCGCCCGCAAGCGGCTCGATCTCTCGCAGGAGGATCTGGCCGCGCGGGCGGAGCTCGATCGGACCTATGTCTCGGGAATCGAGCGACGGGTCCGCAATCCGACGATCGAGGTCGTTGCGCGCCTCGCGCAGGCGCTCGGGACGAGCGTCGCGGCGCTCTTCGAGGAGGCGCCGTGAGGCGGCCGCGCCTCACTCCGCGCGCAGCAGCCCGTCGAGATCGAGGCGCCTCGTGACCATGGCGAGCTCGCCCGTCGGCGTCCGAGGCCAGAGGTCGGCCGGTCGATCCCAATACAATTCGACGCCGTTCTCGTCGGGATCGCGCAGATAGAGCGCCTCGCTGACGCCGTGGTCGGAGGCGCCGTCGAGCGCGATCCCGGCGGCGATCACGCGCCGGAGCGCATCGGCGAGCGCCGCCCGCGTGGGGTAGAGGATCGCCGTGTGGAAGAGGCCCGTGCTCCGCGGCGGAGGCGGCGACCCGCCTCGGCTCTCCCACGTGTTCAACCCGATATGGTGGTGGTAGCCTCCCGCCGAGACGAACGCCGCGTCGGCGCCGTAGCGCTGCATCACTTGGAAGCCGAGGACGCCGCAATAGAAGCCGAGGGCGCGATCGAGGTCCGCCACCTTCAGGTGGACATGCCCGATCCTGACGTCCGGGGCGATCGGTCGGCTCGGTTGGACGGCGTCCGCGACGGGCTTAAGCGACTGGGCTGGGGCCATGGCAGCCTCCTCCGAACGGGGGTGCGGCCGCGAGCTTACCGCGAACGCCTCCGTTCGGCGAACGGATCCGATCGCACGCATCGCGCAGGCGCTCGGCACGCGCGGGAGCGAGGCCGCCCCGCTTCCCTCACTCGAAGGCTTGCGCGAGGCGCGTCAGCATCGGGTCGTCGGTCTGGTCGAGCTTGAGCGGGGTCACGGACACGCGGGCATTGTTGATCGCCCAGAGGTCGGAGCCGTGGCCGGGGGTGGTCTGGGCCTTGGCGAAGGTGATCCAGAAATAGGGGTTGCCGCGCCCGTCGCGACGCTCGTCGATCTTCAACAGCTCCTGGTCGCGCAGGCCCTGATGGGTGATGCTGACCCCCTCGACCTTCTCGGGCTCGCAATCGGGGAAGTTGACGTTGACGAGGGTGCGCGGCGCGGCCTCGACCTCGAGCAGCTTGCGGATGATCGCCGGCGCATGCACCTCGGCGCAGTGGAACTTCACGTTGGCGCGCCCGCCTGGGCCATAGGCCTGCGAGAGCGCGATCGAGCGCACGCCGAGCATGGTGCCCTCGATCGCGGCCGCGATCGTGCCGGAATAGGAGACGTCCTCGGCGACGTTCTGGCCGCGATTGACGCCCGACAGGATCAGGTCCGGCCGATGCTCGGCCATGACCTTGCGGAGCGCCATGATCACGCAATCGGTGGGCGTGCCCTTGATGGCGAAATGGCGCTCGGAGATCTCGCGCAGGCGCAAGGGGTCGTTGAGCGAGAGCGAATGCGAGACGCCGGACTGGTCGGTCTCCGGCGCGACCACCCAGACGTCGTCGGAGAGGGCGCGGGCAATCTTCTCGAGGCTTTTGAGACCCGGCGCGTGGATGCCGTCGTCGTTCGTGCAGAGAATGCGCATCAGACCCTCTCGATCCGCGTGATCCCGCCCATATAGGGCGCGAGCGCCGACGGGACCGTGACGCTCCCGTCATCGTTCTGGTAGGTCTCGAGCACCGCGATCAGCGCCCGCCCGACGGCGATGCCCGAGCCGTTCAACGTGTGCACGAAGTGCGGCTTGCCGTCGCGGCGGAAGCGCGCGCCCATCCGCCGCGCCTGGAACTCGCCGCAGACCGAGCAGGACGAGATCTCGCGAAAGGTGTTCTGCCCCGGCAGCCAAACCTCGATGTCGTAGGTCTTGCGCGCCGCAAAACCCGTATCGCCCGACGAGAGAATCATCACCCGATAGGGCAGCTCGAGGCGCTGCAGCACCGTCTCGGCGCAGGAGAGCATGCGCTCGTGCTCGGCGCCGGAGGTCTCCGGCGTCGTGATCGAGACGAGCTCGCACTTCCAGAACTGGTGCTGGCGCAACATCCCCCGCGTGTCCCGCCCGGCCGAGCCCGCTTCCCGGCGGAAGCAGGGGGTGAGCGCGGTGTAGCGCAGGGGGAGCTCGTCTTCGGAGAGGATCTGTTCGCGGACGAGATTGGTGAGGCTCACCTCGGCGGTCGGGATGAGCCACAAGTCTTCGCCGACGCCGAACTGGTCTTCGGCGAATTTCGGCAGCTGAGCCGTGCCGTAGAGCGCATGGTCCCGCACGAGCAGCGGCGCGGACACCTCGGTATAGCCGTGCTCCTGCGTGTGGATGTCGATCATCAACTGACCGAGTGCCCGCTCCAACCGAGCGAGCTGGCCCTTGAGCACCGTAAACCGCGCGCCCGAAAGCTTCGCCGCGATCTCGAAATCCATGAGGCCGAGCGCCTCGCCGATGTCGAAATGCTCGCGCGCCGAGTTCGAGCGGCGCGGCGTGCCCCAATTGGAGCGCTCGACGTTCGCGCTCTCGTCGGGGCCGTCGGGGACCTCGTCGGCGAGGATGTTGGGGATCTCGGCGAGCGCCTTGTCGAGCGCGGCGATCGCCTCGCGCTCCTGCGCTTCGAGCGTCGCGAGCCGCTCCTTGAGCCCCGCGACCTCCTCCATGAGGGCCGCCGCGCGGGCCTCGTCCTTCGCCTTCTTGGCCGCGCCGATCTCCTTCGAGAGGCTGTTGCGGCGCTCCTGGGCGGATTGCGCCTCGGCGATCAGCTCGCGCCGGCGCTCGTCGAGGGAGAGGAGGCGCGCGCTCTCGGGCGGCAGGAAGCGGCGGGCGAGCGCGCGGTCGAAGGCTGCGGGATCGTCGCGGATGGCGCGGATGTCGTGCATGTCACTCGAGCCGCCGGGTCTGGTGGGCGCCGGCTCGAGCGGGCGTGACCGCCTTCAGTCGGCTGCCTCGCGCGCGGCCTCGGCTTCCGCACGCTTCTTCTCGACCATACGGACCGCGAAGATGGAAGCCTCGTAGAGGAGCAGCGTGGGGATCGCAAGGGCGAACTGGCTGATCACGTCCGGCGGCGTGAACAAGGCCGCGATCACGAACACGAACACGATCGCGTATTTGCGCTTGTCGCGCAGGAACTCGGAATCGATGATCCCGGCGCGCGCGAGGAGCGTCAGCACGACCGGCAGCTGGAAGCAGATGCCGAAGGCGAAGATCAGCGTCATGATCAGCGACAGGTACTCGCTGACCTTGGGCAGGAACTCGATCGTCGGCTGGCCTTCGACCGCGAGCTGCTGCATCCCGACCGAGAAATGCATCAGGAGCGGCATCGCGATGTAATAGACCACCAGCGCGCCGACCGTGAACAGGATCGGCGTCGCCAGAAGATAGGGCAGGAAGGCGTCGCGCTCGTTCTTGTACAGGCCGGGCGCGACGAACTTGTAGATCTGGATCGCGATATAGGGAAAGGCGAGGAAGGCCGCACCGAAAGCGCCGACCGAGATCTGCGTGAACAGATATTCGAGGCCGTGCGTGTAGACGAGCCGCGCGAGCTCCGGCGAGCCGACGGCGTTCACGTAGGGCTGGACGAGGATGTTGTAGATGTAGCGCGCGAAGGCGAAGCAGACGAAGAACATCACCACGAAGGCGATCAGCCCGCGGATCAGCCGCTGGCGCAGCTCGATCAGGTGCTCGATCAGCGGCGCGCGCGAGGCCTCGATGTCGTCCGGCTTCACGGAGAGCGTCACGGCTTGGCCTCATCCTTGACGATGGCGGACGCGACCGGCGTCTCGACCCGCACCGGCTCGGGAGCGGGCGACGCGGGAGCGGTGGGCGCGGGGGCGGCGGGACCGGAGACGGGGGGCACGTCCGCGGCGGCGCTCGGCGCGGCGGCGGCCTCGGGCGTGCTCGACGCGGGCGTGCTCGAGGCTGTCGGCACGGCCGGCTTGTTCGCCGCGTGCTGACCGGTGATCGTGTTCTTGAGCTCGTCGCGCACGGCCTTGGCGGGGTTGAAGGCGGTGTTGGCCATGCGGTTCATGCCCTCCACCTCCTTGCGCACCTCGTCGAGCTCGGCCTCGCGCATGGCCTGGTTGAAGTGGCCCTGGAACTCGCCGGCCATGCGCCGCACCTTGCCGATGGTCTGACCGACGGCACGCAGGGTACGCGGCAGATCCTTGGGGCCGATGACGATCAGCGCCACCGCGCCGATCAGCATGATTTCGCCCCAGCTCAGATCCAACATGGCTCGCCCGCCTCGGATGGCGCCTCGACCGCGCGGCCCTCAGGCCGCGATGCTCGGGAACTCAGCTCGCCTTGTTGGCGTTCTGAGTGGCCTCGGGAGCGGTGGTCTGGGTCGCCTGATGCTCGATGACGCGGGGCTGCTCGTTGGCGGCGGGGGCCTGAGCGGCCTGGGCCTCGTCCTCGGACATGCCCTTCTTGAAGGCCTTGATGCCCTTGGCGACGTCGCCCATCATCTCGGAGATCTTGCCGCGCCCGAAGAGCAGCACGACGATCAAGCCGACGACGATCCAATGCCAGATGCTGGTCGCGCCCATATCATTCCCCTCCTCGCCGGCCCGCGAGGGCCGGACTGACACTTCCGACAGGCCGCCAACCTAGTGACGACCCGTGGCGAAAACAAGAACTTCCGCGGGGTCCACGTCGACGCCCACGTCCTGACCCTCGTCGGGACGCCAGCCGTCGCGCACCCGCGCCTGGATCGGCGCGTCCAATCCTTGCACGGCTATGTGCACGAGGTCGACCTCTCCGAGGAATCGGCGTGCGACGACGCGTCCCGGCAGGCAGAAGCCCGGCGCGCGCAGCCGGATCGCCTGCGGCCGCACGCAGACGATGGCGCCGTCGCCCTCGGCGAGATCGGGCGCGGGGAAGATGCCGAGGGGCGTCTCCACCCGCCCGCGCCGGACGGTGCCCTCCACCTCGTTGAAATCGCAGAAGAAACGGGCGGCGAACAGGTCGGCCGGGCGGCGGTAGATCGCCTCCGCCGGCCCGTGCTGCACGATGCGGCCCGCGCGCATCAGCACGATCCGATCGGCGATGCGCATCGCCTCCTCGGGATCGTGGGTGACGACGAGCGTCGTCGCGCCGGTCTCCCGCAGGATCGCGACCGTCTCCTCGCGGATCGTGTCGCGCAGCCGCCGATCGAGGTTCGAGAAGGGCTCGTCCATCAGGAGCACGCCGGGCCGCGGCGCAATGGCGCGGGCGAGCGCCACGCGCTGCTGCTCGCCGCCCGAGAGCACGCTCGGATATTCGTCGAGGAGGCGCTCGAGACCCACGCGCGAGAGCGCGCGCCGCGCCGAGGCGATCGCGTCGGCCTTGGGGATGCCGCGCAGGCCGAAGAGCACGTTGTCGAGAATGCTCATATGGGGAAACAGCGCGTAATCCTGGAACATCAGGCCGACGCCGCGGCTCTCGGGCGGCGTGAAGCGCTCCTCGCCGCTCGCCACCCGCCCGTCGAGGAGGACGCGCCCGGCGCTCGGCCGCTCGATCCCCGCCGCGACCCGCAACAGCGTCGTCTTGCCGCAGCCCGAGGCGCCGAGCAGGCAGACGAGCTCCCCCGGCTCGATGACGAGGTCGAGCCCGTCGAGCGCGCGCGTGACGCCGTAATCGACGACGACGTTCTCGAAGGCGACCTGCGCCGGGATCGACGCCCCCGCCGTCCCCCGCGGCCCGAACCGCCCGAGCCCGAACCGCCCCCCGATCCCCTGTGATATCTCTCCGACGCTCGCCATGACATCCGTGACGCTTGGTGACGGGTGTTATGTGCGCCATCGGGGGGCGTTTGTCACGGGTGGGGGGGAACCGCTTTGCCTTGTTCCCTCGATCGGCCAACGAGCGGGAGACGTCCGGATGTCAAGTGATAACGTAGTACGCAAAAAACGCGGGCGGCCCGCGACCGGGCAGGACCCGGTGACGGCGATCCGGCTCTCGGCGGAGATGCGCGAGGGGCTCGATCGGGCCGCGCGGCTCGAGCCCGATCGCCCGTCGCGCTCGGCCCTGATCCGGCGGATCGTCTCGGACTGGCTGCGCGAGCGCGGGCTGATCGGCGGGGAGGGGCGCTGAGAGGTCGAGTTGCGCACGGGGGCGCTGTCATGAAGTGGATCGCGCCGACGGCGACAAGGGTCCTCGCAGCGTGAGTGCTCCAGGGGTGTCATCCCCGGCCGGAGCGCCGAAGGCGCGCAGGGAAAGGGGACCCAGCGCAAGAACGTGTGCGGAGCACGCTATCGCGGCGGCGACAAGCCGCCTGGTCGGCGGCAACAGGAGCGCCTTCGGCGCAGGTCTCGTGCTGGGTCCCCTTTCCCTGCGCACGCTACGCGTGCTCCGGCCGGGGATGACACAGAATGCGCCTGACGCCTGCCATCCGCGACGCCGAAAGCGATCCGGGATGACAGCCGCGAGAGACGCCCCCCCGAACCCTCAAACCTCCTCCGCCACCATCGCCGCAGCCTCCGCCTCCGCACCGTCGAGGAGTTGCGCGACGGAGCGGTCGATCGCCGCGGCGATGCCGTCGGCGGCGAGCGCCTCGCGGATCTGGCCTCGGGCGCGGACGAAGGGGGTGGCGGGGGCGAGCTCGACGGCGTCGGCGACGGTTCGCGCGCGCGTCGCGAGGGCGACGAGGTGGGCGTGGAGCGGGTCGCGGGGGTCGAAGGCGGGGATGGGAAGGGTGAACATCAGCTTGTCGAAATGCCGCGCCCCCTGCTCGCCGCGCGCCTGGAGATGCGCGACGCGCGCCCGCGCGGTCTCGCTGTTGAGGATCGCGAGGAGGTAGAGCCCCTCCTCGCGTGAGGCGACGGCCGCCCAGTACAGCGCGTGCTCGACGACCGCTTCGGCGTCCTCCACGAGCGCCGCCGCCGGGCGCGAGCCGGAGCCGGCGAACACCACGCGCAGCGGGCGCAGCGGAAACTGCCCCGCGAGCTTGCCGAAATGGTCGAGATTGCGCGTGAAGCACGTGCGGCCGTTGCCGTGCCGCGTCCAGAGCGCGTCGCAATGCGCGAGCCAGGCGGCGAGCGCCGGCAGCCCCCGCGCCTCCGCCTGCCGCGCGTCGAGCATGTCTCCCTCGGGCAGGACCGGAACGATGGCCTCGCTCGCGCCGAGCACGCGGAATGGCGCGATCGATTCGCCGAGGAAGACCGGGCGCAGGAAGGCGGCCTCGATCGCGCCCTCGAAATCGGGGAGGTCCTTCCAGGGCGCCTTTTCCTGCGCGGAGCGGCGGGAGCGCACCAGCGGGGCGGCGGCGTCGTAGCCGAGGCGTCCGCCGTCGACGCGGCGCACCAAGAGAAGCGCGCGCGGGACGAGCGTCGCGCCCTGGCGGAAGCGATCGCGATAGGGCGAACGCGCGTCGTAGACCGCTCGCGCCGGCGCCGGCCCCTCCCGCATCTCCACCCGATCGCGCGCCACCTCCTCCGGCGCGTCCTTGTGCGGCAACCGGCCGTAGAACCACGTCGCGCGGTCCGGCAGAGCCGTCGCGAGCGCTTGCGTGCGGCGGGCGAAGAGGACGCAGGTCGGCACGCGGAAGACGGGGGAGATATCCTGGTTGTCGAGCACCCAGGCCTCGGCGAAGGCGACCGGCGCGCCGTGGAAGGCGCCGGTGCGGAAGGCGCGGAACTGGCCGCGCGTCATCGCCGCGAGCGGCATCACCATGGCGATGCGCCCGCCCACCCGCAGGTAGAGCTCGCAGGCGCGCGCGAAGAACAGGCCCGAGAGATCCGTCTGCGTGACGAGCCGCGCCTCGCCCTCGCCGACCGAGACGGCGAGCGCCCGCGCGCTTTCGGCGAAGCGGCGCTGCATGTCGCGCGCCATGAAGCGGTAGGACAACCCAAGGCGGGTTGCCGACGATGACGTCGACGCGCCCGCCGTCCGAGAGCGTGACGGGGCGGCTGAGATTGCGCGCGACGAAGGTCCAGACGTGGTCGCGGCGCGTCTCGCACAGCCGCCGCAGCGTCTCGCAGGTGCCGCGCAGCGTCGGCTGGTCGCGCGCATCGACCTGCGAGCGCTCGAGGAAGCGGGCGAACTCCCCCGTCCGCCCGGCCTCCGCCGCCCTCTGCATGGCGGCGAGAACCTGGTCGAACAGAGCCGGCCGCGCGCACAGGCCCAATGGAAAGCGCAAGGATTGCCGGGCGTTGCGCCGGGCGCGGGCGGGCTCGCGCGGATCGGGCGGCACGTCCACGACGAGATCGCCGTCGAGATCGCGCCGCACGTTCCATTGCAGCGCGTCGCCGAGATAGACCGGCACCGAGATTCGCCCCTCGCGGGTGCGCAGCGCCTTCCCGAGCGCGAGGAGCACGGTGACGCGCGCGAAGATCACGGCCACGGGATGCACGTCGATGCCGCTGACCCCGTCGCAGGCGCGCCGCGCGATCTCCCCCTCCGGCACATCCGCTGCGCGAAGGGCCTGCGTCTTGGCGCGGATCGCGTGGAAGAGGAAGGACCCCGAGCCGCAGGACGGATCGAGCACGCGCTCGTTGGCGGGATCGCGCAGCGCCTCGCGCACCACGCGAAAGGCGAGCCAATCGGGAGTGTAGTACTCGCCGAGCTCGTGGCGCTGGGCGGGATCGACGAGGGCCTCGTAGAGCACCTTCAGGAGGTCGACGTCGACGTCGCCGAGATCGAAACGATACACGTGCTCCGCGAGCCGGCGGACGAGATCCGGCCCGTCGGGCGCATCCAGAATCCAGCCGAACAGGTCGTCCTCCACCGCGCCGGACACGCCGACATCGGTGAAGGCGGCGCCCGACAGGAGGCGGGCGGGCTCCGGCGGCGGCAGATCGGGGCGCATCACGCCGGCCGCGATCGCCTTGGCGACGACCACGAGATAGGTGTGCTGCAGCCACAGGAGGCGGTCGTCCACCGCGCGGCCGTAGACATGGGCGAGGTGGCGCTCCCAGAGCTGGCGCTTGAGCTGCGTCTCCGGGTGGTCGGCGAGCGACGCGAAGGCGCGCTCGAGCAGCGCGAGGCTGCGGGCGAAGGCGGCGCTCTCGCGGCCGAGCTCGCTCGTGATCGCGAGCGCATCGGGCCGGATGCGGTCCTGCACCGCGACGACGCCCTCGAGCCAGGCGAGGAGCGCGCGCGGCTCGGCCGGCCGCGCGCTCGTGCGGGAGAGTTCGGCGAGGGTGCCGTCGCGCAACTCGTAGGCGACGAAGGCGGCGCCGTCCGTCGCGACGCCGACGTAGCGCGCGCCCTGCGATCCCTCGCGCTCGGCGAGATAGCGCGCGAGCTGCGCCTCGGCCGCGCGCCCCTCGCGGCGCAGATCGGTCTTGATCTCGAAGAGCGTGCGCCCGAGCAGCGCATCGATCCGCCCCGCGCGCACCTCGCGCACGACCTCGTCGCCGATGGTCTGCTCGAAGAGGATCTGGTCGGAGCGCGCGCCGAGCCCCTGGGAGAGGAGCTGGAGCAGGAGGCTGCGGACCTTCTCGTGACGCGGGCGCGTCGCCAATTCGCGGACGATGTCCGCGAGCGCTTCTTCCGCCAAAGGCATGATCGTCCCCGATTGACGCAACTTATCGGGGAGGTCTGACAACATACACGTGAAGAGTTTAAACGCGCAGGTTGCGCGCGTGCGCTACGCAACCGCGCGACGACACACTGCGTCGCTACGGCATCGCCTCCGGCGGCGGCGCGATCCGGCGGTCGGGGGTGGCGCGGCGGTCGCCGAGAACGCCTTCGACATAGAGGATGTTCACGCCCACGAGCACGACCGCCATGAGCGGCGCCGCGAGGATCAGGCCGGCGATGCCGAACAGGGTGCCGAGCGCGATCTGCGCGGCGATCATCAGAGCCGCGGGCAGGTGCACCGCCCGCTGCTGGATGTAGGGCACGAGGAACGAGCCCTCGATGTTCTGGAGGACGACGTAGAAGATCGTCACCCCGATCCCGGTGCCGATCCCCTCCGCGAAGGCGATGAGCACGATCGGCACGCCCGCGATCCAGGGGCCGAGGAAGGGGATGAAGGTGAGGAGCGCCGTCAGGAGCGCGAGGCCGAGCCACAATTCGATGCCGAAGAGATAGAGCCCGATCCCGGTCGAGACGCCGAGCACCACCATCGAGACGAGCTGGCCGATCAGCCACCAGCGCAGCACCCAGCCCGAGGCCGCGATCGTCTCCGCGACGCGCGCGCGCCAGGAGAAGGGCACGAGCCGCACCGTGCCGCGGATATAGGTGTTCGGGCTCGCCGCCATGAAGAGCGCGATCGCGATCACGATGATCGTCGCCGCGAGCCCGCTCGCGAGCGCCGAGACGAGGTTGAAGGCCTGCCCCGCGATCGTGCCCGGCGTCGGCGCGGCCTCCATCGGATCGGCGTTCTCCATCATCTCCGCGAGCGCGGGGAAGCGGCGCAGCTCGTCGATGCCGGCCTCGATCAGCTCGACGAGCCGATCCCACAGGTCGGAGATCTGCTGGATCGCGGCCGGGATCATGAAGGCGAAGGCGCCGGCGAGGAGCGCGAGGAGGAGGATACAGACGATGGTCAGCGCGAGCCCGCGCCCCATGGGCGTGCGCTCGACGAGGAGCCCGGCGAGCGCGTCGAGCGCGACCGCGAGCAGAATCGCGGCGAAGACGGCGAGGAGGACGTCGCCGAGCACGTAGACGAGGAGCGCGACCGCGACGATCGCGATCACGATCGCCGTGCGCGGCATCGGCGATCGCCCGCCTGCACGCTCGCGCGTGCGCCCGTCGATGTCCTCGCTCGAGGCCATGATCGCTCCCCTCGGCCGCTCGCCACGCGTCGCCCCGGGGGCCAACGGATCAGGGATGGGAAAGGTTGCCGCAGGGTTGGAGCGCGCGCTGTCGGGAACGCTCTCGCCCGCGCGCGCGTCGTCTCGCCATGATCAGCGCCCGCACGATCGCCGTCTTCCGCCTGTCGCCCGCACGCGCGACGATGCTCGCGGCGGGCATCGTCGTGCTCGCGCTCGCCTGGGCGGGGCCGCTGCCGGCGCTCGCGATGACGCGCTTTGCCGCGCACATGACGATGCACCTAGCCGTCGTCGCGATCGCCGCACCCCTGATCGCGCTCGCCATCGCCGGCTCGCGGCTCGACCCGACGGCGCGGAGCTTGCAGACCGGGGCGGGCGTGCTCGCCTTCCCCGTGCTCGCCGCCTTCGCCGAATTCGCGGTCGTCTGGGGCGCGCACGTGCCGGCGGTGCACGACATGAAGCGGCTCGAGCCGACATGGGCCATGATCGAGCAGCTCGCCTTCCTCTCGGTCGGCGTCGCTCTCTGGCTCTCGGCCTTCGGCGGGCGGGGGCGGGAGCGGGGCGCGCGCGCGGCGCTCGGCATCGGCGCGCTCCTGTTCACCGCGATGCACATGACGCTGCTCGGCGCCCTCCTCGCGCTCGCCCCGCGCCCCCTCTACGAAGCCTGCCTCGGCCTCGCCGACCAGGAGATCGGCGGGGTGATGATGCTGGCGGCGGGGTTGGTGTATCTGGTGGGCGGGGTGGTGCTGGTCGCGCGGATCTTGGGGGACGGGGAGGATCCCTCCCCGTAGGGGAGGGTGGACTTTCGAGGCGAAGCCGAGAAAGGCCGGGTGGGGCCCGGGGTGGTGATTGTTCTTCAAGCGTCGGGCCCCACCCGACCCCTGTCGCTCCGCTCCAGGGGCCACCCTCCCCTACGGGGAGGAATGCGCGCGCCCGTCCCTCCCCTACGGGGCTACGAGATTCACACACCTCTTCCGATCGGTTTCCTTGGAGATCTCGCCGTTTGCGAAGGGCTCGACGGTCTCCCCTCCCCATTGGGGGAGGGCATTGGGACTCCTCTGGGGTGGGGGTCGTGTAGAACCTGGCGTAACGGTGCCTCCTGCGCGACCCCCATCCGTCTCCGGGCTAACGCCCGGAGCCACCTTCCCCCAAGGGGGAAGGACAAGAGCGGCCTTCGTCGACATCGATCACATGCAGAAACAGCGATGTGTGCACTCTCTACCCCTACGCAGAGGGATGACACCCGCCGCGTTGCGCTGCTATGAGCCCTCCACTTCCGAGAACCGCCCGCGAGCCCGCCATGCCGACCTTCTTCTCGACGCCGACCTTCATGAACGCGCCCATGGGCGAGGACGACGCGCCGGGGCGGTTCGCGATCCTCGGCGTGCCCTTCGACGCGGCGACCAGCCTGCGGACGGGCACGCGGCTCGGGCCGGGCGCGATCCGGGCGGCCTGCGCGCATCTCCTGCTCGATCCGCTCTACCCGTTCAGCGTGCCGCCGGGCGAGATCGACATGCGCGACCACGGCGACGTGAAGATCGATTTCGGGCGCGCCGAGACCAACATGGCGGCGATCGAGGCGCGGGTGCGGGGGCTCGTCGCGGCGGGCGCGCATTGCGTGACGCTCGGCGGCGATCATTCGATCACCCTGCCGATCCTGCGCGCGCATGCGCAAAAGCACGGGCCGCTCGCCCTCGTCCAATTCGACGCTCACCAGGACACCTGGGCCGACGACGGCTCGCGGGTCGATCACGGCACCTTCGTCACCCGCGCCGTGGCGGAGGGGGTGATCGACGCCGCGCGCTCGGTGCAGATCGGCATCCGCACGCGGGCGCCGGCGACCTGCGGATTGCGCGTCATCGGCATGGAGGAGATCGACGCGCTCGGCATCGCGGGCACGATCGCCGCCGTCCGGGAGACGGTCGGCACGGGGGCGGCCTATCTCTCCTTCGACATCGACTGCCTCGACCCCGCCCACGCGCCCGGCACGGGGACGCCGGTGATCGGCGGGCTCTCCTCGCGCGAGGCTCTGCGCATCCTGCGCGGGATCGCCGGGCTCGATTGGCGCGGCATGGACCTCGTCGAGGTCGCCCCGGCCTACGACCATGCCGAGCTCACCGCGATCGCGGGGGCGACGGTCACGCTCACCTATCTAACGATGCTCGCCGAGCGCGACCGGGGCTGATCAGAAGCCGAACTGGAACATCAGCCCCGAGCCGCCGCGGCCGGTCTGCTCGACCTCCGCGCGGGTGTTGCGGCCGAACTGGAAGAGGCCGAAGGCATGGCCCTCGCCCTCCTGGGAGAGCGTGCCGTGATGGCCGCGCCCCTCCTGGTGGACGATGCCGCGATGGCCCTGGCCCGCCTGGCGAAGCCCCGCATTGTTGTCGCGACCGCGCTGATGGATGTGGCCGCGCGACTGGACGTCCCGCACGATCCCGTAGATCGCGAGCCCGGCGCGCAGGGCGCGATCCTGCTCGGCATTGCCGGGCGCGATCCGCACCGAGACGGAGCCGGAGGCCTGCGCGGGGGCGCTCGCGGCGAGCGCGAGCGGAGCGGCGAGCGCGGCGGCGAGGGCGAGGGCGGCGATCTTCATCGGGGCGTCTCCTGTGCGAGGGCGGGAGGGAGGTGGACATCCCTCCCCGGAGGGGAGGGTGGACGGACGAGCGGAGCGAGGCCGGCCGGGTGGGGCCCGGGTGGAGATTGTTCTGCGAGCGTCGGGCCCCACCCGGCCCCCGTCGCTTGCGCTCCGGGGGCCACCCTCCCCTACGGGGAGGGATTATGGCGTCGTGCTCAGCGGCTCGCGGTGACGGCGCAGGTGGCGCTGCGGCGGCCGGCTTGGACTTCCATGGTCGCGCGGTAGGTGCCCGAGCCGAGGCTCACGGCGCCGAGCGAGACGGGCACGTTCGCGCGCGCCTCGAAGGCGCCGCCCTGGCCGATGTCGCTGCGATTGCCGCCGCCGCCGCCCGAGACGCGCAGGCCCCAGGTCCCCTCGACGCGGTCGCTCGCATGGATGACGGGCTCGAGCACGAGCATGCCGCCGCGTCGCGCGACCGCGATCTCGCAGGAGAGCGGCGCCGCCGACGCCAGCTGGAAAGAGGGCGCCGAAAGGTCCGGCCGCGCCGGCGGCAGCGGCGCGTCGGCCTGGGCGAAGCCGACGGCACCGACGGCGCCGGCGGCGGCGATCGCGAGCGCCGCGACCGCGATGACGGAAGACGAAAGCGACGGGACGGGCATGGCGATCTCCTCGGGGACAGGGATTGGACGGGACGGGGGCCGATCAGTCGCAGAGCTGGACGAAGGCGGCGACGTTGCCGGAGCCGCGCTGGTCGACGCTGCCGCGGCAGCCGTGGCCGACCTGGACGCCCGCGGTGATGTTGCCGTTGCCGTCCTGGGTGACGATCGCGGAATGGGCCGAGCCGAACTGACCGATGCCCGCCTCGTTGCGGCGCCCGTTCTGGGTGATGTCGACGCGGTGGCGCACGCCGTTCTGGCCGATCGCGGCGGTGTGGCCGCGGCCGCGCTGGCGCACGGCGCCCTCGTTGAAGCGGCCCTCCTGGAAGATGCCGAAGCGGTGGCGCGCGCCCTCCTGGGTGCCGCCCGCCGAATTGCCCCAGCCGAATTGCTGGACGCGGGCGTCGTTGGCGGAGGCGGGGAGCGAGAAGCCGAGGCCGAGGGCGATCAGGGCGGCGGCGAGAACGGGGCGGGGGGCGGTGAGGCGCATGGTCGGGTCTCCTCTTTCGTGTTCCGGCGCCGAGCGGCGACGGTCACAGGATTAGAGGAGCGTGGCGGAACCGATCCTGAACCGCTCGTTCAAGTGCCGTTAAGGTCGGCGGCCTCCGGCGGCCACACCACGACGAAGCGCTCGAACACGACGAGGAGATCGTCGTCGTAGACGAAGCCTTCGCGCTCCGCCTGGCGCGTCCAATAGCGCCGGTGACCGTCGAGCCAGGAGGCGAGCGACCCGTCCCCCTCCCCTTCCGCGGCCGCGTCCGCCTCGGTGATCGCGTGGACCGGCTTGATGTCGACGGCGACGTTGCGCCAGATCAGCCGCGGCTCGCCCTCGGCGTCGACGGAAACGACGTGGGTGCCGACGCGCGGCACGGGAGCGCCCTCGGCCTCGAAATCGCGCAGCAGGCTCGCGGTGGCGCGCTTCGTCCCGGCGAGCGTCAGCGCGGTGAGCTCGTCGCAGAGCGCCGCGCCGTCGCCGAAGGTGCTCACGTCGTAATCGTCCGCCGCGCAGCCCGTCGCCGCGACGAAATCCTGCCAATAGCTTTGCGTCCGCCGCGTCTTCTCCATGGGTGCCCCCGCTCGCGATTCGGGCGGGCGAGTCTACACCCGATCGACGCTCCGGCGATTCCGATGGCGCGGCTCCAGGGTCAGTGCTCCCCCGGTGTCATCCCCGGCCGGAGGTCGCTTGCGACCGGAGGGGAAGGGGACCCAGCACCAGAATTGCTTGCGGAGCAAGCACTTGTGGCGGCGACGAGCCGCCTGGTCGGCGGCGCGAGCGCTTGCTCCGCAAGCGTCTTCCTGCGCTGGGTCCCCTTCCCCTGCGCACGCTACGCGTGCTCCGGCCGGGGATGACACGGGGGAGCAGCCCCGACGTTGTCATCCCGGACGCCGAAGGCGATCCGGGACCCAGACCCACGACGCTTCAGTCGCAGCCTATAGGCTGCGTTTCTCCCACGACGGAACCCGCTGAAAGGTGGTGCAGCGAGCGCGGCATGCGCGCTCGGATTCGTCGCCGAGTGTATGGGTCCCGGGTCCGCTTCGCGGCCCGGGATGACAACCGTCGGAAGGTTCACACGCTCGCAGGCGTCGGAGACGTCGCCCCCCTGCGGCGGGGCGCCGCGCTCGCGGGCATGTTATCGCGCGTCGGCTTGCGGGGGGAGAGCGGGCGTCCAGATGGGGGAGGCAGGGTGCGCATCGCGGCCGGGGGGCGCGCGGAAGGCGGCGCACCTTCGGATCGCAGGAGGAGAGCGCCCCCGATGTCGTTCCTGGCCGGTTTTCCGTCGTCCGATGCCGATTGGCTGGCGCTGACCCTCGTGATTCCCCTCGTCGGGGCGGCGATCGCCTTCCTCGTCCCGCGACGGGCGACGCTCGCGGGGCTCGCGAGCCTCGCGGCCACGGGGGCCTGCGTCGCCGTGCTCGCGGCGCGGGTGATGGCGCAGGAGTCCATCGCGACGACGCTCGGCGGCCCGGCCGCGCCGATCGGCATCGGGCTGCGCGTGGACGGGCTGTCCGTCGTCATGCTCGCGATGGCGGTTCTCGTCGTCCTCGTCGCCGGGCTCGGCGCGATCGACGCCTTCGGCCGACGGCGCGCCGGGGCAGAGGGCGAGCGCGCGCTGCGCGCCTTCTGGCCGCTCGCTCTGACGCTGCTGGCCGGCCTGTGCGGGATCTACGTCGCGACCGACCTGTTCAGCCTCTACGTCCTCGTCGAGCTCGTCGGCCTCGCCTCGGTGGGGCTCGCCGTGCTCGGCGGGCGGCTCGAGGCGATGCGGGCGGGGTTCGAGTACCTGACCACGAGCATGCTCGGCGCGCTCTTCTTCCTCATGGGCGTCGCCTTCGTCTGGCTTCAGGCCGGGCGGCTCGATTTCGAAGGGGTCGCGGCCCATGCGGGGGAGCCCGCGATGCTCGCCGCCTTCGCGCTGATGCTGATCGGCCTGTCGCTCAAGGCCGCGCTCTTCCCCGTCTCGTTCTGGCTGCCGCGCACGCATGCGCGGGCGAGCGCGCCCGCGAGCGCGCTCCTCTCGGCGCTCGTCCACAAGGCGTCGCTCTACATCCTGCTGCGCCTGTGGATCGAGATCTTCACCCCCTCCGACGCGATCGGCCTCCTTCTCGGGCTCATGGGCACCGGGGCGATCGTCTGGGGGTCGATCAACGCGCTGCGGGCCGAGCGGCTCAAGCTCCTCGTCGCCTGGTCGACTGTCTCGCAGATGGGCCTCATGTGCGTCGCCTTCGCGCTCGCCGACACGACCGGCGCGGCTCTCGCGTGGCAGGGAGCGGTGCTCCTGATCCTCGCCCATGCGATGGCCAAGGCGGCGATGTTCCTCGCCGCCGGGCGGATCGCGGCGGAGGTCGGCCACGACCGCATCGCCGAGCTCGACCGCAGCGCGGTCCGCCCGACGCTCGCCCAATTCGCCTTCGCGCTCGCGGCGGTGAGCCTCGTCGGCCTGCCGCCGAGCGCGGGCTTCGCGGGCAAGTGGCTCCTGATCGAGGGGGCCGTGCGCGCCGATGCCTGGCTGTTCGTCGCCATCGCGGGGGCGAGCACCGCGCTCAGCATCGCCTATCTCGGCCGCGTGCTCCCCGGCTTCCTGCGCTCGGACCGGCAGGAGGCGGGCGGGCGGGAATACCAGGGCTGGGCGCTCGCGGACGCCCCGCCCCTCGCGCTCGCCCTCCTCGCCGCGGTGTCGGGGCTCCTCGCCTACCACGTCCTCGCGCTCGTCACGCTTGGAGCGCCGTTCGGCGGGTGAGGCACCCGGCTCAGCGCAGGCGGCGCAGGAAGCGCTCGCCGAAGACGCGGGCGCCCGCCGCGACGCCGCGGCCGGCCCGGCCGAGATTGGCATCGAGGCGAAGCCCCCCCTCCCCCGAGAGCCGGCGGCGGTTGCGCTGGGTCATGAGCGCCTCGCCGAGCGATGCCGCGATCGCGGCATGCAGCGTGTCGAGGTTCCACACCGGCGGCTCGGCGCAGATCGGGATCGGCACGCCGCCCATTTCCGCGCCGATCGCCGCCACCGCTTCGCCCATTCGCGTCTGCGCCTCGGGCGGCAGGCGATTCTCGGGATAGGGCCAGGCGGGCAGGAGCGTGTCGGCGGCGCTCGCGACCAGGATGGATGGGGGCTTGCGGCGGGCGGGCTCGCCCGCGAAGCGCGCCTCGAAGGCGCGGCGCAGCGCGTCGTCGACGGCGCGGGAGGGGCGCGTGGCGCGAAGCGCCCAGATCACCATGTCCGCCTCCAGCATCTCCGCGAGGAGCGCGCTCTGCGTGCGCGCGGAGCCGTCGAGGCCCATCGTGTCGACGAAGCGGCAGGGAATGCCGTCGATCTCGGCGTCGTAGGCGGTGGCGCGGTCCGTCGTCGGCGCGAGGTCGGTCTCGGCGCGGACCTCGCCGAGGAGCGCGTTGATCAGCGTCGACTTGCCGGCGCTGATCTGGCCGATCACCAGGATGCGCACCGGATCGTCGGGCCGCGCGAGGCTCGCGCGGTCGCGCAGCTCCGAGCCGAGCTCGATCTCGACGAGTTCGCGATCGGAGAAGCGCAGGCGCCCGGAATAGAGGTCGATCGCCGCCTGCGCGACCTCCTCGAGCAGGATCGCCTGCGCGTCGCGCATCAGGTGCTCGGTCAGGCGGTCCTGGAGGCCGGCGGTGGCGAGGCGCTCGAGCTCGCGCAGGAGGCCGACCGGCGGGTTGAGCGCGAGCCGCACCCCGCGATAGGCGAGAAAGCCCGCCTCCCACGCCGCGCGGGCGGTCTCCCGGCGCTCCCAGATCCAATGGATGGTCCGCACCGAGACCTGGTCGGAGAACGGCACGTGCGCGCGCAGGAAATCGCGGTAGCGGGTGGCGACGCGGTCGGCGAGGAGGAGCGCTTCCGGCACGGTGAAGTCGAGGGCGCCGCGGCGTCCGCCGGACATGCCGGTCGCGACGCGCTCGATCACGGAGAGCGCCTCGGCGGGGAGCTCCTCCCAGGGCATCGGAGCCGCGAGGCGCGCCTCGATCTGCGCCCGCACCTCCTCGTAGACCGCGACCTCGCCGGGCGTCCAATCCGGATCGACGGCGAGCGGGGCGAGCCGACGCGGCTCGGGGCGGGCGGTCGCGGCGTCCGAGGCCGCGCGCGCGGCGACACGGCGCGCCCGCCGCACGAGGAACGCCCGCGCTCCCCAGACGACAGCCGCGAGCGCGGCGAAGATCGCGACGAAGGCGATCAGCCAACCGCGCTCGAACAGCCACAGGAAGCCGAGCGCCGAGGCGACGGCGAAGGGCGCGACGAAGAGCGCCGCGAGCCCGACCCGGCTCCAGCGCAGAAAGCCCCGGCGCATGCGGTCAGCGAGGCGCATGGCGCGCCCTCTTGAAGGCCTCCGCGTAGAGCCGGCGCAGCACCTCCTCGTTGGCGGGCTCGCCGCGCGCTTCGCGATCGAGCCAGAAACAGGCGGCGCGGCCGAGCGCGTAGGTCGCCGCGAAGCTCACCGTCGCCGCGGCCGCGGCACCGAGCGTCTGGCCGATCCCCGGCACGAGCTTGGCGCCCTGGCGCGCGGCGTAGCCCGCCGCATAGCGCAGGAGCACGCCCGAGCCGAGCGCCCCGGCGAAGGCGCCGATGCGGGCGCGCGTCCAGGGCACGCGATAGCGCTGGGCGAGCGCGTTGAGCATCGCTCCTTGGAGCGCCGGCACGCTCACCGCGCCGACGATCGGCGTCGTGTCCGCCGCCGCCGCCGCGCCGGCATACCAGAGGACGAGCGGGCGATGCTCGGCGAAGCGGCGGGCCTCCTCGCTCTCCGCGCGCTCGCGCATCATCAGGAGGGACGTCTCGGGCAGGATCGCGGCGAGTGCGGCGTGGAGCTCCTCGATGCCTATCGCCTCCGGCGCGCCCGGCGGCAGGGCGACGACGACATGAGCGAGCCGCCCGCCCGCCGCCTCCTCGAAGGCGGCCTGCGCGCGGGCGCGGGCCCGCTCGCGGGCGGCTGGCTCGGGGGCGAGATCGGCGCCCGTGTGGACGAGGAGGATCGGCGCGCGCGGGCGGCGATCGCGCACGGCGGCGACGACGTCCGTCACCGCGCCCTGGACGGGATCGTCGAGGCGCGCGAGCGCGACGATGGCGTGGCTCCCCTCCTCCGCCGCCGCGAGATCCTCGGCCGGATCGTAGCCCACCTCGCCGAGCCCGCGCGTGTCGAGGAAGCGCAGGAGCGGGCGCTCGCGGGGGAAGTCGTAGGCCATCGCGGTGCGGGTGCAGGGCGCGAAGCCCGGCCCGATTTCGGCCTCGCCGGTGAGGAGGCGGATCAGCGAGGACTTGCCAGAGCCGGTCTTGCCGAGGAGCCACAGGGTCGGCGTCGGCACGACCTGCGCCTCGATCGTCGGCGGCTCGAGGGCCTCGCCCTGGCCGAGCATGCGGCGAAGGATGTCCTGCACGGTCCGGCCAACGCTCCCGAGGTGTCGCGCGGACGTCGCCGCGCGCGCATTCTGGCAGGCGCCGCGTCCGGGCGCCATGGCGCAGATGTAGGAACGCACCCCCGGCTCGTGCAGCCCCCTCGCGGCCACCGAGACCGCCTCGTCCAGGGACCGGGCGACGCGTCGCGCCGAACGCTCACGCGTCGGCGGAGGGCGCGAAGGCGTCCGCGAAGCGCTCCCGCAGCATGTTCTTCTGGACCTTGCCCATCGTGTTGCGCGGCAGATCGTCGACGAAGAAGACGCGCTTGGGGACCTTGTAGGCGGCGAGCGTCTCGCGCAGGGCGGCGATGTACGCCGCCGCGTCCCCCGGCGCCGCGCCCCCGGTGCTCACCACCGCCACGACGGCCTCCCCGAGATCGGGATGCGGCAGCCCGACGACCGCGCTCTCCACCACCCCGTCCATCGCGTCGAGCGCGCTCTCGACCTCCTTGGGGTAGACGTTGTAGCCGCCCGTGATGACGAGATCCTTGTCGCGGCCGACGATCGTCACGTAGCCGTCGTCCGAGATCGAGGCGAGATCGCCGGTGATGAAGAAGCCGTCCTCGCGAAACTCGGAAGCGGTCTTCTCGGGCATGCGCCAATAGCCCTTGAACACGTTCGGCCCGCGCACTTCGAGCACGCCGATCGCGCCGGGTGCGAGGATCTCGCCGTCCTTGCCGCGCACCCGCACCTCGACGCCCGGCAGAGGCGGGCCGACGGTGCCGGCGCGGCGCTCGCCGTCGAGCGGGTTCGAGGTGTTCATGCAGGTCTCGGTCATGCCGTAGCGCTCGAGGATGGCGTGGCCGGTGCGCTGCGCGAAGGCGCGGTGGGTCTCGGCGAGCAGCGGCGCGGAGCCGGACACGAACAGGCGCATCCGCGCGGCGGCCGCACGATCGAGACGCGGGCTCTGCAGGAGGCGCGTGTAGAAGGTCGGCACGCCCATCAGGATGGTCGCGCGGGACATCGCCCCGATCACCCGCTCGGGGTCGAAGCGCTGCATGAGGATCATGCGGCCGCCGTTCCAGAGCATCAGGTTGAGCGCCACGAACAGCCCGTGCGTGTGGAACAGGGGCAGCGCGTGGATCAGCACGTCGTCGGGGCGAAAGCCCCAGGCCTCGTGCAGGGCCTGCACGTTCGAGGCGAGGTTCCCGTGCGAGAGCATGGCGCCCTTCGAGCGCCCCGTCGTGCCCGACGTGTAGAGGATCGCCGCGATGTCGTCGGCGTCCGCCTGCGCGATCTCCTCGAGCGGCGCGTGCTCGCGCGCGCCCGCGACGAGGCTGCCGCTGCCGTCGGCGGCCAGCGTGAGGAGGTGCGTGCCCGCGCGCTGCGCGGCGATCGGCGCGAGGGCGGCCTCGCTCGCCGGATCGCAGACGATCGCCTTCGGCTCGGCATCGCCGACGAAATAGGCGATCTCGGAGACCGTGTAGGCGGTGTTGAGCGGCAGATGGATCGCGCCGATCTGCAGGCAGGCGAGGTAGAGGCACACCGTGTGCGCCGATTTCTCGACCTGCACGGCGACCCGGTCCCCCTTGCCCACCCCGAGCGCGCGCAGGAGCGCCGCGATCCGTCCCGACCGCGCGATCACATCGCCGAAAGCGACGCTCGAGCCGTCGTCGAGCTCCATGAAGGGCGCGTGCGGATCGGCCGGAAAGCGGCTGCGATAGAGGGCGTAGAGATTGGCGTTCATCGACGATACTCGCATTCGCGCGTCAGGCGGCAAGCGTGCGGATGCGGCGGGAGGCGATGATGCGCCCCTCGCCGACCAGAGCTTCGTGGTTGCGCTCGATTTCCGAGAGCCGGTAGACGTAATTGACCATCAGCCCGGCGGATTCGCGCAGGCCCTTGGGCGAGCGGTCGGCGAGCCAGTTGAGCCGCTCGAGCCGCGCGCCGTTGCCGAGGTGGAAGCGTGCGACGGGATCGCGCGGCAGGTTGCCCCGCCTGGCCTCGGCGAGATAGCGCGCGGCGGCGCGCGAGAGCGGCGCGCGCAAGGCCTCGCAGCGCTCGCGATCGTCGGGCCAGCCGGGCTCGGCGATCGCCTCGAGCAGGCGCGCGGCCTCCCCCGGCTCCACCAGGGCGCCCTCCCCGGCTGCCCCGCGCGACGCCTCCTCGCGCAGGAAGGCGACGAGCCCGGGTATCGGGGAGAGCGTGGCGAAGCTGCGCAGCGAGGGCATCTCGGCGCTGAGCTCCTCGACGACCTGCTTGATCAGGAAATTGCCGAAGGAGATGCCGCGCAGGCCCTCCTGACAATTGCTGATCGAGTAGAAGATCGCCGCGCTCGGCGCGCTCGCCGCCTTCGCGTCGACGCCCTCGGCGAGGATGTCGGCGACGTTGTCGCTGATCGCGTGGGTGAGCGCCACCTCGACGAAGATCAGCGGCTCGTCCGGCATCGCAGGATGGAAGAAGGCGAAGCAGCGTCGATCGGGCGCGAGCCGCCGGCGCAGATCGTCCCAACCGGCGATCGCGTGCACCGCCTCGTAGGCGATGAGCTTCTCGAGCACGGAGGCGGGCGTGTCCCAGTTCACGCGCCGCAATTCGAGAAAGCCGCGATTGAACCAGGAGGACAGGAGATGCTGGAAATCCGCGTCGACCGCGCGCAGCTCCACGCGCGTGCCGACGAGCCCTCCGAGCGCCTTGCGCATCGCGACGATCGTCGCCGTGCCCCCCGGCGCCATGTTGATGCGGCGGATCAGCTCCTGGCGCGGCGGCTCGACGGCGCGGGCGAGGCGCGCGAGCGTGCGCTCGCCCGGATCGGCCGCATAGGCGCGCGCGGCCTCCTCGAGCGCCGCCGCGTCCGGAGCGTAGTCGCGGGCGAGGAGCGCGAAGAACGCCGCCTGCCCCGCCTCGTCGAGCGCGGCCCAGGCGCTCGTCACCTCGCGCGCGAGGGCCGTGCCGGTCGCCTCGCCGCGATGGGACATCAGATCCGCGCAGAGCCGGCCGATGGAGCGCTCCCCCCCGAGCTGCCCGGCGCTCGCGAGATAATCGCGTCCGCGATCGGCGATCGAGGCGAGGAGATCGAGGAGCATCATCGCGCAGGCCCCATCACCGTTTCCGGCAGCCAGGTGGCGATGCCAGGGAAGACGCACAGGATCACGATCGCGAGCACCATGCAGCCGACGTAAGGCAGCGAGCCCTTGAGGATCGTCTGCAGGCGGATGTCCGGCGCGATCGAGTTGATGACGTAGAGGTTGAGGCCGACGGGGGGCGAAATGAGCCCGATCTCCATGTTGATCGTCAGGATCACCGCGAACCAATACGGGTCGAAGCCCGCCGCCATGATCACCGGCAGGAGGATCGGCGCCGCCATCACGATCACCGCCACCGGCGGCAGGAAGAAGCCGCAGACGAGCAGGAAGAGGTTGATCATCAACAGGAGGATCCACGGATTGACGTCCATGGCGATGATCGCGGCGGCGATCGACTGCGTGATGAACAGGCTCGACAGCATGTAGCTGAACACGCCCGCGCCGCCGACGATGACGAGGATCATCACCGATTCGCGGGTCGAATCGCGCAGGATCGCCCACCACTTGGTCGGCTGCCACATGCGGTAGATGACGACCGCCGCGACGATGCAGGCGAGCGCGCCGACGGCGGCCGTCTCGGAGGGCGTCGCGACGCCGCCGTAGAGCGCGTAGAGTACCGCGGCGACGATGGCGAGGAAGGGCAGGACGCGCGGCAGCACCTCGAAGCGCTCGCGCCAGGAGAAGGTCACGACCGGCACGCGCGGCCCCGAGCGTCCCTGCCACCAGGTCGAGAACAGCGACCAGGCCATGAACAGAGCCGTCAGCATCAGCCCCGGCAGGAGGCCCGCCAGGAACAGGCGCCCGATCGAGGTCTCGGTCGCGATGCCGTAGACGATCATGGTGACGCTCGGCGGGATCAGGATGCCGAGCGTGCCGCCCGCCGCGATCGAGCCCGCGGCGACGCCGTCCGGATAGCCGCGCTCGCGCATCGCCGGGATGCCCATCTTGCCGATCGCCGCGCAGGTGGCGGGCGAGGAGCCCGACAGAGCCGAGAACAGGGCGCAGGCGCCGAGATTGGAGATCACGAGGCCGCCGGGCACCCGCGTCATCCAGCGGTCGAGCGCCGCGTAGAGATCCCCGCCGGCCCGCGAGGAGGCCACCGCCGCGCCCATCAGGATGAACATCGGGATCGAGATCATCGCGAAGCTGTCGAGCTTGGCGAAGAACAGCTCCGGCACGAGCGACAGGCTCGAGAGGCCGTCGAAGACGACGAGGAAGCCGATGGAGACGACGAGCAGCCCCATGCCGATGGAGAGGCCGCAGAACAGCACGGCGGTCGTGATCAGGCCGACCAGAGCGCCCAGAACGAGGGGATCCATGGCTCAGTGCTCCTTGCGCAGGACGCGGGCGGTGGCGTCCTCGGCATCGTCGATGCCGAAGGGGCGGTCGCGGCCGGTGAGGACGGCGACGAGATCGGCCATGAGCTGGAGCATCCACACCAGGAAGCCGACCGGGATCGCGGCGTAGGCCGGCCACATCCGCGGCCCCCAGACCGAGGACGAGCGCCAATTGTAGGTATAGGCCTCGATCGTCAGCTCGAGCCCGTACAGGCCGACGACGGCGCAGACCGCGATGCTGAGGAGAAGGCAGAGGCAATAGAGCGCGAGCCGCAGCCGCCGGCCGAGATAGAGCGGCACGAGGTCGACATTGACGTGCCCGCGCACGCTCTGGACGTAGGGCGCGCCGACCAGCGTCGCGGCGATCATCGTGTAGATCACCACCTCCGTCTGCCAGACCGTCGAGGCGTTGAGCACGTAGCGGACGAAGACGAGCTGGCAGACGAGCAGCACCGAGAACGCGATTCCCGCCGCCGCGAAGATCCCGCAGGCGAGGGAGAGGCGGCGGCAGAAGAGGATGAACAGGTCGACCGGGCCGCGCGTACGTGCGTCGGCCTTCGTCGCGGACGCAGGCTGCGCCGACTCGGTCTGCGTGGAGGTGGACATCGGGCCTTCCTCGTTCGATCGGCCGCGAGCGGCGCGCGGGCGGCGCCGCTCGGACGGCTCTGCCGGGGCGGCGGGCAGGCGCCGCCGCCCCGTCGGCTCACTCGACGGAGAGGGCGAGGTCGAGCAGCCGCTGGCCGTTCGGCGTCGAACCGACGAAGGAGACGTAGGCGCTCTCCTGGGCGAGGCCCTTCCAGGCGTCGAACGCCTCCTGCGTCATCGTGCCGATCTCCACGCCCGCATCGCGGAACACCGCCACCGCCGCTTCGTCCTCGCGGGCGGCCTCCTCGGAATAGAAGGCCATCGCCTTCTCCGCGCCGGCACGCAGGGCGTCGCGCTGGGCGTCGTTCAGCCGATCCCAGGAGCGCTTCGAGACGATCATCGGCTGGTACATGAACCAGAGGGCGTAATCGCCCGGCGGCGTGAAGCAAGAGACCTGCTCGTGGAGGCGGAAGGAGACGAAGCTCGACGAGGAGGTGTTGACCGCATCCAACACCCCGGTCTGCATGGCGCTGTAGATCTCCGAGCTCGGCATCGAGGCGATCGACGCGCCGGCCGCGGCGAGCATCTCCTCGAAGGCGCGCCCGGCCGCGCGGAACTGCAGGCCCTGCACGTCCGACGGCTCGACGATGCAGCGGTCCTTCGCGGCGAAGCCGCCGGCGAGCCAGCCGGGCACGAGCGTGACGACGCCCGCGTCGTTCATGATCTTCTCGATTTCGGCCATGAACTCGGACTGGTTCAGGCGCTGCGCGTGCTCGTGGTTCCGGACGAGGCCCGGCATGAGGGTGAGGTTGAATTCGGGGTGGCGCCCGGACGCGTAGGTCAGCGGCAGGACGGCCATGTCGAGCTGGCCGCGGGTGAGCGGCTGCCACTGGTCGTTGGGTCCGAACAGCGAAGCATTGGGGAAGATCTGCAGCTCGAGCCCGACATCGGCCGCGGCGACCTCCTCGGCGACGATCTCCACGATCTTGTGGCGCACGTCGTTGGTCGACCATTGGTGCGAGACGCGCAGCCGCTCCGCGAAGGCCGGGGAGACGAAGGCGACGGTCGCGGCGAGCGCGAGCGTAAGGCCCGCCATGCGCCGCAAGGGCGAGGCTTGACGATCTGACATGGGCTGTTTCCTCCAGGTGCCTGTATGCGGATCTTGCGTCCGCTCAGCGACGAGACCGGGAGCTTAGGGACGGGAGCGGCAGCCGTAAAGCTCTTTTGTATACCAAATCGCTGCCATGCATACCAAAGCGCCCGTCAGAAATTCTTCGCACCCGCGGTAAAATGCTGAAATCGCGCAGGTTACCGGCGCCCGGCGCCGGGAGAGCGGGCTCTGCTCGAACCGTCGATCGGCGCGTCTTGCCGCCGTGCTTCGCATCTGGCATACATCGCGGCATGACCGAGAAGCGAAGACGACGCCCTCCCGCGGGCCAGCGCGGCAATCGCGGTGCGGAGATCGTCCGCGAGCTGGAGCACGACATCGTGCGCGGCGCGCTCCAGCCCGGCGATCGGCTCGACGAGCGTCAGCTGAGCGAGCGCTTCGGCACGTCGCGGACGCCCATCCGCGAGGCCATTCTCCAGCTCGCCACGTCGGGCCTCGTCTCCACCGTGCCGCGGCGCGGGGCGGTCGTCGCCGCGATCACCCTGTCCGAGCTCCTCGAGATGTTCGAGACGATGGCGGAGCTCGAGAGCGCCTGCGCCCGCCTCGCCGCCCGCCGGATGCAGCCCGCCGAGCTCGCCGCCTTGGAGCGCCTGCACATGGCCTGCGAGCGCCATGTGATGGAGCAGGATCCGGACGCCTACTACGCCGCCAATGTCGGCTTCCACGAGGCGATCTACGACGCGAGCCGCAACGGCTTCCTCGCGCGCCAGACCCGCCATCTGCGCAACCGGCTCTCGCCCTATCGCCGGCTCCAGCTCCACCGCAAGGGGCGCATGCTCTCCTCGAACGCCGAGCACGCCGCCATCGTCGAGGCGATCCGCACCGGCGACGAGGAACGGGCGGCGGCCGTCATGCGCGAGCATGTCAGCGTCCAGGGGCACGGCGTCAACGACCTGATCGCGCTGATGCCGCGCAGCTACCTCGACGCGAGAGCCTCGGCCTGAGAGCTTGAAAACGTTTCCCCACCCCGTCATTCCGGGGCGCGAAGCGAGCCCGGAACCCAGATCCACGACGGTGGTTCGAGCGCGCATGCGCGCTCGTTGAGCAGCCTCACGCAACTGATGCGTCGAAGGACGCAGCCTATAGGCTGCTGATCAGAAGTCGGGAGTCTGGGTTCCGGGCTCGCTTCGCGCCCCGGAATGACGGCGTGGAGGTATCCGGCGAAAGATTCGCATACTCCGAGGCCTGAGCCCGTCGGCGGGCGGCGCGCGCGGACGTCGCCCGCGCGCGCACGATCGCTCATGCCGCTGCCAGCGGCCTCGCGCCGCGCAGCGCCAGCCCCTGCGCGAGGGCGAACCCGGCGACGGTCACGGCCTGGAGCAGGACGAAGGCCGAGCCGAGCGCGGTCGGCGAGACCCAGCCGCTCGCCAGGAGCAGGAGGCTGTCTGCCACCCAGACCGCGTTCAGGAGGGCGATGCCCCAGCCGAAAGCGGTCCGGATCCGCTCGCGCGCCGAGACGACCCAGAGCATCGCGGCAAACGCGAGACAGACGACGCCGACGATCCGCAGGAACGGCGTCGGCAGGCCGAGCAGCTCGGAGAGCGGGCCCGCGGCGAGCGCGAGGCACGCGCCCATGGCGGCGCTGGAGAGGGCGTCGACGCGCAGCGCGAGGCGCAGGAAGGGGGTGACGGGAACGTGGGTCATGTCGGGTCTCCTCGTGTGCAGAGGCCGGCACGATCGCGCCGATCGGGAGCCCGCGCGATGGCGTGCGAGGTAATTGGCTCGGCGCCGGGGCGGGCGCTAAGCTCGCCGCATGATCGAACCCGCCTCCTCGGCCGCGCCGTCCACCTTCGGCGACCATCTCCGCCTCTGGCGCCGTCGGCGCCGGCTCAGCCAGCTCGATCTCTCCCTCGACGCCGAGATCTCGCAGAAGCACCTGAGCTTCTGCGAGAGCGGGCGCGCGCGCCCGAGCCGGGACATGGTGCTGCGCCTGGCCGAGCGGCTCGCGATCCCGCTTCGCGAGCGCAACGCGCTCCTCCTCGCCGCGGGCTATGCGCCGCATTACGCGGAGCGACCGCTCGACGCGCCCGAGCTCGCCGCGGCGCGCGACGCGGTCGCGCAGGTGCTCGCCGGGCACGAGCCCTATCCGGCGCTCGCCGTCGACCGGCACTGGTCGATCCTCGCCGCCAACGCCGCCGTGGCGCCGCTCCTCTCGGGCATCGCGGAGCCCTCGCTCGCGGCCCCGCCCGCGAACGCGATGCGCCTGAGCCTGCATCCCGGCGGCCTCGCGCCGATGATCGTCAATCTCGCGCAATGGCGCGCCCACCTCCTCGAGCGGCTCGCGCGCCAGGTCGCCGCGAGCGCCGACGCCGCGCTCGCCGGTCTCCTGGACGAGCTGCGCGCCTATCCCGCACCGCCCCAGACCCGCTCCGACGGCTCGGAACGGCTCGGCATCGCCGTGCCGCTGCGGCTGCGCACCCCGGCCGGCGAGCTCGCCTTCATCTCGACGGTCACGGTCTTCGGGACGCCGACCGACATCACGCTCTCCGAGATCGCCATCGAGGCCTTCTTCCCCGCCGACGCGGCCACGAAGCGCGCCTTGCGCGGCGATCGGACCGTGGACGGCGGATGATGCCGGCCTTGTTCCTGCCGCTTGGGTGCCCGCCTCACGAAGCGGGCAGCGCCTCGCTCTCGCGCGGACCCGTGTCCCCCTCTCGCAGGGCGGCTCGCCGCTGTTCGAGCACCGCGAGGCGCCGTTCGAGCGCCTCCGACACCCGGGAGCCGGCTCCGAGCATGGTCGAGGGGGCCTCTTCCGCGAAATGACAGGCGACGCGCGCGCCCTCGACCTCGCGCAATGCGGGGCGTTCCTTCGCGCAGATCGGCCGCGCGAGCGGACAGCGCGGATGGAAGGCGCAGCCCGGCGGCGGGGCGAGCGCGCTCGGCGCATCGCCCTCCACGCTCGCGCGCACGCGCACCGCGCTCGGGTCGGGCCGGGGGGCTGCCGCGACGAGGCTGAGCGTATACGGGTGCATCGGGCGGGCGAACAGCCGCTCGGCCGGCGCCTCCTCGACGATCCGCCCGAGATACATCACCGCGACGCGCGTCGCGATGTGGCGCACGACCGCGAGATCGTGGCTGATGAAGACGTAGGCCATGCCGAACTTGCGCTGCAGATCCTGCAGGAGATTGACGATCTGCGCCTGGACCGAGACGTCGAGCGCCGAGACCGGTTCGTCGCAGACGATGATCCGCGGACGCGTCGCCAGCGCCCGCGCGATGCCCACGCGCTGGCGCTGGCCGCCGGAGAATTCGTGCGGATAGCGCTCGGCGTGGAAGGCCGAGAGACCGCAGGTCACGAGCACCTCGGCGATCTTGTCCTCGACGTCGCGCGCGGTCGCGACTCCGTGCAGGAGCAGCGGCTCGCGCAGCACTTCCGCGACGCTCATGCGCGGATTGAGCGAGCCGAACGGATCCTGGAAGATGATCTGCATGCGCCGACGCATCTCGCGCAGCGCGCCCGACGAGAGCGCGCGCACGTCGACGCCGTCGAGCCGGATCTCGCCGGCCGTCGGCTCGATCAGCCGCAGGACCGTGCGCCCGGTGGTCGACTTGCCGCAGCCCGATTCGCCGACGAGCGCCAGCGTCTCGCCCTCGGCAACGGTGAAGTCGATGTCGGTCACGGCCTGCACCGCGCCGACCTGGCGGCGCAGGAAGCCCTTGCGCACGGGGAAGTGCTTGGTGAGGCCGCGCACTTCGAGCACGGGCTTCTTCTCGGCCGTTTTGGCGACGCTCATGCGGCACCTCCCTCAATCGGCGCATAATGACAGGCGACCGCATGGCCCGGCGCGATCTCGCGCAGCGGCGGCGGCTCGGCGCGGCACGTCTCGGTCGCGAGCGGACAGCGCCCCGCGAAGCGGCAGCCGACGATCCTCTCCCAGGGAGGCGGCACCGAGCCCTCGATCGTGGCGAGCCGATCGGCCTGCACGTCGATGCGCGGCACCGCCGCCATCAGGCCGATCGTGTAGGGGTGCTGCGGATCGGCGAAGAGCGCCGCGGTCGGCGCACGCTCGACGATGCGGCCGGCATACATGACGACGACGTCGTCGCAGCTCTCGGCCACGACGCCGAGATCGTGCGTGATCAGCACGGTCGCCGCCCCCGTGCGCTCGCGCAGATCCGCCATCAGGTCGAGGATCTGCGCCTGGATGGTGACGTCGAGCGCGGTCGTCGGCTCGTCGGCGATGAGGAGATCGGGGTCGTTCGCGAGCGCGAGCGCGATCATCACGCGCTGGCGCTGCCCGCCGGAGAGCTGGTGGGGATAGTCGTCGATGCGCTTTCCGGGCGAGGGCAGGCGCACGAGATCGAGCAACGCGACCGCCCGCTCGCGGGCCGCCTTCGCGGAGAGATCCGAATGGACCCTGAGGCTCTCCACGATCTGCTCGCCGCAGGTATAGACCGGGTTCAGGGACGTCATCGGCTCCTGGAAGATCATCCCGATGCGCCCGCCGCGCAGGCTGCGCATCTCGCGCTCGGAGAGCGTGAGGAGATCGCGCCCGTCGAACAGGATGCGGCCGCCCGCATAGATCCCCGGCGGCTGCGCCACGAGACGCATGATCGCGAGCGAGGTCACGCTCTTGCCGCAGCCCGATTCGCCGACGACGCCCAGCGTCTTGCCGCGGCGAACCGAAAAGCTCACCCCGTCGACCGCGCGGTAGAGCTGCCCTCCGGCCCTGAAATGCACGGCGAGGTCCTCCACCGAAAGCAGGGTCTCGGTCTGCGTCGCCGGTGCGACCGGGCTCATCGCGTTCATCGCTTCCTCCGCTCGTCCCGAGCCGTCCGCCATTCCGAAGAGCAGGGGAAAGGCACGTCGCACGCGCCTTCCCCCCCGGTTCGTGACGTCGTCAGTTCAGGAACCGCAGGTCCAGGCCCTTGTAGAGGCCCGAGCCGTAGATGTTGTGCGGGACGACCGGCGCCATGCGCGCGGAATGCACGATCGTCATCGGCTCGTGATACAGCGGCAGCCACACGGCGGCGTCGTGGACGATGCGCAGCACCTCGCCGTAGGCGTCCGAGCGGGTCTCGTCGTCGGTGGCGGTCTTGCCGGTCTGCAGGAGGCGATCGGTCTCCTCGTCCTGCCAGTTCATCCGGTTGGGGGTGGGCACGTTCTCCGAGCGGAAATAGAGGTTGAGCGCGTCGCCGGCCGAGATGTAGGGGAAGCTCATCCCGAACATGTCGAATTCCTGCGTCGCGAGCCGACCCCAGGCGACGGTGGCGTCGAAGGCCTGGATGTCCATGTCGACGCCGATCTCGCGCAGATAGGCCTGGACCGATTCGGAGATGCGCGCCCAGGTCGAGCCGGCGAAGACGTAGGTGACGGGACGCAGCACGACGCCGTCCTTCTGGCGGATGCCGTCCGGACCGCGCTCCCAGCCGGCCTCGTCGAGGATGCGGTTCGCCTCGTCGGGATCGAAGCGCAGGAGCCTCTCGTCGATGTCCGGGTTCCAGTCGAGCGCGGCCTGCGAGATGTAGCCGAAGGCGGGCTCCACTTCGCCGAAGAACAGATCCTCCGCCATCGCCTCCTGATCGACCGCGAGATTGATCGCGCGGCGCACGGCCGGGTCGGCGACGGTGTCCTTGTCGATCTTGAAGCCCATGAAATAGGTCCAGAACGCGAGGTCGGACTGGGTCACCTCGACGTTCGGCGCGGCGCGCAGCTGCGAGAGCGCGATGTAGGGCACGTATTGCGTGATCTCGCTCTGGCCGGTGAGGATCGCCACCGTGCGGGTGCTCTCCTCGGGCACGATCTGCCAGGTGACCCGCTCGAGATGGGCCGGACCCTGGTTCTCGTAGAAGGGCGGGCCCCAGGAATAGGCCTCGTGGCGCTCGATGATCATGCGGTCGCGCGGGGTCCACTCGACCCAGCAGAACGGGCCCGTGCCGTTGAAGCCGTTGATCCCGAAATCGGCGCCGAGCGCCTCGACGTTCGCCTCGTCGATGATCGTCGCGAAGCTCTGGGTGAGCTGGTAGAGGAGTTCGGAGAAGGGCTCCTCGAGCCGGTATTCGACCGTGCGCTCGTCGATCGCGCGGATCTCGGCGACGTCGCCCGCGCGCCAGGCGACGGGCGAGTTCGTGGCGGGGTCGATCCAGCGGTTCAGGCTGTAGACGACGTCGTCGGCGGTCATCGCCTTGCCGTCGCAGAACTGCACGCCCTCCTTCAGGTGGAAGGTGTAGGCGAGGCCGTCGTCGGAAACCTCCCAACGCTCGGCGAGGCCCGGCGCGATCGTCTGCATGTCGGGCTCGAGCGTGACGAGCGTGTCGCCGATCATGAACAGCACTTCCGCCGCGGCGCGCGCCGTCGACTTGTGCGGATCGAAATTGTTGCTGTCGACCTCGCGCACCACCGTGATCTCGTTGGCGGCGGCGATGCCGCCGAACGCGATCAGGGCGCAACCCGCGAGCATGGCTCGCTTCGATCCTCCGGTCATGTGAACACTCCTTCTTTCCCTCTGGTTTTCGTTTCTCGTTTTCGCCTCAGGACCGCAGGCGCGGATCGAGGACGTCTCGGAGCGCATCGCCGAGGATGTTGGCGGCGAGCACGATGACGAAGATCGCGGCGGACGGGATCACCGCGATGTGCGGCGCGAACAGGAGGAAGTCGCGTCCCTGCGCGGCCATCATCCCGAGTTCCGCCGCGGGCGGGCGGGCGCCGAGCCCGAGGAAGCTCAAGGCGGCGCCGATCAGGATCACCTGGCCGAAGCGCAGGCTGATGAAGATCATGATCGAGGAGATGCAGTTGCGCAGGAGGTAGCGGCGGAAGAGCGCGAAGTCCGACAGCCCGACCGCCCGCCCGGCCTCCATGAATTCCTGCTCCATCACCGACACGCCGATCGAGCGCGCGATGCGCGCGCAATCGGGGACGGTCGCGATGGCGAGCGCGACGATCACCGGCACGACGCCCGGGCCGAACACCGCCACCATCGCGAGGCCGAGCAGGATCGCCGGGAACGAGAGCAGCATGTCGACGACGCGCATCACGAAGGGGTCGATGCGCCGGTAGAAGGCGGACAGGAGCCCGATCAGCGAGCCGACGAACCCGCCGATGCCCACGCTCACGAGGCCGATCAAGAGCGTGAGCCGCGCGCCGTGGAGGAGGCGGCTGAAGATGTCGCGACCCTGGCCGTCGGTGCCGAGCAGATGCGCCCACGTGCCCCGCTCCGCCCAGACCGGCGGCGTCATCACCGCGCGCGAGGAGCGGGCCGGGTCGTAGGGCGCGATCCAGGGCGCGAGCAGCGCGCCGCCGGCGATCGCGACGAGGACGACGAGCGCGAGGAGCGCCGCGCGGTCGCTCAGGAGGCGCCGCCACCAGGCGGTGCGCGGCGGCGCGCTCGGACGGGCGGGGACGGGAGCGGCGGTCGCGGCGGGCGCCGCGGCGGCGGGCTCGGGGGGGCGGGAGGTCGTCGCGCTCATCGGTTCTGCACCCGCGGATCGAGGAGCGCGTAGAGGATGTCCACGATCATGTTGATGACGATGAAGGCGAGCGCGAGCACCATGATGGTGCCCTGCGCGAGCGGGAAGTCGCTCGACAGGATGGCGCCCACCGCGAGCCTGCCGATGCCCGGCCAGGAGAAAATCGTCTCGGTCACCACGGCGCCGCCGAGGAGATAGCCGGCCTGCAGCCCGACGAGCGTCACGACCGGGATGAGCGCGTTGCGCAGGCCGTGACGCAGGATCACGGCGCTCTCCGACAGCCCCTTGGCGCGCGCCGTGCGCACGTGATCGAGGCGCAGCACCTCGAGCACGGCCGAGCGCGTCATGCGCGCGACGGGGCCGATGAAGATGAGGCCGAGCGAGAGCGCCGGCAGGGCGATGTGGCGCAATCCCTCGCTCGTCCACAGCGGCCCGCCGCGCCCGATGAACGGGAAGACCTGCCATTGCACGCCGAGGAAGTGGATCAGGACGAGGCAGATGAAGAAGATCGGCAGCGACACGCCGGCGACCGAGAAGGCCATCACCGCGCGGTCGAGGATCGACCCGCGGCGGACCGCCGCGAGCGTCCCCAGCGCGATCCCGATCGGGATGGACCAGACCAGACACGCCACCATGAGCTCGGCCGTCGGCCCGATCGCCGCGAGGAGCTCGGCCGAGACCGCGCGGTTCGAGATCAGCGAGCGGCCGAGATCGCCGGAGAGCACGCGCCCGAGATAGGCGAGGAACTGCACGATCACCGGCTCGTCGAGCCCCATCTCGGCCCTGATCCGCGCCACCACCTCCGGCGGCGCCATCGGCCCGGCGAGCACGATCGCCGGATCGCCCGGCACCATCACGAGGAGCAGGAAGCCGAACAGGAGGACGCCGAACAGAACCGGGATCGACAACAGGAGCCGGTTGACGACTTGCGAGATCATGCGGCCGCGCCCTCCCGCTCGTAGACCAGAGCGCCGCCGAGCACCGTCAGATCGCAGCGCGTCTCGAGGATCTCCTCGGGCGCGATCGCGAGGAGGTCGCGGTCGAACACGGCGACGTCGCCGAGCTGGCCGGGCAGGAGGCGACCTTTGATCGTCTCCTCGTGGGCGGCATAGGCGGAGGCATAGGTATAGGCGTGCAGCGCCTCCTCGATCGACAGGACGTGCTCGGCGCCGATCACCGTCCCGCGCTCGGTCTTGCGCGTCACCATCGTGTAGAGATTGGCGAAGGGGTCGATCTCGACGACGGGGCAATCGGTCGAGGCGGAGGGGTGGAGCCCGCGCTCGATCCAGGTGCCCATCGGATGGGAGGCGAAGACGCGGGCGTCGTCGAGCACCGTGCGGTATAGATCGCCGAACCAATAGATGAAGGCGGGCTGGGGCGCGGGCAGGATGTGGTTCGCGACGAGCCGTTCCATCTGGTCGGGCCGCAGCCAGCCGCAATGCTCGATGCGGTGCCGGCGATCGGGGTCGGGCGTGTCGGCCAGCGCCGCCTCGTAGGCGTCGAGCACCTGATCGATCGCGGCGTCGCCGATCGCGTGGACCGCCATTTGGTAGCCCGCGCGATGGGCGGCGAGCACCATGGCGTTCAGTTCCTCCGCCTCGAGGCAGAGGATGCCGTATTCCTCGCCCTCGCCGAGATACGGTTTCGTCATCGCGGCCGTGCGCCCGCCCGCGCTGCCGTCGGTGAAGATCTTGACGGGGCCGATGCGGAAGCGCTCGTCGCCGCCCCCCGTGATCATCCCCGCTTCCATGGCTTGCGGCAGCACGGAGCGCCCCTTGTCGCCCATCAGAGTCGCGTAGACGCGCACCGGCAGCCGGTTCTCGCGATGCGCCTTCTGATAGGCGAGCATTTCGAGCCAGCCGTCGCGGATGCCGACCGCCGCCTCCATGCAGGAGGTGATGCCGTGGGACAGGAGGCTGCGCCCGCCGCGCTCGATCGATCCGACGAGCTCGTCCACGCTCGCCCGCGGCATCGCCGCCAGCACCGCGTCGCGGCCGTTCTCGGCGAGCATGCCGGTGAGCTTGCCGTCCCGCCGCTCGATCAGGCCGCCGGGCGGCGAGGGGGTGGTCTCGTCGATGCCCGCGCGCTGGAGCGCGAGCGAATTGCATACCGAGAGATGGCCGCAGGTGCGCACGATATAGACCGGGTGATCGGGCGCGACGGCGTCGAGGTCCTCGCGGGTCGGGTAGATTCCCGTGTCGAGCTTGAACTGGTCCCAGCCGCGCCCGACGACCCACTCCCCCTTCGGCGTCGCCGCCGCGCGGGCGCGCACCGCCTCCTTCAGGGCCGCGAGGGTGGGGGCCGCGCGCGGGCGCAGATCGACCTCGGACATGGCCGTGCCATAGGGAATCAGATGCATGTGGGCGTCGTTCAGCCCCGGCGTCGCGAGCCGCCCGGCGAGATCGACGACGCGCGTCTTCGGGCCCACCAGGGTCCCGATCTCGCGCGAGGTCCCCGTCGCGAGGACCCGGCCGCCGAAGAAGGCGATCGCCTCCGCGATGCCGAGGCCGAGGCCGCGCCAGACGCGGCCGTTCACGAGGACGAGGTCTGCTGCAACGGGCGAATTCATGATGGGCGTCTCCGGACCTGCATTCGGCCGTTGCTGCGGGTGGCGAGGGCGCCGTGCGGCCCCTTCGAGAACGGCTCGTGTTCTTGGCGTCACCCTCAGTAACGGCGATCGCGTCTGGCGTGGTCAAGCCCCGCGGGAACGATTTGCGGCCGGTTCGCCGATGGACCTGCCGCGTAATCCCTTCGGGCAAATGCGCACGAAAACCGGCATGCCGAAGAACGAGGCACCGAAATTGTGCAGAAGATCTTATTTTGGGCGGCGCTTTGTTTCAGGCGCGACGAGAGACCACGTGCGGCCCGTAGCCCGCGCGGTTCGGTTTCTTGCAAAGCGCGAAGCGGGAGGACGAGGCACTGCCGCACGCAAAGCGAGCGTCGCCGATGCGGCGCGACAAGACAAGCCCGTCGGGCCGCGCGCGCGACCCCACGCCGGTTGGGGCATTCGCGATCGCGTCGTCGGTGGGGACGCGATGACAGACCGCCGGCGGGGTCCGAGCCTCGGCTCGACCTGCGCGGCGACGGTCAGGAAAGCGTGGGAAATGGTGGAGCTGAGGGGATTCGAACCCCTGACCTCTGCAGTGCGATTGCAGCGCTCTCCCAACTGAGCTACAGCCCCGGCCCTTCGGCCGATGGAACGGAGCGGCGGGGCCGTCCGTGTCGGGTGCGCGGTTGATAGAGGGCGCGCGAGCTTCTGTCAACGCGCTTCTCGCGGCGATTTTTCCGCCGCGCGCGACGCGCCGTCCCGGCGGTTTTGCGGCGATAGCGTCGCCATGCGGTTGTCGAGCGCGGCGATCGGGCTTAAGTGAAGCGCACCCGCCACCGTCCCTGCCCGGATCCGTATCCCATGCGTGCGCTCCTCGATGTGATCATCGTCGCCCTCCAGCTCTACACGTGGATCATCATCGCCTCGGCGATCATCTCGTGGCTGGTCGCCTTCGGCGTCGTCAACATGCGCAACGATTTCGTGCGCGCGGTCTACGATTTCCTCCACCGCGTCACCGAGCCGGCGCTGCGACCGATCCGCAGCATCATGCCGAATCTCGGCGGCATCGACATTTCGCCGATCATCCTCCTCTTGGTGATCTTCTTCATCCAGCGCGTGATCGCCTATTACATCTATCCGGTCGCGTTCTGACGGAAAGGCTCGCCATGGCCGCGCGCATCATCGACGGCAAGGCGATCGCGCAGAGCCTGCGCGAGACGCTCGCTGCCGAGGTCGAGGCCCTCTCGGGGCGCGGCATCGTGCCCGGCCTCGCCGTCGTCCTCGTCGGCGAGGACGCCGCGAGCCAGGTCTACGTGCGCAACAAGGCGGCGCAGACCAAGGCCGTCGGCATGCGCTCGATCGAGCATCGGCTGCCCGCGGATACGAGCGAGGCCGACCTGCTTCGTCTCGTCGCGACCCTCAACGCGGACGACGCGGTCGACGGCATCCTCGTCCAGCTGCCCCTGCCCGCGCAGATCGACGCCCAGCGCGTGATCGAGGCGATCGACCCGGAGAAGGACGTCGACGGCTTCCACCCGGTCAATGCCGGGCGCCTCGCCACCGGCCTGCCGGGGCTCGTGCCCTGCACGCCGCAAGGGTCCATGCGGCTCGTCGAATCGGTGCGCACCGACCTCGCCGGGCTCGAGGCCGTCGTCGTCGGGCGCTCCAACATCGTCGGCAAGCCGATGGCGCAGCTCCTCCTGCAGCGCTCCTGCACGGTGACGATCGCCCATTCGCGCACCCGCGACCTCGCCGAGGTGTGCCGGCGCGCCGACATCCTCGTCGCGGCGGTCGGGCGGCCCGAGCTCGTGCGCGGGGACTGGATCCGCGAGGGCGCGATCGTGATCGACGTCGGCATCAACCGCGTGCCCGCCCCGGAGGCCGGCGAGGGCAAGACCCGGCTCGTCGGGGACGTCGCCTTCGAGGAGGCGCGTGCGCGCGCGGGCGCGATCACGCCGGTGCCGGGGGGCGTGGGCCCGATGACCATCGCCTGCCTCCTCGCGAACACGCTCCAGGCGGCGAAGGCGCGGAGAGGAAACTGAACGCGCGCCCGCGCGCGGGGGAAATCTCCGCTTTCTTTTGTCGCATGGGCAAACGGCTTGGCCTTTGCGCGCGTTGACCTGTCGAACGGCGCTCTGTACGGTCCGCACCGCTCGCTCACGCGCGCGTTCGGACGCGCTCGACGCCGGTTCTTGCCCGGCGAGGCGCCGGATGCGCGGAGAAGGACGGTCAACTCATGAAAATCCTCGTGCCTGTCAAACGGGTGGTCGACTACAACGTGAAGATCCGGGTGAAGCCCGACGGCTCCGGCGTCGACCTCGCCAACGTGAAGATGTCGATGAACCCGTTCGACGAGATCGCCGTCGAGGAGGCGATCCGCCTCAAGGAGAAGGGCGTCGCGACCGAGATCGTCGCGGTCTCGATCGGCCCGGCCCAGGCCGGCGAGACGATCCGCACGGCGCTCGCCATGGGCGCGGATCGCGGCATCCTCGTGAAGACGGACGGGATCGTCGAGCCGCTCGCGGTCGCCAAGATCCTCAAGGCGGTGATCGGCAACGAGAGCCCGCAGCTCGTGATCATGGGCAAGCAGGCGATCGACGACGATTGCAACCAGACGGGCCAGATGCTCGCCGCGCTCATGGGCTGGGCGCAAGGCACCTTCGCCTCCAAGGTCGAGCCCGGCGAGGGCACGGTCGACGTCACCCGGGAGGTCGACGGCGGCCTCCAGACGGTGTCCTTGAAGCTGCCCGCCATCGTGACGACGGACCTGCGCCTCAACGAGCCGCGCTACGCGTCCTTGCCCAACATCATGAAGGCGAAGAAGAAGCCGCTCGACGAGACGAGCCCGGACGCGCTCGGCATCGACGTCACCCCGCGCCTCCAGGTCGTCTCGACCGCCGAGCCGGCCAAGCGCCAGGCGGGCGTCAAGGTCGCCTCCGTCGCCGATCTCGTCGGCAAGCTCAAGAACGAAGCGGGAGTGCTCTGAGATGGCCATCCTCCTCCTCGCCGAACACGACAACGCGTCCCTCAAGGACGCGACCCACAAGGCGCTCGCCGCCGCCTCCCAGATCGGCGGCCCGGTCCACGTCCTCGTCGCCGGCAAGGGCGCCGAAGGCGTCGCGCAGGCCGCCGCCAAGCTCGACGGCGTCGAGAAGGTGCTGCATGCCGACGACGCCGCCTACGAGCACGCGCTCGCCGAGCCGCTCGCGGCCCTGATCGTCTCGCTCGCGGGCTCCTACGACGCGCTGATCGCCCCCGCCTCCACGACGGGCAAGAACGTGATGCCGCGCGTCGCCGCGCTGCTCGACGTGATGCAGGTCTCCGACGTCGTGAAGGTCGTCTCGCCCGACACGTTCGAGCGGCCGATCTATGCCGGCAACGCGCTCCAGACGGTGCGCTGCGCCGAGCCGAAGAAGGTGATCACGGTGCGCACGGCCTCCTTCCAGGCGGTCGGCGAGGGCGGCTCCGCCTCGGTCGAGAGCGTCGGCGCCGTCGAGGATCCGGGCCTCTCCTCCTTCAAGGGCCAGGAGATCGCCCATTCCGACCGGCCGGAGCTGACCTCGGCCAAGATCATCATCTCGGGCGGCCGCTCGCTCGGCTCGCAGGAGAACTTCAAGACCTATATCGAGCCGATCGCCGACAAGCTCGGCGCGGCGATGGGCGCCTCGCGCGCGGCGGTGGACGCGGGCTACGCGCCCAACGATTGGCAGGTCGGCCAGACGGGCAAGGTCGTCGCGCCCGATCTCTACATCGCGGTGGGCATTTCAGGCGCCATTCAGCATCTCGCCGGCATGAAGGATTCGCGCGTCATCGTCGCCATCAACAAGGACGAGGAGGCGCCGATCTTCCAGGTGGCCGATTACGGCCTCGTCGGCGACCTCTTCCAGATCCTGCCGCAGCTCAAGGACGAGCTCGGCAAGTAGGGCGAGGGCCGCGACATTCCGGCGCAGGCGGCCGATCCGCCGCGCCACCGGTCTTAAGACGATATTTCGAGGCCGCGGGCATAGGCTTGCGGCCTCGAAAGTGCCAATGTGCAGGGGCGGCGCGCGACGCGTGCGCTCGTGACGAAGGTGGGCCTCATGGAGATCAACACGGTCGGCGTCATCGGCGCGGGTCAGATGGGCAACGGCATCGCCCATGTCTGCGCGCTCGCGGGCATGCAGGTACGCCTGAACGACCTGAGCGAGGATCGCGTCAATGCGGGCCTCGCCACCATCAACGGCAACATGGCGCGCCAGGTCGCCAAGGGCGTGATCGAGGAGAGCGCGCGCAAGGCGGCGCTCGAGCGCATCCGCCCGGCCTTCGGCCTCGACAAGCTCGTCGGCTGCGACATCGTCATCGAGGCCGCGACCGAGAACGAGGAGGTCAAGCGCTCGATCTTCGCCGCGCTCTGCCCCCACCTGCCGCCCGAGACGATCATCGCCTCGAACACCTCGTCGATCTCGATCACCCGGCTCGCCGCCTCGACCGACCGGCCCGAGCGCTTCATCGGCATCCATTTCATGAACCCGGTGCCGCTGATGCAGCTCGTCGAGCTGATCCGCGGCATCGCCACCGAGGATCCGACCTTCGAGGCGGCGAAGAGCTTCATCTCGCGCCTCGGCAAGACGGTGACGGTGGCGGAGGACTTTCCGGCCTTCATCGTCAACCGCATCCTGCTCCCGATGATCAACGAGGCGATCTACACGCTCTACGAGGGCGTGGGCTCCGTCGATTCGATCGACACGGCGATGCGGCTCGGCGCGAATCACCCGATGGGCCCGCTCCAGCTCGCCGATTTCATCGGGCTCGACACCTGCCTGTCGGTGATGCAGGTCCTGCACGACGGGCTCGCCGACACCAAATACCGCCCCTGCCCGCTTCTCGTGAAATACGTCGAGGCCGGCTGGCTCGGCCGCAAGACTCAACGCGGCTTCTACGATTATCGCGGCGAACACCCGGTCCCGACGCGCTGAGTTTGCGGCGTCGAGGCGTCCGCAAGCTGCGGGCGGACGGGCTGCGAGGCCCGCCCGCCGCCCCATGGGTTCTCACATGCGCTGAAGGGCGCCGCCGGGCCCGGGTCGCAGCAGCCAACCGCCGATGCCGAGCAACAACGCGGCGAGCCCGGTCACGACGTCGCCGAGAAAGCGCGCCGCATCGGCGAGATCGAAATTCGATCGGTCCCCCGCCAGCGCGCCCTTGAGCCCATTCATGCGCCGCTCGACATCGCCGAGCCAGCCGCGTTGTTGCGCATTCAGGACGTCCCCGCACTGGTTCTTCAAGAACTCGATCTTCTCGAGCATCTCGTCGATCTTCTCGCCGAGCACCTGCCTCGTCGCGGGCGGCTGCTGATCGAGGCGGCCGCCATTCATCACGATCGGGTGGACGATATCGGAAATCTCCTGCGAGAGCTGGACCGCTTCTCGTAGGACGTCGCGGCAGACGGCGGCGCGCTGCTCACGGCTCGGGCCGCTCGCGCTCGCGAGGAGAAACGTCGGCTGCGCAGGCTCGGCGGGTCGAGGGGCGACGGCATTCTGGAGAGTACCGACTGTTCCGGGCATGGGGAAACTCCTGGCTTCATCGAGTGGGACCGCGCGAATTTCGGGGCGAGACACGGCTCGCCCGTCCTGGCGCGTCGTCACATGCGTTGGGGAAGGAGCGGAGGACGCAGCAGGAGACGACCGATTCCGACCAGCAGACCACCGATCAGGGTCGCGGCCCCTTCGGCGATACGGCCGATGCGGGACAGATCGAGATTCATGTTCCCGCCGTCCAGGCCGCCCAGCGTGCCGTCGATCTGCCGCTCGATCTCGCGCAGGGCGGTCCTCTCCTCGGGGGTGAGGAAGTCGGAACAATTGTGGCGCAGGAACTGGATCTTGTCCGAGAGTTCCTCGATCATGTCGCGCAGTTCCTGCTTCGATTCCTCGGGAATGAAGGTGAGGTTGTGCACCCGCGTCAGCTCGCGAACGCGGCGCGAGAGGGCGTCGGCGAGATCGAAGGTGCTTCTGAGGGCATCCGCGCAGATCTCCTCGCGGTGCGGCAGGTTCGAGCGCCCGGCGCTCGCGAGGGTGAAGGACTCGCTGCGGGGAACCGCCCGGTCGGCAGAAGCGGAAGGGGTGCCGAGAGTCAATTGCATGGAAGTTCGATCCTTGCATGTTTCTTAGGAATAGGAGCGCATTTATGCTAATGTCTTAGATTGTTGTCAATGCATTTGATCGCAGAAGCGCCCCTGCGTTGGGCACGTCCGTGGGCACGACCGCGTCGCGGGCCAACCGAACTCACCGCGTAAGAAAAAAGGGGCGCCGGTCCCGGCGCCCCTTGCGATCGATCTTCGTCTGCGATGCGACCGATCAGGCGGCCTTCTCCTGATCGGCGCTCCAGTCGCCCTGGGAGGCGAGGCCGTTCATGCGGGCGCGGTGGGCAAACGCCTTCTGCGCGGCCGGCACGTTCTCCGACTTGCCCGACCAGGCCTTCTGCGGCGCGGCCTGGAGCGCGCGGCCGTAGGAGAAGGTCATGTGCCAGGGGAAGCCGCCGATCTTGTTCATCGCGTCGAGATGCGCGGTCGCCTCCTCGTCGGACTGGCCGCCCGAGAGATAGGCGATGCCGGGCACGGCCACGGGCACGCAGCGCTCGAGCACCTGGATCGTGCGCTCGGCGACCTCCTCGACGGAAGCCTTCGTGGGGCACTTCTTGCCCGGCACGACCATGTTCGGCTTGAGCACGGTGCCTTCCAGGATCACGCGCTGCTCGTAGAGCTCCGCGTAGACCGTCTTGAGCACCCATTCGGTGACGTCGGCGCAGCGCTGGATGTCGTGATCGCCGTCCATCAGCACTTCCGGCTCGACGATCGGGACGATGTCGCATTCCTGGCACAGCGCCGCGTAGCGGGCGAGCGCGTGGGCGTTGACCTTGACCGCGGTCCAGGTCGGGATGCCGTCGGCGATGTCGATCACCGCGCGCCACTTGGCGAAGCGCGCGCCGAGCGCGTAGTATTCCTGCAGGCGCTCGCGCAGGCCGTCGAGGCCCTCCGTCACCGTCTCGCCGGGGCAGAACGGCAGGGGCTTGGCGCCCGCGTCGACCTTGATGCCGGGGATCGAGCCCGCATCCTGGATCAGCTTGACGAGCGAAGTGCCGTCGGCCGCGCTCTGGCGGATCGTCTCGTCGAACAGGATCACGCCCGAGATGTTCTCGCGCATCGCGGTCTCGGTGCGGAACAGGAGCTCGCGATAGGCGCGGCGATTGTCTTGCGTATTCTCGACGCCGATCGCGTCGAAGCGCTTCTGGATGGTCGAGGTGCTCTCGTCGGCGGCGAGGATGCCGCGTCCGGGCTCCACGAGGGCGTAGGCGACTTCGGTGAGCTGGTCGATGTTCATCGCGGACCTCTCGTTCAGGCGGATCGAAAACGGACGGATGGTCAGGAGCGGCGCAGCGCCTCGACGCCCGGCAGGGGCTTGCCTTCGAGCCATTCGAGGAAGGCGCCGCCCGCGGTGGAGACGTAAGAGAAGTCGTCGGCGACGCCGGCATGGTTGAGCGCGGCGACCGTGTCGCCGCCGCCCGCGACCGAGACGAGCTTGCCCGCGCGCGTGCGCTCGGCGGCGAAGCGCGCGGCCTCCACCGTGCCCTTGTCGAAGGGCGATTTCTCGAAGGCGCCGAGCGGGCCGTTCCAGACGAGCGTCTTCGCGTCCGAGATCGCCGCGCGCACGCGATCGACCGAGAGCGAGCCGACATCGAGGATCATCCCTGCGTCCGGGATCGCGTCGATGCCGTATTCGTGGTGCGGCGCGTGCTCCTCGAAGCGCTCGGCGACGGTCGCGTCGACGGGCAGGATGATGGCGCAGCCGGTCTCCTTGGCGCGGTCGAGGATGCGCTGGGCGGTCGCGGCGAGGTCGCGCTCGGCGAGCGACTTGCCGACGCCCACCCCGATCGCATGCAGGAAGGTGTTGGCCATGCCGCCGCCGATGACGAGGCTGTCGACCTTGGCGACGAGGTTCTCGAGGAGATCGAGCTTCGTCGAGACCTTCGCGCCGCCGACGACCGCGCAGAGCGGGCGCTCGGGGTGCTCGAGGCCCTTCGTCAGGGCGTCGAGCTCGGCCTGCATCGCGCGCCCGGCGAAGCTCGGCAGGACGTGGGCGAGGCCCTCGGTCGAGGCGTGCGCGCGATGGGCGGCGGAGAAGGCGTCGTTGACGAAGAGATCGCCGCTCTCGGCGAGCGCCTTCGCGAAATCCGGGTCGTTCTTCTCTTCGCCCGCATGGAAGCGGGTGTTCTCGAGGAGGACGACGTCGCCGTCCGCCATCGCCGACACGGCCGCGCGGGCCGGCTCGCCGACGCAATCCTCCGCGAAGGCGACGGGGCGGCCGAGAAGCCCCTCGAGCGCGGCCGCGACCGGCGCGAGGCTCTCGCTCTCGACGCGCTTGCCCTTCGGGCGGCCGAAATGGGCGAGGAGCACGACGCGGCCGCCCTTGCCGGCGATCTCGCGGATGGTCGGCACGACGCGCTCGAGACGGGTGGCGTCCGTGACGCGGCCGTTCTCCATGGGGACGTTCAGATCGACGCGCAGGAGCACGCGCTTGCCGCCGACATCGGCGTCGTCGAGGGTACGAAAGGCGCTCATTCTCGTCTTCTCTCCGCTCTCTCTCTCGTCATCGAGACGGCGGCGGACGCGATCGGCATCCGCCGCATGGCGCGAGGGGGGCTCCCGGGAGGGAGCCCGCGCGGGATCAGAGGAGGCGCGCCATGTGCACGGCGGTGTCCGCCATGCGGCAGGAGAAGCCCCACTCGTTGTCGTACCAGGACATCACGCGCACGAGCGTCCCGTCCATGACCTTGGTCTGGTCCATGTGGAAGATCGAGGAATGGGAATCGTGGTTGAAGTCGATCGAGACGTTCTTCTCGTTCGTGTAGCCGAGCACGCCCTTCAGCGGACCCTCGGCGGCGGCCTTGATCGCGGCGTTGATCTCGTCAACCGAGGTCGCGCGCTTGGCGACGAACTTGAAGTCGACCACCGACACGTTCGGGGTCGGCACGCGCAGAGCCACGCCGTCGAGCCGGCCGTCGAGCTCGGGGAGGACGAGGCCCACCGCCTTCGCGGCACCCGTCGAGGTCGGGATCATCGAGACCGCCGCCGCGCGGGCGCGGTAGAGATCCTTGTGCATCTGGTCGAGCGAGGGCTGGTCGTTGGTGTAGGCGTGGATCGTCGTCATGAAGCCGCGCTCGATGCCGATCGCGTCGTTGAGCACCTTCGCGACCGGGGCGAGGCAGTTCGTGGTGCACGAGGCGTTCGAGACGACGAGGTGGTCCTTCGTCAGCTTGTCGTGGTTGACGCCGTAGACGACGGTGAGGTCCGCCTTCGTCGCCGGCGCCGAGACGATCACGCGCTTGGCGCCCGCCTCGAGATGCGCCGCCGCCTTGTCGCGGTCGGTGAAGATGCCCGTGCACTCGAGCGCGATGTCGACGCCGAGATCCCTGTGGGGCAGCTCCGCCGGATTGCGCACCGAGGTGACCTTGATCGGCCCGGTGCCGACGTCGATCGTGTCGCCGTCGACCTTCACCGTCCCGGGGAAGCGGCCGTGCACGGAATCGTAGCGCAGGAGATGGGCATTCGTCTCGACGGGGCCGAGATCGTTGACGGCGACGACACGGATGTCCGTCCGCCCGCTCTCGGCGATGGCCCGCAGGATGTTGCGGCCGATCCGCCCGAACCCGTTGATCGCGACCTTCACCGTCATGTCCGTCTCCTGTGATGAGGGCTCGGCCTCCCCCGGCCGAGGCCCCTGGTGCATCTCTCCCCCGTGGGCGGCGTCTCCGCCTCGGGCTCGCGCCCTCACGAATTGTGGCGCGCGGCGATTCTGTCGGCGAGCGCCTCGGCGGTGATGCCGAAATGCTCGTAGAGGTCCTTGTAGGGCGCGCTCGCGCCGAAGGACGCCATGCCGACGAAGACCCCGTCCTCGCCGATCACGGCATCCCACCCGAAGCGTACCCCGGCCTCGATCGCGGCCTTGATCGGAGCGTCGCCCACGATCGCCGCGCGCGCCTCTTCCGGCTGGGCCAGGAACAGGTCGAGCGAGGGCACCGAGACAACGCGCGAAGCGATGCCGCGTTCGGCGAGGCGTGCGCGCGCGGCCATCGCGATCTCGACCTCGGAGCCCGTGGCGAAGATCGTGGCGAGCGCCCGGCCGCCTTCGGCGGGGGCGAGCTCGTAGGCGCCTGCCGCGCAGCGGTTCTCGGGCTCTGCGTCCTGGCGCAGGGGCGCGAGGTTCTGGCGCGTCAGCGCCAGGAGCGAGGGACCGTCGGTGCGCTCGATCGCGAGCTGCCAGCATTCGGCCGTCTCGATCGCGTCGGCGGGGCGGAAGACGCGCAGGTTCGGCATCGCGCGCAGGGCCGCGAGATGCTCCACCGGCTGGTGCGTCGGCCCGTCCTCGCCGAGACCGATCGAATCGTGCGTCATCACGTAGATCGCCGGGATGCCGGCGAGCGCCGCGATGCGGATCGAGGGACGGCAATAATCGGCGAAGACGAGGAAGGTCGCGCCCGCCGGGCGCAGGCCCCCGTGCAGCGCGATGCCGTTCATCGCCGCCGCCATGCCGTGCTCGCGGATGCCGTAATGCAGGTAGCGGCCGGAGAAATCGTCCGGCGTCACCGCGACCGCCGTCTTGACCCGCGTGTTGTTCGACGGCGTCAGGTCGGCGGAGCCGGCGACGAGCTCGGGCATCACCGGCGCGATCGCCTCGAGCGCGGCCTCGGACGCCTTGCGGGTGGCGAGCGACGCGGGGGCGGCGACGAGCTTCTTCTTGTGGGCGAGGATCGCCTCGCCGAGGGCCGCGGGCGGGGTGTGGGCGAGGCGGCGCTCGATCTCGGCGCGGGTCTCGCGCGGCAGCGCCTGGAAGCGCGCCTCCCAGGCCTTGCGGGCCGAGCGGCCGCGCCGTCCGGCCTTCTCCCAGGCCTTCTTGATCGCGGCGGGGATCTCGAAGGGCGCGTGCGTCCAGCCGAGCGCCGCCTTGGCGCCCGCGAGCTCCTCCGCGCCGAGCGGCTCGCCGTGGGCCTTCGAGGTGCCCGCCTTCTTGGGCGCGCCGAAGCCGATCGTGGTGCGGCAGGCGATCAGCGTCGGGCGGTCGGACTTCTTCGCCCGCGACAGCGCCCGTGCGATGGCGACCGCGTCGTGCCCGTCGACCCGCACGGCCTTCCAGCCGGAGGCCTCGAAGCGCTTGAGCTGATCGGTCGAATCGGAAAGCGACAGCGGCCCGTCGATCGAGATGCCGTTGTCGTCGAACAGGACGACGAGCTTGGCGAGCTTGAGGTGCCCGGCGAGCGCGATCGCCTCCTGGGAGATGCCCTCCATCAGGTCGCCGTCGGAGGCGAGCACGTAGGTGTGGTGATCGACGATGTCGTCGCCGTACTCCGCCGCGAGCATGCGCTCGGCGAGCGCCATGCCGACCGCGGTCGCGATGCCCTGGCCGAGCGGCCCCGTCGTCGTCTCGACGCCCGGGGTCACGAAGTTCTCCGGATGGCCCGGCGTGAGCGAGTGGAGCTTGCGGAAGCGCTTGAGCTCCTCGATCGTCACCCCGGCGACGCCGGTCAGGTGCAGGATCGAGTAGAGCAGCATCGAGCCGTGGCCGGCCGAGAAGACGAAGCGGTCGCGGTCCGGCCAGGTGGGGTCGGCCGCGTCGTACTTCATCGCCTTGGTGAAGAGCGCGGTCGCGACGTCCGCCGCGCCCATCGGCAGGCCGGGATGGCCGGATTTCGCGGTCTCGACCGCATCCATGGCGAGCGCACGGATCGCATTCGCCATATCGCGTTGGGAGACGTCCTCCCGGCTCGCCTCGACGGGCGCCGCCTTGGTCTGATCGTTCACAGGTCCGGTCCGCTTCATCTCGCCGCCCACGCCCCCGCTGCGCGAAGCCGTGGTTTTTCGCGCGCTGCTTAGCATGGGCGGGCCGGGAGTCAAAGACGGAGGGGGCGGGATGGAGAGGCGACGGCCCCTCCTTCCCCTCAGAGCGCGGGAATCTCTTCCGGCCCGTCATTCCGGGGCGGCGAAGCCGAGCCCGGAATCCAGAACCCCGACGTCGGTTCGAGCGCGCATGCGCGCTCGCTCCGCAAACCTTAGGCAATCGATGCGTCGAAGGACGCAGCCTATAGGCTGCTCGACACACGTCGGGAGTCTGGGTTCCGGGCTCGCTTCGCGCCCCGGAATGACGGCGTCGAGGTTAGAAGAAAAGGGTTCGCAGGCTTCGAGGGGAAGGAGAGCGCGCGCCGTGTTCGTCGGGCGGCTGCTCTGTCACTCCGCCAACAGAGCGAACGGATCGGCGTCGATCTGCATGAAGCGGCTCGCGACGGGGCCGGGCAGAGGTGCGTCGGCTTCGAGATAGGCGCGCAGCGCGTAGAGGCGCCGGCGCAGGCGGGCGGCTTCGTCGGGGCCGGCCTCGGCGAGGGCGTCGACCTCGGCGGCGGCGAGCGCGAGGGTGAACAGGGCGCCGAGCGCGCTCGCGGGCCGCAGATCGCTCGCGCGGCCAGCGATGTGCGACAGGCTCAGATCCGCCTCCCGCATCACCCGCGCCGCGCGCGCACGCTCCGCCTCGTCCCGCTCCATGCGCAAAACCCGCTCCGCCTCCGACCGCCGCCGAAGAAGCCGCTCCGCCTCCGCGCACAGGCACGCGAGCGGACACGCGCGCGCGTCGTCCGACATGATGGGGTCTCTCGTTGCGTTGTGGGTCCGCCGAGAGATATAGTCGAGGTCGCAGACGAAAACAAGGGCTCAGCCCTCACTTTTTGCGAGTTCAGCGTGCCCAAGGCCACGATCAGCAGCGAGCAGGTGCGGGCCGCGCGGGCGTTGCTGCGCTGGGAGCAGACCGATCTCTGCCGGGAATCGGGGGTATCGCTCGCAACGATCCAGCGGCTCGAAGGCAGGCCGGGCCCGCTCGCGGCTCACGCGAGCACGGTGGAGAAGCTCCGCGCGGCGTTCGAACGGGCGGGGGTGAAGTTCCTGGACGCGAATGGGGAGGGGGCGGGGGTGCGGTTTTCGGTGCCGTCCAGGACCTGAACCGCCCCGTGTCATCCCCGGCCGGAGCACGCGAAGCGTGCGCAGGGGAAGGGGACCCAGCGCGAGAATTGCTTGCGGAGCAAGCACTTGTGGCGGCGACCAGCCGCCTGGTCGGCGGCCGTTCGAGCGTGCTCCGCACGCATCTCTTCGTGCTGGGGCCCCTTCCCTTCCGCCGCTTCGCGGCTCCAGCCGGGGATGACACCGGTGGCGCGTGTAGATCGCCCACGAGAACCCCTCTCCCGAACGGGAGAGGGGCAGGGGTGAGGGGATACGGGGTCAGGACTATCTCCGCACGTCGCGCGCCGAGAGGCGGGGAGCCCAAATCTCCACCCGTACGCCCTCACCCCCGGCCCCTCTCCCGTTCGGGAGAGGGGAGACGCGCCTCACCCCCGCCAGAACCGCGGCATGAACAGAATCAACACCGTGAACAGCTCCAGCCGCCCGAGAAGCATCGCGAAGGACAGGATGTATTTCACCGCGTCCGGGAGCGGCTGGAAATTGCCGGCGGGGCCGATGATGGGGCCCAAGCCCGGGCCGACATTGGAGAGGGCCGAGACGGCGGCCGACGCGCTCGTGAGGAAATCGAGGTCGAAGGCCATGAGCGCGATGGTGATGGCGCTGTAGCAGACGAAGAACAGCGTGAAGAACACCACCACCGATCCCACCACGTCGTCGGGCAGGACGCGGCCGGCATAGGTGCGGGGGAAGACGCCGCGGGGGTAGAGGAGGTGCAGGAAATGGCTGTGGAGGACCTTGGCCATCACCTCGTAGCGGAAGATCTTGACGCCGCCCGCGGTCGAGCCGGTGCAGCCGCCGACGAACATCAGCCCGAAGAACACGCCCACCGCCACGTTGCCCCAGGCGCCGTAATCGGTCGAGGCGAAGCCCGTCGTGGTGACGACGGAGACGACGTTGAAGGCGGCGTGGCGCAGGGCGTCGGGGAAATCGTAGCGCTCGGTGTGGACGAGCCAGGCCGTCATCGCGATCACGACGACCGTCACGAAGCCGAGGAGCACGCGCACCTGGCTGTTGCGCAGATCGTCGAGCGAGCCGCGGAACAGGCGCACGTAGAGCACGAAGGGCATCGCGCCTGCGAGCATGCCGACGACGGCGATCCAGTGGATCGCCGGGCTGGTCCAGTGCCCGAGCGAATTGTCGTGGGTCGAGAAGCCGGCGGTGGCGATCGTGGTGAATGCGTGGGCGACCGCGTCGAAGGTCGTCATGCCCGCGAGCCGGTAGGCCATCGCGCACACGACCGTGAAGCCGAGATAGATGAGACCGATGGCGAGCGCGATCTCGCGCACGCGCGGCAGCACCTTCTCGGAGCGGTCCGAGCTCTCGGTGCGGAAGAGCTGCATGCCGCCGACGCCCAGAGCGGGCAGGATCGCGATCGCGGTCGCGATGATGCCGATGCCGCCGAGCCATTGCAGCGTCGCGCGCCACAGGAGCACGCCCGGCGGCGCGTCCTGGAGGCCGACGATCACCGTGGCGCCCGTGGTGGTGAGCCCCGACATCGCCTCGAAGAAGGCGTTGGCGAAGCTCTCGCGCAGCTGCGCGTAGTCGGACAGGTAGAGCGGCAGCGCCGCGAAGAGGGCCACCGTCAGCCAGGTCAGCGGGGTCAGCACGAAGGCCTGGCGCAGGGAGAGCCCGCCCGCGATCTTGGTGCGCCGCATGCTCAGGAAGAGGCTCGCGCCGACGGCGAAGGTGATGCCGCTCGAGATCGCGAAGGCCTTCCAGTCCTCGTTGCGGGTCGCGACGTCCACGGCGAGCGGGATCAGCATCGCCGCCGAGAGCGCGACCAGCATGCCGCCGAGGAGTTGCAGGATGGGACGAAGCGCGGGCAGCGCCCAATTGTCGAGGGAGACGCGCGCCATGGTCTCTAGCGCTCGTCCCCGCCCGATCCGGCGAGGAATGCTTCCGCCTTCTTGAGGCTCTTGTAGGTGACCATGGCGATGACGCTGTCGCCGGCGCGCACCCGGTGTTCGCCGTGCGGGATGACGACGGTGTCGCCGCGCACGACGGCGCCGATCAGCATGCCCTCGGGCAGGCCGATCTTGTTGATCGGCCCGGAGACGAGCTTCGAGCCTTCCTGAGCGCGCGCCTCGATCACCTCGCCGAATTCCTCGCGCAGGGTGTACAGGGCGGACACCGAGCGGTGGCGCACGTGGCGCAGGATCGTCGAGATGGTGATGGCGTTGGGGCTCACCACCGCGTCGATGCCGAGAGACGGCATGATCGGCTCGTAGCTCGTCTTGTTGACGAGCGTGATCGCGCGCTTGCAGCCCATCCGCTTGGCGAGCACCGAGGAGAAGATGTTGGTCTCGTCGTCGTTCGTGACGGCGACCACAGTCTCGGCCGAGCCGGCATTTGCCTCCTCGAGCACTTCCGTGTCGAGCGCGTCGCCGTGCAGCACGACGGCGCGGTCGCCGAGCTCGCGCGAGACGAGCTCGGCGCGCTCGCGGGAATGCTCGATCATCTTGATGCGCACGTAGGGCGCCTCGCGCGCGAGCATCTTTGCCAGATTGAGCCCCACATTGCCGCCGCCGACGATGACGACGCGCCGGGCGATGCGCTCCTCGTGGCCGAAGAAGGCCATCACGCGGTCGACGCGGTTGGGCTCCGTGACGACGTAGACGTCGTCGCCGCGCTGGATCACGTCGGCGCCCGCGGGAACGAAGGCCTCGCCGTTGCGCACCACCGCGACGACGAGGAGGTGCGGATCCGGCATGATCTGCGGGATCTCGGAGAGCTTCTTGCCGACGAAGGCACAGGAGACCGTGTCGCAATGGATGCCGAGGAGCTGCACCCGCCCGTCGGCGAGCGGCACCGTGTCGAAGGCGCCGGGGGTGCGCAGGCGGCGCGCGATGCCGTTCGCCACCTCGACCTCGGGGGAGATGACGACGTCGATCGGCATCTGGTCGGCGGAATAGAGCGCGCGCGAGAGCGGATCGAGATAGCCGTGATGGCGCACGCGGGCGATGCGCCGCGGCACCCGGAAGAGCGTGTAGCCCACCTGGCAGGCCACCATGTTGACCTCGTCCGAGCGCGTCACCGCGATCAGCATGTCGGCCTCGCGCGCGCCGGCGCGCTCGAGCGTCTCGGGATGGGAGGCGTGGCCCACCATGCCGCGGACCTCGTAACTCTCGTCGACACGGCGCGCCTGCGCGGCGTCGATGTCGACGACGGTGACGTCGATCCCTTCGTTGGCGAGATGGCGCGCGATGGTGGAGCCGACCTGCCCCGCGCCACAGACGACGATCTTCATGCGTTCTTCGTCGAGCCTTTGCGAACCGCGACACGGGACCGACGGACGCGTGCCTCGCGCTGGTTTACGACGAAGCGCACGGCGTGACAATGCGGGTTCGCCGGGGGGTGTGGACGAGACGACCGAAGGCCGGGCAGCCCCGACGGGCGGCCCGGCCTCGATGTCGCAGCGTCACGCGGCGATCAGTGACGGCGCTGGGTGTCGAGCGGGCCCGAGCGGCGGGCGGCGTCCTCTTCCTCGCTCGTCTCGCGGCGCCATTCCGATTCGTGGGTGGGATGCCCCTCCTCGGTGCGCGCGAAGGCCTCGTGGGCGTAGTCGCGCCCGGCCCGCACGGCCTCGCGGGCATAGCCCATGCCCTGGTGGCGCAGATCGTCGGCGTAGCGGCCGATCGTCTCGTCCTCGTGGCGCGAGCGCGGCAGGAGCGCGCCTATCGCGAGACCCGCGGCGAGGCCGAGCACGCCGATGAGGAGCGGGTTCTCGCGCACGAAGTCGCGGGTCGCCTCGTAGCCCTGGCTGCCGTAGCGATAGGCCTCGTCGTAATAGTCGTGCCCGCGGTGCATCGCCTCCTCGTAATAGTCCCGGCCGCGATGCAGGGCCTCCTCGTAATAGCGCTCGCCGCGCTCGCGGGCCTCGTCGGCCCAGCGGCGGCCTTCGCGCATGTAGTCCTCGCCGCGACGACGGGCCTCGCCGGCGAGCTCCTCGCCGCGATGGCGGCTCTCCTCGTAGGCGCGGCTCATCGCGTCGCCGGAGGAGCCGCCGGAGCGGCCCGCCGAGGACGAGCCGCCGGTCTGGCTGCCCGCCTGGCTGCCGTACAGGCCCTCGCGGGCGGAGGGGTTGCTCGAATAGGTCCCCGAGGGCGAGCCGCCGGCCGGCGGCGTCGCGTGCGGGGAATGAGCGTTGTCGTCCTTCTTGATGTCGGCCATCGGGACCTCCTCGAATGTGCGTTGTCGTTCGCGTCAGCGTCGCGTGCCGGACGCGCCCGGGGCGGTGTCGCCGGGGGCGGCGGGCGAGGCGCGCGTCGGCGAGGGGGCGGGGCTGCGGTGCAGCGCCTCGCCCTCGGGAGCGGCATGGGTCGGATCCGGCGGCCGGCGAACGGCGCCTGCGGGCACGTCGGAGGCGCGCAGGCCGCCGTCGCCGCCCATCACCCGCTCGCCGACCCGCGCACCGGCCGTCACGCCGCCGCGATCGGGCGGCTCGCCGGCGCGGCTCGTCGGGCGGCTCGTGCCGTTGCCGACGGAGCGCGTCTCGCCGGGGCGCAGATCGCTCGCGCCGACGGTCGTCGGACGGCTCGTCGCGGCGGAAGCGCGCGGCATCTCGGCCGTGCGCGCCGCGGCGGCCGCACCCTCGCGCTCGGCGCGCTCGCGCCGCTCCGCTTCGGGCGAATCGCGGTCGATGGGTCGCACCGCCGGGCGCGGCCCGAGGCGCTCCTCGAGATCGCGGCGGGCGCGGGCGCGCAGGTCGCGGCGCCGTCCCGCCTCGGTCATCGAATAGGCGAGCCAGCCGAGCCCCGCGACGACGAGGAGGACCGGCACGGGATGGGCGCGCAGCGTATCGGCCGCGCGATCGAGCGTCGTTCCGTAGCCGGAGCGGCGCGCCGTGCCGAGCACCTCGTCGATGACGCCGGAGGCGGTCATGCGGTCCTGCAGCTGGTCGATCGTCTTGTCGAGACGGGCGCGCGATTCCGCGATGTCCTGCTCGAGCTCGGATATCGAGGTCATGCGTGCCTCCTGTTCGCGAGGACGTCCTTGTCCTGCTCGACCGAGCGGATCGTGCGCGTCGGCTCGAGCGTCGCCGACGAGAGCTTCGAGCGGCCGTAGAGGACGAGGATCAGGAAGATCACGAACATCACGACCGCGACGATCAGGGCCGCGAGCGGTCGTGAATTCAAAGCTTCGGCGAGCCAGGAGACCGCCGCGTCGGTGAGGAGCACGAGGGTCGCGATCGCGAACACCGCGGAGGCGATGATCGCGACGAGGCCCGTCACCAGGAGCTTGACGTTGTGGCTCACTTCCGTGCGGAAGAGGGCCATCTCCTTGCGGGCGAGATCGGTCGTCTCCCGCAGGGCCTCGGCGACCAGCGCCTGCATGCTCTGGGTCTCACGGTGATCGTGATGCATGGCGGCCTCCTCAGGTGGCGCCGGAGGTCGAGCCCGCGCCGCTGCCGGGCTTCGCCGTCGAGGTCGAGGACGCCGACGTCGTCGAAGACGCGGTCGGGGCCGCGGTCTGAGACGCGGTTTGAGACGCGGTTTGAGACGACTTGGCCGAAGACGACGACGACGCGGCGGCACCGGACGTCGCGCTCGAGGCACCCGGTCCGCGCGAGCGGCGGCGCTCGGCGCGCTCGCTGCGCAGCTGGTCCGAATAGGCGCGCCGCCCCTCGACGTCCGCGCCCGAGCTCTTCAGGAAGCGGGCGAGCACGAAGCCCGCGATGCCCGCCGCGGCCGCGAAGGTCGCCGGACGGCGCCGGGCGAAATCCTCCATGTCCGAGACCATCTCGACGAGCGAGCGCTCGCGGATCTCGTCGGCGAGCGTCTCGAGCCCGTCCGCCGCGCTGTCCACGAACATGCGGACGTTCGGGCGGTCGTCGAGCGATTGCCCGGTCTCGCGCAGCGTGGACGCGATGTCCTCCACCGATTGCGCGGCCGAATCCTTGCGTCGCTCGACGTATTCCGCGGCGCGATCGCGCGCCTGGTACACGAATTCCGAACCACGCTCCTGCGCCTCTCCGGCGATGTCTCGCGCGGCATCCTGCGCCTCGCGCTGGACATCGCGCCAATCGGCGTTGCGAGTCTCCTCGCCGTTCTGCGTGCCAACCGGCATGTGCAAGGCCTCCTTCTATCTCGGCCACTCAACAGGCGAGAGCGGCAAGGGTTCCGAAGGGCGCGCGGAGGCGCGTCGAAGGGGGAAGAGGAATCCCTCCCTGTAGAGGAGGGTGGCCTCGCGAGCGGAGCGAGCGAGGTCGGGTGGGGCCCGACGCGCAGCGGAAAAACGCCACCCGGGCCCCACCCGGCCCCTGTCGCTCACGCTCCAGGGTCCACCCTCCCCTACGGGGAGGGACGCCCCACCGCCTCGCGGCCGGCGCTGCGGCCGGCGGTCGCCCAGTAGACGAGGCCTGCGACGGCGCCGGTGACGAACAGGATCGCGGTCAGGCGCCCCTCGGCGGCGAGCGCCGCGCCGGGGCCGGGGCCGGCGCGCAGGAGCCAGGGGATCGCGGCGGTGACGAGCGCGGTCAGCCCGCCGTAGAAGGCGAAGGAGCGGCTCCCGACGATCTCGCCCGCCGCCGAGACGAGCGTCACCGGGCCGATCACGAGGACGAGCGAGAGCATCCAGAAGCCCGCGAAGAGCGAGGCGACGAGGAGGTCGGGGTCCCCTCCCCCCGCGGCGGCGGCGAAGAGCGCGTCGAGCGCGGCCAGACCGAGGAGCGCGATCAGCTCGCGCGCGGCGGGCTCCGCCATCACGCCGAACAGGAGCGCGAGCGCGCCGGCGGGTATCGCGAGCACGAGCCCCACGCACCACAGGATCAGGCGCCCGAGCGCGCGCAAGCGGCCGTCCTCAATCGTCCGCGGCGGCGGCGGCGTACACGCCCTCGGCGCCGATGCCGCTCTCGGCCATCATGCGAGCGCGGGCGCGCAGCTTCTCCGTCTCGCTCTTGAGCTGGCCGCAGGCGGCGAGGATGTCGCGCCCGCGCGGCGTGCGCACCGGCGAGGCGTAGCCCGCCCGGAAGACGATCTCCGAGAACCGCTCGATCCGCTCCCAGGACGAGCACGAATACTTGGTGCCGGGCCAGGGATTGAACGGGATCAGGTTGATCTTCGCCGGCACGCCCTCGAGGAGCCGCACCAGCGCGCGGGCATCCGCGTCGGAATCGTTGACGCCGTCGAGCATCACGTATTCGAACGTGATCCGCCGCGCGTTCGAGACGCCGGGATAGGTGCGGCAGGCCTCGATCAGCTGCGCGATCGGGTATTTCTTGTTGAGCGGCACGAGCTCGTTGCGCAGCTCGTCGCGCACCGCGTGCAGCGAGATGGCGAGCATGGAATTCGCCTCCTGCCCGAGCCGCTCGATCTGCGGCACGACGCCCGAGGTCGAGACCGTGATGCGCCGGCGCGAGAGACCCAAGCCCTCGTTGTCGGACATCACGCCGATCGCGGCGACGACGTTGTCCGTGTTGTAGAGCGGCTCGCCCATGCCCATGAACACGATGTTCGTGACGAAGCGCCCGCCGTCGGAGGGCACGAAGGCCCCTTCCGCTGGGCTCGCATGCGGCCAGTCGCCGAGCCGGTCGCGCGCCACCACGAGCTGCGCGACGATCTCGGCCGAGGTGAGGTTGCGCACGAGCTTCTGCGTGCCCGTATGGCAGAACGAGCAGGTCAGCGTGCAGCCGACCTGGGAGGAGACGCAGAGCGTGCCGCGGTCGGTCTCGGGGATGTAGACGCACTCGATCTCGGCGCCGCGGTCGAGCGGGCCGGTCGAGGGCATCCGGATCAGCCATTTGCGGGTGCCGTCCTTCGACACCTGCTCGGAGACGACCTCCGGCCGCGCGAGCGTGTAGGCCTCGGCGAGCGCGGCGCGCAGGCCCTTGCCCACGTTCGTCATCTCGGAGAACGCGTTGGCGCCGCGGAAATAGATCCAGTGCCAGAGCTGCTGGACGCGCATGCGCTGCTCGCGCTCGGGCACGCCGATCGCGCCGAGGCGTTCCGCGAGCTCGGCGCGCGTCAGACCGACGAGCGAGGGCTGCCCCGCGAGCGCGCCGGGCGCGAGCGGCCGCTCGGCGACCTTCTCGATGGCGCCGTCGGCGATGGCGCCGGCCTCGACCGCCGGAGCGTTCGGATTGCGGCGCGCGATGTCGAGCGCTTGGGACATAGGGGAGAGCCTTCTCGGTTCGGTATCGGCTCCATATAGGCGATGCGAACCGCGCGCGACAGCCCCTCCCCTCGACCGCTGCGTTTGGAGCCTCTCGGCCGACGGCGCGCTCCCGCTCCTTTCCGTCGGTTCGGGTATTCTTTCGTTGCGGTGTCATTAGTCAGTCGCGCCGACAGGGTGAGTGCTCCACCGGTGTCATCCCGGGCCGCGAAGCGGACCCGGGACCCATAACCGCCACGTCTCAGTCGCAGCCTATAGGCTGCGTTTCTCCCACGACGGAACCCGCTGAAAGGTGGTGCAGCGAGCGCGGCATGCGCGCTCGGACGGTCGTCGAGGTCATGGGTCCCGGGTCCGCTTCGCGGCCCGGGATGACAACCTTCGCAAGACTCACGGACTGGCATGGGAAGGAGATCAGCGTCACCAACGTCGATCTCGTCCGGAAACCAGCACCCACACCTCACATCCCCTCGCGGCGGCGCTCCTCGAAGGCGGCGAGGAAGGCGCGTACGGTCTCGGTCGGTCCGCCGAGATCGTCGACCGGCGCGCGGGAGACCGCGCGGACGTCGACGCGGGCGCCCTCGCCGGAGGGACGCACGCGCACCGCGATCTCGACGGGCAGGCGCAGGAGGAGCGTCGTCGTGCGCCCGTCGATCGTGCCCGCCTCCCGCTCCTCGCCGGGCGGCACCGATTCGAGGACCTGCATGCCGATGTCGGCGGCGGCGGTGAGCGCGAGGGAGAAGGCGGTGTCCTCGGGGAGCTCGACGACGAGGGGCGCGATCCGCGTCGCCTCGGCGCGCTGGCGCGCCCGCAGACCCGGATCCGCCGCGGCCCCGCGCCAGCCGCCGCGCGCGGCGACCACGGAGGGGGTGGTGGCGAAGGCGGGGGCGGATTCGAGATCGGTGCTCACGTCGAAGACCGGCGGGCGGATCGCCGAGCGGGCGCCGATCGCCGCCGGATAGGCGAGCACGAGCGCCGCGAGGGCGACCCCGCCGAGCGCGATGCCGAACCCGCGATGGCCGTGCATCCAGATCCGCACGAAGGCGAGGAGCGCGAGCGCGAGCGCGACGAGGGCGAGCCCCGCGCTCGCGGCGAGCGCGGCGAGGCCGCCGTCGAGATCGAGCCGGCTCGTGCGGGTGAGGATCGCCGAGAAGGCGAAGGCGGCGAGCGCGACCAGTCCGACGCGCGCCGCCCAGACGGCCGGCCGCGACACGGGATCCTCGACGATCAGACGACGCATCGGCGCTCCTCACCCCTCGATGCGGGCGCGGGAGGTGGCGATCTCGCCCGCGACGTAATCGAGGAAGACGCGAACGCGCGTCGAGCGCCGCAGATCCGGGTGGGTGAGCAGCCACAGCCCGGCGGAGAAGTCGGGCCGCGGCGCCGACAGGCGCAAGAGGCTCGCGCGCGCATCGCCGATGAAGACCGGCAGCGCGCCCACGCCGAGCCCGCTCTCGATCGCCTCGCCCAAGCCGAGCACCGTGTTGACGCGGTAGGCGACGCGCTCGGGGGCGACGTTGTCGCGCACGTATTTGGCGACCTTGAGGGTCGATAGGTTGTCGCCGAGCGCCACCCAGTCGCGGGAGAACAAAGCGGACGGGTCCGCCGGCGGCCCGTCGGGGAAATCCGCCCGGCGCCCGAACAGGGCCCAGCCGATCGTCGCGAGCCGGCGTCCGATCAGCGTCTCGGGCGGATCGTCGGTGGCGCGGATGGCGACGTCGGCATCGCGCTTGGAGAGGTTGAGCGCCTGGTTGGCGAGGACGACGTCGAGGCGGATCTCGGGATAGCGCGCCCGGAAGCGGGCGAAGATCGGGGTGAGCAGGTGGACGAGGAGCGTATCGTTCGTCGTCACCCGCAATTCGCCCGCGGGCGCGATGGTCTGGCCGTCGATCTTGCGCGAGAAGCCGACGACGTCCTCCTCCATGCGCTCGGCGATCGCCACCATCTCCTCGCCGGCGGTGGTCAGCGCGTAGCCGGTGCGGTGGCGCTCGAACAGCTTGACGCCGAGCCCGTCCTCGAGCTGGCCGAGACGGCGGAAGACGGTCGAATGGTTGACGCCGAGCGCGCTCGCGGCCCCGGTCAGCCCACGGGCCTCCGCGATGGATTTCACGAGGCGGAAATCGTCCCAGACGAGCTGGCTCGGCACCGTCATTTTATGCGTCCGCGCAAGATTGCTCTTCCCCCTATACAATTGGCATTGCGCGATGGAAAGGCCCATCTTCCGGTTCGACGCGGCGAACGACGCCGTCGGCGATCGCGCCCGAACCGAAACAGCAATCCAGAGGAGCCGACATGGCCAAGGTCCTGGTTCTCTATTATTCCAGCTGGGGTCACATCGAAGAGATGGCCTACGCCGTCGCCGAGGGTGCCCGCGAGACCGGCGCCGAGGTGCACGTCAAGCGCGTGCCCGAGCTGGTGCCGACGGATGTCGCCGAGCAGTCCCGTTACAAGCTCGACCAGAAGGCGCCGATCGCGAGCGTCGACGAGCTCGCCGATTACGACGCGATCGTGTTCGGCACGCCGACGCGATTCGGCAACATGGCCGCGCAGATGAAAAACTTCCTCGACCAGACCGGCGGGCTCTGGGCCAAGGGCGCCCTCGTCGGCAAGGTCGGCGCGGTGTTCACCTCGACGGCGACCCAGCACGGCGGCCAGGAATCGACGATCCTGTCGTTCCACACCGTGCTCCTGCACCAGGGCATGGTGATCGTCGGCCTGCCCTATACCTTCGCCGGCCAGTCGGGCCTCGACGAGATCAAGGGCGGCTCGCCCTACGGCGCCTCCACCATCTCGGCGGGCGACGGCTCGCGGCGGCCCTCCGCGGTCGAGCTCGAGGGCGCGCGCTTCCAGGGCCGCCACGTGGCGCAGATCGCCGGCAAGCTCGCGGGCTGATCAGCGTCTTGCGAGACGCGGAGCACCGTCGGTCCACGAGGCGCCACGCCCGGGGGCCGACGGCGTCTCACTCCGGCATGCGGCGCCCCCCGCATCATCGGCGGAGAGGTGACATTGTCGCAACTTCGGATATCGTCGATCGAGCGGCGCTGAAAGCCGCACATCGAAAGACGAAACCGGGGGTAATCATTTCATGAACAGCTTTCTCGCGAACGCACTCGGTGTCGCGAACACCATCTTGGCAGCGCTCTTGATACTCGGGAGCATGGCCGTCTTCGGCAACGCCGTCGGCATGGGTGGATTTGGGATCGTGGTCGGCCTGGTGGTCGGCCTCGTTCTCGCAGTCGTCGTTTGCGGCCTGCTCGCCATCCTGGTGGAGATTCGGCGCGAGCTCGTCAGGATTCGCGAGGCTTTGGCAAGGGCCTGAGCAGCGAGTCGCGCGCCGGAGCGTCGCCGATCAGCGCGGCGGCCGCTCGCTCATCAGCGCGGCGCCGCGGCGCGGGCGAGGCGGTCGGCGATCGCCTCGCCGAGACCCGTACGGGGGATCGGCGCGACCGCGATCGTGTGCGCCCCGCTCTCGTCGAGCGCACGCAGCGCGGCGAAGAGATTGCGCGCCGCCTCCGCGAGGTCTCGGGAGGGCGAGAGATCGCGCACCGCGATCGCATGATCGACGCCCGCCGGACGGGGCTCCCCGAACAGGAGCGCCGCCTCGCCGGGGAATATCTCGCGCGCGTCGAGACGCACGCCCGCGCGCGGCGCGTAATGGGAGGCGAGCATGCCGGGCGCGCGCGGCGCGGCAGGATCGTCTCCGGTGGCCTGCGCCTCCGCGAGGCGGCGGCCGAGCAGCCTCTCGATCGCCTCGCGCGGCACGCCGCCCGGGCGCAGCAGAACGGGATCGCCGCCGAGACAGGCGAGGATCGTCGATTCGACCCCCACCCGCGTCTCGCCGCCATCGACGATCGCCGCGATGCGTCCGTCGAGATCCCCCGCGACGTGGTCGGCCCGGGTGGGGCTCACGCGTCCGGAGCGATTGGCCGAGGGTGCGACAACGGGTCGCGCCGCCGCGCGCAACAGCGCCTGGGCCACGGGATGGGCCGGAACGCGCAGGGCGACGCTGTCGAGCCCCGCCCGCGCGACGTCGCAGACGCCGCCCTGCAAGGCGCGGGGGACGACGAGCGTGAGCGGGCCGGGCCAGAAGGCGTCCGCGAGGCGCCGGGCGTTCTCGTCGAAGAGACCCTCGCGCGCGGCGGCGTCCACATCCGGCACGTGTGCGATCAACGGGTTGAAGCGCGGGCGTTCCTTGGCCTCGTAGATCCGCACCACCGCCGCCGGGTCGGTCGCGTCGGCGCCCAACCCGTAGACGGTCTCGGTCGGGAAGGCGACGCAGCGCCCCGCGCGCAGGAGCGCGGCGGCCTGCGCGATGGCGTCGGCGTCGCAGCCGAGATGGAGCGTGTTCATCGAGGACCCGTCCGTGAGAGCCGCGGCGTTTAGCGGCGCCCGCCCCCCGATGCAAGCGATTTCCTGATCGAAATTTGTGCAATTAGCGGGACCTCGCACGAATTTACCTTAAACTTCGGATAACCAACCCATGTGATCATCGCCCCGATCGACGATCATCGGGGGCAACAGCGTTGGCACGATCGACTCTCGCGAGCGCCGGACGACCGGCCGAGGAGCGCGGCGGCTCGCTCACCGACATCGCCGCGATGACGGCGGAGGTGCGCAGCGTCGCCGCCGAAAAGACGAGACGCATCCAGCAGATCACCGGCCAGATGAAGATCCTGGCGCTCAACGCGATGATCGAGGCGACGCGGGCGGGCGAGCATGGCCGTGGGTTCTCCGTCGTCGCGCAGGAGGTCCGCTCCGTCGGCGACGTGGTGGCGAGCGTCGCCCGCGAGCTCGAGGAGCACCTCGCCGAACGCGTCGCGGCCCTGCAGCGCGAGGTCGAGACCATGGCGGACGCGGCCAAGGGCCAGCGGCTCGTCGATCTCTCGCTCAACGCCATCGAGCTGATCGATCGCAACCTGTACGAACGGACCTGCGACGTGCGCTGGTGGGCGACGGATTCGGCGCTGGTCGAATGCCTCGCCGAGCCGAGCGCGGAGCGGGTGCGCCACGCCTCGAAGCGGCTCGGCGTGATCCTCGGCGCCTACACCGTCTATCTCGATCTGTGGCTGTGCAATCTGAAGGGCGACGTCGTCGCCAACGGGCGCCCCGAGACCTACGACGTGCGCGGCCGCAACGTCGCCCACGAAGCCTGGTTCAAGTCCGCCGTCGCGCTCGCCACGGGGGACGATTACGTCGCCGCCGACGTCGGCACGCAGCCGCTCCTCGGCAATTCCCAGGTGGCCACCTATTGCGCCAGCGTGCGCGAGGGCGGCGAGGCGCGCGGGCGCCCGCTCGGCGTGCTCGCGATCCATTTCGACTGGGAGCCGCAGGCGCGCGCCATCGTCGAGGGCGTGCGGCTCGCGCCCGAGGAGCGGGCGACCACGCGGGTGCTCCTCGTCGATGCCGCCATGCGCGTCATCGCGGCCTCCGACGGCGTGGGCCTTCTGACCGAGCGGCTCTCCCTGCCGCTCGACGGGCGCCGCGCCGGCTACTCGCACCTCCCGGACGGCACCTTCGTCGCCTTCCACGCCACGCCGGGCTACGAGACCTATCGCGGGCTCGGCTGGTACGGGGCGATCGTCAAGCGGGGGTGACGGAGGTCGGGACGCGTCGGGAGGTTCCTTCCGCCCAGAGTATTAAAACCTTTCATTGCGACGTCATCCCGGACGCCGAAGGCGATCCGGGACCCATAACCACCACGTCTCAGTCGCAGCCTGTAGGCTGCGTTTCTCCGACGAAAGCCGCCCATCTGGAGCGGAACGCACGCGGCATGCGCGCTCGAACGATCCTCGTGGGTATGGGTCCCGGGTCCGCTTCGCGGCCCGGGATGACAACCTTCGAAAGATCCTCAAGCTCTGATGGGAAGGAGAGGGGGGCGCGGCCCGGTGAAGCGCCCCCCCTGCCCCTCACGCCAGCGAACGCGTCTCCCCCGCGAGGGCGGCCTGGGCGGCGGCGAGGCGGGCGATGGGGACGCGATAGGGCGAGCAGGAGACGTAATCGAGCCCGAGCCCCTCGCAGAAGCGGATCGAGGCCGGATCGCCCCCGTGCTCGCCGCAGATGCCGAGCTTGATGTCGGGCCGCGTCTTGCGGCCGCGCTCGGCGGCGAGCGCCACGAGCTCGCCGACGCCCTCCTGGTCCAGCGTGACGAAGGGGTCGAACTCGATGAGCCCCTTCTGGACGTAGGGTCCGAGGAAGGAGGCCGCGTCGTCGCGCGAGATGCCGAGCGTCGTCTGCGTGAGATCGTTGGTGCCGAAGGAGAAGAACTCCGCGGCTTCCGCGATCTCGGCCGCGCGCAGCGCCGCGCGAGGCAGCTCGATCATGGTGCCGACCTGATAGGCGAAGGCGGCGCCCGTCTCCTCCATGACCTTCTTCGCCATGGCGTCGATGCGCGCCTTGACGAGGTCGAGCTCGGGCTTCGTCATCACGAGCGGCACCATCACCTCGGGGGTGACGGGGCGGCCGGTCTCGCGCGCGGCCTGCGCGGCCGCCTCGAAGATGGCGCGCGCCTGCATCTCGGCGATCTCGGGATAGGCGACCGCGAGGCGCACGCCGCGGAAGCCGAGCATCGGGTTGAACTCGTGCAGCTCGGATGCGCGGCGCTTGAGCTTCTCGGGCGAGGCGCCCATGGCCTTGGCCACCTCCGCGATCTCCTCCTCGGTATGGGGCAGGAACTCGTGGAGCGGCGGGTCGAGGAGGCGGATCGTGACGGGCAGGCCCGACATGATCGTGAACAATTCGACGAAATCGGCCCGCTGCATCGGCAGGAGCTTGTCGAGAGCGGCGCGGCGGCCGGCCTCGTCGTCGGCGAGGATCATCTCGCGCACGGCGACGATGCGGTCGCCCTCGAAGAACATGTGCTCGGTCCGGCACAGGCCGATGCCCTCGGCGCCGAAGGTGCGCGCGGTGCGCGCGTCGAGCGGCGTCTCGGCATTGGCGCGCACGTCGAGGCGGCGCACGCCGTCGGCCCATTCCATCAGCTTGGCGAAATCGCCCGAGAGCTCCGGCTCGAGCATCGCGACCGCGCCGACGAGCACCTGGCCCGCGCCACCGTCGATGGTGATGACGTCGCCCGTCTTCAGGGTGCGCCCGCCGCAGGCGAGCGTGCCGGCCTTCGCGTCGATGCGCACCGTGCCCGCGCCCGAGACGCAGGGCTTGCCCATGCCGCGCGCGACGACCGCCGCGTGCGAGGTCATGCCGCCGCGCGTCGTCAGGATGGCCTCGGCGGCGTGCATCCCGTGGATGTCCTCCGGGCTCGTCTCGACGCGCACCAGGATGCACTTGCGCCCGGCCTTCTTGGCGGCCTCGGCGGCTTCGGAAGTGAACACGATTTCGCCCGAGGCCGCGCCTGGCGAGGCGGGGAGCCCGGTCGCGAGGATGTCGCGCTTCGCCTTCGGGTCGATCGTCGGATGCAGGAGCTGGTCGAGGGCCTGCGGTTCGACGCGGCCGACCGCCTCGCGCTGCGTGATCAGCCCCTCCTCGACGAGGTCGCAGGCGATGCGCAGAGCGGCGCGCGCGGTGCGCTTGCCGTTGCGGGTCTGGAGCATCCAGAGCTTCCCGCGCTCGATCGTGAACTCCATGTCCTGCATGTCGCGGTAGTGCCCCTCGAGCACCCCGCAGATGCGCACGAGCTCGGCGAAGGCGTCCGGCATCGCCGTCTCCATCGACGGCTTGTCGGAACCGGAGGCCACGCGCGCGGCCTCGGTGATGTCCTGCGGCGTGCGGATGCCGGCGACGACGTCCTCGCCCTGCGCGTTGATCAGGAACTCGCCGTAGAGCTTGTTCTCGCCCGTCGAGGGGTTGCGGGTGAAGGCGACGCCGGTGGCGGAGGTCTCGCCCATGTTCCCGAACACCATCGCCTGCACGTTGACGGCGGTGCCCCAGCTCGCCGGGATCGCGTGCAGCTCGCGATATTTCTTCGCGCGCGGATTCATCCAGGAGCCGAACACGGCGGAGATCGCGCCCCAGAGCTGGGCGTGGGGGTCCTGCGGGAAGGGCGCGCCGGTCGCCTTCTCGACGATTTCCTTGTATCGGGCGATCAGGATCTTCCAGTCGTCGGCGGTCAGGTCGGTGTCGAGATCGTGGCCGCGGCGCTGCTTGTAGGCCTCGAGCGCCTCCTCGAAATCGTGGTGCTCCACGCCGAGCACGACGTTCGAATACATGGTGATGAAGCGGCGATAGCTGTCGTAGGCGAAGCGCTCGTCGCCCGCGTCCTGCGCCACCGCGCCGACCGTGTCGTCGTTCAGCCCGAGATTGAGGACCGTGTCCATCATGCCCGGCATCGAGGCGCGCGCGCCCGAGCGCACGGAGACGAGGAGCGGTTTTTCGGGATCGCCGAAGCGGCGCCCGGCGATGCGGCCGACCTCCGTCAGCGCCTGCGCCACGGCGTCCTTCAATTCCGGCGGATAGGTCTCGCCGTTGTCGTAATAATAGGTGCAGACACCGGTGGTGATGGTGAAGCCCGGAGGGACGGGAAGGCCGAGATTGGACATCTCGGCGAGGTTCGCGCCCTTGCCCCCGAGGAGGTTGCGCATGGACGCCTCGCCCTCGGCGCGGCCGTCGCCGAAGGTGTAGACCCACTTCGTCATCGTGACACCTCGTCTGACCTCGTTGTGCGAGCGCGAACGCACTCGCCTGCGCGCAGCCATAACGGCTGGAACGCGTTTTGGGAACCGCCCCGCTCGGGCTCGTCAACGCGCGAGGGCCGCTCTCGTTGCGCCGCGAGACCGTGTGCGGGGGTCGCACCCGTCAGACGCGCAGCGGTCCCGATGGGCGGGGGCCGAGGGGCGGCAGGCCGGCATGCTCGGCGGACGCTTCGCGGAAGAAGAGCGCGCCGAGGGGCTCGGGGCCGTCATTGGCCGAGAGCGGGCCGGGGCGCACGGGCGCGTCGTTGGCGGGCGGCGGCGCCGTCGGCACGAGGGCGTCGTTGGCGGGGGTGAGGCCGGTCGTCTCGCCGAGCGGGCGGGCGAGGAGGCGCGCGAGGGGCGAGATCGGCGCGCCGCGCACGGTGCCGGCGCGGGGGCCGGCGGGCCCGGCGGAGAGGCCGGGCGCGGGCGCCTCGCCCCGCTGGCCGCGCGACTTCGCCTCGACGAGCGGGTCCATCGGCTGGATGTGGAAGGGCGTGCGGTCGAGCGGCGCGCCCGAGAGGAAGGCGTTGACCCGCACGCTCACCTCGGGCGGCGTCGCCGGGTTGAGCGTGAGCGGCCCCTCCGCTCGCGGGGCGAAACCCGCGATCGGCGCCGCTGCGACCGGGGCCGCAGGCCCGGCGAGCGGCGCGACCGACGCGGCAAGATCCGGCATCGCGGGGGCGGGCGGCTGAGCGCCCTGCACGGACGGCCGCGGCGCAGTGCCGCGGGTCACGCGGGCGCGCGGGGAAGCCGACGCGGCGGGGCCGAGAAGGGAGGCGGCCGGCGGCTCGGCCGAGCCGGCGCGCGGGTCCGGCGCGAACAGGAGCGGCGGTGCGCTCGGCGGGTAGGTGCCGGCACCCGGGGGCGGGGCGGCGAAGGCTCCCGGCGGACGCTGCGGCAGGAAGCCGGCGAGGCCCGGCAGCGGCATCGTCGGCGGCCGCGGGAGGAGCGGCGGCGGCTGCGATTGCGGCTCGCGCGCGGGCTCCTGCCTCGCGGGATCTTGCCGTGCGGGATCTTGCCGTGCGGGATCTTGCCGTGCGCCCGGCTGCTGGGGCGCGTTCCTCGCGGCGAGGCGGCGGGCGACGTCGTTCTGGACCGCCTGGCTCGGCGGTTGGGCATTGTCCTCGGCGACGCGGCGGCGATCCTTGACGTCCGGCGCGGGCGCCTCCTCGCGGCGGCGGCGCTCTTCGCGATCGCGGTCGCGCTGCTCGACGATGCGCCGGTCCCGCTGGAAGACGTCGAAGAACTCCCGGCTCGCATTCTCGAGCCGGTGCAGGTCGCGCTGGTCGACGGGGGGCGCGTGCCCGACATTGTTCAGCGGGGTCGTCAACCCGAATGCCTCGAAGATGCACCTCTGCATCGCAAATATAGCGCAATGAGAGGCGGCAATCACCTGGGGCGAATTCGGGAATCGGCGTCGTTTTGCTTATTTCGCTTAACGTAAGGGACTAAATTGATGGGCCGACAAATGCGCACGGATCATCGACTATAATCTTTGGTTATTAACCTAGGCCTCTTCGATCAAGCCTGGATCTGGCCGAAATCCGCGACCGTTCGCATCGCGCGCCTCAGCGCAGCGAGGAGCCGCAGGCGGTTGGCGCGCAGATCCGCGTCCTCCGCGTTCACCGTGACCGCGTCGAAGAAGGCGTCGACGGGCGCGCGCAGGACGGAGAGCGCCCGCATGGCCCCCTCGAAATCCTCGCGCCCGAGCGCGGCGCGCGCCTCCTCCTCCGCGCGCGCGAGGGCGGCGACGAGCGCCTTCTCCTCGCTCTGCCCGCGCGCCTCGACGAGCGCGAGATCGGGCGCCTCGTCGTAGGCGCGCGCGTCCTTCTTCTCCTCGATGCGCAGGATGTTCGCCGCGCGCCGATAGCCCGCGAGCAGGTTCGCGCCGTCGTCCGTCTCCAGGAACCGCCCGAGCGCCTCGACCCGGCGCACGATCATCAGGAGATCGTCCTGGTCGTCCAGCGCGAAGACGGCGTCGATGAGATCGTGCCGCGCGCCCTCCTCCCGCAGGTGGACCTTCAGGCGATCGGCGAAGAAGGCGAGGACGTCGGCGCGCACGGACGGCTCGAGGCTCTCGAGCACGCGCGCGAGCCGCAGCCGCAGCCCGTTCTCCAAGACGATCCGGATCACGCCGAGCGCCGCGCGCCGCAGCGCGAAGGGGTCCTTCGACCCCGTCGGCTTCTCGTCGATCGCCCAGAAGCCGGCCAAGACGTCGAGCTTGTCGGCGAGCGCCACCGCGACGGAGACCGGCGCGTTCGGCACCCGGTCGGAGGGGCCGGCGGGTTTGTAATGCTCCTCGATGGCGGCGGCGACCGCCTCGCTCTCGCCCTGCAGCGAGGCGTAATAGCGCCCCATCAGGCCCTGCAGCTCGGGGAACTCGCCGACCATCTCGGTCACGAGATCGGCCTTGGCGAGGCGTGCGGCGCGGGCGGCGTCCTCCGGATCGGCGCCGACGAGGGGCGCGAGCGTGCGCGACAGCGCCTCGATGCGCGCCACGCGCTCGGCCTGGGTCCCGAGCTTCTCGTGGAAGACGATGGCGGAGAGCTTTTCGAGCCGCTTTTCCAGCGCCACCGCCTTGTCGGTCTCGTAGAAGAAGCGCGCGTCGGAGAGGCGGGCGCGGACCACCCGCTCGTTGCCGGCGACGATCGCCGCGCCGCCGTCGGTCGCGACGATGTTGGCGGTGAGCAGAAAGGCGTTCGAGAGGCGGCCGGTCTCGCGGTCGCGGGTGACGAAGCACTTCTGGTTGGCGCGGATCGTCGCGCGGATCACCTCCGGCGGCAGCGCCAGGAAATCCTCCTCGAAGCGGCCCATCAGCACGACCGGCCATTCGACGAGGCCGGCGACCTCCTCGAGCAGCCCCTCGTCCTCGACGAGCTCGAGCCCCTGCGCGAAGGCGAGATCGCGGGCGTCGTGGAGGATGACGTCGCGGCGTTGCGCGGCGTCCACCACGACGTGCGCGCGGGCGAGCGAGGACGCCCAGTCCTCCAGCCGGCGCACGCGGATCGCGTCGGGCGCATGGAAGCGGTGGCCGTAGGTCACGTCCCCGCTCTCGATGCCGTCGACGCTGAAGCGCACCACCTCCGGTTCCTCGGTCTCGGGGCCGAAGGTCGCGAGGATCGCGCGCAGCGGGCGCACCCAGGCGAGCGAGCCGGGCTCGGCGGAGGCCGCGCCCCAGCGCATGGATTTCGGCCAGGGGAAGCGGCGGATCACTCCGGGCAGGATCTCGGCGAGCGCCTCCTGCGTGGGGCGGCCGGGCCGCTCGACGATCGCGACGTAGAAATCGCCCTTCTTCGGATCGGACTGGACCTGCGCCTCCTCGATCGAGGCGAGGCCGGCGCTCTTGAGGAAGCCCTGGAGCGCCTGTTCGGGCGCGCCGACGCGCGGCCCTTTGCGCTCCTCGCGCACGTCCTTGCCCTTGGCGGGCAACCCGGCGACATGGAGCGCGATGCGGCGGGGCCCCGTGAACACGGCCGCGCCCTCGTAGAGATAGCCGCCCTCGACGAGCGCGTCGGTCACGAGCCGCCGCAAATCCTCGCCCGCCTTGCGCTGCATGCGCGCGGGGATCTCCTCGGAGAAGAGCTCGATCAGGAGGTCGGGCATCGCGGTCTTTCTCGGGCGCTCTGGGGACGTCTCTTCCCGCAGCGCTCTACGCGGGCGAGCCGGAGAGCGCAAGGGGAAGGCAACGGCCGCCCCGCCGCCCTTCTCCTTCCCCTCAGAGTTTGTGAATCTCTCTCATCGAACCTCCACGCCGTCATTCCGGGGCGCGAAGCGAGCCCGGAATCCAGACTCCCGACGCTCGTTCGAGCGCGCATGCGCGCTCGCTCCGCAACCGAAGCACGCCGAGACGTCGAAGGACGCAGCCTACAGGCTGCTCCTCCAACGTCGTGGATCTGGGTTCCGGGCTCGCTTCGCGCCCCGGAATGACGGACAACCCGTAAGACTCACCCGCCCCGCTTCGCGAGGAAGGCCTCGTGCTCGGCGATGAGGGCGCCCGTGAGCGCCTTTTCGATCAGCGCCCGCGTCTCGGCGACGCCGTAGAGGGCGACGAAGGAGCCGAAGCGGGGGCCGCGCTCCTCGCCGAGCAGGATCTGGTAGAGCGTCGCGAACCAGGCGAGCGAGACGCCCGGCCGCCCGTCGGGGCTCTTCGACTTGCCGGACATGTCCGGGAAATGCGTGCGGCCGACCTCGTAGACGACGTCCTGGAGCGCGGCCGCGTCGGTCGAGCCCTCGTGGGCGGCGAGCGCCGCGTCGAGTTCCTCGAGCGCCTTGCGCTCGGCGTCGGTCGGCGCGCGGTAGCGCTTCGCCGGCCGCACGAAATCGCGGTAATAGCGCACCGCGAGGCCGACGAGCTCGTCGAGCCGCGGATGCGTTTGGGGCGAGGCCGAGGGCGCGTAGCGGCGGATGAAGGCCCACAGGAGACCGGGTTCCTGCGCCTGCGCCACCGCGACGAGGTTCAGGAGCATGCCGAAGGTGATCTGCGCCGGCGGCGCGTTGCCGCCCCCGCTCTCCACCGTCTCGGGCGCGGGCGGGTTGCCGCCGTGGATGTGCCAGACGGGGTTCGAGAGCCGGCTCTTCGCGTCCTGCTTCTGGTAGCGCTCGAGGAACGAGAGATATTCGTCGACGTGCTTGGGGATCACGTCGAAGAACAGGCGCTTGGCTTCGCGCGGGCGGTTGTACATGTAGAGCGCGAGGCTCTCCTGCGTGCCGTAGGAGAGCCATTCGTCGATGGTGAGCCCGTTGCCCTTCGACTTCGAGATCTTCTGCCCGTTCTCGTCGAGGAAGAGCTCGTAATTGAAGCCCTCCGGCGGCTCGGCGCCCAGCACGCGGGCGATCTCGCCGGAGACCTTGACGGAATCGATGAGGTCCTTGCCGGCCATCTCGTAATCGACGCCGAGCGCGACCCAGCGCATCGCCCAATCGGGCTTCCATTGCAGCTTCGCCGCCCCGCCGGTCACCTTCGTCTCGTAGCGCGCGCCGCTCTCGGGATCGCGCCAGACGATGGTGCCGGCCGACAGGTTCCGCTCCTCGACGGGCACCTGCATGACGATGCCGGTCTCAGGGTGGATCGGCAGGAAGGGCGAGTAGGTCGCCCGCCGCTCGTCGCGCAGCGTCGGCAGCATCACGCCCATCACCGCGTCGTAGCGCTCGAGCACGCGGAGCAGCACGGCGTCGAACCGGCCGGAGCGGTAGCATTCGCTCGCCGAGAGGAACTCGTATTCGAAGCCGAAGCGGTCGAGGAAGGCGCGAAGCCGGGCGTTGTTGTGATGCCCGAAGCTCTCGTGCGTGCCGAAGGGGTCCGGCACCTTCGTCAGCGGCAGCCCGAGCGCGCCGCGCAGCATGTCGGGATTGGGCACCCCGTCGGGCACCTTGCGCAGCCCGTCCATGTCGTCGGAGAAGGCGACGAGCCGCGTCGGGATCGCGTCGTCCGTGAGCGCGCGAAAGGCGTTGCGGACCATGGTGGTGCGCGCGACCTCGCCGAAAGTGCCGATATGCGGCAGGCCAGAGGGCCCGTAGCCGGTCTCGAACAGGACCTCCTTCTTGCCCGTGCGCTCCATCCGCGCGAGGAGCTTGCGCGCCTCCTCGAAAGGCCAGGCGCCGGCAGAGGCGAGGGCGTCGCGATCGATCATGGGTCTGTCCGCCTGATGGGCAAGAGCCGATACATAGTGTCGACACGGGCGCGTCGAAGGGGAAGGGCTTAATGCCGGGCGCCGGGGGGCGTCAACTCGGGGAGGGGGCGGGCGTCCTTGTCCGCTGACGCGGACGAGGCGTAAGGTTGCGGCTCCGGCACGAGAGGCGAGCGACGATGGCCGCGACGACGATTCTGTCACCGACCGACGAGATCGAGATCCCCGAGGTCGTCCGGAGCGCCCGCGGCCGGAAGCCCGGCCAGACCTGCGCTGTCGTGCCCAAGAGCAGCGGCGTGCTGATCGTCCCCGTGCCGTTGAAGGAGCGGCTCGCGGGGCTCGCGAAAGGCGCCGATCCCAGGGGTTATCGCGACCGCGCGTGAACGCGCTCCCCTCCCGCTTGTGCCCGCGACCCCGCGCGGGCATGCTCCGGCTCATGCGAATCCCGCTTTTGTTCCGACGGGCGCCGCAGCCGGACCGGATCACGGTCGCGCATGCCGGCACCCGCTACGAGGTGGCCTTGAAGCGCAGCGCGCGGGCGCGGCGGCTGACGTTGCGCGTCTCGAGCGCGACGGGCGAGGTGGTGGCGACGGTGCCTCAGTCGGTGGCGCATCAGGCGGTGACGCGCTTCGTCGAGGCGCATGCCGGCTGGATCGCGACGCGCGTCGCCAAGCTTCCCGAGCGCGTCGCCTTCGTCGCGGGCGCGCTCGTGCCCGTTCGCGGAGTGCCCCATCGCATCGTGCATGTCGCGGGGCCGCGCGCGCCGGTGAGGGTGAACACGGACGAAACGGGCGCGCCCGTCCTCCTCGTCGCCTGCGACCCGCTCGTGGTGCAGAGCCGCGTGCGCGATTTCCTGCGCCGCGAGGCGACGCGCGATCTCGCCGAGGCGGTCGCCCGCCACACCGCGCGTCTCGGCATCCCCGCCCGCAAGATCACCTTGCGCGACACCCGCAGCCGCTGGGGCTCGTGCTCGGCGAAGGGACATCTCTCCTTCTCCTGGCGCCTGATCATGGCGCCTGCCTTCGTGCTCGACTACCTCGCCGCCCACGAGGTCGCGCATCTCAAGGAGATGAACCATTCCCACCGCTTCTGGCGCCTCGCCGAGAGCCTGTGCCCCCGGCTGAAGGAGGCCGAGGCCTGGCTCACGCGCCACGGGGCGGAGCTCTATCGGTACGGCGCTTGATGCAGACCACGATCAAGGCGCGTTTCCTGCGCCCCGACACGCTCGCGCTCACCGCGACGCTCGCGCTCCTCACCGCTCTGGGCCCGCTTTCGACCGACATGTACCTGCCGGCGCTGCCGACGATCGCGCAGGCGCTCGACGCTTCGGTGCCGGCGACGCAGTTCACGCTCTCCGCCTTCCTGATCGGCTTCGCCTGCGGGCAATTCCTCTACGGCCCGGTCTCGGACCGGGTCGGACGGCGGCCCGCGCTCGCCTTCGGCCTCCTCCTGTTCGTCGCAGCCACCATCGCCTGCGCGCTGGCGCCGAGCATCGAGGTGCTCTCGGCCGCCCGCTTCCTCCAGGCGCTCGGGGCGTCGGGGCCGATCGTGCTCGCGCGCGCCATCGTGCGCGATCTCTACGAGGGGCCGCGGGCGGGGCGCGAATTGTCGCGGATGGGCACGATCATGGGCCTCGTGCCCGCGATCGCCCCCGTCCTCGGCGGGCTCGTCTACCAGGCGACGGGATGGCGGGCGCTCTTTCTCGCGATCGGCGTCTTCGGGGCGATCCTCGCCGCGGTCGCGCTCGCGGGGCTCCCCGAGACGCTGCGCCGGCGCGACCCCACCCCGCTCTCGGCGCGGGCGATCCTGCGCGGGTTCTCGGGGCTGATGGGCCATGCGGGCTACCGCCTCGCGGTGGCGCTGACCGCGATCACCTATGCGGGCCTGTTCGCCTTCATCTCGGGCTCGAGCTTCGTGCTGCAGGGCGTCTACGGGCTCGATCCGCTCGCCTACGGGCTGTCCTTCGCCTTCGTCGTGTGCGGCTACATCGCGGGAACCGTGATCGCGCAGATCGTGGTGCCGCGCCGCGGGCTCGCGGGCACGATCCGGCTCGGCACGGCGGCCTTGGCGATCGGCGGGTGCGCGATGCTCGCGCTCGTCCTCGCGGGCCCGCCGTCCTCGCTCGCGCTGACCGTGCCGATGGCGCTCTACGGGATGGGTGTGGGGCTCACCATGCCGCAGGCGGTGGCGAGCGCGATGCAGCCCTTCCCGGACCGCGCGGGCGCGGCCTCCTCGCTCCTCGGCATCGTCCAGATGAGCCTCGCCGCCCTCGTCGGCATCGGCGTCGGCTGGGCGATCGCGCTTACGCCGATCGCGCTGCCGGCCGCGATCGCCGCGCTCGGCCTCGCCGCGCTCGCTCTCCAGATCGGGCTGCGGGAGAAGACATAAAGACATCTTTATATCTTGATTGCATCCCGCGCCCGTCTCTGCTACACGAGCCGCGAGACGGATCAGGAGCCGACACGTCATGACCCAGGATTACATCGTCAAGGACATCTCGCTCGCCGGCTGGGGCCGCAAGGAGATCTCCATCGCCGAGACCGAGATGCCCGGCCTCATGGCCGTGCGCGAGGAATACGGCGCGCAGCAGCCCCTGAAGGGCGCGCGCATCGCGGGCTCGCTGCACATGACCATTCAGACGGCGGTGCTCATCGAGACGCTCAAGGCGCTCGGCGCCGACATCCGCTGGGTGTCGTGCAACATCTATTCGACGCAGGACCACGCCGCGGCCGCCATCGCCGCCGCAGGCATCCCGGTCTTCGCCTGGAAGGGCGAGAGCCTCGTCGATTACTGGGACTACACCGCCAAGCTGTTCGAGTGGCACGGCGGCGGCATGCCCAACATGATCCTCGACGACGGCGGCGACGCCACCATGCTCGTCCATCTCGGCAAGCGCGCCGAGGACGGCGACACGGCCTTCCTGAAGAGCCCGGGCTCGGAGGAGGAGGAGATCCTCTTCGCGCTGATCCAGCGGCTCCTCGCCGAGAAGCCGAAGGGCTGGTTCAACGAGCTCGCCGCCTCGATCAAGGGCGTCTCCGAGGAGACGACGACGGGCGTGCACCGGCTCTACATCATGGCCAAGGAGGGCAAGCTGCTCTTCCCGGCGATCAACGTGAACGATTCGGTCACGAAGTCGAAGTTCGACAATCTCTACGGCTGCCGCGAGTCGCTCGTCGACGGCATCCGCCGCGGCACCGACGTGATGATGGCCGGCAAGGTCGCCATGGTCGCGGGCTACGGCGACGTCGGCAAGGGCTCGGCCGCCTCGCTGCGCCAGGCCGGCTGCCGCGTGATGGTCTCCGAGATCGACCCGATCTGCGCCCTGCAGGCGGCGATGGAGGGCTACGAGGTCGTGACGATGGAGGACGCCGCCCCGCGCGCCGACATCTTCGTCACCGCCACCGGCAACAAGGACGTCATCACGATCGACCACATGCGCGCCATGAAGGACCGCGCGATCGTGTGCAACATCGGCCATTTCGACAACGAGATCCAGGTGGCCGCCCTGAAGAACTTCAAGTGGGACAACATCAAGCCGCAGGTCGACGAGATCGAGTTCCCCGACGGCAAGCGCATCATCCTCCTGTCCGAGGGCCGTCTCGTGAATCTCGGCAACGCGATGGGGCACCCCTCCTTCGTGATGTCGGCCTCCTTCACGAACCAGACGCTCGCCCAGATCGAGCTGTGGACGAACCAGGGCAAGTACGAGAACAAGGTCTACGTGCTCCCGAAGCACCTCGACGAGAAGGTCGCGATGCTCCACCTCGAGAAGATCGGCGCCAAGCTCTCCAAGCTGCGCCCGGACCAGGCGTCCTATATCGGCGTCAAGGAGACGGGGCCGTTCAAGCCGGAGCATTACCGCTACTGAGGACGGGCGGCCGCCCGCCCCTCGTCCGGGAGCGAGCGGCTCGCTCGCTCCCGCCGACCCCGCGATCGCGCCCCGCGCCATGGTTGGCGTGCGGGCGCGTTTTCGTCTATGAGGGGCGCCGACGAGGCCCCCACGGCGCCAAGGCCACGCGCACGGCTCGAGGACGAGAGAGCATGAACTGGATTTCCGACGTCGTGCGTCCGCGCATCAAGACGCTGTTCAAGCGCGAGACGCCCGACAATCTCTGGATCAAGTGCCCCGATACCGGGCAGATGGTGTTCCACAAGGACGTGGAGGCCAATCTCTATGTGATCCCGGGCTCCAACCACCACCTGCGCATGGGCGCGGCCGAGCGCCTGCGCAGCGTCTTCGACGGCGATTTCGAGGAGATCGCGCTCCCCGACGTGCCGGCCGATCCGCTGAAGTTCCGCGACGAGAAGCGCTATGTCGACCGCCTGAAGGAGAACCGCGCCAAGACCGGCATGCAGGACGCGGTGCGCGTCGCCGTCGGCGCCATGGGCGGGCTCGACGTGACCGTCGCGGTGCAGGACTTCTCGTTCATGGGCGGCTCGCTCGGCATGGCGGCGGGCGAGGCGATCGTCATCGCCTGCGAGACCGCGGTCGCGCGGCGCACGCCCTTCGTGCTCTTCGTCGCCTCGGGCGGCGCGCGCATGCAGGAGGGCATCCTCTCGCTGATGCAGATGCCGCGCACGACGGTCGCGATCCGCCGGGTGAAGGAGGCGGGGCTGCCCTACATCGTCGTCCTCACCAATCCGACGACGGGCGGCGTCTCGGCCTCCTACGCGATGCTCGGCGACGTGCACATCGCCGAGCCGGGCTGCGTGATCGGCTTCGCCGGCGCGCGCGTGATCGAGCAGACGATCCGCGAGAAGCTGCCGGAGGGCTTCCAGCGCGCGGAATATCTCAAGGAGCACGGCATGGTGGACATGGTCGTCCACCGCACCGAGCTGAAGGGCGTGCTCGTCAATCTCTGCCGGCTGTTCACCAAGGCTCCGGCGCTCGAGCCCGCCCGCCAGAATCCGGTCCCCGAGGCGATCGCGCAGAGCGACGACGAGGCGGCGGATCTTCCCGCCGAGGGGCCGTCCGAGCCGGAGGCCGCCGCTCGCGGCGCGGCTTGAGGCCCGCTCCGCCATGGAGTCCTCCGACGCGATCCTCGCGCGCTTCCTCGCGCTCCACCCGAAGACGATCGACCTGTCGCTCGGCCGCATCGAGCGGCTGATGGAGCGCCTGGGCCATCCCGAGCGGCGCCTGCCGCCGACGATCCACGTCGCCGGCACCAACGGCAAGGGCTCGACGATCGCCTTCATGCGGGCGATCCTCGAGGCGGCCGGGCTCGCGGTGCACGTCTACACCTCCCCGCATCTCGTGCGCTTCCACGAGCGCATCCGCCTCGGCCGGCCGGGCGGCGGCGTGTTCGTGCCCGAGGACCTGCTCGTCGAGGCCTTCCGCGCCTGCGAGGCGGCGAACGGCGAGGAGCCGATCACCGTCTTCGAGATCACGACGGCGGCCGCGCTGCATCTCTTCGCCGAGGCGCCGGCGGACGTGCTGCTGCTCGAGGTCGGCCTCGGCGGGCGGCTCGACGCGACGAACGTGATCGCCGATCCCGCCGCGGCCCTCGTGACGCCGATCGGGCTCGACCACGCGGAATATCTCGGTCCCACCGTCGACCGCATCGCGGCGGAGAAGGCGGGCATCTTCAAGCGCGGCGCACCGGCCCTGATCGCGCGCCAGGATTACGAGGCGGCCGAGCGGGTGCTCGTCGAGACGGCCGAGCGGGTCGGCGCGCGCCCGATCCTCGTCGGCGGACAGGATTTCACCACCCACGAGGAGAACGGGCGGCTCGTCTTCCAGGACGCGGACGCCCTCCTCGATCTGCCGATGCCCCGCATGGTCGGCGCGCATCAGCTCGTCAATGCGGGCCTCGCGATCGCGGCCGTGCGCGCGGCGGGCTTCGCGCGCCTGCCGGCCTCAGCCTTCGAGCAGGGGGTCGCGCGCACCGATTGGCCGGGGCGCCTGCAGCGGCTGACGCGCGGCGTCCTGCCCGCGCTCGCGCCGGAGGGCTCCGAGGTCTGGGTCGACGGCGGCCACAATCCCGATGGCGGGCGCGTCGTCGCCGCCGCGATGGCGGACCGGGCCGAGCGCGCGGACGCGCCGCTCGTGCTCGTCGTCGGCATGCTCGGCACCAAGGACGCGCAGGGCTTCCTCGAGAAGTTCTCCGGCCTCGCGCGCGAGGTGATCGCGGTCCCGGTCCCCGGCCAGATGGCCGCCCGCCCGCCCGAGGAGGTCGCCCAGATCGCCGCCCGCGCCGGGCTCACGGCCTCGACCGCGCCCTCCGTCGAGGCGGCGCTCGCCTCCCTCGATTCGACCATCTGGGAGAGCCCGCCGCGGGTCCTGATCTGCGGCTCGCTCTATCTCGCCGGGGCGGTGCTTGCGGCGAACGGCACCTTGCCGACCTGAGGCGGGTCGCGGTACACGAGCGCATGTCGAAGATCGATGATCTCCCCAAGATCGAGGACCCGGCCCACCCGGCGCACCTCAACCCCATCCTGAAGCTCGCGCTCGAGCTCGGGCCGCTGGTGCTGTTCTTCTTCGTCAACCAGCGCACCGAGATCTTCACCGCGACCGCCGTCTTCACGGTCGCGACCGTGATCGCGCTCGGCGTCCATTACGCGCTGGCGAGGCGCCTGCCGGTGATGCCGCTCGTCTCGGCGGTGGTGGTCGTCGTCTTCGGCGGGCTGACGCTGCTCCTCCAGGACGAGCTGTTCATCAAGCTCAAGCCGACGATCGTGAACTCCCTGTTCGGCGCGGTCCTGCTGATCGGTCTCGCCTTCGGCAAGCCGCTCCTGACCGTCGTGCTCGACAGCGTCTTCCGCCTCACCGACGAGGGCTGGCGCAAGCTCACCTTCCGCTGGGGGCTGTTCTTCTTCGTGCTCGCGGCGATCAACGAGATCGTCTGGCGCACGCAGACGACGGATTTCTGGGTGAGCTTCAAGGTCTTCGGCATCATGCCGATCACCATCGCCTTCGCCCTCGCCCAGACGCCGCTCCTCATGCGCTACGAGGACAAATCCGGCGCCGACGGCGGGGCCGAGCGCACTTGAGGATCGCCCGCCGCGCCCGCCCTCGCTCTCACTCAGCAGCCGCAGACGATCTCGGTGCCGGTGCGGCGCTCGGTGCCCGCGGTCGCGTAGCCGTCGCGCTTCCGCCAATCGAGGCGCCGATCAGCGCGCGGACCTGGAAAGCCGAGGGTGAGCAGCTTCAGAGCGGTCTTGGTGCCTGCGGGCATTCGGACGAGGTGCTCAAGCTCCTGCCGCCGCTCACCATTCCGGTCGAGACGCTGATGCGGGCGCTCGCCATGATCGAGAAAGCCGTGCTCGAATGCGTGCACGGCGACGAGACCCGCACGGCGGCGGCGTGAACGAGAACAGGGAGGTCGCGACATGGCACGCCTCGCATTCACCACCTTCGCCATCATGAAGGCGCCCTACGGGGACCCGCAGGTGCACGGCTTCGAGGCGCTGACGCCCGCGGTCTTCCGCCGCGCCGAAGAGGCGGAGGGCTTCATCGACCGCGCGCGGGAGCTCGACGACCAGAACCACCTGACGAATTTCGAGCGCGATTGGGGCGCCTGGGGGCCCTTCGCGGTGCCGCGCTTCTACGACGGCGGCCACGACACCGCGAGCGACACCCGCGCCTCGACGCTCAGTCTCTGGCGTTCCGTCGAGGCCGTGCGCGCCTTCGCCTATGGCGGGCTTCACCAGCGCGCCTTGCATCAGCGTCAGAAGTGGTTCCGCGAGCCGGAATGGCCGACCTTCGCGATGTGGTGGGTCGACGACGATCGCGTCCCGCGCTGGGCGGATGCGGCCGAACGGCTCGAGCATCTGCACGACAACGGCCCGACCCCGTTCGCCTTCGACTTCCGCAAGCCCTTCGACGCGAACGGCAATCCCCTCGTGCTCGCCGCTTCGACCGCGGCCTGAGCGGAGGCCCCGCACCGACGCGGGCGTCGTCCGAGCCTGTCGCTCGGGCGACGCCTCACGCCGCGCGCTCGCGGCGCAGCCGCCGACGCCCCTTCTCCCGGTTGCCGCAGACCTCCATGCAGCACCAGCGCCGGGACCTGTTCTTGGAGGTGTCGAGGAAGAGCCAGCCGCAGGTCGACGAGGCACAGACCCTCACGCGCGTGAGCCGTTCGGCGGTCAGCAGCGCCTCCGCGGACGCGATCACCGGCCGCAGGGCGTGCGCGAGCGCGACCGGCTCCGGCGCGACGCTGGCGCGGACCAACCCGGCGGGTCCCCAGACGAGGCGGGCCTGGTCCCGTGCGGCGGCGGACGTCGCGTCGAGACATGCGAGATCGGCCGGTTCGGGCGCGTCGCCGGCGATCGCGGCGGCGAAGATCCGCGCGAGCGCCGCGCGCAGACGGCGCATGTCCTCCATGAACGCGTCGGCGGCCGGCGCATCCGAGGCGGCGATGCGCATGAGAGCGCGGAAGGCGGTCTCGTCGAACGCCTCCCGCCGCCGCAGCCAGGTGAGCGTCGCGAAGGCGTCCGTGAGGGAATCCTCCCACAGACGCGCCGTGCGATGGCGGTCCGTCGTGCTGTTCACGAAGTCGAGCACGAGCGCGCCGGACTCGAAACGGCTGTCTCCACCCCATCTTTCAATCATCGGATGTGATCATCTTAGCCTTTGATTCTAAAGGCCGAATCTTGCACGGACGCCGCCCAGATGCAAGACGCCGGGTAATTAACCCCCAAAAGGCTGTTGACAGGTTTATTCGACCAAAGCATAGTCACCCTCGAGAGTTGCTTTTCGGGGTCGCCGACATGGACCCCACGGCGAAATCCCGCCAGGCGCGTGGTTCACTGCACTCCCGTTCCCCGACACGAGACGGCCTTCAGGGCGCGCCCTCCCCCTCCGCAACGAAAGGCCTTTCCGTGACCGCCAAAGCAGAACCTGGAGGCTCCGCCTCGAACGCGCTCGCGGGCGTGCTCATCACCGTGCTGCTGACGAGCTTCGTCGCCTCCACCTACGGGTTCGGCTTCTACCTGTTCTCGCAGCTCGTCCCCGACATGCGCGCCGATCTCGGCTTCGACATCGCGGTGGTCGGCACGATCACGGCGGCGGGGCAACTCGGCTTCCTCGCCTTCGCGGTCGCGGGCGCCTGGCTCGCGCCGCGTATCGGCGGCGGGCAGGTGGTGATCGGCTCGGTCGCCTTGTGCGCATCGTGCCTGATGCTCCTGCCGACGACGGATTCGATCCTCCTCATCGGCCTCCTCCTGACGATCCTCGGCGGCACCGCGGCGTCGGTCTACGTGCCGATGGTGGAGATCGTCTCGCGGGCGATCGGCTACGCGCATCGCGGCAAGGTGCTCGGCCTCGTCTCGAGCGGGACGAGCTACGGCGTCTTCGTCAACAGCCTGCTCGTGCCGATCTTCGTCGTCGCCGGAGATTGGCGCGGGGTCTGGCTCACGGTCGGGGCGGGCACCTTCGTGGTGACGCTGATCGCGACCGTCACCTTCTGGAGGCTCGGCCTGTTCCGGCGCCCGCCCGCGCCCGCCGCCGAGGCCGCGCGCGGGGGCGGCTTCCTCGCAGGCATCGGCGCGGCGCTGGTGCCGTGGGTCCTGATCATCTGGGCGATCACCTTCCTCAACGGCTTCTCGACGCTGCCCTTCCAGAACTATCTCTCGCCCTATCTGCGCGAGGAGCTCGGCTTCTCGGTGGAGCTCGCGGCCTTCGTCTGGGGCGTGATCGGCTTCATCGGCATGTTCGCGGGCTTCGTCGTCGGCTGGATGTCGGACAAGACCGGGGTGCGGCTCGCGCTCGTGCTCACCTATCTGTGCGTCGTGGCGGCCGCGACGATCCTCGTCGTCGCGCCCACCGAGACCCTCGTCGTCGCCGCGGGCGTGCTCTTCGCGGTCGCGTTCTACCCGATCTTCGGCCTCGTGCCGGCCTACGTCGCCAAGACCGCCGAGGGCGCGCAGGCGACGATCGTCTTCGGCATCGCCAACGTGACCCTCGGGATCGGCGGCATGGTCGGCAATTACGCGTTCGGCCTCGTGGCGAGCCTCACCGGCACCTTCACGTGGATCTACGGGGCGATCGCGCTCGCCGCCTGTGTCCTCGCGATCCTCTCGATGGTGCTCCCGGCCGAAGGCGCAGGCGAGAAAGGCGCGTCTTCCGCTGCGGAGGGCTGCGCGCCCGACGCCGCCACCTGACGGGGCTCCCGCGCCTCCCGCATTGTCGCTTCGACGAAAACGGCTATATGGTCGCGAGCGACAGTCGACGGGAAGCCGGGAGGGGGCTCATGCGAACGAAAGAGATCGCCGCCGTTCTGGCCGAGCTCGGCAACGAGACGCGCCTGAGCCTGTTCGAACTCCTCGTCCGCGCCGGACCGCCCGGCCTCTCCGTCGGCGAGATCCAGCGCGAGCTGCAGATCCACGCCTCGACCCTCGCCTTCCACCTGCGCGGCCTCGCGCAAGTGGGGCTCGTCGAGCAGGAGCGGCAGGGGCGCATGGTGATCTGCCGGGCGCGCCTCGACGTGCTCAACGACGCCATGGACTACATCAGGAACGAGTGCTGCCGCGGTCAGCGCACGCTCGCCGCGCCCGAGGCCGGCGCGCGCCTCGGCGGAGCCTGACGCGCTCGGGCGGCGGCTTTCGGCTTTCGATTTTCATCCATTTTCCACCGGTCGATGAGCGAGCGCGGCATCCGCGCCCGCCGACGCCGCACGTGCCCACGAGGGGGGCGCGATTCTTTTTTCGAGAAAACGCAATCGCGGGTCTGGACAACAGCCCGAGTGTGCGACATAACCAGTTTTATGATGATATGATCATCGGACGCCGGGAGGATTCCCATGAGCGCCTTCGCCAACGCCGTCACCAGGGCGATCGCCGTTTGGCTCGCCGCACTCTCGATCCGCACTCTTCGCGCGCGCCGTTCGGGCGGAGCGCTCCTCGGCGCGTGCACCTGCGCGCTCGGCGGGCGGCTCCTGCGCGACGTCGGCCTGCCCGAGCGTCGGGATTCGCTGCACGACACCCTGTCGGCCATCCGCATCGAGCACACGATCTGAGCCTTTCTCGCGAAGGGCGGCGCGGGCCCTTGCGCGCGCGACCGCACCGATCCACGGAGACCCCACCATGAGAGCCGGTGAACCAACGGACATCGCCCTGCTGCGCGAGCCCGAAAGCGAGGCGGCGCAGAGCCCCTCGGTGGAGCGGATCGAGATCGCGCCGAAGGCGTCTTCCTGCTGCGGCAGCGCCCGCAAGGCGGCGAGCGCCGCCGGCGCCGACGCCCCTGCCGCGGCGGCCGCGATCCCCCCCGCGCCCGCTCTGGCCTTCGCGACCGGCGAGGCCGGGCCGGAGCCCCGCGTCGGCTGCTGCGGACCGTCGGGCGGCGCCGCGAGCGCGGCGATCGCGCCGAGCGACGGCGGCCTCTCCGCCACGATGGCGCGGGCGGCGCGCACCGCCTACCGCACGGGCGGCGCGCCGGTGATCGCGGTCAGCGCGATCCTCGCCGCGCTCGCGGTGACGATCCCGGCCCAGGCGGTCGCGAGCCTCGGCTTCGCGCTCGGCGCCTTCGGCTCGATCCTGCCCTTCTTCGCGATCTCGATCGGGCTTGCCGCGGGCGCGAAGGCGACGGGCGCCGACAACATCATCGCCCGCGCCTTCGCGGGCCGGCAGGGGCGCTCGATCGCGGTCGCCGCGCTCGTGGGCGCGCTCTCGCCGTTCTGCTCGTGCGGCGTGATCCCGGTGGTGACGGGGCTCCTGATCGCCGGCGTGCCGATCGCGCCCGTGATGGCGTTCTGGATCGCCTCGCCCCTGATGGACCCGAACATGTTCGTGCTCACCGCGGCGACGCTCGGGCTCGAATTCGCCGTGGCGAAGACGGTCCTCGCGATCGCCATGGGGCTCCTCGCGGGCACGGTCGCCGCGGCGGTGACGCGCACGGGCGTGCTCGACGACGCGCTCAAGGTCGCCGTGTCGAAGGGCTGCGGCCCCTCCTCCTGCGGCCCGCGCAAGCCCGCCCGGACCGAGATCGTCTGGCGCTTCTGGGACGATCCGGCGCGCGCGCAGACCTTCCTGCGCAGCGCGGGGAGCAATTCGTGGCTGCTCGGCCGCTGGCTCTTCCTCGCCTTCGTGCTCGAGAGCCTGATGGTGGCCTTCATCCCCGGCGATCTCGTGGCGCAATGGCTCGGTGCGGACGGCCCGTTCGCGGTGCCGCTCGCGGTGGCGCTCGGCATCCCGGCTTACCTCAACGGCTATGCCGCGATCCCGCTCGTCTCCGGACTGATCACGCTCGGCATGAGCCCGGCGGTCGGCCTCGGCTTCATGATGAGCGGCGGCGTCACCAGCATCCCGGCCGCCTTCGCCGTCTGGGCGGTGGCCAAGCCGCGGCTGTTCGGGCTCTACATCGCGCTGGCGATCCTCGGGGCGATGGGCTCCGCCTACGCCTACGGCCTCTACCTGGCGCTCGTCTGAATCCCGACGGAGTTCGGCCGCGCCTGCGACGCGACCCTCTCGCCCGCCGCCCTCGGGGACGGCGGGCGGCCCGTGTGCCGGGCGTCCGAAATTGCGATCGAAGATTTTTCAGCCGGCTCTCTTGCCACGCCGTCGCCGGGCGCTAAGTGCCCTGTTGCGCGATCGTGAGTCGTATCGTTCCTCGCCGCGCACAGCATCATCCCCCATCGTCGCAAGACCCCGCCAGACCCCTCTCTCCCCCGGCGCCGCGCCCGCGGCGTCGGGCGATTTACGTATGGGCAAGCTCCCTTGACGCGGCATTTCGATTTGCGAGGCTATGCCGCAACAAGAGCACTTATGCCACAATAACGGAATAGAGGAGAGAACGCGATGAAAGCCTCGGTTCTCGCAGCGATCGCTGCGCTCGCGCTGACGACCGTCAGCGGCATCGCCCTCGCGCAGGAGCGCGGCGGCGTCATCGACGTGGCGACGATCGGCGAGCCGCCGACGCTCGACCCGATGGCCTCGACGGCGGACCTCGTCGGGATCATCACGCAGCACGTCTTCGAGACGCTCTACACCTTCGACGAGAGCTGGAACGTCACGCCGCTCCTCGCCGAGGACCTGCCGACGATCTCGGACGACGGGCGCACCTACGAGATCCGGCTGCGCGAGGGCGTCGCCTTCCACGACGGCTCGACCATGAGCGCGGAGGACGCGGTCGCCTCGCTCGAGCGCTGGATGCGCATCGCGACGCGCGGGCGTCAGGCGGCCGAGGTGATCGAGAGCGTCGAGGCGCAGGACGAGCGCACGATTGTCGTCCGCCTGAACGCGCCCTACGCGCCGCTGACCGCGCTCCTCGCCTTCAACAACGCCGCCGCCATCGTCATTCCGGCCGCGAACGCCGCGCAGGAGCCGCTCTCCGACATCGTCGGCACCGGTCCCTATCGTCTCGAGGCGCGCGTTCCCGACCAATACATCCAGCTCGTGCGCTTCGAGGATTACGCGGCGCGCGACGGAGAGCCGAACGGCTATGGCGGCGCGCGCCGGCAATTCCTCGACGAGATCCGCTTCGTGCCGGTGCCCGATCCGAACACCCGCATCGAGGGCGCGGTCGCGGGGCAGTTCGCCTATGTCGACGCGCTGCCCGTCGAGGCCTATCCGCGCATCGCGTCGGGCGCGACCGAGCCCGTGATCCTCGCGCCCTTCGGCTGGCCGGTCTTCGTGATGAACACGAAGGAAGGGCTCGCCTCCGACCTGCGCGTCCGCAAGGCCGTCCAGGCGGCGCTCGCGCCCGAGGACATGATGCTCGCGGCCTTCGGCTCCGAGGACTTCTTCGAGATCGACGCCGCCTGGTATCCGAGCTCGCATGTCTGGCACACGCAGGAGGGCACCGAGCCCTACCGGCCGGAGGGCGATACCGAGGCCGCGCGCGCGCTCCTCGCGGAGGCCGGCTACGACGGCACGCCGCTGCGCATCCTCACGAGCCGGCAATACGAGTTCCACTACAAGATGGCGGAGGTCGCCCAGGCCTATCTGCAGGCGGCGGGCTTCACGGTCGAGATGGACGTGGTGGAATGGGCGACGCTCACCCAGCGCCGCGCCGACCCGGCTCTGTGGGACATCTACATCACCCACAGCCCCTTCCTGCCCGAGCCGTCCTTGATGGGGATCATGTCGGACACCTCGCCGGGCTGGTGGGCGTCCCCCGCGAAGGCCGCGGCGCTCGAGGCCTTCAACACGCAGAGCGACCGCGACGCGCGCATCGCGCTCTTCGCCGACGTGCAGCGGGTGATCTACGAGGAGGCGCCCGCCTACAAGGTCGGGAACTTCAACGCGCTCGCGGCGAAGGCCCCGAACCTGGAAGGCGTGGTGCCGGCGCCCTGGCCGTACTTCTGGAACGCCTACCTGCGTTGATTGGTGCGCGGCCGCGGCGCGCGATCCCTCGCGCCGCGGCCGCGCCATCCTCCCCTTCCCCGAAACGGAGCCTCGGCGATCCATGGCGCGCGCCGTCCTCAATCGTCTCGTCGGCATGCTCGTGGTGATGGCGCTCGTCGTCACGATCGTGTTCGTGATCGTGCGCGTCACGCCGGGCGACCCGGCCGCCGTCATGCTCGGGCCGGAGGCGACGGGCGAGGACATCGCGGCGCTGCGCACGCGGCTCGGCCTCGATCGCACGATCGGCGAGCAATACGTGCTCTACGTCGCGAGCCTGATGCGGGGGGATCTCGGGCATTCGATCTTCCTCGACATGCCGGTGACGCGCGCGCTCCTCCTGCGGGCCGAGCCGACCTTCTTCCTGACCCTGTTCTCGCTCTCCATCGCGACCGCGATCGCGCTGCCGGTCGGCATCCTCGCCGCCTATCGGCGCGGGGGCGCGTTTGACCAGGTCTCGACGAGCCTCGCGATGTTCGCGGCGAGCGTTCCGAGCTTCTGGCTCGGGCTCGTGCTGATGCAGGTCTTCGCGGTCAAGCTCGGCTGGTTCCCGACCTCCGGCTATGGCGGGCCGGGCGCGGGCTTCCTCGAGCGGATGCGCCACCTCGTCCTGCCGGCGACCGCGCTCGGGCTCGTCAGTTCGGCGCTGATCATGCGCTTCACCCGCGCCTCGCTGCTCGACGTCCTCAACGACGACTACGTCCGCACCGCGCGCGCCAAGGGCATGAGCGAGACGCGCGTCGTCCTGCGCCACGCGCTCAAGAACGCGCTCATCCCGATCCTCACCGTCGTCGGGCTGACCGCGGCGCTCCTGATCTCGGGGGCGATCGTCACCGAGACGGTGTTCGGCCTTCCCGGCGTCGGCAATCTCATCGTCTCCGCCGTGCTGCGGCGCGACTATCCGGTCATCCAGGGGGCGTTGCTCGTCGTGGCGAGCCTCTACGTTCTCGTCAACTTCGCGATCGACATGCTCTACCTCGCCATCGACCCGCGGGTGCGCTACTGATGGGCGCGCTCACCACATCGCGGACGGGACCCGCCGACGCGGCGGGCGGGCGCGCGCGGCCGAAGGCGCGGCGCGAGCGGCCGGCGATCCTGCGCCTCGCCCGGCGCCCGAGCGCGGCGATCGGCGCGCTCGTCCTCCTCGCGATCGTGCTCCTCGCCATCGCCGCCCCCTTCGCGACGCCGCACGACCCGATGCAGCTCGCGGTGCGCAACCGGCTCCAGGCGCCGAGCCTCGTCCATTGGATGGGGACGGACGAGCTCGGGCGCGACGTATTCACGAGGCTCCTCTACGCGGGCCGCACCTCGCTCGCGGTCGGCTTCGCGGTCGTGATCCTCGCCGCGCTCGCCGGGGTGACGCTCGGGCTTCTCGCGGGCTTCTTCCGCCGGCTCGACGCGCCGATCTCGCGGGTCGTCGACGCGATGATGGCCTTTCCCGACATCCTCCTCGCGATCGCGCTCGTCGCCGCGCTCGGCCCGTCGGCGGCGAACGTGGTGATCGCGCTCGCAATCGTCTACGCGCCGCGCATCGCCCGCGTCGTGCGCGCCTCGACGCTCGTCATCCGCGAATTGCCCTATGTGGAGGCGGCGCGCGCGCTCGGGGTGCCGACGCCCGTCATCCTCGTGCGGCACGTGTTGCGCAACGTCGTCTCGCCGCTCCTCGTGCAGGCGACCTTCGTCTTCGCCAACGCCATCCTCGCCGAGGCCGGGCTCTCGTTCCTGGGCGTCGGCGTGTCGCCGCAGGTGCCGACCTGGGGCACGATGATCTCGGTCGGCCGTCAATTCCTCGACGCGGCGCCCTGGATCATGTGGGCTCCGGGGGCGGCGATCGTCCTCACCGTGCTCTCGCTCCAGCTCGTCGGGGACGGGCTGCGCGACTTCCTCGATCCGCGCCTCGCCAAGGACGTCTGATGCTCGACAATCGCTTCGCGCCGCAGGAGCGGCCTCTCCTGATCCGCAACGCGACCCCGATCGGATTCGTCGGCGCGCTGCCGCCGCGGGTGGACGTGCTCGTCTCCCGCGAGGGCGCCATCCTCGAGGCGGGTCCGCGCATCGAGACGGGCGAGGATCCGCGCGTTCTCGACGTCGCCGGCGCCTATCTCTGCGCGGGCTGGACCGACCTGCACGCCCACGTCTATTGGGGCGGCACCGACATCTCGATCGAGCCCGCCCAATGCGGCGCCGAGCGCGGCGTCACCACGATCGTCGACGCGGGCTCGGCCGGCGAGGCCAATTTCGCCGGGATGCGTCGCTTCGTGATCGAGCCGGCGCGGGAGAACGTCTACGCCTTCCTCAATCTCGGCTCCATCGGCCTCGTCGCCTGCAACCGGGTCAGCGAGCTGATGGACATGCGCTCGATCGACATCGACCGCACGCTCGACGTCGTGCGCCGCAACGCGGACGCGATCGTCGGCATCAAGGTCCGCGCGAGCGCCGTGATCACGGGCGGGTGGGACCTCGTGCCGGTGAAGCTCGGCAAGAAGCTCTCGCGCATCCTGAAGCTGCCGGTGATGGTGCATGTCGGCGAGCCGCCGCCGCTCTACGACGAGATCCTCGGCCTGCTCGAGGAGGGCGACATCGTCACCCATTGCTTCAACGGCAAGCAGGGCGGCTCGCTGCTCGAGGACGAGGAGCTCTACCGCCTCGTCGAGGACGCGGCCGCGCGCGGCATCGTGCTCGACGTCGGGCATGGCGGGGCCTCGTTCTCCTTCGACGTCGGCGCCGCCGCGCTCGCGCGCGGGCTGAAGCCGACGACGATCTCGACCGACCTCCACAACCGCTCGATGGATGGAGCGGTCTGGGATCTCGCCACCACGATGTCGAAGCTGCACGCGCTCGGCATGCGGCTCGAGGACGTGGTCGAGGCGGTGACGCGCGCGCCGCGCCGGGCGATCCGCCGCCCCGGCTGCGAGCGGCTCGCCCCCGGCGAGAAGGCGGAGCTGACCGTGTTCGACGTCGTCGACGGCGATCTCGAGGTGGTCGACAGTCACGGCGCCCGCTCGCGGCTGTCGCGGATCTTCGAGCCGCGCTACGCCGTGCTCGGGGCGGAAGCGATCTCGGCGCGCCGCCATCGGCCGGAGAGCGGCGGACGCCATTCCTGCCCCCATTGCGGATGGCTGTCGTGAGCGCGCCGCTGCCCGAGGACGTCATCCTGTCGGTGCGCGAGCTGCGCACCTGGTTCGCGCTGCCGGACGCGACCGCCAAGGCGGTCGACGGGGTGACCTTCGACCTGAAGGCGGGGCAGACGCTCGCGGTGGTCGGGGAATCGGGCTCGGGCAAGTCCGTCACGAGCCTGTCGGTGATGGGGCTCCTGTCGCGACCGGGAAAGGTGGCGGGCGGGCAGATGCTGTTCCGCGACCGCGCCGGGCGCGTGCGCGATCTCGCGCGGACCTCGGCGAAGGAGTACCGCGCGATCCGCGGGCGCGAGATCGCGATGATCTTTCAGGAGCCGATGACCTCGCTCAACCCGCTCTACACCGTGGGCGACCAGATCGGCGAGATGATCGCGCTGCACGAGCCGGTGAGCCGGGCGCAGGCGCGGGCGCGGGCGCTCGAGATGCTCCAGCGCGTCGAGATCCCGGCGGCGCGGACGCGGCTCGACGACTACCCGCACCAGATGTCGGGCGGCATGCGCCAGCGCGTGATGATCGCGATGGCGCTCGCCTGCAGCCCCTCGCTCCTCATCGCCGACGAGCCGACGACCGCGCTCGACGTCACCATCCAGGCCCAGATTCTCGATCTCCTCGCGCGCCTGCAGCGGGAGACCGGCATGTCGATCCTGTTCGTCACGCACAATCTCGGGGTCGTCGCCGAGATCGCCCACGAGGTGGCGGTGATGTATGCCGGGCGCGTCGTCGAGCACGCGCCGGTCGAGGCGCTCTTTCGCGGCCCGACGCATCCCTACACGCGCGGCCTCCTCGCCTGCACGCCCGACCGCACGCGCGACCTCGCGCCGGACGGCGGACGCCGCGCGCTCGACGCCATCCCGGGCACGGTCCCGCCGATCACCGACCTGCCGGAGGGCTGCGCCTTCGAGCCGCGCTGCCGGGAGACGATCCCCGCCTGCCGCGTCGGCGTGCCGCCGCTCGCGCCGTCCGGCGCCGCGAGTCTCTCGCGCTGCGTCCGGAGCCATGCCGCATGACGACGACCCACGCCTCGGGAGAGGCCGCTCCCCTCCTGTCGGTCCGCGGGCTCACGAAGCGCTTTCCGTCGAAGGGCGGGCGGGTGGTGCGCGCGTTGGAGGACGTCTCCTTCGACGTGCCGCGCCGGGCGACCGTCGGCCTCGTCGGGGAATCGGGCTCGGGCAAGACCACCGCCGGGCGCTGCATCCTGCGCCTGATCGAGCCGAGCGCGGGCGAGGCGCGGTTCGACGGGGTCGACCTGTTCGCGCTGCCGCCGCGGGCGCTGCGCGCCTATCGGCGCCGCATGCAGATCGTCTTCCAGGACCCGTTCTCGAGCCTCAACCCGCGGCTGCGGGTCGACGCGATCCTCGGCGAGGCGCTCGATGCGCGGGGCTTCCCGCGCGGCGCGGCGAGGCGGGAGCGGGTGGCCGAGCTTCTCTCCCTCGTCGGGCTCTCGCCGGACCACGCGCGGCGCTTCCCGCACGAGTTCTCCGGCGGCCAGCGCCAGCGCATCGGCATCGCGCGCGCGCTCGCGGTCGAGCCGGATTTCATCGTCGCCGACGAGCCGGTCTCGGCGCTCGACGTCTCGGTGCAGGCGCAGGTGCTCAATCTCCTGTGCGATCTGCAGGCGCGGCTCGACCTCTCGATCCTGTTCATCGCCCACGACCTCTCGGTCGTCGAATATCTCTGCGACGAGGTGGTGGTGCTCTATCTCGGGCGGGTGATGGAGCGCGGCCCGCGCCGGGCGGTCTACGACGCTCCGCGCCATCCCTATACGCGCGCGCTCCTCGCCACCGCCCCGGTGCCCGATCCCGCCCGGCGCGGGCGGCGCTCGCCGCTGCCGGGAGACATCCCCTCCCCGCTCGATCCGCCCTCCGGCTGCGTGTTCCGCACCCGCTGCCCGGCGGCGATCCCGGCCTGCGCGCAAACCGTGCCGCCCCTCGAGGCGGTCGGCGCGGGCCACCACGTCGCCTGCATCCGCCATGCGGCGCTCCCATGAAGACCACGCGTTCGGAGTCGCACCCCGTGAAGTCGACAACCCGCCCCCTCGCCCCGCGCGAGACGGCAGAAGACACCGCCATCGCCCGTCTCGAGCGGCTCGGGATCGCGCTGCCGGCGCCGCCCCCGCCGATCGGCAATTTCGTCACGCACGTGGTGCAGGGCGATCTCCTCTACCTCTCCGGACAAGGGCCGACCCATCCCGACGGACGGCTGCATGCCGGCAAGGTCGGCGCGGATGTCGGCGTCGAGGAGGCCTATGCGCATGCGCGGCTCACGGGGATCAACCTCGTCGCCGTGATGCAGGCCGCCCTCGGCGATCTCGAGCGCGTCGTGCGCATCGTCAAGCTCTTCGGCATGGTCAACGCCACGCCGGACTTCACCGACCACCCGAAAGTGGTGAACGGCTGCTCGGATCTCTTCCACGACGTGTTCGGCGAGCGCGGCGTCCACGCCCGCTCGGCGGTCGGCCTCGGCTCGCTGCCGAACGGCATCACGGTCGAGATCGAGGCGATCGTCGCCTTCCGCTGAGAGGCTGCATGTGTTCCCCCTACCGTCATTCCGGGGCGCGAAGCGAGCCCGGAACCCAGAACCCCCACGTTCGACCGAGCGCGCATGCGCGCTCGCTGCGCAACTTCAAGCAGTTTCTGCGTCGAAGGACGCAGCCTATAGGCTGCTCATCCGAGGTCGGGAGTCTGGATTCCGGGATCGCTTCGCGCCCCGGAATGACGGCTTCGATGTAGTCGGCCGAAAATGCACAGCCTCTGACGGATAAAGAGAGGACGCCACCACCATGTCCACCAACGACCGGCCATCCGACATCCGCGCCCGCTTGGGGCTGCGCCCCGTGATCAACGTCTCGGGCACGATGACCTCGCTCGGCGCCTCGATCGCGGTGCCGGAGACGGTCGCGATCATGGGCGAGATCCTCACGCAATGGACGGAGATCGCCGATCTCCAGAGAGCGGCGAGCCGCGCCATCGCGCAGGCGACCGGGGCGGAGGCGGGCTTCGTCACCGCCTCCTGCTCGGCCGCCGTGACGCTCGGCGTCGCCGCGGCGATGACGGGCACCGATCTCCTCGCGATCGAGCGCCTGCCCGACGCGAGCGGTCTGAAGAGCGAGGTGCCGGTGCTCGCCGGTCACATGGTCTCCTACGGCGCGCCCGTCGAGCAGGCGATCCGCCTCGCGGGCGCCCGCGTCGTCCCCGTCGGCCAGGCGACGAGCGCGCACGCCTACCAGCTCGCCGGCGCGATCGGCCCGCAGACGGCGGCGGCGGTCTACGTCGTCTCCCACCACGTGGTCGATCACGGGCAGATCCCCTTCTCGACCTTCGTCGAGATCTGCCGGTCGCGCGGGGTGCCGGTCGTCGTGGACGCGGCCTCCGAATACGACCTGCGGGGCTTCGTCGCGCAAGGCGCCGATCTCGCGCTCTATTCCGCCCACAAGTTCCTGGGCGGGCCGACCGCGGGCATCGTCGCGGGCCGGAAGGAGCTCGTGCGCGCGGCCTATCTGCAGAACCGCGGCATCGGCCGCGGCATGAAGGTGGGCAAGGAGAGCATCGCCGGCACGATCGCGGCGCTCGACGCGTGGGCGCGGCGCGACCACGCGGCCGTGCGGGCACGGGAGGGGCGCGCTCTCGCGCTGTGGGTCGAGACGCTCCGCGAGCGCGCCGGCATCCGCGCCGAGATCCTCCCCGATCCCACCGGCAATCCCCTCGATCGCCTGAAGGTGAGCGTCGATCCCGAGACGGCGCGCATCAGCGCCTGGGACCTCGTCGACCGGCTCGCGGCGGGCGATCCGCCGGTGATCGCCCGCGACCACGAGGCCGAGCGCGGCTTCTTCTATCTCGACCCCTGCAATCTGCACCCGGAGGAGGAGCACGTCGTCGCGCGCCGCCTCCTCGATGAGCTCGAGCGGGCGCGCGGGGCGAACGAGCCGATCGTCACGCCGTTTCCCGAACGCGAGCGCGCGCGGGAGGCGGGCCTGTCGCGATGGCCGGACTGATCGCGGTTTTCGTGCCGGCCGGCCTGACCGCACCGGGCCGGCTGCGCTATGTCGGTGGCGGACGCGCGTGTCGCGCACGCAGGAGGGGCTCGCATGGCGAAGGGTGACAGGGCGGCTCTCGCGGCGCTTGAGGCAGGCGCCGAGGCGCAGGACCAGGCGCCGCCGCGCCGCTCGCGCACGAGCGGGATCGAGCGCGTTCTCCAGATCCTCGATCATCTCCAGACGAAGGGCGAGGCGTGCACCGCCTACGAGGTGGCGCGCGCCGTCGGGGCCCCGCTCTCGACGGTCTACGGGCTCATCGACGATCTCGTGGAGAAGGACGTGCTCGAGCGCGATCCCGGCGGGGCGCTCTGGCTCGGCCCGCGGCTCTACCGCTACGGGCTCGCTTATGCGCGCAACGTCGATCTCCTCTCGGCCGCGACGAGCGTGATGCACCGCCTCGCCGCGCAATCGGGCGAGACGGTCCAGATCTGCGGGCGGGACGGGGACGACATGGTGGTGCTCGCGATGATGGAGGGGCGCGACCATTTCCAGGTGACCTCGCGCGTCGGCACGCGCACGCCGTTGAACTGGACGGCCTCCGGGCGCCTCCTCGTCGGCCACATGAGCGAGGAGGATCTCGTGGCTCTGTTCGCCCGCTGCGGCCGGCCCTCGCCGACGGGGCGCGCGGAGACCGATCCCGTCGTCCTCGCGCGCTCCTCCCGCGAGGCGCTCGCCGCACGGCTGTCGATCCAGGCGGGCGAATCCGATTTCGCGGTCGCCTGCATCGCCTCCCCGATCCAGGACCCGGACGGCGTCTGCCGCGCGACGATCTCGATCGTGGTCCCCGAGCGCAAGGCGGGCCCCGAGGCGCCCGATCTCGTCGATCTCGTGCGCGAGAGCGCCGCGCGCGTCGAGGCGAAGCTCGGCTGGCGGCGCTGAGGCGGCGCCGCGTCAGGGGTCCGTCTTCCCGCCTCTCGCTGCGCGGCGGGCCGCGCGCGCGTCGAGGTGCAGGATGAGGACGATCAGCGCGGCCCCCGCGGCCATCGTCCAGGTCGGTCGCTCGCCGAAGACGAGGAAGCCCGTCGCCGCCGCGAACACGAGCGAGAGGTAGCCGATCGGCGCGAGCACGCTCGCGGGCGCGGCGCGGTAGGCGCGCAGGAAGCAATATTGCCCCGCCTGGGCGAGAAGCCCCGCGCAGACGATCGCGACGACGTCGCCGCGCGCCACCGGCACCCACGCCATCGCCGCGAAGGGTGCGGTGAGGATGCCGAGGCCCAGCGTGTAGAACACCATCAGCGTCGTCGGGCTCTCCGCGCGCAGAGCCCGCGTCTGGACGGTGGCGAGGGATCCGAACAGGACGGACGCGCCCGCCGCGAGCAGCCCCGTCTCGGCCGCGGCCACGCCCGGCGCGACCATCGCCACGACCGCGACGAGCCCCGCCGCCGCGTAGAGCCAGCGCGCGGCCGCCACCCGCTCGCCGAGCAGCAGGACCGCGAGCGCCATGGTGACGAGGGGCCGCGTGAAGCCGATCGCGGTGACGAGGGCGAGCGGCAGCGCGGCGAGCGCCGCGAAATTGCCCGTGAGCGCCGCCGCGTTGCAGGCGACGCGGAACAGGTGGCGGCCGGGGCGGCGCGTGCCGATCACCCGCGCCCGGTGACGCCAGACGAGCGGAGCGATCGCGAGGAGGCCGATCACCGCGCGCAGGAAGACGAGCTGCACCGCCGGATAGGTCGCGCCCTGCGCCTTCACGATCGCCGCCATGATCGCGACGAGCGTCATGTCGGCGAGGAGCCAGGCGACGCCCGCCCGGCCGTCGGCCGCATCCGTCCGCGCGAGCGTCGGCACGGCTCAGGACGCCGGCTGCACGAGATTGGCCATCAGGCGGAACGCGCCCGGGACGAGCCGATCGAGCTGGTGGTGCAGGACGAGGCTCGTATGGGTGTGCCGCCCGCGGCCGATCCGCGCCGAGACGAGCGCGCCCTCGAGCGGCGCCTCGCCGGGATCGCTCATGGCGAGGAGCGGCGCGTAGGCCTCGTCCCAGCGGGCGGCGAAATAGAGGCCGCGCTCCTTGTCCCAGCCCTCCCAATCGGCGGGTCCGATGCGATTGGGGCCGGCGAGAAGCGGGTGGTCGGGCGCGAGCACGCGCACGGGCGCGCCGGGATCCGTCACCCGCCAGCGCAGGGAGGGCGTGCCGATCTCGAGACGGCGCGGTGGCGTCGCGCGCGCATCCCAGCCGTCGCTCGGGCGGTGATAGAGGGTGAGGAGATGTCCGCCCTGCGCGACGAAGGCGTGCAGGCGCGCGCGCGCGGCCGCGAGGTCGGGCCGTAGCCCGAAGGCGAAGATGCCGACGACGATCGTCGTGAACCGCGACAGGTCCCCCGCCAGATCGGCGGCCGAGAGGCTCTCGACCGGAAGCCCCATCCGCTCGAGCCAGAGCCCGACCCGATCGGCCCCGCCGCCGACATAGCCGATCCGCGCGCCCGCGGGCACGGCGAGATCGAGGGCGAGGAGGCGCAGCACGGCCGGCTCGCGGAAGATCGCGGCGCCGATATGGGGGTAGCGGATCGCGATCTGGCGGTAGGCCGGGCCGTCGGGTCCGCGCGCGGGAAAGCGGTGGAGCCCCGGGGCGAGATCGGGATCCGCGGCGAGCGTCAGACGCCCGTCCGCCTCGGCCTCGACGCGAAAGCCGGCGGGGGCGTCGAGCGTGATCGGCGGTCCGGCGCAAGCGATCGTCCACGCCCGGCGCGGATCGGCGAGCGGCGCGAGGATCGCCTCGGGAGAGAATTCGGTGCTCCCCTCGGGCGCGACCGCGAAGGGCTCGTCGAGCGCGAGCGGCACCCGCACGCGGCAGCCGGCGATGCGCGCGCGCAGGATCGGCACGAGCGGCCCGTCGCCGCCGAGCGCGTCCCACCCTGCCGCGAAGAGCGGGGTCGGCGCGGCGTCCGCGGCGGCCGCGAGACCGGTGCGGAAGACGAGCGCCTCCGCATCGTCATCGGCCGGCCCGAGCGTCACCCCGGCGGGCGCGACGACCTCGAGCGCGATCTCGTCGGCAGCACCCTTCTCCTCGACGCGAACGACGAGCGTGCCGGATCGGCCCGGCGCGAGGCGGGGCGGCTCGGCGGCGGCCATCGCGCAGAGCCCGCTCGCCTCGACGAGGGCGGCATCCAGCGCGCGGGCGCTGCGTGCGAGGCGGTGGCCGTGGCGGGCGCGAAAGCCGTCGTCGGCCGTGCGCTCGGCGCGCGCCAACGCCTGGGCGGCGGCCGCGAGGGCGTCGAGGCAGCGGGGGCGATCGGCGAGCGCGGCGATCGCGGCCTCGATCGCGTCCTGCGCGCAGGCGAGCGCGTGCGCGGTCGGGTCGCCGTCGGCCTCGCGGGCGAGGTCGCGCAGGGTGGCGGGGAGGCCGTCGAGGAGGCTCGTCTCGGGCGCGGGCTCCCCCCGACCCTCGCCCGTGTCGACGCGATGCAGGCCGAAGCGGCGGCGTCCGCCGCTGCGCCAGACGCCCATGCCCTGGCTCGCGTGGAAGCGGCGCGAATATTCGCCGATGCGATCGTATTCCGCCCCGCGGATCGGCTCGCGGCCGGGGACGACGATCGCGAGCGTCTCCGTCGGCGGGGGCGTCTCGTCGTCGTAGGTGTCGCCGCCCCCCGACCAGGCGGGGAGATAGGCCTTGGCGACGCGCCAGGGGGCGAGCCCCTCGCGCGCATGCTCGGGATGCGCGCGCGGATCGGCCGCGAGCGGGATCGCGGCGAGCGCCGCACGGGTCATGGCGCGATGGTGGCCGTGCTGGCCGGGGACGTCGAGGAAGGTCGGCAGGACGATGTCCGGGCGCCACAGACGATAGGCGCGCACCAGCCGCTCGACGATCCGCGCCTCGCCCCAGCGCGCGAGCGTGTCCTCGCCGTTCTTCGAGAAGCCGAAATCGTGGACGGGGTCCTCGGGGCCGTGGCCGAGCCAGACGACGTCCGCGTCGAGCTCGCGGGCGGCCTCCTCCATCTCCCGCGTGCGCAGGAGGCCGAGCGCGCCGCCGCGCTCCGGCCCGAGCGCGTTCTGCCCGCCCTCGCCGCGGGTCGAGCAGGCGATCGCGATGCGAACGCCCATGCCGAAGCGCAGGAATGCGAGGAGGCCGGAATGCTCGTCGTCGGGATGGGCGCCGGTATTCATGAAGGAGGCGACGCCGCCGAGCCGCGAGAGGGCGCGGTGGAGGCGCAGGATCGCGGGGTCGGCACGCTCGCGCGCCAGGCGCTCGCGGGCATTCGTCTCGGCGGGGGGAGCGAGGGGGGAGGCGGTCATCGGCGGGGGCGGCCTTCTTCTTGTCGCGTCGCGGGCGAGGCGGCAGCGGCCCGGACGGTGTCGAGCTTGGGCGTCAGCGTGTCGAAGACGGGGAGCGAGGCGGCGCCGAGCGCGGCGGTGAGCTGGCCGGTCTGGCCGCGCACCACCCGCGGCAGCGCCCGCTCGCGCCGGCTCGCGACGGAGACCGGCAGCGGCTCGAGCGCGGCGACGAGGGCATCGGTCAGCGCGTCCGGCAGCACACCGCCGAAGACGATCGTCTCGGGATCGAGGATGTTCTCGAGGGTCGCGATCATCGGCGCGAGATGGGCGGCGGCCTCGGCGATCCAGGCGGCGAGGATCGGGTCGCCCGTCTCGAGCAGGCGCGCGAGCGCCGCCGCGTCGGGGGCCGCGACGGAGCGCTCGGCGAGGCGCTCGCGCAGAGCGTGGACCGAGGCGTATTGCTCGAGGCAGCCGCGTTGGCCGCATTGGCAGGCGCGCCCGCCCGGCGCGACGACCGCATGGCCGATCTCGCCCGCATTGCCGAAGGCGCCGCGATAGGGCCGCCCGTCGGCGATCAGGCCGAGCCCGAGGCCGGCGCCGAAATAGAGGAGGCAGAAGGTCTGCAGGTTGCGGCCCGCGCCGAACAGGCGCTCGCCGATCGCGGCGGCGGTGGCGTCGTTCTCGACGACGACGGCGTGGCCCACGACGGCGCCGATCTCCGCGGCGGGCTCCGCACCGTCCCAGCCCGCGAGCGTCGTCGGCCCCACCGAGGTCATGCCCTCGATGCCGAACGGACCCGGCATGACGACGCCCACGCCGAGGATCTCGACCTCGCCGACGCGGTCGCCGGCACCCGCGCGCTCCGCGCGGGCGAGCGCGGCCTCCATTCCGGCGATCTCGGCGGCGACCTTCGGCACGACGATCGCCGGGTTCGTGGCGGCGAGCGGCGTGATGCGCTGCCCGCGCAGGCCGCCGGCGAGGTCGAGGGCGACGGTGACGAGGTGGTCCGCCGCGATCTCGACGCCGATCGTCACCGGCCCGTCGGGATTGACCGCGAACTGGATCGGCGGCTGGCCGCGCCCGCGGCGCAGGCGGCCGACCTCAACGAGGAGCCGCTCGGCCACGAGTTCGTCGACGATGTTGGCGACCGCCTGCGGGGTCAGCTGCGCGAGCTCGGCCATGCGCATGCGGCCGATCGGGCCGTGCAGGCGGACGACGTCCAGCACGACGCGGCGATTGTGGCTGCGATTGCGTTCGGGATTGCTCCCGATCGCGACGCGGTGCCCGTTCCCAGCTGCGCCTTCGAGGCTCATCGACCCGCACCTTTCGTCCTTGCGACTATCCCGATCGCGCCGGAATAATTCAAGTGGATTATTTTATTGACAGGCCGCTTCTCCCGCGGCGATCCTCTGTCGCGAACGAGCCCGGACGAGCGCTCGATCACGGACGGGAAGCCCCGATCGGCCGCAGCGGCCGCGATCGGCAAAGGCGGAGGAAGAGGATGCGCACCACCTTGTTGAAGGCCGGCCTCCTGGCCGGCGTCGGCCTGTTCGCCGCGAGCTCGGCCCAGGCGGTCGAGATCGAGTACTGGCAATACGTGTTCGATTCCCGCGTCCGCGCGATGGACCAGCTCATCGAGCGCTTCCAGGCCGAGAATCCGGGCATCACCGTCCGGCACGTGACCTTCCCCTATGCGGATTACCAGACCCGCGTCGTCGCGGCCCACGCCGCCGGCCGCGGGCCGGACGTCGTGCAGCTGTTCTACGGCTGGACGGACAACTTCGTCGATGGGGGCATCCTGCAGCCGCTCTCCCGGGAGGCGTTCCCGCACGAGGAGATCGAGGGCGCGTTTTTCCCGATCGTGTCCGCGATGAAGCGCGAGGACGAGTATTACGGCCTGCCGACCGCCGTGCGCTCGCTGGCTCTGTTCTACAACAAGAACCTCTTCACCGAGGCCGGCCTCGACCCCGACAGCCCGCCGCAGACCCTCGACGAGTGGATCGCCGCCGCCGAGGCGACCACGAAGCGCGACGGCGCCGGCAACATGATCTCGGCCGGCACCACCCTCGACATGGCCGGGCAGGATCACCATTGGTGGCGCGAGGTGCTCGTGCGCCAGTTCGGCGGGGAGCCCTATACCGACGATTACCGCACCGTCACCTACGACAGCGAGGAGGGTCGCGCCGCTTTCGCCTGGTATACCGGCCTCCAGCTCGAGCGCGGCGTCGGCGCCGCGGGCTTCATGGACGAGGGCCAGGCCGCCTTCCGCGCCGGGCTCGCCGCGATGACGATCGACGGCACCTTCCGGCTCGGCGCCTTCCGCTCGATCGAGAGTTTCGAATGGGGCGTGGCCGAGCTGCCCGCCGGCCCGGACGGCACGCGCTCGAACTATTCGAGCTATTTCGCCAACGGCATCGGCGCGCGCGCGCAGGGCGAGCGGCTCGAGGCGGCGGAGAAGTTCCTCGCCTACATCACCTCGCCCGAGGCGATGGACGTCTGGCTCGAGACGGTGGGCGAGCTGCCCGCCCGCCGCGAGGTCGCGCTGACCGAGGAGAACCTCGCCGACCCGATCTACGCGCCCTTCCTGCGCGGCCTCGAATACGCCCACACGACGCTCTTCGTGGACGAGGCGGCGCAGCGGCAGCTGATCATCGACGCGACGAACCGCGTCCTCCTGCAGGGGCAATCCCCCGCCGACGCGCTCGCCGAGGCGGCGCAGCGGGAGCAGGCGATCATCGACGCGCGCCGGTAAGCGTTTCGCGACGCGACAGGGGGAGGGCCGCCATGAGCATGCGAGCGTCGAAGGGCGACGCGACGGTTCCGGTGCCCTCCTCCGCATCGGACGCGCCGCGCGGCTGGGGCTGGCACCGGTTGACGATGGGGCAGAAGCAGGTCGTCTGGGCCTGGGGCTTCCTCGCGGTGCCGATCCTGTTCTATGCGGGCATCCGCTTCTACCCGACACTCGACGCGTTCTGGCTCTCCCTGACGGACTGGAACCTCCTGCGGCCGGCCCGCTTCGTCGGGCTCGCCAATTACGAGCGGCTCGTCGCCGACCCGCACTTCTGGCAGGTCTTCGTCAACACCTTCGCCTATCTGCTCATCGGCACGCCGACGAGCATCCTGATCGCCTTCGCGATCGCCTTCTACCTCGACCGCGTGCGCTTCATGCACGGCTTCATCCGGGCGCTCTACTTCCTGCCCTTCCTGACGACGGCGGCGGCCATGGCCTGGGTGTGGCGCTGGTTCTATCAGCCGCCGCCGATCGGCGTGATCAACGGCTTCCTCGCGAGCGTCGGCCTGCCCGCCCAGCCCTTCCTGCGCTCGACCGAGCAGGCGCTGCCGTCGATCCTCGTCACCGCGATCTGGGCGGGGCTCGGCTTCCAGGTGATCATCTTCATGGCCGGCCTGCGGGCGATCCCGGCCACCTATTACGAGGCCGCGCGCATCGACGGGCTCGGCGAATTCGCCATCCTGCGCAAGATCACGCTGCCGCTCCTGAAGCCCACCACGGTGTTCCTCGTGGTGCTCTCCTCGATCGGCTTCCTGCGGATCTTCGACCAGGTCTACAACATGACGACCAACGATCCGGGCGGCCCGCTCGGCTCGACGAAGCCGCTCGTGCTGTCGATCTATCAGAGCGCCTTCTCCTCCTACGAGATGGGCTACGCCGCCGCGCAGACGGTCGTGTTGTTCACGATCCTGCTCGTGGTCTCGCTCCTGCAGCTCTGGATCCTGAGGGAGAGGACATGAGCGCCCCCGCTTCCACCCTCGCCGCCCCCGCCGGCAAGAAGCCGCTGCGTCCGGGGCGCATCGTCGCCTGGACGCTCCTGTTCATCGGGGGCGTGATCATGGTGACCCCGCTCCTGTTCATGTTCTCGACCTCGCTGAAGACGGCGGGCCAGGTCTACGATTTGAGGCTCGTGCCGGCCGCGCCGACGCTCGCGAACTACGTCCAGGTGCTCTCGGACGGGCGCTTCCTTCGCTGGTTCCTGAACTCGACCCTCGTCGCGATCGCGGTGACCCTGTCGACGCTGTTCTTCGACAGCCTCGTCGGCTACACGCTCGCGAAGTTCCGCTTCCGCGGCCGGTCGATCGTCTTCATCGCGATCCTGTCGACCCTGATGATCCCCACCGAGATGCTCGTCATTCCCTGGTACCTGATGGCGAGCCAGCTCGGTTGGCTCGACACCTATTGGGGCATCATGTTCCCCGGCATGATGACGGCCTTCGGCACCTTCCTGATGAAGCAGTTCTTCGAGGGCGTGCCGGACGACTTCCTCGAGGCGGCGCGCATCGACGGGCTCAACGAGTTCCAGATCTGGTGGCGGGTGGCGATGCCGCTCGTGACGCCCGCGCTCTCCGCGCTCGCGATCTTCACCTTCCTCGGCAATTGGACGGCGTTCTTCTGGCCGCTGATCGCCGTGACGAGCCGCGAGCTCTACACGCTCCCCGTCGGGCTCTCGAGCTTCGCGGTCGAGCAGTCGATCCAATGGGAGATGATCATGACGGGGGCATCCCTCGCCACCATCCCGACGCTGATCGTGTTCATCGCGCTCCAGCGCTACATCGTGCGCGGCGTCATGCTCGCGGGGCTGAAGGGATGAGCGCGCCGACGAACGCCTCCCCGCAGGCGCAGGACACGAGCGTCTTCCCCGATCCGGTCTATGCGCGCACCGTGCTCGCGCCGCTCTTCGACGCCGCCCGCACCTCCCATGTCGCGGGCTTCCGCGCGATCGACGCGGCCCATTGCGTGATGCTCGCCGAGACCGGCATCCTGACGCGCAACGAGGCCGCCGCGATCGCCCGCGCGCTCGCCGAGATCGCCCGCGAGATCGACCCCGCGCGCCTCGTCTACACGGGCGAGGTGGAGGATTACTTCTTCCTCGTCGAGCGCGCCCTGAAGGACCGCGTCGGCCCCGATCTCGGCGGGCGGCTGCACACGGCGCGCTCGCGCAACGACATCGACCACACGCTGTTCAAGCTCGCGCTCAAGGAGCGCATCGACGCGATCCTCGCGCGCAGCCACGCGCTCCTCGCGGCTCTGATCGAGACCGCCGCGCGCGAGCGGGACACGATCGTCGTCGCCTACACGCACGGCCAGCCGGCCCAGCCCTCGACCTTCGGGCATTATCTCGCCGCGATGATCGAGGTCGCGCTGCGCGACGTCGCCCGGCTCGAGGAGGCCCGCGCGATCGTCGATCTGTGCCCGATGGGGGCGGCGGCGATCACGACCTCGGGATTCCCCATCGACCGCGCCCGCGTCGCCGCCCTACTCGGCTTTTCGGCGCCGCTGCGGAACTCCTATTCCTGCATCGCTGCGGTCGACTACCAGACGGCGACCTTCTCCGCGCTCGAGCTCCTGTTCCTGCATCTCGGCCGGCCGATCCAGGATTTCCAGACCTGGTCGAGCTTCGAGGTGGGCCAGCTCTACGTGCCGAACGCGCTCGTGCAGGTCTCCTCGATCATGCCGCAGAAGCGCAATCCCGTGCCGATCGAGCACCTGCGCCACCTCGCGAGCCAGGTGGTCGGGCGGGCGCGGGCGATGCGCGACGTGATGCACAACACGCCCTTCACGGACATGAACGATTCCGAGGGCGAGACGCAGGAGATGGGCTACCAGGCCTTCGCGGTGGCCGAGCGCGCGCTCGATCTCCTCGCCGCCCTCGTCGCGCAGGTGCGCATCGACCCCGCCCGCGTCGCGCAGAACGTCGCGCGCTCCTGCATCACGATCACCGAGCTCGCCGACACGCTCGTGCGGCGCGAGGGCCTGTCCTTCCGCCAGGCCCACGAGATCGCCGCCGCGACCGCGCGGGCGGTCGTCGCCGCGGGCGGGACGCTCGTCGCGGACGGTCACGCGCCGTTCGCCGCCGCCTTCCGCGAGGCGATCGGACGCGAGCCGGGGCTCACGGCGGCCGATTTCGCGGTGGCGGTCTCGGCCGAGCACTTCGTCGCCACGCGCGACCGCTACGGCGGCCCCGCTCCCGCCGCGATGGACGAGGCGCTCGCCGCCTATCGCGACGCGCGCGACGGGCTCGCGACGCGCATCGCCGAGCGGCGCGCGCGGGAGGCGGCGGCGTCGGCCGAGCGCGAGCGCGCCTTCGCGGCCCTGATCGAGGAGAGATGAGATGGCGCGGATCGAGCTCGAGGGCATCGTCAAGAGGTTCGGGTCGACGAGCGTCGTCCACGGCATCGACCTCGCCATCGCCGACGGGGAATTCGTCGCGCTCGTCGGGCCGTCGGGCTGCGGCAAGTCGACGACTCTGCGCATGATCGCGGGCCTCGAGGACGTCTCGGGCGGGACGATCCGGATCGGCGGGGTCGTCGTCAACCATCACGAGCCCAAGCGCCGCAACATCGCGATGGTGTTCCAGAACTACGCCATCTATCCGCATCTGACGGTGCGCGAGAACATCGCCTTCGGCCTCTACACCGCGCCGCTGTCGCGGGAGAAGAAGCGGGCGCGGGTGGACGAGGCCGCGCGCATCCTCGGCCTCGAGGCGCTGCTCGAGCGGCGCCCGGCGGCGCTCTCCGGCGGCCAGCGCCAGCGCGTCGCGATCGGGCGCGCGATGGTGCGCGACCCCTCCGCCTTCCTCTTCGACGAGCCGCTCTCGAATCTCGACGCGCAGCTGCGCAACCAGATGCGCATCGAGATCAAGCGGCTGCACCAGAGGCTCGGGGCGACCACCGTCTACGTCACCCACGACCAGGTCGAGGCGATGACGATGGCGGACCGGATCGTCGTCATGCGCGAGGGCCGGATCCTCCAGATCGGCACGCCGAGCACGCTCTACGACGCGCCCGCCGACGTGTTCACCGCGCGCTTCATCGGGACGCCCGCCATGAATCTCCTGCCCGCCCGCAACGCCCCCGACGGCCTCCTCGTCGAGGGCGCGACGGCCCCCGTCCCCGCGCCGAGCGCCGCGACCCGCGTCGAGCGCCTACTCGTCGGGGTGCGTCCGCAGGATCTCGTGGTGGGAGCGCAGGCGCAGGGCGACGGCCTGTCGCTGACGGGCACCGTCACCGCCGTCGAGCCGCTCGGACCCGAGACCCACGTCCACATGGACACGGCGGGCGGCCCCGTCATCGCGCTTGCCGCGAACCGCTCCGCGCCTGCGGTCGGCGCGACCGCGACGGCTTTCGCGGAACGCGCCTGCCTGCACGTCTTCGACGCCGCGACCGAGCGCGCGCTGGAGCGCGCATGAGCGGCACCGATCGCGCGGGCGGCGCGGTTCTCGCCCTCGGTCGCGTCTATTGCGACCTCGTCTTCACGCATCTCGACGGCTTTCCCGTCCTGGGACGGGAGGTCTATGCCCGCGATCTCGACGTCGTCGCGGGAGGGGGGGCCTATATCGCGGCGGCCCATCTCGCGGCGCTGGGGCGGCATGCCGCGCTCGTGGCGCGGCTCGGGGGCGACCGGCTCTCGCGCCTCCTCGAGGACGAGCTCGCCGGAAGCGGAATCGACCTGCGCTTCCTCGACCGCGACGCGGCGGACGGACCGCAGGTGACCGTCGCCATGGCCGCGCAGGGCGAGCGCGCCTTCCTCACCCGTCGGGCGGGCGCCGCCTGTCCCGGATCGCTGCCCGAGGCGCTCGCCTGGCCGCAGGCCGCGCATCTGCACATCGCCGAATACGCGACGCTCGCCGAGCGGCCGGACCTCGTGCGGGCGGCGCGCGCGCGGGGGCTGTCCGTGTCCCTCGATCCGAGCTGGGACGACGCGCTCATCCGCGCGCCGGGCCTTCTCGACGCCTGCGCGGGCGTCGAGATCTTCCTGCCCAATCTCGAGGAGGCGCTCGCGATCACCGGGGAGACCGCGCCGGCGCGGGCGCTCGACGCGCTCGCCGCACGTTTCCCCGTCGTCGCGCTGAAGGCGGGCGCGGACGGCGCCTTCCTCGCGATCGGCGCCACGCGCCTGCACCGCCCCGCGAAGGCCGTCCCGGTCGTCGACACGACGGGCGCCGGCGACGCCTTCGACGCGGGCTTCCTCGACGCCTGGCTCGCCGCCCGCGCCCCGGAAGACGCCCTCGAGGCCGGCATCGCGAGCGCCAGCCTCGCGGTGCAGGCCCCCGGCGGCCTCGGCCGGCTGAGGGGAGATCCACGGTCGATCTGAAGCCGCCCACCGCCCTGCGGCGGCCGGATCGACCGTGAACGATCGACGATTTTCGGATGACGAACGAGGCCTCCTCGTGTAGACGAAACCCTTGCGAGCACACGGGGGCCCGTAGCTCAACGGTTAGAGCCGGCCGATGAAAGCCCGCCGCGGACCGGCCAGATTTCTCGCCTCGCAGGGCGTTCAGCCGCTCCCGCAATTGTCGGGGGCGTCGGGGCCAGAAGCGCGGCTCCACTATCCGTCCCACTACAAACTCGGGATCAGACCGAACGTGAGCAGCGCGACCATTGCGTTGTTGCCGGCAGTCGGCGCCCGCGCAGCATGACGTCGCCGAGTGCCGCCCCGTAGATCAGGCCGCCGACGGTCACGAGGGCGACTGCCCGTTTGTCGGCGATGCCGAGCCACATGCGGCGCGCCGCCGCCTGATCCGGCGCGCAATCGCCTCGGCCTCTCGGTACAGCGGCAGCGCTTTTGCGATCGAGCCCGCGCGGACGGCGCGAGCTATTAGCGTGACATATTTCTCTTCGTCCGTTGTCATACGCCCTCCTTATTATTGTATCATTGGCATCATGCAATTCAAATGCGAGCGGGTCAATCGGATCCGTCGGCGGCGGGCTATCAGCATGCAAACACACCCATTTCGTACTGGCCGGGATGTTTCATCGCGCGCGCTCCGGCAACACGCAAAGTCGGACAATGAAGCAGTCACGATTTTCAGAAGAGCAAATTATTGGCATCTTTCGCGAGCAGAAGGGGGGCGAAGAAGGCGGACTGGTGCCGTCGCCATGGGGTCAGCGGCGCCACCTTTCACGCGTGGAAGACGAAGTTCGGGGGCCTGGGCGTGTCCGAGGCAGCCGAAGCCTCGACGCTCCCCCGCGAGCCCGCATGCTGGCGCAGCGCGCCGTCGTCAAGGCTCGTCCGGTAGCAAATCGTCGAGCGATCGACGCTTCGGACTCGGCACGCCCGCCGCTCGCTCATCCCTTAAGTCCGATACGAGGCGAGCGACCGTTTGCAGTTCGGCGGCGGGCGTGAGGGTTTTTCTCCGAGGATGCTATCGACGGGCTCCACATCCTGCTCCGGCGCGAGGGCGTAGTGGCCAACCGCAAGTGCACGCAGCGCGTCTACCGAGAGCTCGGGCTCGCCGTCCAGCGCCGACGCGGTCGTAAGCGGGCTGTCGGCACACGCGCGCCGATCCTGATGGCGGCGGCGCCGAACACGCGCTGGGCCCTCAACTTCGTCCACGACCAGTCGCGACCGGCAATGCCATCCGCATCCTCACCGTCGTGGATCTCTTCTCGCGCTATACGCCGGTGGTCGAACCTCGGCACAGCTACCGAGAGGAGGACATCGTGGCGACGCGAGAGCGTGTCTGCGCCGAGTTCGTCTCTCGCGATCAGGACCCGTGGGCCTATTGGGGTGGCGTCGTGCTCGACTACTCGCAGCCCGGCAAACCGACGGACAACGACTTCACCGAGGCCTTCAAAAGAAGCTTTTGGGCGGAGTGCCTGAACGCCCGCTGGTTCACCGGGCTTGCGGACGCGCGAGAGAAGTTGGACGCTTGGCGCAGATGTTACAACGAGGAGCGCCCACGCGGCGCGATCGGGTACAAGTGTCCGATCACCCTCATGAACCCCGACGGCCGATCCGGCCGGCCGTCGGCGTGACCCTCGAAACTCCAGCTGCGGGTAGTCCGTGTTCGGGCACGGATCAGCCGAGGCTCTGCAATGCTTTCGGCTGGATGAGTGATGGGGGAGGGGGCACAGCGGATCGCCCGAAGCGAAAGGCAGTTTGACCTGCCAACCGCGAACATGCGTTTTCCAATGGTTTCGTATTGGGTCCGTTCCGTCGGGAGTGAACGACAATTTTTGCATGACGAACGAGGCTTCCTCGTGTAGACGAAACCCTGACGAGCACACGGGGGCCCGTAGCTCAACGGTTAGAGCCGGCCGCTCATAACGGTCTGGTTGCCAGTTCGAATCTGGCCGGGCCCACCACATTCTTTCCAGATTGTCGCACCAAATTGGGAGCGAGTCGTTTTCGAGAAAGCGCGATTCGATCCAAAGAATCGCGAGTCGGTGCCGCTGAGCAGCTTATTGCCCGTCGACGTCCGATCACGCCGGACGGATCACCTCTGCGACCTTGCGCCAAGCTTCCGCAAAGCCGGGCTTCTCCGCCCAGCCGTACTCGGTTATCGCGCGCCCAGAACGGCGCCCTCGCCACATCCCCCTTCCCGACGCGAATCGCCGCGTCGTCGCTATGCGGGTGGAGCGCCTCGCCGATCAGGAAGTCGCCGTCGCGCCCGGCTACCACCTTGCTGTCGACGTTTATCGGGAGCGTACTGGCGTGGCCGTCGTTCTCGGGATCGTCGCCGTTGGGCCAGACCACGTTCCCACCCTCCGGTGATCCATGCACAGTACCTCGTGCGAACAGCTCGTCAGTTCGATCAGCCCGCCTGGCAGCGCCTCCACGCACAGATACTCCGTGCACCCGACGACGGCGTTGTCAACCGGCGTCCAATCGGCGCTCTGACTCGATCTCGGTGCAATTTGGGATTCCAACGGCAGCGCTTTGAGGGGAGGCGCTACCATGCGGCGGATTCGATTCGGACGAGCAGCATCGCTCGCGGGACTTGTCGTCGAGGAGGTCGCCGTTGCGGACGCGGCGGTCGCCGTCCGGGCGCGAAGCCCCTCGAGGGAAGCGCATTGCCCTCTCTGCGGCGCGGTGTCTGCCAGCGTTCATAGCCGATACGAGCGCCGCGCTGCACACACGTATGCGACGTAAGGGCGCGTCGCGACCGCACCGGCTAACCCAGAAGACCGCAATCCGCTCAAAGCCGACAACAAGCTGAACTCCTTTTAGCAGCTTGGGTTGTTCGGCGCCGCCTTTCAACAGCCGCGGCGCGGAAGCCGCGTCGAGCGGTCCTGCGCTCGCGCACGCCGTCTGCCCATCGCCTCGAAACGTTCGCCCACCTCAAGTCCGCGCCAGAACGGTATGACGAGCGCGGCGGGTCCGAACCCTATCGGCGCATTGAGCCGAGATCGAAGGGCAGGAACAGTCCCTCGAAGGCGAGCCAAGCGTAGAGGGTGTCCGGGCACATCCAGATGCCGAGCACCGTCGCGTTCATCACATCTGGATCGCCAGGAGATCGCCAACGGGAACGGCGCGCCACAACAAGAACGCGGTGAGGGAAAGGAGCGGCAGGGCGAAGGCGAGGTTGAGCACAAAGATCGTCCGGCCCGGCAGCGGCGTGCGCGCCATCACTGCCAGCACGAGTTGTACGGCCAAAATGGCGTGGAACAGAACGGCGAGCAGGGCGAAAAGCGAGGCCCGGCGCCGCTTTCGGCCAGAGCCGTTCACGAGATCTTCAGGTATTCGAACGACGGTCGATACTAAGCGAGGCGCAATCAATAGGAATATACCTCTCGTTCCAAGGAAAAGAGCGATGGGCGGCTCGACAAGCAAGAATTCGTGTGTAGGGCGGGGCGCAACTTGGACCGAGGAGGCTCGCCTCGCGGCGCTTCGGCACTATCGCATCCTCGACACGGATCCGGACCCGGCATTCGACGATCTAGCGAGAATGGCGGCGCAGATCTGCGCGGCGCCGATCGCCGTCGTCAACTTCATCGACCGCCAGCGGCAATGGTTCAAGGCCGAGGTGGGGCTTGGCATCCGCGAGACGGACCTCGACATCTCGATCTGCAAGCATGCACTCCTCGAGCAGAGTCTCTTCGTCGTCCCCGACACGAGATCGGATCCGCGCTTCGCGGCCAATCCGCTGGTGCTGGGAGCGGCGGGGCTGCGCTTCTACGGCGGAGCTCTGCTCAAGACGCAGGCCGGCCTCCCTCTGGGCACCATCTGCGTCCTAGACCGTGAGCCGCGCCCTGACGGGTTGAGCGACGATCAGCAGCGCGCTCTTCTGGCGCTCGCGCGGGCCGTCATGCGCGAGCTCGACCTGCGGCTCGTGGCCCATCTCTTTTGGACGAGCTTGGATGCGGTCGAAACGGGCTTCCTCATGCTCGATCCCGACCGAAATCTCCAGATCGTCAACCGAGAGGCGGCCTCTCTGCTCGGTCTCCAGGAGATGAAGACGGCGTCGACGGCGCCTCTGCTTTCTCCCCTGCAAACGGCACCGGCAAAGAGCGAGCTTCGCCGCCTTCTCGAGCTAATTCCCGCGAGCGCGTCCGACGTCACTTTAGAGCATACCACCGACGAGGGGCGCACCCTGGCCGTCCGCGCGTTCCGTACGGACGACGGAAGTGCGGTGGTCACCATCAACGACGTCAGCACACGTCGAGCAGCCGAGGCCGCGGCGCGTTACCGCGAGAGCCACTATACCACCCTCACAGATGCGATTCCGCAGAAGGTTTGGATCGCCGACAGGAGGGGGATGACGACGTACTGCAATCGCGCAATGCTGGAATATTGCGGGAGCGTGGGCGACACAGTCGACGATCGGTTCGGCTTGTTCCACCCCGAGGACAGGAGAGCGGCACTCGCGACCCGGCAGATGGCGCTCGATACGTCGGCGCCGCAGGAGCTCGAGGCCCGCTTTCGCGGGCGAGACGGAACCTACCGTTGGCACAGCGTGACACTCGCCCCCGTCCTGCACGACGCAACGATTATCTCCTGGATCGGCGTCGCGCTTGATGTCCACGATGTACGCGAAGCCGCGCGCGAGGCGCGAGAGAACGAGGCGCTTCTGCAGCTCACGTTGGAAAACATGGACCAAGGCCTCCTGATGGTTGACGCTCAGGAAATGGTCCGGGTCTACAACAAGCGCTTCGTCGATCTGCTCGAGCTGCCGGAGGATCTCGTCGCACGACGCCCGCATTTCTCAATCCTCGCCGATTACCAGGAGCGCACCGGCGAGGTAGACACCGGTGAGGAAAACGCACCCGAATGGCTCGTGAAGCGGCGCAGCGTTATCGGCGCGCCGCCGATCTACGAGCGCGAGCGGCCGAACGGGACCGTCGTCGAGGTACGCACCGTGCACCTTGCCGAAGGCGGCGCGATCCGCACCTATGCGGACGTCACAACCCGCGCCAAGGCCGAGCGCGAGCTTAACAGGCTCGCGCGACACGATCCTCTAACGGGCCTGCCGAACCGTCGCGCTTTCCAGGAGAAGCTCGAGGAGCTCGCCGTCGGTACATCTGCCGGGCGCAGGTTCGCGCTCCTCCTCCTCGATCTCGACAGCTTCAAGGACGTCAACGACACGCTCGGACACCCTATCGGGGACTGGCTTCTCGCCAACGTGGCGAAGCGTTTGTGCGCCGGCCTTGCGGCGTCGGCAATCGCGGCGCGGCTCGGTGGAGACGAGTTCGCGATCCTTCTCCCCGAGGTCCGAGGCGAGTGGGAAGCGCAAGTCGTCGCCCGCCAGGTCATGGCCACCCTGAAGGAACCTTTGATCCATCAAGGCCGCGACCTCGGCCGCAGGACGAGCATCGGAATCGCGCTCGGACCGGACCACGGGCGCACCGCGGCCGAGCTGACCCGATCGGCCGACCTCGCTCTCTATGCGGCGAAGCGCGAGGGCCGCAATCGCGCCGTGATGTTCGCTCCGGCTCTCGCGAAGGCGGCGCAGGAACGGGTGCGGGTCCTACGCGAGGCGCAGCGTGCCCTAGACGAGGACAGGATCCTTCCCTTTTACCAGCCCAAGATCGACCTTTGGTCGGGGCAGATATACGGCTTCGAGGCCCTTCTTCGCTGGGTGCACCCGAGCGGGGGCACGAGAGCGCCGGGCGAGCTCGCCCCCGCTTTCGAGAATGCCGAGATTTCGGTCGCGCTCGGCCAGCGGATGCTCCAGCGCGTCCTTGCCGACATGGTCTCCTGGCAGCGCGATGGCCTCCCGTTCGGCAGCGTCGCCATCAACGTGTCGAATGCGGAGTTCGCGAACCCGCGGCATGCGGAGACGGTCATCTCGATGCTGAGCGAAAGGGGGCTCCCCGCGTCATGCCTCGAGATCGAGCTGACGGAATCGGTCCTCCTCGGGTCGAACTCGACGCAGGCCGCGGAGGCGATGGACCGATTCAGGCGAGCCGGCATCGCCGTCGCGCTCGACGACTTCGGAACGGGCTTCGCCTCGCTCACCCATCTCAACCAGTTTCCGCTCGACTGGATCAAGATCGACCGCAGCTTTATCGAGGCGATCGCTCCGGAGAACGAACGAGCCGGCGCGATCGCCGAAGGAATCGTGCGGCTCGCGCGAAGCCTGAAGATCGGCGTCGTTGCCGAAGGTGTCGAGACGCGATACCAGTCGGACTTCCTTCGGGAACGGAACTGCGGGCTCGGGCAGGGCTACCTGTTCTCCCGCCCGATGAACGGCACGCGCGTCCCGCACTTCGTTAGCGGCTGGAACTCACGTGACTTCATCGGGTCGGATGGGGTGCGGCAGCGAGCATAAGGTGGCCCGGCCGCGCGCTATCGTCGTCGGATCATCGCCGCGGCGACGAGCTCCTCGCGCAGCGGGCGCGCCAATATGTCCCTCCGGCGAGGCTTCTCGAGGATCCGGACGCCCGCTCTTGGCGCAGGATCCGCGCCTCCTTCGCGAGATCGACGTCATCGAGGTGGCCGGGCATAATGAAGCTGAAGAGGAGATCCAGCTGCGTTCCCTATTGCGACGCCTCCGACAAAGAGCGCGCGGACGACGCCGCGGCGCGGTAATTGCGGGGAGATCGGTACGCGCAACCTCCGTCTCGTCGTTCGGCGCGGTTCTCGAGTCGGTCGCCAGCTCTGCGAAGAGACTGGTTTGCCGGCGCACGGCCATGAGTCTGCGACTACGAAGAAGCGTTCGCTTTCGCGATCTCCGAGAGCTCGTATGCGAGGTTAGCGCCAAGCTTGCATCCGAGACGAGGTTGACGCAACGGTATGGCCCTTCTCGTGCTCCGGTCCTGCGTGCCGATGACCATTTCCGGCTCCCTCGATCCCCTCCTCGTCGCGCTCTCGATCATGCTCGCGGTCGCGGCCTCCTACACGGCACTCGACCTCGCGACGCGGGCGCGCGCGTCGAGCCACCTCACCCATGCCGCATGGCTCGCGGCGGCCGCGCTCGCGATGGGCGGCGGCATTTGGTCGATGCATTTTGTCGGCATGCTCGCCTTCAGCCTGCCGGAAATCGAGATCCGATACGGCCTCGGCCTCACGTTGGCGTCGCTCGCGCTGCCGATCGGCGTCTGCGGCCTCGGATTTGCCCTCGCGAGCCGACCTCGCTTCGGGGCTTTCAGCCTTCTGGCGAGCGGGCTGTTCGTCGGCCTCAGCATCGCGGGAATGCATTATCTCGGAATGGCCGCGATGCATCTGCCGGCCGAGCTCACGCACGACGAGATCTGGGTGGTGCTGTCGATCGCCATCGCGATCGGCGCGGCGACGCTCGCGATCTCCCTCGTGACGCGCGACACTGGGCCGGTCGAGCGCATCGGGGCAGCCATGGTCATGGGGGCGGCGATTTCGGGCATGCATTACGCCGCCATGGCCGGCGCGCATTTCGAACTCCATGCCCACGAAGCGCACACTGCCTCTCTGTCGGTCGCGGACACGCATCTCGCCCTCTGGATCGCGACGACGACGCTCCTCATCCTCGGCCTCGCGCTCGTCGCGTCGGTGATGGATCGCCATCACTCGCTGCGCGTGGCCCGAGAGGCGGCTCAGGCGCGTGAGAGCGAGGAGCGGCTCGATCTCCTGCTCGAGAGCCTGACCGATTACGTGATCATCGGCCTCGATGCACAGGGGCGGGTGACACGTTGGCCGCAGAGCGCACGGCGGGTGATGGGCTACTCGGCGGCGGAGGTGATCGGCTCGCACGTCTCGCGCTTCCATACGCAGGCGGCCCGGGAGGCCGGCGCGGCGGATCGCGAGCTGCGCATTGCAGCCGAAGAGGGCCGCTTCGAGGAGGAGGGCGAGCGGGTGATGCGCGACGGCACCGCTTTCGAGGCGAGCGTCGTCGTCCATCCCATGCGGGGCCCCGACGGGCGGCTCGTGGGCTTCGCCAAGGTCGTGCGGGACGTGACGGAGCCCAAACGCGCTCAGCGCGAGCTCGAGAGTGCCCGCGAGGCGCTCGCCCAGGCGCAGAAGACGGAGGCGATCGGCCAGCTCACCGGGGGCGTCGCGCACGACTTCAACAATCTCCTCATGGCGATCACGAGCAGCCTCGAACTCCTCCAGAAGCGGCTTCCGCCGGATCCCCGCCTCGCGCGCCTCGTCGGCAATGCGATGCAGGGTGCCGAGCGTGGCGTCGCGCTGACGCGCCGGATGCTCGCCTTCGCCCGTCGCCAGCATCTCGAGCCGCAACCCGTGAACCTCGCCGCGCTCGTTTACGGCATGACGGAGCTGCTCCAGCGCACCATCGGGCCTGGCATTCGAATCGAGACGCGCTTCCCCTTGTCCCTGCCGAGCGCGAAGGTAGATGCGCATCAACTCGAACTCGCGATCCTCAACCTGACCGTGAACGCGCGCGACGCGATGCCGAACGGCGGGAACGTGGTCATCGGCGGGCGGGCGGCGCCAGGCACCACCGAAGGATCTGCGGAAGTCTGTGTGTTCGTCTCGGACGAGGGCGTCGGCATGGACGCGCAGACGCTCGCTCGGGCCCGAGAGCCGTTCTTCACGACAAAGGGCGTCGGCAAGGGAACGGGGTTGGGCTTGTCGATGGTGCACGGTCTCGCCGAGCAATCCCGCGGCCGCCTCGTGCTCGAAAGCTCCGAGGGGCAGGGAACGACGGCGGAGATCTGGCTTCCCGTCGCCGAAACGACGCCGGAGCAGGCCCCCAACGTCGTCGCCTTTCGAAGTTCGACGTCGCCCCGGCAGGAGCCGTCGCGCTCTGCCGCTGCGCCGCAAGGAAGGCGCCACCTCATCATCCTCGTTGCCGACGACGATCCCCTCGTTCTCGAGAGCACCGCGGCCATGCTGGAGGAACTCGGCCACGTCGTCCTGGAGGCGCGCTCGGGAGAGGAAGCGCTCTCCCTTCTCCGCCAGACACGAACGCTCGACGTGGTCGTCACGGACTATGCCATGCCCGGCCTCAACGGCCTCGAGATTGCGAAGCAGGTCGCGGAAATGCGGCCGAGCATCCCCATCATTATGGCATCCGGCTATGCCGAGGTCTCGGACGAGCCCGCTGTCTCGGTGACACGGCTCGCCAAGCCGTACACGCAGGAAGCGTTGCGCGCCGCACTGGACATCGCTTTGCAGAAGACGCCGCGGATCGCCTGACGAACGCGGCCGTCGTCGAGCCCCCCGAGCGCATCTTCGGGCGAGCGGCGGCTCGAGGATGGATCGGGAGGGACGTCACGAGATCGGCAAACCGTCAACTGTAAAAATCGACAGGTGTCGGCGCGATCTGGTTGCGCTATCGTTCGCACTCCTGCAACGTGTGCACGACGGCAATGCCCAAGAGCCAGTATCTCGACGCCTTCGTCACCGGGGCTCTCCTCGATGCCCCTGAAGGCACCGGTCTCCCCGGTGCCGATCGCCAGATCCTCTGCGATCTCGTCGCTTTGGCCCGCGCATTCGTGCGCCTCGATGCCGACGAGCGAGCTGCCGTTATCGCCGACGTTCATGGCCGCGCCGTCGATCTGCTCCCCGCGGAGTCGCACCCCTTTTTCGTCGACGACTCGGCGCCGACGCGCACGACCACATCCAACCTGGGCGCCGCCGTGGCCATTGGGCACCTCGTTGAGAGCGGGACCAAGATCGTCGCCGACAATGCGCGCGGCGCCTTCGTCGATGCGGCGAGTCATCGCCTTGGCGATCCCGCCGACGGCCTTCAGACCGGCCGGGCTGTCGGCGACGAGAACGTCGACTTTTCCGTCGATTGAGGACGCCCGCATGAACGGGAGTCCACGCGATCGAGGTGCGCCTACAACACCCGCACGTCGTCCTTGAGCTGGAGAAGTCCGATGGCGTGTGGGTGAATTGGCGCGCCCCGGGATCCCTCCTGTTTGTTGATCGGGGTGCCCCAAGACTCTTCTTGCTTCCTGCTTAGGAATGAGCAGGCAAGGTGGTTAGACCTGGGCCCCCAAGCCAATCGGCGCGGGACCCTGTCGCCGATCTACAGGCATGTTCCGAACCTGCGTTATGCGGCGCTTCCCACTCGCGGTTACCGCTCGATCGATTGAAGAGCAGCGCTCAACCGTGGAGGCGCATATGAGCAACCGTGCAACGACGAATGACGAATCCGAGCTGGGCAGTCGCATTCGGCTTGCTCGTAAGCGGATGAATTGTCGCAAACCAATTTCGGGAAAGCGCTGGGCGTCACGTACCAGCAGGTTCAGAAGTACGAGAACGGCACCGATCGAAACGCCGTTTGCCGTCTCATGGCGATCGCCCGAATGCTCGAGTTTCCGTTGCCCGCCTTCAATCCCAGTGCCGAAGGTGACGAAGGGGCGCTCCTCACGCACGAGGAAATCGCCGCGCTCGCGGCATCCCGCCAGATCGGGTCGCCAGTGATGCGCGGTGCTGCCGTCGATGCCCTGAAGACTTTCGCCGCGTTAGCTCCGAGCGAGAGGAGTCCCGGTCCGACGAAGCGCGCCCGCCGTTCTTGATCCCACGCGGTCACCGACGGGCCAGGCCGCCTCACTCGGATGTGAGAGCTCAACCTAGGAACCGTTGCCGGTAGCCCTAGTTCTTGCCCCGTTAGCTGTTCGGGGCTTTACATGGGTAGTTACATCTTTGTGAAACCGAAGAACGGCAGGTGGCAGGTTCGTCGTGTCGTCGGCGACGCTCGGTCCGCACCGGTCACTTTTTCGAACGTTGTTGCAGCTGTCGCTTTCGCGCGTGGGCTTAGGCGCAGAGGGCGCCGCAGGAATGACACTCACGCCTTGCGCACGAAAGAACGCGATGCAGATCAAGATGTTTGATTTTCGACCGCCGCACGACCGAGTGCGCCGCACTTCACTCGCGATTAACCGGGCAGAACTACAATGCAGAAGCACCTTGGCTTGGTGCTGTTGAAAACCCCGCACTCGCCCGCCGGCCAGAACCCGGCGGGCTTTTTCGTTCTCCTCCCGCGGGCATCATCCGAGATGAACCTCGTATCTGCCTGCTAAACCGCTGGCAGCAGCATCAACTATTCGTCAGCTTTTTGGTGCAACAAAAGGTACGGTGCTGATCCGTGGATCGTGTCCCGCGGCGTGGTGTAGCTGACGCGGTGCCATGGACGATCCTGGGCAAGACCGGATCGTTCGTCAGGGCTCCATTGCTGGCAGGCTGACGGCGGGATCATCGCTCAAGCCGGCGATGGTTTCCAGCGTCATGTACCGGGCGCGCTGGACGGCCCATTCGTCGTTCTGCTCGAGGAGGATCGCGCCGACGAGACGGGTGATCGCACTCTCGTTGGGGAAGATGCCGACGACCTCGGTCCGGCGCTTGATCTCGCCGTTGAGGCGCTCGAGGGGTTCGTCGAGTGCAGCTTGGCCCGGTGCCGCAAGGGGAAGTCCATGTAGGCGAGGACGTCGTGCTCGGCCTCGTCCATCAGGCCTGCGAGCTTCGGGGCCTTCGGTCTGAGCTGGTCGGCGACCCGGTGCCATTGCTGATGGGCAGCCGCGGCGTCCTCCTGCGCGAAGGCGGTCGCGACGAAGGCGGACACGACGCGCCGTCCGCTGCGCCCGGAATGGGCCAGGAGATTGCGCATGACGCCGAAGGCGCCGCGAAGCGAAGCGCAGCGAATTGGACGCGGCACCTTTGCCAGGTGGCCGTGAGGACCTTCGAGACGGCGGCCTTGATGCCTTCGTGCGCGTCCGAGATCACGAGCTTCACGCCGCGAAGGCCGCGCCGGGCGAGCTTGCGCAGGAAGTCCTTCCAGAAGGTCTCGGCCTCGGACGGGCCGATGTCCATCCCCAAAACCTCGCGTCGGCCATCGGTGTTGACGCCGACCGCCACGATCACCGCGACCGAGACGATACGGCCGTTCTGGCGCACCTTGACGTAGGTCGCGTCGATCCAGAGATAGGGCCAGTCGCCCTCGATCGGCCGGTCGAGGAAGGCCTTCACGCGCTCGTCGATCTCCTGGCAGAGCCGGCTCACCTGGCTCTTCGAGACGCCGCTCATGCCCATCGCCTTGACCAGATCGTCGACGGAGCGCGTCGAGACGCCCTGGATGTAGGCCTCCTGGATCACGGCCGTCAGCGCCTTCTCGGCCATCCGCCGCGGCTCCAGAAAGCCCGGGAAGTAGCCGCCCTTGCGCAGCTTCGGGATGCGCAGCTCGACCGTACCGGCCCGCGTCTCCCAGTCCCGGTCGCGATAGCCGTTGCGCTGCACGATTTGCTCGGCGCTCTTCTCCCCGTAGCCGGCACCCGTCAGCGCGCCAACCTCGAGCTCCATCAACCGCTCGGCGGCGAAGCCGATCATCTCGCGCAGGATATCGGCGTCCGGGGTCTTCTCCACGAGCCCACGCAGGGCCATCATCTCGTCGGTCATCGGTGGTCCTCGGTTCAGGTTGGTCTTCGCAACCCGACCCTACCGCAGAACCGTCGATGACCACCCGTCCCACGGAGCCGGCCGTCCGCTACGGCGCAATGGAAAGCGCGCGAACGGCCGCCTCCGCTAGCGTCGAGCTACACCATAAAGCGGGACACGACCGATCCGTGGCCGAACGCTGGAGCACCCGCAGTTTGAGTCTCGGGGGTCACGCCGACGGCCAGCCGGATCGGCCGTTGGGACTCACTGGGGTGATCGGGCACTTGTACCCGATCGCGCGGTGTGGGCGCTCCTCGTTGTAGTATCTGCGCCAAGCCTCCAACTTTTCTCGCGCGTCCGTAAGCCCGATGAACCAGTGGGCGTTCAGGCACTCCGCCCGGAGGCGCCCGTTGAAGATATCGGCGAAGGCGTTGTCGGTCGGCTTGCCGGGCCGCGAGAAGTCGAGCACGACGCCATGCCGATATGCCCACAGGTCCAGATCGCGGGAGACGAACTCGGCGCCCTGGTCGACCCAGATCATGGAGGGGAGCCGATCTCGGCGGTGACCCGCTCATGCGTCGTTTTTACGTCCTTCGCTCGGGCGAAGTGCTGCGGGAGGATGCTCGGGTGCACTCTCGCTAAATCATCGCGCCCGGACTCCTCTCGCCAGCTACATTCTCATCTGCGCGAGGCATCCAAGACAACATAGATCGCGTCCGAACCGCTGCTTGTTGGATGTCGATGAAACCGAATCGCGACTTGTTATGTCGCCCATTCCTCATTCTTCAACGTACTGAGTAGTTGCAATTTCTTAATCGACTCGCTCTTCGTTGGCGCCGACAGGAGAAGTTTGGGAACGTCCGACGATGGTCTCAACGATGCGAATGGACCTGGGGCCGTGTATGGCCGCCTATACGGATGGTTTTCCATCCTGTCGACATGAGCAATCTCTTACACAGCTAGCCGGCAAGGTCAGTCGGCAAGCATTTCTCGAAAAATATGCCTAGAGAACCAGAAACCTAGGCCTTGATTAGCTAAACATTCTGCTCGATGCGCCGCGCCCGTTCGACGCCGCGGCTTGTCCTCCGGTCCGCCCGGAGCCTTCCCGCAATCCGGCGTGCACCAGGCTAACCGTGACGTCGACCGCTCTCTGGCGACGCCGGGCGCGGCACGCCGAGCCGGTCGGCCGCGGCGCGGAGACTCCGTTCCGCGGCGACCGAAAGTTACGGCCAAGGCGTTGCATTTCGACTGTCTATTGCCACCGCTCGAGGCCTGCAGATGAACCGACTGATCGCCCTGTCCTGCGCCCTTCCCACGTCTGAGCCTGGCCGGAGGAATCCGCCTGCTGAAGCTTCGTCGAGCACAAGGCCAACCTCCTCCCTGGTGCTCCCTCGCTGGTGCTTGTTGACGACTCGAGGCCGGCGAGCACGCCGTCGACGACATCCGGTATCGCATCGGCTATCCTGGAAGAGTCAGCCCGCAGGATCGCAAGGACTGGCTCGTCCCGCCGGCGCATAGGCCGGGTCGATGTGGTGCGGGATTGCGGTGGTGCCGGGCGGAACGAGAGCGTCGACGAAGGCCTCGTCGCTCCCCGCGAGCGAAACGGACGGCGCCTGCAGATAGGCATGCCACTGCTCGAGCGTCCGCGGCCCAGCGACCAAACCCGTGACCTGCGGGTTCGCGAGTATCCAGGCGGCGGCGAAATCCGCCATCGCGATGCCCCGTTCTTCACAATGGGCGCGTAGCCGCTCGGCCGCGGCGAGCGCGGCGGGGTGGTACTCGGTCTCGAGGATGCGCTTGTCGCCGCTCGCCGCACGGCTGTCCGCCGGCGCCTCGCCGCCCGCGCGGTATTTGCCGGTGAGGACGCCGCGCGCGAGCGGGCTGTAGGCGTAGACGCCGATGCCGAGCGCGGTGCATGCCGGGATCAGCTCGATCTCGGCCATCCGGTTGAAGGCGTGGTAGTAGAGCTGGCAGACGGCCGGCCGGTCGATGCCCATCTCGTCGCACAGATTCGCGATACGGGCGACGCGCCAGGCGCGGTGGTTCGAGACCCCGAGATATCGGACCTTGCGCGCGCGCACGAGATCGGCGATCGCACGAACGGTCTCTTCGAGCGGCGTGCCGTGATCCTCCTTGCGCAGGTAGAGGATGTCGATGGTCTCCACGCCGAGCCGCCGGAGCGAGCGCTCGGTCTCCTCGAGGATCCAGCGTCTCGAGAGGCCGCGTTCGTGGGGGCCGGAACCCATCGGATTGCCGAGCTTGGTCGCGAGAACGATGTCGTGCCGACGCCCGCGCAAGAGCCGCCCGACGATCTCCTCCGAACGACCGGCATTGTAATTGTCGGCCGTGTCCACGAAATCGACGCCGGCCGCCGTCGCCTCGTCGAAGATGCGCGCAGCCTCCGCCTCGTCTGTGCGCCCGCCGAACATCATCGCGCCGAGCGCGATGCGGGAGACGGTGAGGCCCGTCCGGCCGAGGCGGGCGCGAGGAACCGGATTCGTCATCTTCTGCCTCTGCTTCAAGCGGGCACGCGGCGGAGGAGCCGGCGCACGCGCTTGTCGATCACGTGCTCGCCGCTCGCGGCGGCGAAGCGGGCGTAATGCGGGCTCGCGACATGCGCCTCGAACGCCGCTTCGTCCTCGTAGACCTCGTAGAGGAAGACGCTCGCGGCATCGCTCTCGTCGACGCAGACGTCGAATTGCAGGCAGCCGGGTTCGTCTCGCAGCGAAGCCTCGGCATTCTCGCGGATCAACGCCATGAAGGCGTCGGCGCTCTCTCTGGCGATCTCGAAATCGACGACGATCACGAACACGGGCGTTCTCCCCTCACAATTGGCTCGGCCCCCGGCGCAGGAGGTCGACGAGCATGGCGCCCGCGCGGACACGGTGTTCGCGGTGGATGCGCGCGGCCGCGGCGGCGTCGCGCCGCTCGATCGCTTCGACGAGGGCGAGGTGGTCGCGGTTCGATTCGGTCGGGCGCGGACGAAGGCTGAGCGTCGCCATGCGTACGCGGTAGGTCTGGTCCCAGAATTGGTGCACGAGGTCGCGCAGGCGCCGGTTGCCGCAGGTCTCGATGAGGACCGCGTGAAACCTCTCGTCCGCGCGCGCCCAGGCCTTGAGGTCGTCGCGGGCGAGCGCCTCGTCCATCGCCGCGACCGCCGTCCTCAGCTCGCAGATCGCGTCCGCGGGCAGGCCGCGATCGGCGATCCGCGCGGCGGCGTCCGATTCGAGCGCGGTGAGGATCTGGTAGATCTCCTGCATGTCGTCCGCCGAGATCGGCAGCACGCGCATGCCGTGGCGCGGGCGGATCTCGACCATGCCCTCGTTGGCGAGCCTGATCATCGCCTCGCGCACGGGCGTGCGGCTCATGTCGAGGAGGAGGGCCAGCTCCTGCTCGAGCATGATCGAGCCCGCCGGCAGCTCGTTGTCGAGGATGCGGCGGCGGATCTCCGAATAGGCGCGCATCGTGAGCGAGACGCGCTCGTCACCAGGCACGGTCGAGGCGGCGCTGCTTTTCGTCATGGAAGCCCGATCGTCTCCCCGCCGCGGGCAGAGGAGCGGTAGATCGCCTCCTCCACGGCGAGGTTCGCGAGATAATCGCGCGCGCGGTTGGACACCGGCTCGCCGGTGAGAATATGGTCCACGACATGCCTCTGCAGCAAGAACACGCTGTCGCCCGCAAAGCCGCGATTCTCCCATCGGTAGGCGATTTCGCGCTCTTCGTTCTCTCCGAAGCCGCGGCGGAACAGACGGCCGTAGCCGTCGAGCCGCAGCGTGCTCGCTTCCCCTTCCACGAGCATCTCCCCCATGGTCAGGCGTCGGTTGTCGGCCGGGTGGTCCAGGAGGCGGTTCGCATCGAGGATCGCGCGGGTGCCATTCGCGAAATCGAACGAGACGAGGCCGCTGTCCTCCCCCGCGATCGCCGGATTGAGGCGCGACAGCCGCGCGCTCACTGCGACGATCTCGCCGAAGAGGAAGCGGAACGTGTCGACGAAGTGGATACCCGTCTCGTGCACGAGGAAGCGCTCCATCTTCTGAAAATAGGGCTGGCGGTCGAGGTAAGCCCGCGGCTCGCGCCCGTCGCCCGGGCGCATGCGGAAATGGGCCTGGTAGACGTGGCCGACGGCGCCCGCCGCGATCTGCGCGCGGATCTCGCGATGCCAGGGCTGGAAGCGGAAATTCTCGTGCACGACGAGAAGGATGCCCGCGTCCTCCGCGATCGCGGTGGCCTCCCGCGCCTCGTCGAGATCGCGGCAGAAGGCCTTCTGGCAGATCGCCGCGATGCCCCGCTCGGCGGCGAGCGACACGAGCGCGAGGTGGGAGGCGGGAGGGGTCGCTATGTCGAGGAGGTCGATCTCGAGCGCGTCGCACATCGCGCGCGCGTCCGCGAACGCGGCCGGGACGCCGTGCGCCGCGGCAGAGGCGCGCGCCTTGTCGAGATCGGAATCGCAGATCGCGACCAGGTCGACGTCGTCGAGCCGCGCCCACGCCTCGTGGTGGAAGCGCGCGAAATAGCCCGCGCCGATCGTCGCGACCCGCAGCCGCCTCACGGCCGGTCCTCCGTCGACACGAAGGCCATGGCCTCGAGAACGGCGCGCGCGACGGCGCTCGTCCCCGCCTCGCCGCCGCGCTCGCAGGTGACGAGCCGGCCCGTGCCGAAGGCGGCGTCGACCGCGCCCTCGATCAGGGCGGCGGCCTTGCGGGCGCTCGCGACTTCGTGGCGCTCGCCGAGCCAATCGAGCATCATCGCCGCGGAGAGGAACATCGCGGTCGGGTTCGCCTTGCCCTGGCCAGCGATGTCCGGCGCGCTGCCGTGGCAGGGCTGGAAGACGGCATGCGTGTCGCCGACATCCGCCGAGGGCGCGTAGCCCATGCCGCCGACGAGCCCCGCCCCGAGATCGGAGAGGATGTCGCCGAACATGTTCTCGGTGACCATCACGTCGAATTCCCACGGCTTGAGCACGAGCATCAGGGCGCTCGCGTCGATATAGACGTGGTCGGCCAAGAGATCGGGGAAGGCGCGGGCGCGCTCGTCGAAGATCTTGCGGAAGAAGGCGAACGAGGTGAACACGTTGGCCTTGTCGACGCAGGTCACCCGCCCCTGCCCGACCCCGCTCGCCCGCCGCCGCTGCCCGAGGCGCAGCGAGAAGTCGAACAGGCGCTCGCAGACGCCGCGGGTGATCACCATCGTTTCGCGCGCCTCGCGATCCTCCTCGATCGTGCCGCGGCCGCGCGAGGCGAACAGGCCCTCCGTCGATTCGCGGATGATCACGAGGTCGATCTTCTCCGCGCGCGGATCGCGCAGGACGCTCGAGACCCCGGGAATGGTCCTGATCGGGCGCACGCCGGCATAGAGGTCGAGATCGAAGCGCAGATCGAGTTGGGGGGCGATCTCGGTGCCGTCGGGATAGCGGATATGCGGCAGGCCCATGGCGCCGAGGAGGATCGCGTCGGCGCGGGCGGCTGCGTCGAAGGTCGCCTTCGACATCGCGCTGCCGGTCGCCACATAGGCGTCGGCGCCGGCCTCCAGCCATTCGAAGCGCATGGCGAAATTGCCCGCGCGCCGGACGGCTTCCTCGACGACCTCAATGCACGGCGCCATGACCTCGTGGCCGATGCCGTCGCCGGGCATGACGGCGATGTGGAAGCTCGTCGAGGGGATCGCGTTCATGACGTCGTCTCCGGAGGGCGCGTCGGCAGGCGCTCGGCGAGCGCTCCGAGGGGGAAGTTCCAGTGCGGCGGCGGGGCACCGGGGATCGGCGCCTCGAAGGCTTCGATCGCGTCGCCGAGAAGGCAGCCGAGATAGGCGATGCGCAGGTCGGGGCCGCCGAAGGCGAGGCTCGAGACGTTGCGCAACCGGGCCGCGGGCGCCCTGTCGAGATGGGGACGGCCGAGTCGATGCTCGCGCCAGGCGCGCTCGACCTCGGCGAGATGGTCGGAATCCGCGTCCTCGAGGACCAGATCCGTCCTGCCGTCGGGGGCGACGCGGATGACGCGGTTGCTGACGATGGACGTGATCCACACGCCACCCTGTTCATCGAAAGTGAGCCCGTCGGGGAAGGTGCCCTCGCCGAACTCGCAGACCACCTCCTTTTCGCCCAGGCTGCCGTCCGCGCGCAGCGGAAAGCGCGACAGCCGTCTCGTGAAGGTCTCGTTGACGTAGAGATGGCGCCCGTCCGGGGTCAGATGGCACTCGTTCGTGTAGCCGAGCCCGTCCGCGACGAGGCGCACGTCGCGATCGTCCGCGCGGAGGATGAAGCCGTCGTCGACATTCGGCCGATAACCGAGATCGCGCGGGCTTCGCCGCGTGCTGACCGTGATCCAGAGCACGCCCTGCGGGTCGCGGTGGACGAAGTTCGTCGGCGGCAGCGGGCGGCTCTCGAAGGTCTCGATGACGGGCTCGACCGCGCCGTCCGGATGCAGACGGAAGACGCCGCCGCTCTCCGCGCCGAGATCGGCCATGAGCACGCTGCCGCCGGGCTCGAGCGCGATCCCGTTCGGGCGCATCGGCCGGTTCGTGCCGCGCGCCTCGACCCGCGAAACGCCGCCCGTCGTCGGATCGACGAGCGCGATCCCGCCCTCCCCCGCCCAGTCGGCGCAGAGCAAGACGCCGCTCGCGTGCGCGATCACGCATTCGGGCCGCACGAGGCCCGAGCCGATCCGGCGGAGCTGCGAGAGCGGGATCATCCTGTTGACGCTCCATGCGCTAACGTATACATAAATGGATACCGATATCCCCACGCCAGATCAAGCCCCGCGAGAGGGCTGCCGGGGATCGAAAGGGAGGAAGGAAGATGCGCACGGTCTCGATCGCCCTCGCGGGCATCCTCGCCGCCGGCTTCGCGGCGCAGGCGCAGGACTACCCTACGCGCGACATCACGACGGTCGTCGTCTGGGGCGCCGGCGGCGGCACCGACACGATCAACCGCCTGCTCGCGGCGGAGATGCAGAAGCACCTGCCGGTGCGCATCAACGTCGTCAATCGCACGGGCGGCGTCGGCGGCTCGGCGGGCATGAGCTACGTGTTCTCGCAGCCGACGGACGGCTACACCCTCGCCGGAATCTCGGAATCGAACGTCACGGCCGGCGTGCAGGGCGGGTGGGACCAGCGCTTCGACGTCTGGCAGCCCTTCATCTTCGGCGGTTCGCCGCTCGTCCTCTCGGTCTCGGCCAACGCGCCCTGGCAGAACCTCGAGGAGCTCGTCGAGGCGGCGCGCGCGGCGCCGGGCTCGATCCGCGCGGGCGCGAGCGCGGCGGGCTCGATCCACCATCTCAACCTGCTCGCCTTCGAGCGCGGCACGGGCACGGATTTCAACTACATCCCCTACGACGGCTCCGCGCCCGCGCAGAACGCGGCGGTGGCGGGCGAGGTGCAGGTCGTGCTCACCTCGATCGCCGAGCAGCAGCAGCTCATCCGCGCCGGGCGCCTGCGTCCGCTCGCGATGATGACGCCGGATGCGATGGAGCTCGAGGGCGTCGGCGAGATCGCCTCGGCCTTCGATGCCTATCCCAAGCTCGACGAGCACCTGCCGATCGCGCAATCGATCGGCGTCGCGGTACGTGCGGACGCGCCCGACGAGGTCAAGGCCCGGCTCGGGGAAGCCTTCGAGGCGGCGCTCCAGGAGGAGGCGGTGCAGAACTGGGCACGCGACAATTACTACAGCATTTCCGGCAAGCACGGCGAGGAGGCCAACGAGGAATTCGCCCGCCTCGAGAGCCTGTTCGCCTGGACGCTGCACGAGCTCGGCGCGACGACGGTCGATCCCGAGACCCTCGGCATCCCGCGCCCGAACGGGGACTGAGCCGGCGGGGGCGCAGCGCGCGCTCCCCTCGCCCGTCCTCATCGTAACCGCATCCGCGCGAGGCCGATCGTGGAACAGCCGCCCGTCGCCAGGCTCCGCAAGGCCGATTTCTGGACGGCCCTCCTCCTGATCGCGCTCGCGACGGGCATGCTCGTCGAGGCGCTCGGTTACCCCCTGGAAGGCAGCTTCGCGGGAGTGCGGAACGTCTGGTACGTCTCGCCGGCTCTGTTTCCCCTGATCGTCGCCGGCATGCTGATCCTCCTGTCGGCCTATCTCCTCGCGGTCTCGATTGCGAGCGGCGGAGCTCGGGCGGCGCTCGCGGATCTCCGCGTGCCGACCCTGCTCGCCACGGCGCGCGGCGCGGCGGACGTCTGGATCGTCACGGCCGTCCTCTTCGGCTACATCGTCGCGCTCGTTCCGCGGATCGACTTTCCCATCGCCACGGCGACGACGCTGTTCGCCTTCGTCGCGATCTACCATACCGGCGTGCCCCGCCTCGCGCGCCGAGCGCTAGTGGGCTTTGTCGGCATCGTCGGCGCGATCGTGGTCTTCGCCTGGTTGGGTCCGCCGATCGGCCCGCGCACCGCGGAAGCCTTCTGGCGCGACGGCGCGGTGCTCGCCGCGTTGCTCGTGCTCGTCGCCGCCTGCGCGCTCGCGATCGGTCCGACCCCGAAAGCGAGAACGCGCTTCCGGCAAGGCCTCGGCGTCGCGATCCTCGTGCCGCTCCTCGTCTCGATCGTCTTCAAGTACGGCCTCGTGGTTCCGTTGCCGAGCGAGGGGCTCCTCGTTGAGGCGATGGAACGCGTGCGCTACGCGTTCAGGTGAGCCGAGGCAATGCCGCTCCTCGACCAGTTCGCGGCCTTCTTCGGCGCCATCACCGGCATTCTCGCGCATCCGTCGAACTGGGCGCTCCTGATCGGCGCGAGCCTGATGGGCATCGCCTTCGGCGCGCTGCCGGGACTGACCGCCACGCTCGGGGTGGGTCTTCTCGCGACGCTGACCTATTCCTTCGACATCCAGACCGCGCTCATCGCGCTCATCGCGATGTATGTCGGCGCGATCTATGGCGGCTCCTATTCGGCGGTCCTCCTCAACATCCCCGGCACGGCCGCCTCCGCCGCCTCGGCCATGGACGGCTATCCGATGGCTCTGCGCGGCGAGGGCGGACGAGCGCTCGGCCTCACGACGACCGCCTCGCTCATCGGGACGATCGTCGGCATGCTGGCCCTCGTCGTTCTCGCGCCGCTGATCGTGGAGGTGGCGCTCGGCTTCACCTCCTACGAATTCTTCCTGCTCGCGCTGTTCGGCATCGTGATCGCCGGCACGCTGCAGAGCCTGGATCTCGTCGTGAAGGGGTGGATCGCCGGCTTCATCGGACTCGCGCTGTCGACGATCGGCCGCGATCGGCTGATGTTCTACCCGCGCTTCACCTTCGACATGCCCGCGCTCGACCAGGGGCTCGAGGTCGTGCCGGTGCTGATCGGCGCCTTCGCGATACCCCAGATCGTCAAGGGGCTGCGTGAGCGCTCGGTCGCGCGCGAGATGCAGAAGCTCGGCCGGATCCTGCCGAGCCTCGGGACGCTTCTCGCCAATCTCAAGCACGTGATCCGCTCGGGGCTCATCGGAGTGGGGATCGGCGCCGTGCCCGGCGTCGGCGAGGACATCGCCGGCTGGGTCTCCTACGGCACGGCCAAGGCGACCGCAGCCAATCCGCAGGATTTCGGCAAGGGCGATCCGGCCGGGCTGATCTCGGCGGAGACGGCCAACAACGCCTGCGTCGGCGGCGCCTTGATGCCGCTCCTCACGCTCGGCATCCCCGGCAGCCCGCCCGCGGTGATGCTGCTCGGCGCGCTGATGCTGCACGGGTTGACGCCGGGCCCGATGCTCTCGATCGAGCGCCCGACCTTCCTCGTCGAGATCGCCGCGATCATGGTGCTGGCCGCGCTGGCGATGTGGATCAACGGCATGCTGCTCGCGCGTCAGGTGGTCAAGCTCCTGCGCATCGAGCCGAGCCTGTTCCTGCCGGTCGTCGCCGTGCTCGCGGTGATCGGCTCCTACGCGCTCGGCCTGTCGATCGTGAACCTCTACCTGATGCTCGCGGTCGGGATCGCCGCCTATTTCCTGCAGGAGATGCACTACCCGATCTCGCCGCTCGTCATCGGGGTGGTGCTCGGGCCGATGGCGGACGAGAACCTGCGGCGCGCCCTCATGGTTGGACAAGGCGATCTCACGCCCTTCCTGACGCGCCCGATCAGCCTCGTCCTGATCGGCGCGATCGTGCTCCTCGTCCTGGTACAGACGCCGATCTACGGCGGAGCGAAGACTTGGCTCGCCGGGCGCCTCGTGCGTGCGCGCAAGCGCGGCTGACCGGATCCCAGGCCATCCCGGCACGCTACTCGGCCGGGTCGCGGAGATCGAGATGGGCGGCGAGATCGGGCGTTGCGCCAGCTGCGATGGCGCGCGTCGCGCCGGCCAGCGAGCTCGTGCGGCTGTGCGCGCGCGGTCGCGGCCACGGCTTCTATGTCACCCATCTGCGCGACGAGGGCGCGGGCCTCCTCTCCTCGGTGGAGGAGGCGCTCGCGAACGGGCGCAAGAGCGGGACGAGCCTCGTCTCTCCCATCCAGAGGCGCTCGGCCCCCCCCACCCGCCTGAGACGTGTCCCATGCGCGTCAGGCCTCCTCGTCTCGTCGTCCTGCGCGACGAGAGCGCCCGACAGGCTCCTTGGGACGTGCAAAGCCGATCTCGCCGATCCCGGCAGATCCGTCCCGCCCTTCCGGTCACGGCTCCGGATGCGCCGGCGCGGTCGCGGAGGCCTCCTCGACGATCCAATCGCGAAACCGCTTCACCTTGGGGATCTCCGCGAAGATCGCAGGAAAGACGAGGTAGTGAGCTCCTGCCGGGCGCCAGAAGTCCGGAGGAACGAGAGGAACGAGTCTGCCGCTGTCGAGGAGTGGCCGCGAGAAGACCTGCGTTTCGAGCGCGACGCCGAGCCCCTCCTCCGCGGCCTGCAGAGCGAGGTATGCGCGATCGAAACGCAGCCCGCCGGTCGGCGCCGTGGTCGCGGAGCCGCATGAGCTCGCCCACTGGTCCCAGGAGACGAGCGTGCGTTCGGAATGCAGGAGAGGCAGCCGGAAGATGTCGTCGGGCCGGGCATGCTCCGGCAGGCGCGCAGCGAGGGGCGGTGCCGCCATGGGGAGGACCACGTCCGGCATGAGTTCGACCGTCTCGAGGCCCGGCCAGCCGCCGACGCCATAGCGGATCTCGACGTCCGTGTCGCTTCGGAAGAAGGCGGGCGGCTCCGGCGTCGCGTGGATCCTCAGGTCGATGTCGGGATGGGCGGCGACGAAGCGCCGGAGACGGGGCACGAGCCAAGCAGGGGCGAAGCTCGGCGGACAGTGGAGCGTGAGCACGTCGCCGGCGCCACCCTTGAGCAGGTTGTCCGTCGCGCGGTCGATCCGTGCGAAACCTTGGCCGAGCAGGCCGGCATACGTTCTCCCTGCGTCGGTCAGCACGATTCGTCGGTTCATGCGGTGGAAGAGGCGGACGCCGAGATGATCCTCCAGAGCCCGCAACTGATGGCTGATCGCAGAGGGCGTGACGCCGAGCTGCGCCGCAGCCTCCGTCACACTGCCGAGGCGGGCCGTCGCCTCGAAGACCTGAAGCGCCCGCAGCGGCGGTTTGGACATCGGAAATACCTGAGTACAGCTCAAGTGAACGGGGAGAATTTATCATTTGCGCGCAACCAACTCAATCGTGTTTCATCGTCGCGAGAGCCGCCGAAGCGGCCGCGGGGCAACCGTCCCCCGAGGAGCGCAACAGGATCGCGAGCGCACGAGACGGTGCCGCGATCGTGACCGAGGAGAAGTCGCATGCCGCTTTCGCGGGGTGCACGCACGCTCGTCGAGCGCCGTCTGGCGCATCTCGCGGCCGTGCAGCAGAGCGTCACGATCGACGCGGACACCCATCCGAGCGATCCGGACGCCTATTCGCCCGAACTCGCGGAGAGGCTCGCCCGTGACCCGAACTACTGGCAGGGTCGGCCGATCGGCGGCGAGGAGCTCCTGCGCGACCTCGATCAGGCCGGAATCGACATGGCCCTCGCCTGGCAGAACCCGGCGGTGACCGTCTACGGTGCCGACGAGAACGAGAATTTCGAGCGGCTTCTCGCCGCGAACCGCTACATCGCGCGGTTCGCGGAAGCGAACCCGACCCGGATCATACCCGGCGGCTGGACCGACCCGAAAGCGCTCGGCCTGCGCAACGCGCTCACGCTCGCGCGCATCTGCGTCGAGGATTTCGGCTTCCCGATCGTGAAGATGAACCCGGCCCAGAACGCCTATCCGATCACGGATCCGATGGTCGGCGAGACGGTCGATGCGATCGTCGCGCTCGGTGCGATCCCGACCTTCCATCTCGGCGGCGACAGCCCCTATACGCCTCCCGACGGTTTCGCGGCGATGGCCGCGCGCAACCCCGCTCACCCGATCATCGGCGTGCACATGGGGGGCGGCGGGTCCCATTTCGTTGCCGGCGACGAGACCTATCTCGGCGCGCGCCGGATCGGTCTCGAGCACGAGAACATCTTCTACGTGCTCAGCGCCAAGCGCGACACCCACATCGAGAGCGCGCTCGTCACCTACCGCTCGGCGGGACCCTCCGCTTGGAGGCGCCTCGCCATCGGTTCCGACGCGCCCTACGGACGGCCGAGCTGGAATTTCGGCGGCATGCGCGGCCTCCTCGCGGCATTGTCGGACGGCGCGCATTCCAACGATCCCCGCCTGCGAGCCGATCCGGGGATGTTCGACGAGGACGCCGCGCGGGATGTGCTCGGCCGCAACTTCGCGGCTCTCGTCGTCGCCGCCTACGAGCGGCTCCTCGCGGGATCCTCGGCATGACGCAGGCGCTGGACCGACTGAGCATGACCGTGAACCGCGTCACCGAGTGGGCTCTCGCCCCTCTTCTGGCATTTCTCGCGGGTCTCCTGGTGGTCGCGGTCTTCTCGCGCTACGTGTTCCACATCGCCATGGTGGAGGCGATGGAACTCACCCGCCTCGCCTTCGTCTGGGGCTGTTTCCTCGGTGCCGCCGTCGCTCTGCGACGGGGGGCGCACGTGCGGGTGACGTTCCTCGTCGATCGGCTCCCGGCGCGCCTCCACCCGCTGGGGCTTCTCGTCGCCTATGCGTCCTTCCTCGTCTTCGCCGGGATGATGGTCTGGCACGGCGCGGCGCTCACGCAACGCATGAGCGTAACGCGCTTTCCCACGCTGGGCATCTCCCAGGCTTGGCTCTATGCGGCGCTGCCGGTTTCCGGAGCGATCATGGTGCTCCATGGCTTGGCCGGGATCGTTCGCGCGGCTGCGGAGCTCGCCGCCGGATCACGAGGACGGGCGCCGTGATCACCGCGATGATCGTCCTCTTCACGGTGCTGGTTCTCGTCTCGGCGCCGCTCGCGGTCGCGCTCGGGCTCGCGATCTCGGTGGGGTTGCTGCTGTTCAGCCCGTTCCCCGTCGCCATCATGTTCCAGCGGATGGTGACCGGCATCGACAATTTCGTGCTCGTCGCGATCCCGCTCTTCGTGCTCGCCGGCAACCTCATGAACGCGGGCGGGATCACCGACCGCATCTTCCACTTCGTCCGCAGCGCGATCGGGCACGTTCCGGGCGGGCTCGCCCACGCGAATGTCGGCACGTCCGTTCTCTTCGCCGGCATGTCGGGCTCGGCCGTCGCAGACGCCGCGGGCATCGGAGCGGTCGAAATCAAGGCCATGCGGGACGCGGGATACAAGACCGAGTTCTCGGCCGCCGTCACGGCGGCGTCCTCGGTGATCGGCCCGATCATTCCGCCGTCGATCCCGCTGATACTGTACGGCGCGATCGCCGAGGTGTCCGTCGGCCGGCTCTTCGCGGCCGGGCTGGTGCCGGGGCTACTCCTGGCGGTCACCTTGAGCGTAATGATCGCTTTCATGTCGCGCACGCACGGCTTTCCCCGCGACCCTCGCTCGAGCCCGTTGCAGATCGCCCGTTCGTTCCTGCGCGCCTCGTTCGCTCTCTTGACGCCGGCGGTGATCCTCGTCGGGTTGATCGGCGGGGTCTTCACTCCGACCGAAGCGGGTGCCGTAGCGGTCGCTTACGCCCTCTTCCTCTCGCTCGTGGTCTACCGGGCGCTGCGCCTGAGGGATCTGCCGAAGGTCCTCGTCGAGACGATGGTCACCACGGCGATCGTGACCTTCATCATCTCCAACGTCTCCGCCTTCTCGTGGGCCCTCGTCGTGACGCGATCGGGGGACGCCTTCGTCGAGGCGATCCGGTCGGTGTCCGACGATCCCGCGATCGTCCTCCTCTTGATCAACGGCCTCCTTCTGATCCTCGGCGCGTTGATCGAATCGGGCGCGGTCTTGATCCTGATGACGCCGCTCCTCGTCCCTCTGGCCTTGTCGATGGGCGTGGATCCCGTCCATCTCGGGGTCGTCATGGTTCTCAATCTCATGATCGGCTGCGCGACGCCGCCGGTCGGCATGAGCCTGTTCGTGACGGCGCACGTGGCGAGCATTCCCGTCGAGCGCATGATGCGGGCGATCCTGCCCTTCCTCGTCCCGCTGATCATCACGCTCCTCGCCGTCACGTTCTGGCCGAGCCTCACCCTCTTCCTGCCGTCGCTCCTCTTCGACTGAGCGGCGGCGGAGACCCCGGGTCCCTTCCGCGGGACCCTCACGAAAACCAAGGGAGGAAACGACGATGTTCAAGAGCTGCAGTATCCTCGCTCTCTCGATCGGAACCATCGCGCTCCTGAGCGCCCCGGCGCTCGCGCAGACGCCGCTCAAGATCGGACACGGCCATTCGAGCCAGCACTCGTTCCATTTGGCCATGGAGCGCTTCGCCGAGCTTCTCGAGGAGAAGGCTCCGGGCGCCTTCGACGTTCAGATCTTCCCGTCCGCCCAGCTCGGCTCCGACCGCGAGATGCAGGAGCAACTTACCTTCGGCACGCTGGAGATGACGGTCACCGGCGTGTTGGGGATCTACGAGCCCAAGCTGGCTCTGCTCGAGCTGCCGTTCCTCTTCCGCGACCGAGACCACATCCTCGCCGCCCAGGAATCGGAGGCCGTGGCCGAACTCGCCGCGTCCCTGCCGCCGCGCGGCCTGCGCCTCGTCGGCTTCGTCGAGAACGGCTTCCGCAACATCACCAACAACGTGCGGCCCATCGAGACCCCGGCGGACGTCGCCGGGCTGCAGATTCGCACCCCCGAGAACCCCGCTCAGATCGAGACGTTTCGCGCGCTCGGCGCGAGCCCGACGCCGATGCCGTTCTCGGAACTCTACGCCGCGCTTCGCCAGGGCGTGGTCGACGGGCAGGAAAACCCGCTCCAGAACATCTACGACGGTAAGCTGTTCGAGGTGCAGCGCCATCTCGCGCTCACGGGACACATCTACAACTCGGCCTACATCGTCGCCTCGGAAGCGTTCCTCCAGAACCTGTCCGAGACCGATCGCGACGCCCTGCTCGAGGCGGCGGAAGAAGCCGGGCGTTGGCAGTTCGCGTACATCGCCCAGAGAGACGAGGAGCTTCTCCAGAGGCTGAAGGATGCCGGAATGCAGGTGACGACGCCCGATCGAGAGGCCTTCGTCCAGGCGACGCAACCGGCCTACGACGCCTTCTTCGCGCGGTTCGGCGACGAAGCGAGGGCGTTCGTTCAGGCGATCGGCGATCTCTGATCGGCGTGACCGGTCGCGTGATCGCGCTCGCGCGATCCCTCGGCATCATTCCGAAAGACGCGTCGCAGCGAGATTCGCGTGAAGCGCGGCAATGAAGCTGGTAAAGCGCGGAAGTCAGGAGCCCTCTTCGCATGAACCTCGCATTGCCTGAAATCGTACACCTGTCGAGCGCTTCGCTGCGCGCTGCGATCGCACGCCGCGGCGCCGAACTCGTCTCCCTGGAATACGAGGGTCGGCCGCTTCTGTGGCATGGAGATCCGACGTTCTGGGATCGTCGAGCACCGCTCTTGTTTCCGGTCGTCGGTCGCTCCCCCGGCGGGAATGTGGCGATCGACGCACGCTCCTACGTCATGCCGGCACACGGCTTCGCGCGCGATCGCATGTTCGATGCGCAGGTGTTCGACGACCGCTCCACGCGCCTCGTTCTCGATGCGGACGAGGCGACGCGCGCGTCCTACCCCTTCGCGTTCCGCCTCTCCATCGACGTCGCCGTCGAGGAGACGCGCATCGTCTTCGCCGCGTCCATCGCGAACCGCGGCGACCGGACGATGCCTTTCGGCTTCGGCTACCATCCGGGCTTCCTTTGGCCGGTGGAGCCGCGCGAGCGGTCGTGCTACGTCCTGCGCTTCGAGGCGCAGGAGGACGGTGCGATCCGCCGCGCGGATCTCGAGACGGGGCTTCTCCTCCCCTCGCGTGCCGAAGCGCCTTTGAAGGGCAGGACGCTCGCCCTCGAGGACGCTCTGTTCGAGCCGGGATCGCTCCAATTCGACGAGGTGCGCTCGCGCAGCGTCTGGTTCGGGCCGGAAGGCGAGGCCGGATTGCGGATCGACTTTCCCGACAGCCCTCAACTCGGGATCTGGACGAAGCCCGGCGCGCCGTTCCTGTGCATCGAGCCGTGGCAAGGCATGGCCGCGGAGGCGAACGGCTCGCCCGAGCTCGCGGCGCGTCCGGGCATGCGCATGCTCGCGCCGGGGGAGATCGCGACCTATCGGATGACGATCGCGGTCGGCATCCGCGACCCGCAAGCGTGATCACGCGCTCTCGGCGTCGAGCCAGCCGATGGACGACGCGATCTTCGAAAGACCGCGCGCGGCGATGTCGGGCGGCGCGCGCCGCGGCTCGACGCCGAAGGCCGCGAAACCGAGCGCGTAAGCGTCCGTGAGGCTCGGCGAGGCGACGATCGTCGGCGCCTCCTCGCCGAAGAGGAGCCGCCCCTGCGCGATCTCGGATCCGATGAGGAGCCCGGAGAGGAAGGAGGTCACGCCGTCGGGCTCCAATCGCCCGGCGAGGACGAGCGTGCGTGCGGCGAAGACCGCCCGGGCAAGACCGCCCTCCTCGTGGGCGCGCGCGCCTGCGGCGAGCCCCTCAGCGAACGCCTCGGAATCGGGCGTCGCGTCCGGCGTCGCGAGCCGGCCGATGATCGAATGGGCGAGGAGGACGGCATGGAACTCGCCGGTGAGAAACGTCGCGAACCGCGCCACCGCGCCCGCCTTCACCTGCGCCCATTTCGAGTGGGTTCCCGGAAGCACCACGAGACCGTCCGCGCCGAGCCCGAGCAATTGGATCTCCTCGCCGCGCATCACGTCGAAAGGCGGCGTCGCCGTGCGCAGACCGGGCGTGAACGCAATCTCGACCGCTCCTGTCGCGTTGAGCTCCACGTGCCGGCGCACGACGGAGCCGCCGAGCGCGTCGAGCGTCGCGGGGCAGTCGACATAGCCCGTCTCGACCCAGCCCTGACGGCTCGTGATCATGCCGCTCGCGAGAATCCGCGTGCCGGCTCGCACCCAATCGCCGATCTCGGCCACGAGCGCCTCCACGAAGGCGGCGTCCGGCACGGCGAGGATGCCCCGTTCGCTCTCGCGGCGCTCCAGGATCGCGCCGTGGCGATCGACGCGCCAGGCACGCAGCCGCGCGGAGCCCCAGTCGAGAAAGACGAGGTCGGCCACGGGCTTCACTCCGCGGCGCGCGGAATGGCCTGGATTTCGGCCTCCACCGCCTGCACATGCGCGAGCAATCGACGCATTTCCGCGATGCCGAAGGCCGTCGGCGTCATGGCCGGAGCGCGGTCGACAGGCTCGTCGAGGCCGATCTTCTCCGAGAAGAAGCGTTTGCCGTAGCAGAGCAGTCCCGGCACGGATCGCGTCATGAAGACGGGCACCGGGAGGATCGCACGGTGGATGCGCTCCGCCTCCTCCATCGCGTCGGGGCGTCCGCTCTCGAACAAGTCGAAGATGCGCACCTGCGCGGCGACCGTGTCGGGTGCCGGGATCAGGCCCGCGCCGCCGGAGCGCAGATGCGTCATGAACTCCACGCCGCCGTGCCCCCCGAAGACGGACAGCCGACCCCCCGTCTCCTCGATGACCCGCGCGACGTCGACCGCCGCCCCCTCCCCTTTCAGCAGGCCGACGTTCGGGTGCCGCTCGGCGAGGGCGACGAGGCTCGCGACGGAGAGGGAGACGTCGAGATTGACCGGGTTGTTCTGCACCGCCACGGGGAAGTCGAGGGCGTCGGCGACCGCGCCGAAGAACCGGACGATCTCCGCCTCGGAGCCGCGCGCAGCCGGCGGCTGCAGGATCACCCAATCGGCACCGGCAGCCCGAGCCGCTCTCGCGAACGCGATCTGCCCGGCGACAGTCGGCTCTCCGATTGTCACCGCGTAGGGCACGCGCCGGTCGACGAGCCCGCCGACCGTCTCGACGAGGGCGAGGCGCTCGTTGACGTCCATCTTGTGCACTTCGGTGACGAGGCCGAGCACGCAGATGCCGTGCGCTCCAGCCGCGAGGCAATGCTCGACCTGGGCGCGCATGGCCGCTTCGTCGAGGCGCCCCGCACGGTCGAAGAAGGCGTAGAGGACCGGGTAGACGCCCCGGAATCGCGTCTGCGGGCTCATGTTCAGCCTCCGGCGACGACGTGATCGAACAGGCGCGGGCTCGGCTCGACGCCGATCCCCGGGCCCTCGGGAAAGATGTAGTAGCCCGCTTCGCAATCCATCTCGCCCGTCGTGTAGACGAGATTTCGATCGAAGATCGAGTGCTGGTATTCGTGGTAGGGCACGCGCTGCAACGCGGCGGCGGCCTGCAGACTAGCCGCCATGAAGATCCCGCAGGAAATCGAGGCGTGCGGGATCACGTCGACGTGGAAGGCCTGAGCCATGCGGCCGATTTGCATGAAGGCGGTGACGCCCGTATGGCCCATTTCCGGCTGGACGATGCTCATCGCCCGCGCCTCGAGCCGCGGGCGATACTCGTAGACCGTGCGCCATTCCTCGCCGAGCGCGAGGGGCACGCCGATGGCGCGCGCCACGCTCGCCTGCCCTTCGAGATCTTCGGGCTGGCACGGCGCTTCTGCGAAATAGAGGTCGTGCGCCTCGAGCTTGCGGATGAGCCGGATCGCCTCGCCCGCCGTGTATTTCCAATGCAGGTCGACCATGAGATCGACGTCGGGACCGACCGCCTCCCGCAGGGCCGCCATCTCGCGCACGACGCCGTCGTCCGACATCGCGGCCGCGAACTTGATCGCGCGGTAGCCCTTGTCGACGAAGGCGCGGGCGAGGTCGCACCGCTCGGTGAGCGTCGCCTTCGGCAATCCGGAGACGTAAGCGGGAAGGCGCTCGTGGCGTCGCCCGCCGAGCAGGGTCGCGAGCGGCAGGCCCACGTTCTTGCCGAACAGGTCCCAGATCGCGATGTCGATCCCGGCGAGCGCGTCGACGTAATAGCCCCCGAAGAAGCCGCGCACGCGCATGAGATCGTAGAGGTCCTCGTTGATCACCACGGGCTGGCCCGGATCGCGGCCGATCAGGGTGGGGGCGAGGAGCTCGTCGATGATGGCCTTGACCGCCTGCGGCGCGGCGATGCCGTAGGTCTCGCCCCAACCGATCCGGCCGCTCTCGCCCTCGATCCGCACGAGCACCGACATGTCCGTCGTCGGATAGATGGAGCGATTGCCCCGCCGGACGACGTAGCCTTTGGAATTGACGGATTCTCCAGGACGCAGCGGCCCCAGATAGGGCACCTCGCGCGGAATGGAGACGATGAAGGTCTCGATCGTTCGAATGGTGTCCACGGGCGTCATGACGGATGCGTCTCCGATGGGATGGTTTTCGCCGGCAGCACCGGACCGCAGGGCAGTTGCGGCGAGAGGTCGGCGAGGATGCGGGCGATCTCGGCTCGGTCTTCGTCGTCGAGAGCGGGGCCGGCGGCGCGCGCGACCGTCGAGGCGAGAAGCCCGCGCCTTGCGAGCACCTCCTTGGTGAGACGCACGCGGAAGATCGCCTGCACGAGGAGGAGCGGAAGGCTCTCGCGGTAGAGGAGCCGCGCCTGCGCGACGGCGCCGCGCCGATAGGCCCGCACCAGCGCGACGTGGAAATCGGCGATCTCGAGCGCGGGCATCGTCCCGGCCGCGCCGCGCGCGAGTTCCTCGAGCACGTAGCGCGCGCCTGCGCCTCCGAAGACGGCGTCGAGCCGCCCCGCATGCGCTTTCACGAGTGCGCCGACGTTCTGGCCGCAGGGAAGGGTCTCTTCCTTGACGTAGCGGATCGCCGGCACCGCCTGCACGATCGCGACCACCGCCTCCGGCGCGAGCCCGGCTCCGTTCGGTGCCGGCGCGTTCTGGAGCATCAGGGGCAGGCTCGTCTCGCGCGCGACGGCGGAGAAGAAGGCGACGTGGCGATCGACGTCCCGTCCGGCGGCGGCCGGCGCCATCACCATGGCGGCCACGGCTCCGGCCGTGGCTCCGGCGCGCGCATGGGCGGCCGCCTTCGCCGGATCGGGAGCGCTCGCGCCGACGACGAAGGGGATGCGCCCCTCGAGCCGTCTGCCGAGCGCCGCGACGAGCGCGGTGCGTTCGGCGTCCGAGAGGGTCTCGACCTCGCTCGCCATTCCCGGATAGACGATTCCGTCCGCGCCGGCGTCGAGCGCGAAGGCGACGAGGCGCTGGAAGGCCGGCTCGTCGATCGCGCCGGTCTCGTCGAACGGCGTCGGCAGGACGGGAAGCACGCCTCGGAGAACGTTCATTTGACGGCTCCCGCGGTCACGCCGGCGACGAATTGGCGTTGGAAGAAGGCGAAGGCGACGACGACGGGAAGCGAGGCGACGAGCGAGGCGGCCATGGCGGCCCCCCAGTCGGAATTCACCTCGTTGAGATAGGACAGGAGCAGACCGGGACCGATCGTGCGCTGGCTCTCCGAGACGACGATCGTCATCGCGTAGAGGAGATCGTTCCACGACCACATGAAGGCGTAGAGGAACACGGTGACGAGCGCCGGCACCGAGACCGGCAACACGATCGTGTGCAGGATGCGCAGCTCGCTCGCGCCGTCGGCCCGGCCCGCTTCGATGAGCTCGCTCGGGATCTGGCTGAAGTAGGAGTAGAGCATGTAGATGCTCACCGGCAGCGAGAAGACGATGTAGGAGAGGATCAGGCCCAATCGCGTGTCGATCAGGCCGAGCGCCGCCAGCATCGGATAGAGACTGATCAGGAGGAGGCCGAAGGGGAACATCTGCGCGGAGAGCATGACCATCATGATTCCCCGCCGCCCGGCGTAGCGATACTTTGCGAACGAGCATCCGGCATAGACGGCGAGCACGGTGTTGATGAGCGCGCTCGCGGTCGAGTTGACGAGGCTGTTCTTCAACTGGACGGGCAAGCCGCCGCGGGTGAGCGCGGTGACGAAGTGCTGGAGCGTGAACGTCTCCGGAAAGGCGGTCGGGACGACCCGGTAGAGCTCGGCGTTCGGCTTCAGCGCCGAGACCACGAGCCAATAGATCGGCGCGAACAGGAAGAACCCGATCAGAGCCAGTCCGGCGACGAACACGAAACGGGCGGTGCGGCTCGAGAGGTCGAACATCACGTGCTCCTCAGGAGCTGGCGGAGATAGAGGTAGGCGGGCGGCAGGATCGTCGCGACCCACAGGACGCCGATCGCCGAGGCGACCCCGATGTCCCACGCCTCGAACGCGCGCCGGTAGACCTCGACCGACAGAACGGCGGTCGCGCGCACCGGCCCTCCGCCCGTCAGGGCGTAGATCGTGTCGAATTGCTGGAGATTGCCGATCATGCCGAGGACGGCGACGACGAGGACCACGGGACGCAGGTGCGGCAGGACGTGGTCGCGCAGGACCGCCCAATTGCCGGCCCCGTCGACCCGCGCCGCCTCGACCTGCTCCTTGTCGAGCGTCTGCAGGCCCGCGAGGAAGAAGGCCATGTAGAGCGGGATCGAGAGCCAGACCTTCGTGATCACGATCGCCGCCATCGCGCCGCCCGCGGTTGATAGCCAGGCGCGGGGGAAGTCGATCAGGCCCATCTCGAGCAGGATCGCGTTGAGCACGCCGTAGCGGCTGTTGAAGATCCACGCCCAGACGAAGGCGCAGACCGTGCTCGGCAACACCCAAGGCAGGAGCGACAGAGCGCGCAGAGCGCCCCGTCCGGGGAAGGGCTGGTGCATCAGCAGCGCCCAGGCGAGCCCGAGCGCCATCGTGAAGGCGGTCGTCGTCGAGACGTAGATCGCGGTCGTGACGAAGGATCCGATCACCGCCGGATCGCTCAGGATCCGGCGGAAATTGGCGAGCCCGATGAAGACGACCTGCGGGCTCTCGAGATTGTCCCTGAAGAGGGACAGAGCGAGCGCGTGCAGGAAGGGGCCGAGGATCACGAGCCCGAAGGCGACGAGCGCGGGGATGAGGAGCAGGCGGCCGACCCGCGTCTGCCCGGCGGTCAGCCCGCGCGGGTCCGCGTGCGGCGAGATCCGGAGGACCGGCGCCGCAGCGCCGGCCGTCGTCGTCGGGAAAGCCGCACCGGCCATCGTACCGCCCTCAGCCGCGCTGGGCCATGGAGGACGCGAGGCGCTGCTGCATCGCGGCGATCGCCTCCTCCGGGGTCTTCTGCCCGAGGAGCGCGCTCTGCACCTCCTCGCCGATGATCGTCGTCATGTCGGCCGCGTTCGACCAGATGCCGATCTCGTTGCGCAGCGGCTCGCCGGTCGCGGCCGCCCAAGCGGAGAGATACGCGTCGTCGCGAACGGTCGGCGCCGCGCGCGCCGCGAGGGTGACCGGCAGCACGCTCTGCTGGATGGGATAGGTCGTCTGCGGTTCCTCGGACACGAGATGGTCGATGAAGCGCGCCGCGGGGGAATCGGGGTTCGCATTGTCGGCCCCGGCGAGCGCCACGAGATGGCCCCACTGGATCGAGCGCGGGGTGTCGCCCTGCGCCAGAACCGGGGTCGTGATCGGCCGCACGATCGGGTCGATCGCCTCGCCCTGCCCGGAGAAGGTGCGGATGTGGGTTCGCGCCTGGGGCGCGTCGAAATAGAAGGCGGCCGCGTTCTGCGCGAAGAGGCGGCGGGAATCGGGCCGGTCGACCTCGGGCGCCGCGAGACGCTCGCGTACGAGGCTCGTCATGAAGGAGAGCGCCGCGTGGCCCGCCTCGCTGTCGACGACGACCTCGCCGTCCTCGGTGACGATGTTGCCGCCATGGACCCACACCCAAATCATGAAGTCGAGGAGGATCGAGCTGTTGTTCTGGGTAGCCATGGCATAGGGCACGGAGCGCGGGATCTTGTCGCGCACGGCTTCGAGGGCCGCCTTGAACTCCGCGACGGTCGTCGGCATCTCGGCGATTCCGGCTTCTTCGAGGACGGCCGCGTTCGCGACCATGCCGATCGTCCCCGAGATCCAGGGCAGCGCCATCTGGCGATCGCCGATGCGGCCGAGCGCGAGGGCGTCGGGTGCGAAGCGGGCCTCGAGCGCCTCGCGGCCGAAGACCTCGTTCAGATCGACGAGCTCGGGCATGTTGGCGTGGGAGGGAAGCCAACGCTCCTGGAGCTGGATGACGTCGGGCAGGGTGCCGGAGCGTTGCCGGAGCCAGACGTTGCGCTGCATGTCGCCCCAGGCGTAGCCGATCGTCTCGACCGCGATGCCGGTCTGCGCCGAGAAGCCGTCGAGGAGCGCCTGGACCGAGGGGCGCCCGGCCTCCTCGGCATAGGTCCAGCTCATGAACTCGATATCGGCGGCGCGCGCCGCCGAGGGGCCGGTCAGCGCGCCCGCGGCCACGAGGGCGGCGGGGGGGGCGCCGCCGGGGGGGGCGGGCCCAAAGCGCATTATTAAAGGTTACGACGGAGGGTTGAGTCGGG
>NZ_JBKBQG010000001.1:0-226603 GCF_046292825.1 Salinarimonas sp. | reverse complement strand
ATGGGCCCATCTCTTGACGGCGTTCGGGGGGGCGGGCCCCCCCCCGGGGCCGGTCAGCGCGCCCGCGGCCACGAGGGCGGCGGCGGCGACGCCGAAGGCGCGCCGGGACAGAAGGCTCTTCATGATCGTTTCCTCCGTTGCGTTCCGTCGTGGAAGCGCGGTTGTCCGTTCCAGTCGCGGGCCGTTCGGCCTTCTGTTGCTTGCCGCAGCGTCTACCCGTCAGACCACGCCGGCATCGACGATGAAGGTCTGCGAGGTGACGAGGCGGGAATCGTCGGCTGCGAGCCACAGGGCCATCCGCGCGATGTCGGGCGGCGCGAGATGTTCCTTGAGGCATTGCTGATCGAGATAGGCGGCGAACTTCTCGGGCGCAGTCGCCTGCGCCCGCGTCACCTGTCGTTCGGTGAGCACCCAGCCCGGCGCGATGCAATTGACGCGGATGGCCTTGGTGCCCCACTCGCGCGCGAGGGAGCGGGTCAGCCCGGCGACGGCGGATTTCGCGGTCGTGTAGGCGACGAGGCCGGCCGCGCCCATCATCCACGAGATCGACCCGAGATTGACGATCGCCCCCCCGCCCGCCGCCGCCATCGGCTCGGCCACGGCCTGCGCGGCGAAGAACTGATGACGGAGATTGACGGCGAAACGCTCGTCCCAGTAATCCGGCTCGATCGTCGCCACGGGGTGGCGATCGTCGTTGCCGGCATTGTTGACGAGCACCCGGAAGGCGCCCGTCTCCGAAGCGAGATCGGCGATCGCGGCGCGGGTCGCCGCGACGTCGACGAGATCGACCACGCGATGGCGGACACGCACGCCCGTCTCCGCCTCGATGTCGCCCGCCGTCGCCTCCGCCGTCCGCGCATCGCGCTCGAGGAAGGCGACACGGGCACCCTGCTCGGCGAAATGGGCGACGAGCGAGGCGCCGATGCCCGACCCTCCGCCCGTGACGAGGACGGGGCGTCCGACAAGGCTCGGGTATCGCGCGAAGGCGGACGTGGTCTGCATCGGCTCAGGCTGCGCTCGAGAGGGTTCGTTCGGAGGGGCGAAGGCTCGCGCCGTCGGAGGCGAAGACATGGACCAATCGCTCGTCCAGGACCGCCGCGACGGTCTCGCCGATGCGCACCGAGCGCTCGCCGGGCACGCGGACGAGAAGCGGCTGAGCGAGCCCCTGCGTCTCGAGATAGACGTAGGTGTCCGAGCCGAGCTGCTCGACCATGACGATCCGTCCGGGCAGCCCGCCCGCGCGACCAGGCTCGGCGAGCGCCACGTGCTCGGGACGCACGCCCACCGTCACCTCGGCGTCCGCGCTCGTGCAGGCGCAGACCGAAATCTCCGAGCCGCTCGGCAAGGCGAGACGGACGCTGCGCCCGTCGGCGCGCCCGACGACGCGCGCCGGCAGGAAGTTCATCTTCGGCGAGCCGATGAAGCCCGCGACGAAGACGTTCGCCGGCTCCCGGTACAGGCTGATCGGCGAGCCGACCTGCTCGACGCGACCATCGCGCATCACGACGATGCGATCGGCGAGCGTCATCGCCTCGGTCTGGTCGTGCGTGACGTAGATCGTCGTCGTGCCGAGCCGCTCCTTGAGGCGCGCGAGCTCGAAGCGCATCTCCACCCGCAGGGCGGCGTCGAGGTTCGAGAGAGGTTCGTCGAAGAGGAAGATCCGCGGTTCGCGCACGATGGCCCGGCCGATCGCGACGCGTTGGCGTTGCCCGCCCGAAAGCTCGCGCGGCTTGCGATGGAGGAGATGGCCGATGCGCAGGATCTCGGCCGCCTGGTTCACCCGCGTGGCGATCTCCGCCTTGGGACGCCCCGCGAGGCGCAGGGCGTAGCCCATGTTCTCGGCCACCGACATGTGCGGATAGAGCGCGTAGGACTGGAACACCATCGCGAGCCCCCTGCGGGCCGGCGGAACGTCGTTCACGACCTCTCCGTCGATGGCGATCGTCCCGCTCGAAACCTCGTCGAGCCCGCAGACGAGGCGAAGCAAGGTCGACTTCCCGCAGCCGGAGGGACCCACGAAGACCGCGAACTCCCCCTCGCCCACGTCGAGATCGATCCCGTGCAGGACGGGAACGTCGCCGAAGCTCTTCGTCACGGATCGGATTGCGAGATGGGCCATGATCTCGGGTCTTTCTCTTCTCTCTTCTCTGATCTCGAACGGCCGCGTCTTGCGTCGCGCCGGTCCGGGCTCAGCCGGCGAAGGCGGTCTCGGGCAGGCCCCTGACGCCGGTCTCGATCGCGAAGACGCTGCCGGAAAGCGGGCTGTCGGCGAGCTGCGCGGCCGACAGGCGGATGCGGGCGGAGGTCACGTAGAGCGTCGTCATGTCGGGACCGCCGAAAGCGCAGCTCGTCGGGCGCGGGACCGGCAGGTTGACGACGCGGTCGACCTTGCCGTCCGGGTCGTGGCGCACGACGCACCAACCGTCCCATTGCGCGACCCAGACGAACCCCTCCGAATCGACGGCCATTCCGTCCGGAACGCCATGGCCTTCAGGGATTTCGGCGAAGACGCGTCGATCGGCGATCGCACCGCTCTCCAGATCGAAATCGTAGACGTAGATCGTTCGCCGCGCGCTGTCGGTGAAGTAGAAGCGGCGGTCGTCCGGGCTCCAGCCGAGACCGTTCGACACGTGGAACCCGGTATCCATGAGATGCACGCGCCCGTCGGCGTCGAAGCGGTAGAGGCTGCCCGCATCCGGCGTGGCGTCGATGGCGAGGGTGCCGGCCCAGAAGCGGCCGCGCCGATCGCATTTGCCGTCGTTGAAGCGATTTCCCGGACGGTCCGCCTCCGGCGACGCGAGCATCGTCGACGCGCCGGTCGTCAGATCGACCGCCTTGAAGCCGGTCTGCATCGCAGCCACGTAGCCGCCACGGACCCGCGGCACCACCGCGCTGACGAGTTCGGGCATGCGCACGCTCGTCGACTTGCCGGTCGCCGGATCGCTGACGTGGATCGCCGGGGCGAGGATGTCGACCCAGAGGAGCTTGCGCTCGGCCGTGAGCCAATGCGGGCCCTCGCCCAGGAACGCGCTATCGGGCAGGACGCAACGCACGTCGGCGCGCACGGGGCCGAGGGGCTTGTCCACGATGTTGCGACATGAAGCTCTGCCCTGCATTGCCCGATACCCGGCGGGCGGCTTCGAGGACGTCGCGTCCGAGCGCATGGAGGCGATCGGGCGGCAGGCGGAAGGCGGGGCCGAGAACGCAGACGGCGCCGAGCGGCCGGGCGCGATGGTCGAGAATCGCGGCCGCGACGGAATTCACCCCCTCCGACTGCTCTTCCACCGAGATCGCATAGCCGCGCGCCTTGGTCAGATCGAGCTCGCGCACCAAAGCCTCGCGATCGACGATGGTGTTGGGCGTGTGGCGCGTGAGTTCGAGGGTCGCGAGCAGGCGATGGCGCATCGCCGGATCGAGATGGGCGATGATCGCCTTGCCGGCGGAGCCCGCGTGAGCCGAGGCGCGCCCGCCGACGCCGTTCGCCAGCCGGACGGTGCGCAGCGCCTCGCGCTGATCGATGTAGAGGATCTCGCCGCCGTCGAGCACGGCGAGACGCACCGCCTCGTCGGTCAGATCGCGCAATCGCTCGAGCTCCGGCTCGGCGGCGCCCCTGAGGTCGAACCCGTTCCAGACGCGATGCGCCATCTCGAAGAGGCGCACGCCGAGCCGATAGGTCTGCGTGCGTTCGTCGAATTGCAGGAAGCGCCCCTCGACGAGGACGGCGAGCATGCGGTGAACCGTACCCTTCGGCAGGCCCGCCGCGGCGACGATCTCGGAGAAGCGCAGCGGCTGCGGCGCGTCCGCGACGAGGTCGAGGAGGGAGAGGCCGCGGGTGAGAGCCTGCGCGCCGGGGACGCCGCGGGCGGCACCGTCGTCGTCGGTCGGCTCTAAGACCCGCATCTCTCGCGTGGCGGTCATCGCGCGCTCCCTCATGCGGCCTTGACCTCAGCCGCTTGCTCGTTTCATATCGTGGAAGTCAGTTCCACGTCAAGAGGGCATGCGGCATGGGTGTGGTGATCGAAGCCGAGGCGTTTCTCGTGCGAATGCCCTTCGTCGAGGACATCCAATGGGGCTCCGGCGCCCGCTCGGGCACCACGCGGCTCGTGGTGCGGGTTCTGACCGATGCCGGCATTGAAGGCTGGGGCGAGAGCATCTCGCTCATCGACGCCGTGCCGGCCGTCCTGCGCAACGCGGTTCTCCCGCTGGTCGCCGGCTACGACGTGGCCGACGTGGAGCGCTTCCACCGGCACGTTCTCGGCGCGGGCTACTACCATCACAAACGCGCCGCCGTGATGGCGATCGCGGCCGTCGAGACGGCGCTCTGGGACGCGTTCGGCAAGGAGGTCGGACGCCCCCTCCACGCGCTGTGGGGAGGCCTCTGGCGCGAGCGCGTCGAGGCCAGCGCCTACGTCTTCGTGTCCCGACCGGATGCGATGCGACGCCGGATCGACTATTTCTTGGAACGCGGTTTCAGCACATTCAAGGTCAAGATCGGCGTCGACGAGGCGAGCGACGTCTCCATCGTGGAGACCGCGCGGCGGGCCATCGGCGATCTGCCGCTGCGGGCGGACGTCAACGGCGCCTGGACGCCCGGCACGGCGCGGCGTCAGCTCGCCCGGCTCGCGCCCTTCGATCTGGCTTACGTGGAACAGCCGCTCGAGCTCGACGATCTCCAAGGCCACGCGGATCTGAGGCGCGCCGGTCCGACGCCCATCGCGCTCGACGAGAGCGCCTACACCTTGAGCGACGTCGGCAACATCGTCCGCGCCGGCGCAGCCGACGTCGTGCTCCTCGACCCGCACGAGGCCGGAGGCTTGTGGCAGGTCGTCAAGCAGGCGGCGATCTGCGAATCGGTCGGCATACCGGTGACGCTCCACTCAGGCGGCGAGCTCGCGCTCTCGCAGGCCGCCTATGTCCACCTCGCCGCAGCGATCCCGAACATGAGCCTCGCGATCGACACCGAGCGCGATTATCTCGCCGACGACGTCGCGCCCGATGCGCCGCGTCTGGAGGACGGGCGTTTCGAGGTGCCGCGCGCGCCGGGTCTCGGCGTAACGGTCGACCGGGAGAAACTCGAGCGCTATCGCGTCGGGGAGATCGCGGGGGCCTATCTCGATCCCGCGCGGCCTCGTTGGTTTCCGATCAAGCCCGCTTATTGAATCGACCGGATCAGGCATGTCGGAGAAGATCATGGATCGCCCGCTCGTCGCCATCCTACGCGGGGTCACGCCGAGCGATGCCGCCTCCGTCGCCACGGCTCTCGTCGGGGCCGGCATCACGAGCGGTGAAGCTTGCCGGGCGCTTTCCTCAGGCGGTGCGACGGCGGTTCGCGCCGAAGGCGCGGCCGAGGAGGCGCCACGACAAGGCGGACTTGTCGATCCGCGCCACGTCCTGCGAATAGCCGCCGGTATAGAGCTTGCGGATCATGGCGTCGCGCGCCTCGCCCTCGAGATCGTAGTGGACGTGCAGGTAATGGTGACGCGTGTCGTGCGCGCGCGCGAGGCGTCGCCTGCGCCGGGTGACCGCCCGGATCTCGCCCGTGAAGGCCGGCACGTCGGCGATGCGCACCGCGATCTCCTGCGAGGCGAAGCGGGTCTTCACCGGCACCGCGACGACCATCTTGTCGAGCGCGACGCTCACCGCCTCGCCGATGATCTCGTCGTCGAGGATCACGGATTCGCGGGTGGCGAAGGCGTCGAGCAGGCGGCGCGGCCGCTCGAAACAGGCGAGCGCCGCGATGGCGAGCACGACGATGTTGAGCCCGGCCCACCAGAAGGCCACGACTGAGAAGCGCCCGTCCTCGATGCGCTGGAACTCCGGCACGATGTTGACGAGGAGCCCCGTCGCGGTGAGCGCGATCAGCGCCGCGATCCAGGTAAAGCTGTAGACGTCGTAGAGGCCCGTCTCGTTGCCGCTGCCTTTCGGCGTGACCTTGAACGGCTTGCCGAAGGGACGCACCAGGCTCGAGATCACCGTCGGCAACATCCGGAAGGTTGCGAAGACGCCGACCGCGCTCGAGACGAGCGGCAGATAGCGGGTGGGCGTGAGCCAGGCCATCAAGAGGAAATAGGCGGCGAGCACGGGGAACTGATAGGAGACGAGCTCGGCGACGTCGGTGAAGTGGAGCGGCGCGAGCCCCGTCCACAGATAGACGATCGGCACGAGGAGCGTCGCGAAGCGCACGACGTATTGCACGACCCAGGAGGTCGGCAGGAACATCAGACGCTGGAACAGGTTCAGGCCCGGCCCGCGGATCGGGCCGTTGTGGAGGTAGAGCGTCTGGATGCCGCCCTGGCACCAGCGCTCGCGCTGGACGAAATAGCCCTCGAGCGTCTCCGCCGCGAGCCCCATCGAGAGGCGCTCGTTCAGGTAGCGCGTCTTGTAGCCCTTGTTGAGCATGGAGAGCGTCGTGAGGAGGTCCTCCGTGATCGACTCGGTCGGAAAGCCGCCGATGGCGTCCAGCGCCTTGCGGCGCGCGATCGAGCAGGAGCCGCAACAGAAGCTCACGTCCCAGGCGTCGCGGCTCGGCGCCATCTCGTCGAAGAACAGTCGCTGCTCGTCCGGCCACAGCCGCTCGATGCCGAGATTGGTTTGGATCGGGTCGGCGTTGAAGAAGTGCTGCGGGGTCTGGACGATCCCGATCGTCTCGTCGGAGAAGAAGGGCAGCGTCCGGCGCAGAAAGGCGCGGTAGGGCACGAAATCCGCGTCGAAGACGGCGATGAAGTCTCCCGACGAGACGGAGAGGCCGTGGTTCATGTTGCCGGCCTTGGCATGCGAATTGTCGGGCCGCACGACGTGGATCGCGCCCTTGCGCTCGCAGAACTCCCGCAGCCAGTCGCGCCTCTTGTCGTCGAGCACGTAGACCTTGAGCTTCTCCTTCGGATAATCGAGCGAGAGCGCCCCCACGATCGTGCGCTCGAGAACGTCGAGCGGCTCGTTATAGGTCGGGATGAAGACGTCGACGCTCGGCAGGTCGCTCGCGTCGCGATCGAAGAAGGCCGGCGCGAGGGCATCGGCCTGCGCGCTGCGATCGACGAAGCGGCTCATCGCGACGAGGAAGAGGACGATGTCGACGAAGGCGAGGAGTTCGATTCCGAACAGGAACCAGACCCAGTAGAAGCCGAGCCCGTCGGCGGGCTGCGGCAGGACGGTCTCGGTGAGGCGCCAATACAGGTATCGACCGGCGACCGCGAGGACGAAGACGCAGGTTAGCGCCCGCGTCCAGGTGCGATGCCGCGACCAGTTGAACGTGCCGAGGAGGAAGAAGGCGACGACGAGCGCGGTCGGCGCGAGCGCTACGAGATACTGAACCATAGGCTCTGCAACCACCGGCGAAGGGGAAGGCCGTCACGCTGGAACCGGACCTGGACGCTGCGTCCGACCTGACAATAATTGTCGAAATCGTCGTTCAGATCCGACGCGGCGAGCGCGACGCGGATGCGCGCGTTGCGACCCACGCCCGCCGGCGGGGTCGCGGCGAGCGTGACCTCCTCGACGACCGCCGCGCTGCCGCGCACCGAGAGGACGCGCCCATCGAGCGTCGACTCCCGCCCCAGGAGCCGCACCTCGGCCGAGCGCCCGGGATAGATGACGTCGTAATCGACCTCCGGCACGAGGATGTCGACGAATAGGTCGCGACAATCGAGGAGGCGGACCATCTCCTGGCCGACGACGACGTTCGAGCCGTCGACGACGTTGTTGCGCCACACGACCCCGCCGAAGGGCGAGACGACCGTCGCGTCCGCGAGCGTCTCGACGCGGCGCGTCTCCTCCGCGAGCTGCAGCCCGATCTCGTCGGCGCGGGTGCGGTTCTCCGCGATGCGCTGGTCGATGTCCGCGATCTGGACGAGGAGTTCGTCGCGGCGCTGGCGCGAATAGGGCACGTCGTTCTGTCCGTCGCCGACGAACACGCCCTGCTCCAGCGCCACGAGGCGGTTCTCGATCCGCTCGGCCTGGAGCCGCGCGGTCTCGACCCGGCCGCCGGAGAAGACCTGCGCGGCCCGTGCCTGCTCGATCGCGCTCTCGGCGACGATGCCCGACGTGCCGAGCGTCTCCCGGCGCAGGAGCTCGCTCGCCGCGGCGCTCTCCTGCGCCCGCGAGACCTCCATGTCGCCGCGCAGGATCTCGAGTTCCTGGCGCAGGTCCGCGATGAGCGCGGTGCGATAGGCTACGACCCGGTCCTCCAGCTCGCGCGCCAGGGCCTCGAGCGATCCGCGCTGACGCTCCAGCGCCGCCACGCGCTCGAGGGCGGTGTTGCGCTCGGCCGCGAGCGAGGTCAGGATCGCGCGGTTGACGCGGTCGTTGTGGAGGGCGACGAGCGGCTCGCCGTCCGCGACCCGCGAGCCGACCTTCGGCGGGGTGTCGGCGACGATCCCCTCGATGGGGGCGCTGATGACGGCGAAGCGGGCGTTGACCGTTCCGTCGAGAGAGGTGTGGCCCGTCAGGCCGGGCAGGAGCACCAGGATCGCGGTCGCGAGGAGCGCTAGACCCACGGCGATGCGCACGAAGCGATTGTTCCAGATCATCGGAAGGCTCGGAGAGAAGGGGCGGCGTAGCGGGCGGGTGCGGGAGCGAGCGGCGCGGCGGCACCACGAATCCGTTGAAACACACAATCGGCTTGCGCGCAATTCAATTTTGCGCCATTAAAATTCGAACGAACCTCCCGCGCAGGGCCCGCGCGGACTGCTCATGCGAAAGACGAGCGCCATGGACGACGTCGTCCGCCTGGAAAACCAGCTCTGCTTCGCCGTCTACGCGGCGAGCCACGCCTTCAATGCCGCCTACACGCCGCTCCTCGAGCCGCTCGGACTCACCTATCCGCAATATCTCGTCCTCATGACGCTCTGGGAGGAGGACGGTCGGACGGTGTCCGGCATCGGCGAGCCGCTCGACCTCGATTCGGGCACGCTGACGCCGCTCCTCAAGCGCATGGAGGCGGCCGGGCTCGTGCGGCGCGCGCGCGACCCCGACGACGAACGGCGGGTTCGCGTCTTCGTGACGCCGAAGGGGCGCGCGCTCGAGCGCGATGCGACCGAGATCCAGCGGTCGCTGTCCTGCGTCGTCGGCGGCGCGGAGGACGCCGCCGCGCTGCGGACGAGCCTCGAGAAGCTGACGCAATGCCTGCGGGGGATCGGGACGGCGGATGCGCCGATCGCGATCGAGGCCGCCGGACGCCGTCGCCCCCGTCGCTCGAAGAAGGCGTGACCGCCATGCGTCCTCTCCTCTCCCGAGAGGAGGCGGCCCGGCTCGCCTCCCTGCGCGCGCTCGAGATCGTGGGAACCGGTCCCGACCCGGGCATCGACGCGATCTGCCGGGCGGCACGGCATCTGTTCGGCGTGCCGATCGTCCTCGTGTCGCTCGTCGAAGAGAACGAGCAATGGTTCAAGGCGCGGTGCGGGGTCGACGTCGAGAAGACCTCGCGGGCGGTCTCCTTCTGCGCCCACGCGATCCTCGAGGACGACGTCTTCGTGGTGAAGGACGCGCGCAGCGACCCGCGATTTTCCGACAACCCGCTCGTCACCGGCGAGCCCTTCATCCGCTCCTATGCCGGCGCGCCGATCGCCCTCGAGCCCGGGCTGCGGCTCGGCACGTTGTGCATCGCCGACAGCGCGCCACGGCGCTTCGAGGACGAGGACCTCGTCGCCTTGCGCGACATGGCGGAGGCGGTCACCGCGCTGATCCGTCTCCACAAGGCGCGCCTCGAAGCGCGTCGCGAGGCCGAGACGCTCGCGCGCAGCGAGGCTCTGGTCGACGCGCAGCGAGCCGAGCTCGCCGAGCGGAAGGCTCGGCTCAAGACCACGCTCGAAAACATCGACCAGGGCATTCTGATGGTCGACGGGCGCGGCGTCGTGCAGGTCTTCAACGAGCGCGCCTGTACCCTCCTCGACCTCCCCTCCGCGATGCTCGCCGAACGGCCGAACATCGCCGAGGTCGTCGAGCGGCAGGTCGCCGCCGGCGACTTTCCCGGTGCGACCGCCGAATTCGTCGAGATGGTCAAGCGCGCGGGGCTCGACGGGCGCTCCGGCACCTACGCGCGCGTCCGCAGCAACGGCACTGTCGTCGAGGTGCGCGTCGTGCCGCTGCCCGACGGCGGCAGCGTGCGGACCTATACCGACGTCACCGCGGCGCGGCGTGTCCTCGACGCGCTGCGCGACAACGAAGAACGCCTCGCGCTTGCCCTCGACGCGAGCCCGCGGAGGGCGCGCGCGCAAGCGCGACCGCCATCAAAGACGCGTGAGCGGCGCCGATCAGGCGGCCGGCTACTCGGCTGCCAGGCCCTCGACGCGCAGCTCCTCCACCCGCGCCCCGCCGTCGCCCGCGAGCGTGAGGCCGCGCGCGTCCGCGCTCTGCGGATAGAGGATCACGCCGAAGGGCCGCCCCGCGATCGTCCCCGACACGGCCCCGCCGTCGACGAGGACCGCGAAGGCGACGCGCTCGGCGGGCGAGACGGCGCCGGTGCGGATGTCGTCGTGGGCATAGGGGGCGGTCGAGGCGGCGCTGCGGTCGAGGCGCACGACGCCCTCGGCCGGACGCAGGCGCAGGCGGGTGACCTCCCCGCTCGTCTCGCTCGCGAGAAGCCCGAGAACCGCCTCCCCGCCCTCGGGGACGACGAGCGTGCCGGTCACGAGGACGGGCTCCTCGCTCGTCGCGAGCGCGAGCGGCTCGGCCTCGAGCGCGACGTCGGCGAGCGCGGCGCGCGGCGCGGAGAAGCGCCCGCGAAAGGGTTCGGGGAGCGCGGCGCAGAGCCGGCCGTCATCCTCCGGACACAGGCTCAGCGCGAAAGGCAGCGACAGCGCGTGCACCCAGCCCGCCGCACGGCGCAGGTCTTCCGGCCGCTGGCCGGCATCGGGGACGATGCCGATCGCGATCGTGCGCCCGTCCTCGTCGTCGGCGAGGCTCGGTGCGAGGAGGGTGCGGAAGAGGTCGAAATCGTGCGGGGCGGGATCGTCGGGGACGAAGCGGACGCCGTCGAAGCGGCCCAGCCAATAATGCGTGCGCGCCTCGGCATCGGCGAGCACGGGCGTGCCCATGAGGAGCCAGCGATCGGCAAAGGGCCGCAAGACCGGCAATTCCCAGAACTCCCCCGGCATCTCGACGCCGCCCGTGTCGAATTCGCCGAGAAAGGTCCAGTCCTGAGTGTCCCGCGAGGCGAAGGCGAGGACGAGGGGGGCATCGTGCGCGAGCGTGCCTGAGCCGATCAGCGCGAGATAGCCGTCCCCGTTCCGCAGGACGAAGGGATCGCGCATGTCCTGGAAACCTTCCGGAGTGTCGTAGCGCACGGCGAAGTCGCGTCGCTCGAGCCGCCCGTCCGGCTGCATCACCGCGCGGCCGAGGCCTGAGCGCTCGCCGTTCACGCCCGTATAGAGCGCGACGGGAGGCTCGGTCTGCGGGATCCAATTGCCGACCCAGACGCCGCGGCGGTCGAAACCGGTCGAGGGCACGAGCGCGGGCGGTCGCGCCTGCCAGGCGGCGAGATCCTCCGAGACGAGATGCCCCCAGACGATGTGGTCCCAGAAGGCGCCGTTCGGGTTCGCCTGATGGTAGAGGTGCCAGAGGCCGTCGCGGCGGATCAGCGCGTGCGGCTCGTTGGTCCAGCCGATCGGCGGCATCGGGTGGACGCGCGGGCGCAGGGGATCGGCCGCCTGCCAGGCGGCGGGGACGGAGAGATCGGGCGGCGCGAGCGGACGCGACGTCGGCAGCGCGCTCTCGTCGCCCCCTTCGGTGACGGTCACGCCGGCCAAGAGCCCGTTCCAGACGCCGTAGGGGTGGACGTCGCGCGCGCCCGCATGGAGCGAGCGGCCGAGCGCGAGGGGGCCCTCGATCCGCTCGGGCGGCGCGCCGGGGCTCTCCGCCACGAGGGCGCCGTCGACGTAGAGCCGCGCGCCCTCCCTGTCGACGATGCCGGCGAGGTGCACCCAGCGGCCGAGCGGCAGCGCCTCGAGGCTCGCCGCGCGCAGATCGCCGACGACGAATTCCGGTTCCAGCCATTCGCCGACCGCAAGCCGCAGATGCGGCCCCTCCGCGGCCTCCGCGAGGTGGATCACCGACGCGGTCTCGACCGGCGGCGAGGCGATCGCGACGAAGGCGGAGATCGTGAGCCCGCCCGACAGGTCGATCGCGACCGCACCCTCGCTCTCCCCCCACGTGGAGTTGCCGTCGAAGCGCAGAGCCGTCCCCTCCCCAGCCGCGACCGGCACGAGCGCGCGATAGGGCGCGTGCACGGGCAGCGGGGGCACGAGACCGCCCTCGACGCGCAGGCGCCCGTCCTCGAGGTCGAGCCCAGCCGCCGCGCTCGCGTGGAGCGATGCGGCGGCAAGCGCGAGGAGCACGGCGCGCTCAGCGCGCATTGTCGCTTTCCGTCACCGTCACGATCGCGCCGTCGAAGCCCAGGCGGAAGAGCGGGCCGGGTCCGCCGTAGAATTCGCGCTCCTCGTAGGCGGGATCGAGCGCGAAGCCCCAGGTCTCGTTGAGATAGCTCATCACGTGTCCGTCGGGCAGGACGAGGTAGGAATAGGTCTGCCCCTCCGCCTCGCGTGGATTGGCGGCGACGAGGCCGTGCTCGTTGAGCGGCACCCAGCGCCCGGTGAGCCGCCCGCTCGGCGAATGGAAGCCGTAGAGCCCGCGCGGCCCCTGCACGTCGGGCCCGAAGGTGAAGTCGTGCGTGGAGAAGAACAGGTAGGCCTCGCCGTCGCGATAGATCACGTGCGGGCGCTCGAGCTGCGAATTGACGCCGATCGAGACGATGATCGGCGGATCGAGGCGCCATTGGCCGTCGTCGGTGCGCGTCATCAGACCGACCACCCCGTTGTACGGCCCCGGGACGCCCGCGCCGTTCGCCGTGAACAGGATGTGCTCGCGCCCGGTCATCGGGTCGAGCATGAATTCCGGGTCGCGGAAGCCGTAGACGGCGTCGCTCGCCAGATAGGTCTCGATCGTGTCGTACCAGAATCCGTCGGCCTCGCCGATGATCCGGTGCTCGCCGAAATCGGAGAAGGCGATCCCGTCCTCGCTCGCCGAGACGGCGGCCGTCACCGAGGCGAGACGCTGCTCGACGAGCGGGCGCCCGGCGGCTTCGTTGTGGATCGAGATCCGGCGATCGGGCATGTCCTCTTCGAGGCTCGGCGCATCGGGCCGGCCGACGGCGGTGTAGTAGAAGGTGATCTGCCGCGTGTCGGGATCGTAGAAGGTCGAGCCCGCCCATTGGCGCGAGCCGAGCCCCTCCTCGCGCGTGAAGACGATGCCGCCGGGCCGCCATTCGCCGTCGCGGGTGTACCAGTAGCGCCAGGTCGAGAGGGTGAAGAACTCGTGGCCGGTGTCCTCGACCTCCTGCCATTCGGCGGAGAGGCCGACCTTGATCACCCAGCCGTCGATCTCGGCGATCGCGCCGTCGGGCGTGCGCACCGGCCAGGCGTCCCAGACGTAGATGCCGTCCTCGAAGAACGCGTCACGCTCGTGGATCATCAGCGGCAATGTCACCGGCGCGTCCTGGCCGATGCGCCCGGCGGCCTCCTGCGACCAGACCGAGGCCATGTGGCCCGGAAAGCGGAAGATGCCGGGCGTGGCCATGCCGCTCTGATCGGCATGCGCCATCGGCTCCGCGAGCGGGGGCGAGGCCTGTGCGGGATGGTGGGCGGTAGCGAGCGCGAGCGCGGTCGCCGAGGCGGCCGCGAGCGCCAAACGGCTCGTCGTCATGCGTGTCGTCTCATCGCCCCCGCGAATGGCGGCCGCGCTCGGCGCGGCGATGACCCTTGTCCTCGGGCTGGGAATGCGGACTCAACGCGGTCGCGGCCGGATCGTTTCGCCGCTCGCGACGCACGCGCGGATCGCCGAAAAAGCGCCGAACCGTCTGCGAGAGGCGGCTACGATTTGCGATTTCGCAACGCGGCACGGCTCTTTTCGTGCGCTTCTCGGGTCGCACCGGAGGGCAGCTCATGAACGTCGCGACCAAGATCCCGCTTGCGCGGCACGAACCGGACGAGACGACGCGACCGCCGCCTCGCACGCCGGCGCCTCTCCTGCCCGGCGGGCACGAGCCGGCGGCAGACCCGCTCGACCGGCTCGCCGACACGATCGACCACCGCTTCCACGCGAGCATCGCGCGCCTGACCGGAGGGCTCTCGCCGGCGGCGCTCGGCCAGGCCTTCGCCGATTGGGCGGTGCACCTCGCCGCCTCGCCGGGCAAGCAGGCGCAGCTCCTGGGCAAGGCCCTGCGCAAGAGCCAGAAGCTCGCGCAAGCCGCCGCGCTCGGCGGATTCGGAGCCGACGCGCCGCCGATGATCGAGCCCCTGCCGCAGGATCGGCGCTTCTCCGAGCCGGAATGGAGCGCCTTCCCCTACAACGTGCTCTACCAGGGGTTCCTGTTCCAGCAGCAATGGTGGCACAATGCGGCGACGGGCGTCGCGGGCGTCTCGCGGCGCCACGAGGAGGTCGTCGACTTCACGCTGCGCCAGATCCTCGACATGGCGTCGCCGTCGAACTTCCCCGCGACGAACCCGGTCGTCGCGCGCCGCACCCTCGAGACCGGCGGGCGCAACCTCTTCGACGGCTGGCTCAATTTCCTCGACGATGCCGGCCGCACCATGCGCGGCGAGCCGCCCGCCGGCACGGAGGCCTATCGCGTCGGCGAGACGGTCGCCGCGACGCCGGGCGCGGTCGTCTATCGCAACCGGCTGATGGAACTGATCCAGTACGCGCCGACGACCGACGCCGTGCGCCCCGAGCCGGTGATGATCGTGCCGGCGTGGATCATGAAATACTACATCCTCGATCTGTCGCCGGAAAATTCTCTCGTGCGCTACCTGCGCGACCAGGGCTTCACGGTGTTCGTAATCTCCTGGAAGAACCCGACCTCCGAGGACCGCGACCTCGGCATGCAGGATTATCTCGACCTCGGCATCCGCGCGGCGCTCGACGCGGTCGGCGCGATCCTGCCGGGGGAGCGGGTGCATGCGGCGGGCTATTGCCTCGGCGGCACGCTCCTGTCGATCGCCGCCGCCGCGCTCGCGCGCGAGGGCGACCGACGGCTCGCCACGACGACGCTGCTCGCCGCCCAGCAGGACTTCACGGAGGCGGGCGAGCTGACGCTGTTCATCTCGGAGGCGCAGGTCCACTTCCTGGAAGACATGATGTGGGACCAGGGCTTCCTCGACACCAAGCAGATGGCCGGCGCCTTCCGGCTCCTGCGCTCGAGCGACCTCATCTGGTCCTACGCGGTGCACAATTACCTGATGGGCACGCGCGCGCCGATGAGCGACCTGATGGCCTGGAATGCCGACGCCACCCGCATGCCCTACCGGATGCATTCGGAATATCTGCGCCGGCTCTTCCTCGACAACGAGCTCGCCACGGGGCGCTATCGCGTCGGCGAGCGGCCGATCGCGCTCACCGACATCCGCACGCCGATCTTCGCGGTGGGCACCGAGCGCGACCACGTCGCGCCCTGGCGCTCGGCCTTCAAGGTGCACATCCTCACCGATACCGACGTGACCTTCTGCCTCGCCTCGGGCGGGCACAATGCCGGCATCGTCGCGCCCCCCGGCTCGCCGAGGAGCCGCCACCGCATCCACACCCGCGCCGCGAGCGATCCCTACCTGCCGCCCGCCGAATGGCTCGAGAGCGTGGAGAGCCGCGAGGGCTCCTGGTGGCCGGCCTGGGCGGACTGGCTCGGCGCGCATTCGAGCGCGCCGACGACGCCGCCGAGCCTCGGCGCGCCAGGGGCCGGTTCGCCGCCGCTCGATCCGGCGCCGGGCCGCTACGTGCGCGAGGCGTGAGCCCTCACGCCGCGGGCGAAGCCGCGCGTGCCCGCACCGGCCCGCTCGCGCCCGCGAGCGCGCCCTCCGCCAGCTCGCAGGCGAGGAAGCGGGCCGGGTCGACGGGGCCGGGCATTTCGAGGCGGCCGCGGGGGACGGGGGAGAAGCCGAAGCGCGCGTAATAGGGCGCGTCGCCGACAAGGAGCACGAGCGTATGCCCGGCCGCGCGCGCCGCCTCGAGCGCGCGGCGCATCAGGGCCGCGCCGATGCCGCGATTCTCGAAGGCGGGCTCGACGGTCAACGGCCCGAGCACCAGGGCCGGAACGCGCCCCGCCCAGATCGGCGAGAGCCGCACCGAGCCGACGAGCAGCGTCCCGACATTGGCGGTGAAGGAGAGGGAGAGATCGTGCGGCGCGCCCTCGCGCAGGCGATAGGCCGTGCGCGCGAAGCGGCCCGGGCCGAAGGCGCGCTCGTGCAGCCGCTCGATCGCATCGGCATCGCCCGGCGCCTCGGGCCGGATGGTGAGGGAGAGTTCGGTCATGGCGGGGTCCGCTCTACGGGGCGGGAAGGGGAGCGCCGGGGCCGGGGGGCCGCGCGGCGGGACGGGATCGGGTCGGCACGCGTCGGACGCGATCAGCGTCGTCGCTCGAAACCCCGCTCGCCCCTCATGCCTCGCCCCCCGCTCTCCGGCGCCCGCGACCGAGCGCCCGTGACCCTGTTGTCGGCGCCGATGTAGCAGCGCGCGCGACGGCGCGCAACGTCACCAGGTCGCGGCGATCGGCACGCCGTCCTCCAGTTCGGCCAGGCGCCGGCGCGTGCCGGGCGTGGTGTCCTCCGGCAGCGCGCGCGGGTCGAAGAAGCGCGTCTCGGCGATCTCCCGCGCGCGCCGTCGCCCGTCGTCGCGGACATGGTCGTCGACGAGGAAGACGAGCACGTGGTCGCGCCGCGAGACGGCCTTGTTGAAGAAGGCGCCGTGCAGGACGAGCGGGCTCGTCGGCGCGACGCCCGCCTCCTCGTCGAGCTCGCGCAGGAGCGCCGCCTGCGCGGTCTCGCCGGGCTCGACGCCGCCGCCGGGCAGATGCCATCCCGGCGTGTAGGTGTGCCGCACGAGGAGGACGCGCCCGTCCTCGTCGCGCACCACCCCGCGCACCCCGAGCGTCATCCCGCGCGAAAAGCGCCAGAACAGGTGGACGAGCGCGCGCGGCAGGCTCGGCAGCATCAGGTCGGGATCGCGCTTCGTCATCGGGTCTCCATTCGTCTCCCGCATGCATCTACCGCATGTCTCGTCTACGTTCCACGCCGGCCCATGCGTCACGCGGGCGCCACAATCTCGGCCGATATACCCTTAAAGCAACGCTTGCACGTGAGTTCCCGCCATGATCGCCCTCTTCCTCTCGCTCCTGCGCCGCGGCCGTTCGCGCTTCGTCTGGTCCCCGGCGGTCGACCTGACCGACCGCCGCGTGCGCGCGACGCTCCTGCCGGGCGCTCAGATCTGAGGCGAAGGCGATTCGAAATCGTCGGTGCGGCATAGCTCCGGGTTGACGTGACGTCCGGGCCGGGCGAACTGTGCGCGAGGCTCGCACGTTCCCGGAAGACGATGTTTCGGATCGCTCATCTCACCGACCCCCATGTGGGACCTCTGCCGCGGCCGCGCTTGCGCGAGCTGCTGAACAAGCGCTTGACCGGCTACATCAACTGGCATCGTGGCCGCGACAAGGCGCACGACATGGAGCTGCTCGCCGCGCTCGTGTCCGACATCCACGATCAGGCGCCGGACCATATCGCCTGTACCGGGGACGTGTCGAATATCGGGCTCTCCGAGGAATGGTCGACGGCGCGCGTCTTCCTCGAAGGGCTGGGGCCGCCGGACCGCGTCAGCTTCGTGCCCGGCAATCACGACGCCTATATCGAGGGCGCGCTCGCGGGCCTGCTCGCCGTCTGCGGACCCTGGACGGAGGACGACACGGGCAAGCTCGGGCGCTTCCCCTTCGTGCGGCGGCGCGGGCACGTGGCGCTCGTCGGCCTCTCCTCGGCGATCCCGACCGCGCCGTTCGTGGCGTCCGGCCGCATGGGCCGCCGGCAGATGGAGGCGACGGAGGAGATCCTGGCGGGCTTGCGCGACGAGGGGCTCATCCGCGTCGTGATGATCCACCACCCGCCCCATGTCGCGGGCGCCTCGGCCGGCCGCAATCTCACCGACGCGCGCAAGTTCGAGACGATGATCGCCCGCGTCGGCGCCGAGCTCGTTCTGCACGGGCACAACCATATCGGCTCGGTCGCGACGATCCCGGGGCCGCACGGGCCGGTACCCGTGGTCGGCGCCCCCTCCGCGTCGTCGCGCGGCGGCACAATCACCCACCGCGCCGCCTATTACCTGTTCGACATCGCCGACGAGGATCGCGAGGGTCCGCGCATCAAGGCCCAGCTGCGCGGGCTGCGCACGGACGGCACGATCGGCTTTCTCGAGGACATCTCGCTCACCGAGAAGAGCGGCGGCATCAAGGTGACCCTGCGCCGGGAGAAGCGCGCCCGGTGAGCGTTCGGAATCGCGTCGCGTGCTTCCTTCACGGCCCGCCCGGCGGCCCGGGAGGATGCCACCCTCACGCGTTCCGATGCGCCCGCGCGGTCTCGAAGAAATTGCCGAGGATGGTGTCGCCGTGCTCGGTGAGGATGCTCTCGGGGTGGAACTGGACGCCCTGGACCGGCAGCGTGCGGTGAGAGGCGGCCATCACGAGCCCGTCCTCGCTCTGCGCCTCGACGACGAGGTCGTCGGGCAAGGTGTCGCGGTCGACGACGAGGCTGTGATAGCGCGTCGTCACCAGGTCCTGCGGGCAGCCGGCGAAGAGGCCGGTGCCGGAATGGCGAATCGCGCTCGTCTTGCCATGCATCGGGAGAGGCGCGCGCACGACGCGGGCGCCGAAGGCCTGGCCGATCGCCTGGAGCCCGAGGCACACGCCGAAGATCGGCACCCGCCCCGCCCCTTTCTCGATCACCTCGAGGCAGATGCCCGCCTCGTCCGGCGTGCCCGGGCCCGGCGAGAGCAGGATCGCGTCGTAGCCGCCGTCCAGGATCGCCTGCGTCGAGCGCGCGTCGTTGCGCACCACGTCGATGTCGCGCGTGAACCGGCTCGCCAGATGGACGAGGTTCCAGGTGAAGCTGTCGTAATTGTCGATCAGGACGACGCGCATCGCTGGGGGCGACCTCCGGCGGGTGTGTGCGCGAGCTTTAGCAGACGGGGCGCGGGCGGCGCAACGCGCCGGAACCGCGCGCCCTGCGGCGGCGTTGGCGGGAGAGAGAACAAGCACAGAACGGAGGCCCTCGATGACCCGCCCCGCCCGCGGCGCCCATCCCGATCCCCAGGAGGTCGAGAACCCGAAGCTCGGCCCGCCCGCCGACAACCAGGAGAAGGACCCGGAGGACTGGGTCACCGGTCACGAGCCGATGACGGGCGCCCAGGCCTCCTATCTCAAGACGCTCGCCGAGCAGGCCCACGACCCGCACGCCTACGACCCGCAGCTCGACAAGGCGGAGGCCTCGAAGCGCATCGACGCCATGCGCCGCAAGCTGGGCCAGGACTAGGCGGCAATCTGGGACAGGGCTGAGAGCTTGCGAACCCGTCTCCTGGAACCCCGACGCCGTCATTCCGGGGCGCGAAGCGAACCCGGAATCCAGACCCCCGACGTCGGATGAGCAGCCTATAGGCTGCGTCCTTCGACGCATCGACTGCCTGGAGGTGGAGAGCGAGCGCGCATGCGCGCTCGAAGGACCGTCGTGGTTCTGGGTTCCGGGCTCGCTATCGCGCCCCGGAATGACGAGCGGGGAGATCCCCCAAGCCTGAGCCGCAGGCTGCGACGACGCTACGCCGCGAGCGCGCGCGCGGCCTCGTTCGCCTGCGCGAGATCGGCGACGAAGTCGCGCCAGGCGCGGGCCTTGGCGTCGGGATCGGGCAGGCGCAGGAGGTAGGAGGGGTGGACGGTGACGTGGCCGGGCAGGCCCGCGCCGTCCGCGCCCTCGAACCGCGCCGGCCCGCGCGCGGCATGCAGCGGCCCCGCGCGCCCGGAGAGCGCGAGGAGCGCGGTCGCGCCGAGCGCCACGACGAGGCGCGGGCGCACGAGGGCGAGCTCCTCCTTCAGCCACCAGCGATAATGCGCGACCTCGCCCGCGTTCGGCTTCTGGTGGATGCGGCGCTTGCCGCGCGGCGTGTATTTGAAGTGCTTGACGGCGTTTGTGAGATAGGCCTCCGCCCGGTCAATGCCGGCCTCCTGCATCGCGCGGTCGAGGAGCTGCCCGGCCGGGCCGACGAAGGGGCGCCCGGCGAGATCCTCCTGATCGCCCGGCTGCTCGCCGACGAAGGCGATCAGCGGATCGTCCGGCCCCTCCCCCGGCACCATGCGCGGCGAGAAGCCGTCGGGCGGCGCATAGGCGCGCACCAGCGCCTCGAGCGCCGCGCGCGAGGCGGGACGCTCGCGCGTCTCGCCCTCGGCGAGGCGCGTCTCCAGGCGGGCGAGCGCGGCCTTGGGCTCGCGCTTGTGCGGCATCGTCGGCTCCTTCGTCAGCATGTCCTCAACGCGCGAGGAGGCCTTGCGGACGAGGCTCGGGATGAGCTGCGCCTCGGGGAGATTGCGCCAGTACTTCTTCGGCATCTCGGCGCGCATCGCCTGCGTGTTGAGGCGGGCGGGGTTGAAGGTCGCGCCGTAATAGGTGCGCCAGCCCTCCTCGAAGGCGTCCTGCGCCGGCACGTCCTCGCGGCGGCCCGGCGGGCCGTAGGTGAGGCGGGCGCGGTCCCAATCGATCGAGCCGATCGGGGTGCGGATCGAGAAGCGCATCGCCCCGAAGCGGTCGCGAAAGAAGGGGCCGACGGCCTCGAGAATGAAATGCTCGGGCTCGAACCAGGCGAGGAAGTGCTCGCCGGCCTCGTCGTGCGCCTGCCGGAAGCGGACGAAGGCGTGCATCTTGTGGATGTCGCGCCCCACATTCTTGCGCATGCGCTGGAGACGGTGGACGAGCGGGTCGGCCGCGTTCTCGACGAGCCGCCGCTCGCCGGAGGCGACGCGGAAGACGAGGGCGTAAAGGAGATCCCAGCGCTCGGGATCGCGGTGCATGCCCACGCTCGCGACGAGATCGGCGACCGCGCGCGGCAGCGCGAGCGGCGGCGCGTCGGGGAGCGGCGGCGCCTCGAACAGGCCGGGCGCGGCCCCCTCCCCCGCCTCGATCGCGACCGCCTCCGGAGCGACCCCCTCCGCCACGAGCGCACGCGCCGCATGCCGGAAACCGGTCACGTCGGCACCGGGGGCGAGGACGACGCGGCGCATCAGAACAACGAGAGCTGAGCCGCCGGCGGCGCGAGCCGCGCGCGCAGATCGGCGCTGTCGAGCAGCGTGCCGGGATTGTGATCGAGGCAGGCGATGAAGGCGCGCGCGCGCTTCACGGAGCCCGCGAGCCGCGCCACGTCGTCGAGCCGCAGCCGCCCGTGCCGGCGCGCGGACAGGATCTTCGCCACCGCCTTGGTGCCGAGCCCCGGCACGCGCAGGAGCATCTCCCGATCGGCCGTGTTGACGTCCACCGGAAAGCGCGCGCGGTTGGCGAGCGCCCAGGCGAGCTTCGGGTCGATCTCGAGGTCGAGCATGCCCGCGGGCGCCGCCTCGACGATCTCGCCGACCGAGAAGCCGTAGAAGCGCATCAGCCAATCGGCCTGGTAGAGCCGGTTCTCGCGCTGCAGCGGCGGCGGCTTGACGGGCAGGACGCGGCTCGCCTCCGGGATCGGCGAGAAGGCGGAATAATAGACGCGCCGCAGCCCGTAGCCGTTGTAGAGCGCATTGGAACGGGCGAGCACGTGCGCGTCGGTCGCGGCGTCGGCGCCGACGATCATCTGCGTCGACTGCCCGGCCGGCGCGTAGCGCGGCCCGCGCCGCTCGGCCTTGGCCTGCGCGATGCGCGCGCCCATGCGGCCCATGGCGCCCTCGATCGTCTCGGCGCGCTTCTCGGGCGCGAGCGCGGCGAGGCTCTCCTTCTGGGGCAGTTCCACGTTGATCGAGAGCCGGTCGGCCCACAAGCCCGCTTCCTCGACGAGCGCGGGGCTCGCCTCGGGGATCGTCTTGAGATGGATGTAGCCGCGGAAGAGATGCGTCTCGCGCAAGGTGCGCGCCACGCGGATGAGCTCCTCCATCGTGTAATCGGCGTCGCGGATGATGCCGGATGAGAGGAACAGGCCCTCGATATAGTTGCGCTTGTAGAAGCTGAGCGTCAGCTGCACCACCTCCTCGACGGAAAAGCGCGCGCGCGCGACGTTAGAGGAGCGGCGGTTGATGCAATAGGCGCAATCGTAGAGGCAATAATTCGTCAGAAGGATCTTGAGGAGCGAGACGCAGCGCCCGTCCGGCGTATAGGCGTGGCAGATGCCGGTGCCGCCCGCGGAGCCGAGCCCGTCCTTGCGCGAGGACCGCCGCGGCGCGCTCGACGAGGCGCAGGAGGCATCGTATTTCGCGGCATCCGCGAGGATGGTCAGCTTGCGCGAGAGACGTTCGTCCATGGAGGAGCCGCTCGGTGCGGCGCGGGGGACGCGCCGGGGGATGAGCGTGCAAGATAGGTGACGTTCCCTATTCGTTCAATGGCGCAAGACGTCGCGGGGGTAGCGCCCCGCGACCTCCGCGCTCACGCCCCGTTCGAGCGACGCGGCTCCGAGAGCGCGCGGGCGGCGAAGACGAGGAAGACGACGGCGAGCACGCCCGCGAGCGAGAACCAGGTGAGCGCGTATTGCAGATGGTTGTTCGACGGCTCGAGCACGCTCGCCCCGCCGCGCGGCCACATCGGCCCGCTCTCGTCGAGCACCGCATCGACGAAGAACGGCGCGACACCCTCGATGCCGCGCGCCTGCGCGATCGCGGGGACGTCGCGGGTGAACCAGACGTCGCTCTCGGGCCGGTTCTCTGGCACGAAGGCCGTGCGGATCTCGGAGGGGCGCATCAGCCCCACGATCGCCGCGCGCCCCTCAGGCCGGTCCGCCTCGGCGACGAGCTCGGTCGGGACGAAGCCGCGATTGACGAGGACCGTCGCTCCCTCGTCCGTCTCGAGCGGCGTCATCAGGTAGAAGCCCTGCACGGGCTGGCCGCGCGTGCGGCTCGGCATCAGGCCGTGCACGCGCGCCTCGTCCGCATGGCGGAAGCGGCCCTCGACGAGAACGCGGCGATATTCGTATTCGGCGGGATCGAGCGCCGCCCATTGCGCGGGCGGGGGAAGCGCGACGGGCGCGGCATGGGCGCGCGCCTCGATGCGGGCGATGACGCCCTCCTTCCAGGCGAGGCGATCGAGCTGCCAGAGGCCGAGCGAGACCAGGATGGCGAGGGAGATCGCGGTGGCGATCGCCGCCATGATCAGCCCGCGCAGGCGGCGCGGCTGCGCGGACAGGCCGCCGTCGAGGCGCGTCGTCGTCATGCGGACCCACTCCTCATCGCTCGAGCCGCCCTTCCTCGGCGCGGTGGTGATATTGCAGCGCGACCATGACGCCCTTGAGCGGGCGCACCAAAGCGAGGCTCAGGATCGCGGTCAACGGAAACCACAGGAGGATGTGCACGATCACCGGCGGCTCGTAGGCGAATTCGAGCCACATGGCGAGCCCGACCTCGAGGAAGCCGACGATGAACATCACGAACACGGCGGGACCGTCCGCCGCATCGGCGAAATCGTAATCGAGATCGCAGCGCTCGCAGCGTTTGGCGAGGGCGAGATAGCCGTCGAACATGCGCCCTTCGCCGCACCGGGGACAGCGCCCGGCGAGGCCGGCGGAGACCGGGGACGGCTCCTTGCGGGGTTCGTCTGCCAAGATGCGTGCTCCTCGCGACCGCGGCGGGTTGAAACGAAAGAGGGCGGCGGTCCCGTCGACCGCCGCCCCCTGCATATGGGTATCGCCGCGGCGTCTGTCAGCCGCCATAGCCCCAAACGTAGATCGCCGCGAACAGGAACAGCCAGACCACGTCGACGAAGTGCCAGTACCAGGCGGCCGATTCGAAGCCGAGATGGTGCTTGGGCGTGAAATGGCCGAGATAGACGCGGTAGAGGCACACGGCGAGGAAGATCGTCCCGATGATGACGTGCGCCCCGTGGAAGCCCGTCGCCATGAAGAAGGTCGCGCCGTAGATGTGCCCCGAGAAGCTGAAATAGGCGTGGGTGTACTCGTAGATCTGCAGCATGGTAAAGCACACGCCGAGGATCACGGTCAGCCACAGGCCCCACTTCACCGACTGGCGATCGCCCTCGATGAGCGCATGGTGCGCCCAGGTCACGGTCGTGCCGGAGGTGAGCAGGATCAGCGTGCCGAAGAGCGGCAGGTGCCAGGGGTCGAAGGTCTCGATGCCGGCCGGCGGCCAGACGCCCCCGGTCACCTCGGTGCGCTGGAACTGGCGCGCCGATTCGGGGAACAGGGCGACGTCGAAATAGGCCCAGAACCAGGCGACGAAGAACATCACCTCGGAGGCGATGAACATGATCATGCCGTAGCGGTGGTGCAGCTGCACGACACGGGTGTGGTCGCCGCGCTGGGCCTCCTTGACGACGTCGATCCACCAGGCCGCCATCGTGTAGAGCACGCCGATCAGGCCGAGCCCGAAGACGAGCCCGCCGATCTGCAGGCCGGCGATCGGCATGCCGCGGATGAACATGATGAAGCCGACCGCGAGCACGAACGCGCTGACCGATCCGATGAACGGCCAGGGACTCGGGTCGACGAGGTGGTAATCGTGCTTCTTGGCGTGCGCGTCGGCCATGGCTCTCACTCTCCGGTGCCTCTGTCGCCGGGGCGACCCGGCTGGGCTTGTTCTCGCGTCTTCAGGTGGGCGGCGTCCCGCTCGCCGCCGTGTCGAGCGATGCGCCGGCCGCGACCGGCTCACCGTTCTTGGACAAGAAGTAGGTGTATGACAAGGTGATCGTTCGGATCTCCCGCGCGACCGGGTGATCGAGGATCGCCGGGTCGATGTAGAACATCACCGCCGAATCCATCGTCTCGCCGGCCGCGAGGCGGTTCTCCTCGAAGCAGAAGCATTGCAGCTTGACGAAGAACTGCCCGGCGATCTCCGGGGTGACGTTGAAGGTCGCCATGCCGACCTGGTCCTCGTCGGACCGGTTGGTGACGGAATAGAAGACCGTCTGCGTCTCCCCGATCCGCGTCTCGATGGAGGGCGCCTCGGCGGAGAAGCGCCAATCGAGATTGCGGGCGGTGTTCGCCACGAAGCGGACCCGCACCGTCTCGTCGAGGACGGTGCCCGGCGCCTCGGTGCCGATCATCGGCGTGCCGCCGAAGCCGGTGACGCGGCAGAACAGATCGTAGAGCGGCACCGCGGCATAGGCCATGCCGACCATGCCGGCGACGACGCTCACGCAGGTGACGACCGTGCGGCGCACGGCCTTCTGCTTGCGCAGGGCCTCGCCTTCGATCGCCCGGTTCGTGCTCTGCGTCTCGTTCATGGCGGCCTCGTCGCGCTCAGAGGGGTCGGTCGAGGATCTGCGGCCCCATCTTGGTGATGGTGACCACGTAGAAGAGGATCACGAGCGCGGCGAGCGCGACCGCGAGCGCGATCGAGCGCGCCCGCCGGCGCCGTTCGAAGGCGGCGCGCGCCTGCGCCTCGGCGGACGCCTCGGGAGCCTCCGCCGGCAGCTCGTTTCGGACGTCGTCGGGCACGCGCGCCATCACCACGCTCCCGCGATCGTCGGCACGGCGCGCCAGAGCCCGAGCCCGTGCTCGGCGAGCAGCACCGAGAACAGGATGAACAGGTGCAGGATGGTGAACCCGAACAATTGCTGCGCGGCCTTGGCCGCCTCCGCCCCCTCGCGCACGCGGTAGACGCGCCAGGTCAGCCCCGCCATCGCCAGGCCCGTGACGACCGAGACGACCGCGTAGACGAGCCCGCCGAAGCCGAGGATGCTCGGGAGCAGGGTCACCGGCACGAAGACGGCCGTGTAGGCGAGGATCTGCACGCGGGTATGGTCCGCCCCGCGCACGTTCGGCAGCATCGGCACCCCGGCGCGGGCGTAGTCGCCCGACTTGACGAGGGCGAGCGCCCAGAAATGCGGCGGCGTCCACAGGAAGATGATCGCGAACAGGACGAGCGTCTCGATGCCGAGCGAGCCCGTCACCGCGAGATCGGCCACCATCGGCGGGAAGGCGCCCGCCGCGCCGCCGATGACGATGTTCTGCGGCGTCGAGCGCTTGAGCCACATCGAATAGACGACAGCGTAGAAGAAGATCGTGAAGGCGAGGAAGGCCGCCGCCCACCAATTGGCGACGAGGCCGAGCACCAGGACCGAGCCGACCGACAGCGTGAGCCCGAAGGCGAGCGCCTCGCCCGGCGTCACGCGCCCGGCGGGAATCGGCCGCTTGTGGGTGCGCGTCATCACCGCGTCGATGTCGGCGTCCCACCACATGTTGAGCGCGCCCGACGCGCCCGCGCCGACCGCGATCGCGAGGAGCGCGGCGAAGGCCTCGACGGGATGGACGGTGGCGTCGACCACGACCATGCCGACGAGCGCCGTGAACACGACGAGGAACATCACCCGCGGCTTGAGGAGCGCGATGTAGTCCCCCGGCTCGGCGAGCGAACCGGTCACCGGCTGCAGGACCGCAGGCCCGGAGACCGGCTTGGCTGCCGGTCGCGTCGCGGACGCGTAGCTGTCGGTCATCGAGTTCATCGGGTGTCGCGTTCCGTTGTTCCTCGGGCTCGAGCCCGCGCCTGTCGGATCGAAGGCCTCGGCCGAGAGAGTTGGCCCCTCTGCGCAACCGCTCCCGATCGCGGGAGCGGCTCGGCGGAGGGGCCGGGCGGCGCGCGGCCGCCCGGCTCCGTGCGGAAGGTGCGGCGCCTCAGTGGCGCGTGTCCGCGATCTTCGGCAGCTCCTCGAACTGGTGGAACGGCGGCGGGGAGGACAGGGTCCATTCCAGCGTCGTCGCACCCTCGCCCCACGGATTGTCCGCCGCGGCGACCTTGTCGCGGTAGGCGACGTAGATGCCGTAGAGGAACACGAGGAGCCCGAGACCGAAGATGTACGAGCCCATCGAGGAGACGAAGTTCCAGCCCGCGAAGGCGTCCGGATAATCGGCGTAGCGGCGCGGCATGCCGGCGAGCCCGAGGAAGTGCATCGGGAAGAAGAGCACGTTCGCGCCGACGAAGGAGATCCAGAAGTGGAGCTTGCCGATCCACTCCGGCATCACGTAGCCGGACATCTTCGGGAACCAGTAGTAGACGCCGGCGAAGATGATGAACACCGCGCCGAGCGAGAGCACGTAGTGGAAGTGCGCCACCACGTAATAGGTGTCGTGCATGTAGCGGTCGATCGAGGCGTTGGCGAGCACGACACCGGTGACGCCGCCGACCGTGAACAGGAAGATGAAGCCCACCGCCCATTGCATGGCCGCCGTGAAGCGGATCGAGCCGCCCCACATCGTCGCGATCCAGGAGAAGATCTTGATGCCCGTCGGCACCGCGATCACCATCGTCGCGAAGACGAAATAGGCCTGGGTCTGCAGCGAGAGGCCGACCGTGTACATGTGGTGCGCCCACACGACGAAGCCGACGACGCCGATCGCCACCATCGCGTAGGCCATGCCGAGATAGCCGAAGATCGGCTTCTTCGAGAAGGTCGAGATGATGTGCGACACGATGCCGAAGGCCGGCAGGATCATGATGTACACTTCGGGGTGGCCGAAGAACCAGAACAGGTGCTGGTAGAGGATCGGATCGCCGCCGCCGGCCGGGTCGAAGAAGGTCGTCCCGAAATTGCGGTCGGTCAGCAGCATCGTGATGGCGCCCGCGAGCACCGGCAGCGCGAGCAGGAGGAGGAACGCCGTCACCAGCATCGACCACGCGAACAGCGGCATCTTGTGCAGGGTCATGCCCGGCGCGCGCATGTTCAGGATCGTGGTGATGAAGTTGATCGCGCCGAGGATCGAGGCCGCGCCGGCGAGGTGCAGCGACAGGATCGCGAAGTCGAGCGCGGGCCCCGGGTGGCCGAGCGTCGAGAGCGGCGGATACACCGTCCAGCCGCCGCCGAAGCCGAGCGTGCCGGGAGCGCCCTCGAAGAACAGCGACAGGATCAGGAGGCAGAACGCCGCGACCGTCAGCCAGAACGAGATGTTGTTCATCCGCGGGAAGGCCATGTCCGGCGCGCCGATCATGATCGGCACGAACCAGTTGCCGAACCCGCCGATGAGCGCCGGCATCACCATGAAGAACACCATGATGAGGCCGTGGCCGGTGACGAAGACGTTGTAGACCTGCGGATTGGTGAAGATCTGCAGACCCGGGTCCTGCAGCTCGAGACGAATGCCGATGGACAGGGCGCCGCCGACCAGACCCGCGATGAACGCGAAGATCAGGTACATCGTGCCGATGTCCTTGTGGTTCGTCGAATAGATCCAGCGCCGCCAGCCCGTCGGGTGGTCGTGCGCCTCCGCATGCGTCGCGTTCGTCGCGGTTGCCATGTCTCAAAACCCTCTTGGCGCTACGGCGCCCGTTCGAGCTTCACCTGTGTCGTGTCGGCGCGGCCCGGCGGTCGCGCCCTCTCGAATCCCGATCGCGTACGGGGCCGCCCTCAGCGGACGGCCTCCTCCTCGACGACGTTGCGGGCGAGGCGCACGCCGTCGTCGCGGTTCGCGAAGCGCGTCTCCGCGTCGACCAGCCAGGCCGCGAACTCGTCCTGCGAGACCACCCGGATCTCGATCGGCATGAAGGCGTGGCGCGCGCCGCACAGCTCCGAGCACTGCCCGTAATAGACGCCCTCGCGCTCGGCGCGGAACCAGGTCTCGTTGAGGCGCCCGGGCACCGCGTCGATCTTCAGGCCGAAGGACGGGAGCGCGAAGGCGTGCAGCACGTCCGACGCCGTCACCTGCACGAGGACCGTCGTGCCGACCGGCACCACCATTGGCTCGTCGACGGCGAGGAGCCGCGGCGCGCCGCGCTGGGCCGCCTCGTCGTCCTCGAGCATGGTCGAGATGAACTCGAAGGAGCCGTTCTCAGTCTCGTACTCGTAGGACCAGTACCAGGAATGGCCCGTCGCCTTCACGATGAGCTCCGGCTCGGGCATCACCAGCTGGTCGCGCATGATGCGGAAGGACGGGATCGCGATGCCGACCAGGATCAGGATCGGGATCACGGTCCAGGCGACCTCGATGAGCGTGTTGTGCGAGGTGCGCGAGGGGACCGGGTTCTTCGCCTCGTTGAAGCGGAAGATGCACCACAGCAGCAGGCCGCCGACGAACAGCGTGATCAGCGTGATCACCCAGACGAGCGCCGTGTGGAACTCGTACATGTTCTGCGCGGTCTGCGTCACCGGCGTCTGCATCGAGATCTGCCAATCGGCCGGCTGCCCGACCTGGGCGAGCGCCGCCCCGCCGAGCGCCGGAAGCGCCAGCGCGCCCCCGAGCGCCGCCGCGAGCCTCCCCCGAACCGATGATCCCGACCACCCAAGACCCGTGCGCATGCCGAAGCTCCCTCGTTGCGATCTCCGCGCCGCCGCGCCCGTTCGTGGGGGACTTCGGCGGGCGGCTCGCGAGCGCGTCCGATTTGATCCACGTCAAAAACACAATGCGGAGGGAAGCGCAACGGCTCGAAAGTCGCAGATCGATGCGTCATAACCGCCGAAAGGCCGCCGGAACGCCTTTCTCGCGGCCTTTTTCGCCGCCTGCGACCCGAACGCGACCCGGCCGCGCACCGGATTGCTTGACAAAGCGGCCCCGCAATGGTCGGAAACGTGGTCGCCGCACAACACATGCGGTTTTTTGCAAGTCACCGTTCGCGCGGGCGCGCCGGACCCCTCCGGCCCCCGCCTGGGGAACCAGCCATGGCGCCTGACGACACCAGACGAGCCGCCCCTGCCGACGGCCCTTCTCGGCACCCCGCGCGGCGCTCGGCGGGAACGGCCGCACGCCTCGCCCTCTTGGGCGGCGCGCTCGGTCTCGGGCTCGCCGTCGCTGCCCCTCCGGCCGCGGCGCAGGGCGTCGTGCGCGAGGTGTTCGGGGATTGGCAGCAGCGCTGCGAGACGCCACCGGGCGCCCGCGAGGAGCAATGCGCCATCGTCCAGAACGTCGCCGCCGAGGACCGGCCCAACGTCACGCTCCTCGTGATCGTGCTCGCGACCGCCGATACCGAGGCGAAGCTCCTGCGCGTCGTCGCGCCGCTCGGCGTCCTCCTGCCGGCGGGCCTCGGGCTGCGCATCGACGACACCGACGTCGGCTCGGCGGGCTTCGTGCGCTGCCTGCCCACGGGCTGCGTCGCCGAGGTGATCATGGACGACGGCCTCGTCGGGCTCCTGCGCGAGGGGCAGGAGGCGACGTTCATCATCTTCCAGACGCCCGAGGAGGGCATCGGCATCCCCGTCTCGCTCGAGGGATTCGCGCAGGGATTCGACACCCTGCCGTGACGGGGCTACACCATAGGCGAAGCCGCGAGATCGGCGAGCGTTCGGGGGTTTGACGTGTCTGCGCAACGTATTCTCGGTCCCGGCCTGGGCCTTCTGTGCATCCTCGCCCTCTCGGGCTGCGGCACCACCGCCGGCGGCGACGGCGGCGGCAATCCGCTGGCGAACATCTTCGCCTATGGCGGCACGACGGTCCCGCCCTCCATCCCGGACGTCGCCCTCGAAGACGCGCCCTGCCCGCGCGTCGAGGTGATCCAGGGCCGCGCCGCCTCGCGCTCCTATGCCGGCGGGCGGACGGGCTCGAATCAGGCGCTGCGCCATCAGATCTCGGTCGTCGACGTCTCCCGCGAATGCGTGGCCTTGGCCGACGGCACGAACCAGATCCGCGTCGGCGTCCAGGGCCGGGTGCTGATCGGACCCCAGGGCAGCGCCGGGCGCTTCGACGCGCCTCTGCGAATCGTCGTGCGCACGCCGAGCCGCACCTTCGAGAACCGCGTCCGGCGCGTCTCCGCGACCGTGCCGTCCGGCCAGACGCAGGCCGATTTCGTGCATGTCGAGGAGAACCTGCGGCTGCCGCTCTCGGTGGGCAGCAATTTCCTGATCGAGGTCGGCATCGACGGCTGAGGCGCGCAGGCGCGATCCCGCGCGAGCGGCCCTCGAAGGCGCTGCGCTCATCGCGAAAGCGCCTCAATCGCGGCGCATCACGCGGCCGGCCCGAAGCACGCCCTTGCACGGCGTCGCGCCGGTCGATACGACTTTCAGCCGACCCGACGACCTCCGTTCGCCGCGCGCGGGCGCGTGTCCGGAACGACCGTCCGGAATCATCGAGAGTGACCGAGCGTTGCGAGCCTTCTCCACCGCCCTCGCCCAATGCCTCCTCGTTCTCGCGCTCCTCGTCGCGATCGGGACGGCGCTCCTGGGCGTCGCGGGCCCCGCTCATGCCGTCGACGCGGTGCGGGTGCATCGCGACGCGACGGCGGTGGACCTGACCCCCGCGATCGAGCGCTATCGCTCCGACGGCGACGTCATCCAGATCTCCACGGCGCCCGGCGCCGACGGCATCGTGCGGCGCATCGCCGTGCGCGCGCGCGAGGCGGGCTCGCGTCCCGATTGGGTCGTCTTCGCGCTCACCAACGATTCGGACGAGCAGATCGACCGCTACCTCGTCGCGCCGCATTTCCGCCTCGCCGGATCGGGGGTGATGTGGCCCGATCTCGGCTCCTCGCGCATCGCCGCGGTCACCGCGAGCCAGGGCTTCCGGCCCGATCGCGTGGAGGATCCGCGCGCGGACGTGTTCCTGATGACGCTCGATCCGGGCACCACGGTCACCTTCGTCGCCGAGCTGCGCACGCCCGAGGTGCCGCGCGTCTATCTCTTCGAGCCGACGGTCTATCGCGAGAAGGAGAACGGGCTGACCCTCTACAAGGGGATCATCATCGGCATCTCCGGCCTCTTGGCCCTGTTCCTGACGGTGATCTTCGTCGTCAAGGGCGCGCTGATCTTCCCGGCGGCGGCGGCGCTCGCCTGGGCGGTGCTCGCCTATGCCTGCATCGATTTCGGCTTCTTCGCCCGCGTCTTTCCCCTCGCCGAGGACATAGAGCGCGTCTACCGCGCGGCGGCGGAGGCGGTGCTCGCGGCGACCCTCCTCGTCTTCCTGTTCGCCTATCTCAACCTGAACCGCTGGCACGTGCGCTATGCCCACGTGACCCTCGTCTGGCTCGCCTTCCTCGCCGGTCTCGTGGGCCTGGCGGTGGTCGATCCGCCGGTCGCGGCGGGCGTGGCGCGGATCTCGCTCGCGACGGTCGCGGGCATCGGCTTCCTCCTCGTCCTCCACCTCGCGACGCACGGCTACGACCGGGCGGTGATGCTGATCCCGACCTGGCTTCTCCTCGTCGTCTGGGTCGCGGCCGCGGGCTTCACCGTGATGGGGCACCTCCAGAGCGATCTCGTGGCGCCGGCGCTCATCGGCGGGCTCGTTCTGATCGTGATGCTGATCGGCTTCACCGTCGTCCAGCACGCCTTCTCGGGGGTCTCGCTCGCGCACGGATCGGTGAGCGACACCGAGCGGCGCGCCCTCGCGCTCGCCGGGGCGGGCGACATCGTGTTCGACTGGGACGTCGTCTCGGACCGCGTCTACGTCTCCCCGGAGGTCGAGACGCTGCTCGGGCTCAAGCGGGGGGCGCTCGGCGGGCCGGCCTCCGGCTGGCTCGACCTCATCCACCCCTTCGACCGCGACCGCTACGGCGCCGCCCTCGATTCGGTCATCGAGAGCCAGCGCGGGCGCATCGCCATCGACGTGCGCCTGCGCGGCGAGAGCGGCGCCTTCCACTGGCTGCGGCTCAAGGCGCGCCCGGTGGTGGGCACCGACGGCGAGGTGATTCGCGTCATCGGCACGCTCTCCGACGTCACCGATTCGAAGACCTCCGAGGAGCGCCTGCTGCACGATGCGGTGCACGACAGCCTCACCGGCCTGCCGAACCGGCAATTGTTCGAGGACCGCATCGAGACCGCGCTCGCCTTCGCCGCGCAGGACGGGGCTCTGCGCCCGGCGGTGATCCTCGTCGACGTGGACCGCTTCCGCGCCACCAACGAGGCGGTCGGCATGGCGGGCGGGGACGCGATCCTGCTCACGCTCGCGCGCCGGCTCGGGCGCCTCCTGCGGCCGCAGGACACGCTCGCGCGGCTGTCGAGCGATTGCTTCGGCCTCGTCCTCCTCTCCGAGCGGGAGGCCGAGCGGGTGATGGCGTTCGCCGAGATGATTCGCCGCGCCCTCTCGACGCCGGTGACGCATGCCGAGCGCGAGCTGTTCCTCACCGCCTCGATCGGCGTCGCGCTGCACGACCAGACCGCCGACCAGCGCCGGGAGGACGTGATCAAGAAGGCGGAGATCGCCATGGCGCACGCCCAGCGCCAGGGCGGCAATCGCGTCGAGGTGTTCAAGCTGACGATGCAGAGCGTGCGCGACGATCGCCTGGCGCTCGCCGCCGACCTGCGCCGGGCGCTCGAGCGCGGCGAGATGAAGGTCGCCTTCGAGCCGGTGGTGCGGCTCGAGGACCGCACCGTCGCCGGCTTCCAGGCGTCGCTGCGCTGGGATCATCCGCGGCTCGGGCGCGTGCGCCCCGAGACCTTCGTGCCGCTGGCCGAGGAAGCGGGGCTCGTCGTCGAGCTCGGCGCCTTCGCGCTCCAGCGCGCCGCGAGCGAGCTCTCGGTCTGGCAGGCCGCGCTCGACGTCGATCCGCCGATCTTCGCGAGCGTCTCGCTGCCGAGCCGCCAGCTGCTGCGGCCGGACCTCGTCGGCGAGCTCAAGACCGTGCTCGCCCGCGCGAGCGTGCTGCCCGGCTCGCTCAAGCTCGAGCTGCCCGAGGGGCTCGTGATGCACAATCCCGAATTCGCCACGCAGCTCCTCCTGCGGCTGCGCGATCTCGGGGCGGGCCTCGTCCTCGACGATTTCGGCACCGGCTTCTCCTCGCTCTCCTATCTGCAGCGCTTCCCCTTCGACCACGTCAAGATCGACCAGAGCTTCGTGCGCGCGCTCTCGAACGGCGGGCGCGCGGGCGCGCTGCGGCCGATGGTGGCGCTCGCCCGCGAGCTCGGGCTCGGGATCGTGGCGGAGGGGGTGGAGACGGAGGAGGCCGCCAACGCGCTCGCCGATCTCGGCTGCGACTACGCGGTCGGCTGGCTCTTCGGCGAGCCGATGACCTCGCATCAGGCCCGCCGCGTCGTCGGCGCGGCGACGGAGGCCGCGTGAGGCCCCCTCCCCCGGCTCGGCCGCACCCGTGATCGGGGTCTTCGATTCCGGCCATGGCGGCCTCACCGTGCTCGACGCGCTGCGCCGATCTCTGCCGCGCGAGACCTTCCTCTATCTCGGCGATCATGCCCGCGCGCCCTACGGCGTGCGCAGCGGCCCGGAGATCCTCGCGCTCACCCGCAGCGGGGTGCGGACGTTGTTCGAGCAGGGTTGCGGGCTCGTGATCCTCGCCTGCAACACGGCCTCGGCGGTCGCGCTGCGGCGGCTCCAGCAGGATTGGCTGCCGCAGGCCTACCCCGAGCGGCGGGTGCTCGGCGTCGTCGTGCCGACGATCGAGGTGGTCGCGGGCGCGGGCTTCAACGGCTGGGCGACGGCGCAGCCGTCAGCGCGGCGGGGGCGCGTGGCCTTGTTCGCGACGCAGGCGACGGTCGAGAGCCGCGTCTTCGAGATCGAGATGCACAAGCGCGCGCCCGGCATCGAGATCTGGGCGGAAGCCTGCCTCGACCTCGCGCGGCTGATCGAGGACGGGGCGCCGGCGGACGTGCTCCGCGCCTGCGTCGAGGCCCACGTGCGCGCGCTCCTCGTGCGCGCGGGCGGAAAAGGCGCGGGCGCGAGGCCCTTTGACGCCGCGCTCCTCGGCTGCACGCATTTCCCGCTCGTGCGCGACGCCTTCGAAGCGGCGCTGCCGCCGGAGACGGAGATCGTCTGCCAGCCCTCGCAGGTCGCCGCCGCGACGCAGGATTACCTCGCCCGCCACCCGCGATTCGCATCGCCCGGCACGGGCGGGGTCCGGCTCCTGACGACGGGGGACCCCGGTCAGGTCGAGCGCGTCGCGGCCGCCTTCGCCTCCGCGCTGAGCGGGCTTGCGGGCGCGCGCTTCGAGCCCGCCCCGACGCGCGGGTGAGGCCGTCCGGTCAGAAGCTGAAGATCGCGAAGACGCCCAAAAGTTGCAGCGTGTCGGAGACGGGGAAGCCCACCTCGATCTCGTCGAGAGCGGCGAGGAGGCTCATGAGGAACATCAGATTGACCGCGAGCACGCCGACGCCGTAGAGCGCCATGACCACGCGTCCGGCCCTGGAGCGCAAAACCCCTATCATCGCGATCTGCCCCTCGCGGCCTTCGCGGCCCGTCCCGTTGCGGGACATCTTGCAGATTCGCGGGCCGTTCGCAATTGCGCGCGAGCGCGCAGGCTCGCCCTCAGGACGACAGCGCCCACACCTTGAGCACGAGGATCGCCACGCCGATGGCGACGATGGCGAGGGTCTGCGGCGCGAGGCTCATCACGGCACTCCTGCGGTCTGACGCAGGGGAGATAGGGCGCGGCGTTTCGCGGACGAGTGTCGCACGCCGGCAACAGGTCGCGACCGATTGCGTCGACGGCCGCCCCGGCGCAACCCCGGCCTTTTCCCGGCGCGCGTCCTGCGCCTAGCCTGTCGCAGATACGAGCGGCCGAGCGAATCAGCCGCCGAAGGGGGCTCCATCATGGTCGTCAGCGCGTCCGCGAGGCGTTCGGGTGCATTCAAGCTGCTGTTCGTTTTCGTCACCGTCGTCGCGATGGCCGCGCTCGGCGGTTGCGCCTATCTGCAGGCGGAGAACGAGGCGCTGACGCGTGCGCTCGCCGATGTCCGTCGCGCCGGCGAGGCCGAGCGCGCGACGCGGGATCGCGAGATCGCGCGGCTCGAGGCGCGTCTTTCGCAGGCGCAGTCCCGCGCCGTCCTGTCGGACGACATCGCCGCGCTCGAGAGCCGCCGGGACGGTCTCGACGCCGAGGTCGCGGCGCTCGCGGCGAAGGGTCCCGCGCTCGCGCAGGACGTGGCGCAGGTCGAGGCGACGCTCGCGAGCCGGCGCGCCGAACTCGCGCGGATCGACGCCGCTCTGAATGCCGGCCGCTCGGCCTCCGCCGCCACGACCGGCGATCTCGAACGCCTGCGCGCCGAAGAGGCGGAGGTCGCGGCGCGGATCGACGCCCTGCGCGCGACGGCGCGCGACCTCGAGAGCGCCGGGGCGGCGCTCGAGGCCCGCATCGCCGCGCGGCGCGAGGCCGCCGACGCGCTCGACGCCGACATCGCCCGCAACCGCGCCCGCCTCGCCCGCCTCACCACTCTCGCCCGCGCCGCCGAAGCCCAGCTCGCGGCCATCGCGCTCGAGCTCGCGGATGTGGAGACCGGTGGGGAGCCGGTGAGCGACGCCGCCGCCGAGACCGCAGCGACCGATCTCGCGGTCGCGCGGCCGGTGGATTGAGACGCGCCCCGCCGCTTGCCGCAGGGGCAGCAGCCGCGTCGCGTCAGTATTTCTCCGCGGCCGTCTCCGGGTACGCGGGTCTTGAGCTTGCCCGCACATCCGTGCATAATCGCCCCAATGCCACTCTCCCGGGTCACGGGAAACGTCGCCCGTGAACGATACGGGCACGCCGAGCCGATCATAGGTCGACCATCACGTCGAACCGACGCCCTGCCGTCGGTCTCGGATCGCGCGCGATCGGAGCGCGCTGCACGGACGGGACCCGGGCTCGGCCCCGTCGCCACGCGCATTCCCGCCGACGATCAGGGAGCAACGCAAGCATGACGGCCGTTCCGCAGGACGACACCGCTGCGAGGACGAGATCGGGTGACGCGGCCGTCGCGTCCACCCTGGCGCTCGCCTCGTTCATCGTGACCTTCGACATCACCGCCGTCGTCGTAGCAATGCCCGTGATCAAGGCCGAGCTCGCGCTCGACGTCTCCGGTTTCGCCTGGGTCATGGACGCCTACAGCCTCGCCTTCGTCGTCCTCCTGACGAGCGCGGGCGTGCTCGCCGATCGGCACGGGCGCCGACGCGCGCTCCTCTTCGGCAACCTCGTCTTCGTGGCGGCGTCCGTCGCCTGCGGCCTCGCCACCGATGCGGCGACGCTCTATGCCGCGCGTGCGGTGCAGGGCGTGGGATCGGCCTTCGTCATCTGCGGTTGCCTCTCGCTCCTCTCCGAGCGCTTCCGCGAGCCGGCCGCGCGCGGGCGCGCCTTCGCGCTCGTCGGAACGGTCACCGGCGTCGCGATGGCGGCCGGGCCCGCGGGCGGCGGCCTGATCACGGAGTTCTTCGGCTGGCGCTGGGTGTTCTTCATCAACATTCCGATCTGCCTCTTCATCGCGCTCGCCGTGCCGCGCCTCGTCGCGGAATCGCGCGACCCGAGCGCGCGCGCGATCGACTATCTGGGCGTGGCCACCCTCACGCTCGCCTTGACGAGCCTCGTCTGGCTCCTGCTGCACGGGACCGAGATCGCCGGCTTCGACCTGCCGCTATGGGCCGCCATCGCGATACCCGCGGGCGCGGGCGTCGCCTTCGTGCTGAGCCAGACGCTGCGCGCAGAGCCGATGCTCGAGCTGTCGCTGATGCGCGACCCCGCCTTCCTCGGCATGTGCCTCGTGCCCTTCGCGTTGTCGATCGGCTATTGGTCGCTGCTCGTCTATCTCCCGCTCTTCCTCGAGACCGGGCTCGGCCAGACGCTCGCGAGCATTTCCTGGCTGATGCTCGCCGCGACGCTGCCGATGCTGCTCCTGCCCTTCGTCGGCGCGCGGCTCCTCCTCGCGATGACGCCGCGCTGGTTCTTCTCGATCGGGCTCGTCTGCGTCGCCGGCGGATGCGGCGTGCTCGCCGTCGCCGCGCGGGAGGGCAGCCTCGCGCTCGCGATCGGCGGCATGCTCGCCTGCGGCACCGCCGCCGCCGCGCTGAACGCGCAGATCTCGAGCGTGATCATGACCTTCGCGCCGCGCGAGCGCGCCGGCACCGTCTCCGCGATCGCGACGATCCTGCGCCAGAGCGGCTTCGCGGCGGGGATCGCGGTGCTCGGCGCGGTGCTCAGGCAATCGGGCGGCGAGCGCCTCGCCGCCGATCCGGAGCCGTTCGCGGCTCTGTTCGTCGCCGCCGCCGGCGCGGCCCTCGTCGCGGGGCTCGCCGTGGCGGCTCTGCTGCCGAGCGCCGAGAAGAGGGCTGTCGAGGCGACCGGCTGAGCCGGACGGGAGGCGGGGGCGTTCGCCACGAGACGGCGGATGCGGCGCTCGTCGCGAGAACGCGCGAGGCTCGCGACCACGCGTCCGGCACGAGAACGTCCCTCGTGTCACGGGGACGCGGTCAAATCCGTGGTTCCGGCCGGATCAAGATGAGGAGATGGCGCGCCCGAGAGGATTCGAACCTCTGACCTTTGGAATCGGAATCCAACGCTCTATCCAGCTGAGCTACGGGCGCGTGCCGCGCTCGGGGCGCAGTTCTGGGGGTGTAGCCGATCCGGCGGCGGGGGGCAAGAGATTCGCGGGGGCAAGAGAATCGCGGGGGGCGGCGTCCGCGCTCAGCACCCGATCTCCCGGCGGATGGCGTCGACCTCGCGGCGGGAGCGGCAGACGTTCTCGCACGGGATGCCGTCGCCGTCGCGGTCGGCACCCCGATAGCCGCCGCACCAGCGGATCACCGCCTCGCGGCACGAGCGCGCCATCCGGCAGGTCCAGCGCTGGGCGAGGATCTGGAGGGCGTCGTCGACGCTGTGCGGCGAGACGGCCGGCGCGGGCGGGGCGGCGGACGGGACGGCGGCGGCCGCTTGTGCCGTTGCAACGAGCGCGAACGCGGAAGCGATGAGCAACCTGCGGCCGGTTGAGCGGTCGATCATGAAAAACACGCCTTGATCGAAAAACACAGGCGATCATCGGTAGCGCCCCTCCGCCGCGGGCACAACCGGAATCCACAGCTCTACGCAACCTCCCGGACAGCGTGTAGCCACGCTCGGGAACCTTGGGCGTGAGCCTGGCGTTGATTGCCCAAACCGACACCAGCAATCGAGGAGACTTCGCATGAATTGGGAACAGGTCCGCGGGAATTGGGCGCAGTTCAAGGGCAAGGCCAAGCAGCGCTGGGCCGACCTGACCGACGACGACATCGGCAAGATCGAGGGTCGCCGCGACGAACTCGTCGGCAAGATCCAGGAGCGCTACGGCATCGCCAAGGAAGAGGCCGACAAGCAGGTCTCCGCCTGGGAGCGCGACCATTCCTGATCGGACGACGGCGACGGCGCGCGGCGGGCTCTCCGCCGCGCGTAACGCCTCCTTAGGCCGGGTGCGCTAGACAGAGCCCCGACGGCAGCGGGCGACGCGGAGGCGGCACCATGCACGGCCCCGCACAGACGGCGGCGACGGGCGACACGGATTTCGGCCAAGTCTCGGGCGGTCCGTCGACAGGCCTCACCCCGCTCGCCGATTTCGCCGCCGAGCCCGGCACGCGCGCGCGATGGGCGGCGCTCCTGCACCGCAGCGCGCACCCGAACCCCTTCTACGGCCCCGATTTCCTGATCCCGCTCGCCGAGCGCCTCGGGCCCGGCGGCGGGCTCGCGATCGCCTGGGTCCGCGCCGAGAGTGCCGAGGGCCCGCGTCTCGTCGGGCTCCTGCCCGTGCTCATGCCCGCGCGGGGCGCTCTGCGGCGCACGCTCGTCGCGCTCGGCCTCGCCGCGGACGGGCCGGAAGCCTTCGTGCATCCCATGGTCGTCGATACGACCCCCCTCCTCGACCGCGACGCCGCAATGCCCGCCGCCGCGGCCCTCGTGCGCCACCTCGCCACGCAGGCGCCCGGCACGCTCCTGCGGCTGCGCTTCCTGCGCGAGGGTCCCGCTTCCGAGGCGCTCGCCGAGGCGGCCGCGTCGCTCGCGCTGCCGCACGCGCCGATATCCCGCTTCGCCCGCGCCGGCCTCGCAGCCGACAGCGCGCCCGTCGCCGGACGCCGCCTGCGCGATCTGCGGCGCGACGCCCGGCGCCTGTCCGAGCACGGCACGATCGCCTTCGAGACGCTGACCGGCGCGGGCGTCGAGGCGGGGCGAGAGGCTTTCCTCGCGCTCGAGGCCTCGGGCTGGAAGGGCCGGGCCGGCACGGCGCTCGCGGAGGCGCCCGACCGGCTCGCCTTCGCGCGCGAGGCGCTCTGCGCGCGGGCCGCCGCCCCCGCGATCGCGATCGACCTCATGCGTCTCGACGGGCGCCCGATCGCGGCCTCGATCCACCTCCTCGCGGGGGAGGCCGGCGGCACCTTCAAATGCGCCTTCGACGAGGCCTATGCCCGCGGCTCCCCCGGCGTCCAGCTCGACGCCTATACCGCGCGGGCGCTGGCGGACGGATCGCTGCCGGCGAGGAGCCTCGATTCCTGCGCCGCCCCCGGCCATCCCGTCGAGGGGCTTTGGCCCGAGCGGCTCGGCTTTCGCGACGAAGCGATCCTGCTCGCGCCCGCGGCCGAGCCGACGCGGCTCGCGCGCCTCCTCGCGGGAATCGCCCGGCGCGAGACGGCGCGCGCGACGCTCAAGCGGCTCGCCAAGCGGCTGCTGCGCCGCAAGACCACCGCCGCGCGCGGGTGAGACGCGGGCGTCGCGACCTCAGAACCGGTCCGCGCGGAACCAGTACGGATCGGCGCAGGGCGCCTGCCCGTCCATCATCTCGCCGACGAGGCGCCCCGTGACCGGGCCGAGCGTGAAGCCGTGGTGGTTGTGGCCGAAGGCGAACCAGAGGCCGGGATGCTTCGGCGCGGGCCCGATCACCGGGCGCATGTCGGGCAGGCACGGCCGATTGCCGAGCCAGGGCTCGCGATCGGCGCGCTCCGAGAGGGGGAAGATCTCCCGCGCGAGCGGCTCGGCGCGGTCGAGCTGGACCGGCGTCGGCGGTGCCTCGCGGCTCGCGAATTCGGCCCCCGTCGTCAGGCGGATGCCCTGCGACATCGGCGCGAGCACGAAGCCGCTGTCGGTATCGAGGACGGGGTGATTGAGAACCGCGTTGCCGCTCGCCTTGTAGTGCATGTGGTAGCCGCGCTTGACCGCGAGCGGGATGCGGTAGCCGAGCGGGGCGAAGACGACGTCCGACCAGGGCCCCAGCGCGACGACTCCGATCTCGGCGCTCACCCGTCCCTCCGCCGTGTCGACCGCCCAGCCGCCCGGCGCGACGCCGAAGGAGCGCGCGTCGCCCTCGAGGAAGCGGCCGCCGCGCTGCACGAATAGCCGCGCATAGCCCTTCGCCACGCCGCCGGGATCGGGCACCGTCGCGGGATCGAGCCAATGGATGCCGCCGACGATCACGTCGGAGAGATGCGGCTCGCGGGCGTGGATCGCCGCATCGTCGAGCGCGTCGTAGCGAATGCCGAAGGGCTTGGCGCGGGCGGCCTCGGCGAGCGCCTTGTCGAGGTTGCGCTGCGAGCGGAAGGCCTTGATCCAGCCCGTCTTGCGCAGCATCGGCGCGATCCCCGCCTGCGCCATCAGCCGCTCGTGCTCGGTCACGCACAATTCGATCAGGGGCAGCATCGCGCGCGAGGCCTCCGCCAGCGCGCGCGGCGAGGAAGCGCGCCAATAGCGCAGGAGCCAGGGCGCGATCTTGGGCAGGAAGGAGAGGTGGTAATGCGCCTCGGTCGAGCGGTTGAGCCCGTATCGCAGCAGCGTCGTCAGCTCGCGCGGGAAGGCGTAGGGCACGATCGAGGCGCGCTCGATGAGCCCGGCATTGCCGTGGCTCGTCTCCTCGCCCGCCCCGCGCCGGTCCACCAGCACGACGCGCCGGCCGCGCTCCTGCAGGTGGAGGGCGATGGAGACGCCGACGATTCCGGCGCCGAGCACCACGACATCCGCACGCATGATTGGGCTTCCCCGGGTCTTGTCCTGAGCCTTGCGCACGGTCTAGGGAAAAAACCGCGCGAGCGCCATGCCCAACGCCGCGATCCCCGCTCGTGCGCGGGCGAGCCGACGGGCGCGCGACGAGCTTGACTGCAGACGAGCCCCACCCGAGGACGACACCTTGCACCGCATCCTCGATCTGTTCGCGCTCGTCGGGCGCTACGGCACGCAGGGCTTCGTCGTCGCGATCCTGATCGGCCTCGCGCTGCCGCAATTCGCGGCGGCCGCGCGCCCGCTCCTCGCGCTCACCATCTTCGCCTTCCTCGCGATGACCTTCGCGCGCGTCGACCTCGCCGCGTTGCGCGCCCTCGGCCGGCGGCCCGCGCCGATCGCGCTCGCGAGCCTGTGGCTGCTCGCGACGCCGCCGCTCGTCGTGCTCGGCCTCTTCGCGATCGTCGGGCGCGAGGCGCTCGGGCCCGGCATCGTGCTCGGCCTCGCGCTCTACGCGGCGGCGCCGCCGATCCTGTCCTCGCCTGCGGTGGCGATGCTGCTCAACCTGCCGCCGACGCTGCTCGTCGCGACGGTGCTGCTGACGACCGCGCTCGCGCCCCTCGTCGCGCCGCCGCTCGTCGAATTCGTCGCGGGCGCCGCGGTGCCGCTCGACGTCGGCATCCTGATCGAGCGGCTCGCGCTCCTCATCGGGGGCGCGGTGGTTCTCGCCGCGATCATCCGCCTCGTGCTCGGCCGCGAGCGCATCGCGCGCCACAAGGGGACCTTCGACGGGCTCGCGGTCGTGTTCTACGCGCTCTTCGCGATCGCCGCGATGGACGGCGTGCTCGTCGCGATGATCGAGACGCCGGCCCTCGTCGCCGCGATCCTGGCCGGCGTCTTCGCGCTCTCGATCGTGGGCTTCGCGATCGCCTTCGTCGGCTTGCGGATGCTGCCCGCGGGCGATCGCTTCGTGCTCGGCTACGCGACGGGCCAGCGCAATATGGGCCTCCTCGTCGCCGCGCTCGGCGCCGCGACGCCGGACGTGACCTTCCTGTTCTTCGCGCTCGCCCAGTTCCCGATCTACCTCCTGCCGCAGATCGTCAAGCCGATCGCGCGCCGGCTCGTCCACCCGGCTTCGTGAGGGGGCTCGCGCTTCTTCCGCTCAGGGGTGTCGCAAAGTCAGTCGCGCCGACAAGGGGGTGAGTGCTCCCCCGTGTCATCCCCGGCCGGAGGTCGCTTGCGACCGGAGGGGAAGGGGACCCAGCGTAGAAATTGCTTGCGGAGCACGCGCTTGTGGCGGCGTCTAGCCGCCTGGTCGGCGGCACGATGGTGTGCTTCGCACACGTCTTGGTGCTGGGCCCCCTTCCCCTGCGCACGCTACGCGTGCTCCGGCCGGGGATGACACGGGGGAGCAGCCCCGGCGGTGTCATCCCGGACGCCGAAGGCGATCCGGGACCCATAACCACGACGTATCGGTCGCAGCCTGTAGGCTGCGTCTCTCCGACGATCGATGTTGCACGGTAGTGCAGCGAGCGCGGCATGCGCGCTCGGACTTGTCGTCGAGGTTATGGGTCCCGGGTCCGCTTCGCGGCCCGGGATGACACCGCCCCGACGTCGCACGAACTCTCGGGAGCAGGAGAGGACCGCGCTCTCCCGCTCCCTCTCGCCGAGCGTCGTCCCTACGCCGCGACGCGGGCGAGGAAGCTCTCGACGGTGTCGCGCAGGCGGCCGGTCTCGGCGCGGATATCGCCGGAGGCGCGGCCGACATCGGCGCTCGCGCGCTCCATCTCGGCGACGCTGCCCTCGACCGCGCCGAGATCGGCGGTGGCGCCGCGGGTGTCGGCGTTGGCCGCGGCCGCGCTCGCGGCGATCTCCTGGATCGCCGCCGTCTGCTGCTCGATCGCCGCCGAGACCGCGCCGGCGAAGCTCTCGATGCCGGTCATGCGCTCGGTCATCGCGCCGATCTCGCCGACCATGCGGTCGGTGCCGGCCTGGATCGCCTGCACCTTCGCGACGATCTGATCGGTGGCGGCGGCGGTCTGGCTCGCGAGCGCCTTCACCTCGGCGGCGACGACGGCGAAGCCGCGGCCGGCCTCCCCGGCGCGCGCCGCCTCGATCGTGGCGTTGAGCGCGAGGAGATTGGTCTGCTCGGCGATCGCCTGGATGAGGCGGACCACCTCCTCGATGCCCGATGCGTCGCGGGCGAGCGCGGTCATGCCCTCGGCGGTCTCGCGGGAGGCGGAGGCCGCGCCGACGATCGCCTCGCGGGCCGCAACGATCTGGCTCTCGACCTCGCGAAGCGCCGCGCTCATCTCCTCGGTCGCCTGGGCGGCATTGCCGACGCGCTCGCAGGCGGATTGCGAGGCGCCGCTCGCGTCGCGGGTCTTCTGCGCGGCGCCGGCGGCGAGCTCGGCGACGCTCGCGGCGACGGCCTCGGCGCGGGAGGCGTTCGCCTCGAAGGCGACGAGGGCGGTCTCGGCGGCGGTGCGGAAGGCGGCGATCGCCCCCTCGACCGCGCGCACGCGCTCGAGCCGCTCGCTCTCGTCGCGGGCGCGCTGCGCCTGCAGCTCCTCGCGCTCGACGAGGTTGACCTGGAGCACGGCGACCGCACGGGCGATCTCGCCGATCTCGTCGCGCCGCTCACGGGCGGGGACGGTCTGGTCGAGCCGCGCCTCGGCGAGGCCGACGATGGAGGCGGTGAGCGGCGCCAACGGCGCGATCAGCCGCGCGAGCGACGCCCACAGGACGATCGCGATCAGGAGGACGATGCCCGCGCCGCCCGTCGCCGTCATGACGATGTCGCCGCGGGTGCGCTCGGCGAGGCGCTGCGTGTCGAATTCGAGCGCGACGACGCCGACGAGACGCCGGTCCGAGCCCATGCGCAGAGCCTCGAGCCGCAGGAGCCGCGTGCCCTCTTCGACGACGAGGGTCTCCGTCGCGGCGAGCGCCTCGAAGGGCTCCGCGCCGATGCGATCGGCGAGGCCGTAGGGCGTCAGCGCCGCTTCGTCGGCGGAGGACTGGGCCGAGGCGAGGACCATGAAATCGTCCATGACCGCGCCCGAGCGGAAATCCGGGTCCTCCTCGAGCGATTTCAGGAGGAAGGAGAGCGTCGTCGTGTCGTGGCTGACGACGAGCATCGGCGCGGCGCTGCCGATCATGGTGGCGAGCGCGTTCGTCTTCTGATCGAAGTCGACGCGGTTGCGCTCTGCGCTGGTCAAAGTCGTGAGCACGGCAGCCGCCGAGATCGCGACGACGGCGATCCCCACCGCGACGAGGATGATGCGGGCTCCGAGCGAGCGGAACCAGGTTGACCCTAGGTTTCTCATGACGTGAACGCCCCCCTTCAGGCATGTCTCGGGGGTACGATCCACAGGAGTTCATTCAGACCACTTTACGATGCAAAACATTCCTTTGCGGAAATGCCCAATCCGGATGGGCGCACGCGGCCCCGCGCGCCCATCGCCCGTCACGAGCGCGTCACCTCACGCCTCTCCCGCTGCCGGCGCGGCGACCCGATCGAGGAGGCCGCGTTTGCGCAGGAGGGGCGCGACGTCGGGCATGCGGCCGCGGAAGGCGAGATAGGCGTCCGCCGGGTCCTGGCGATTGCCCGCCGCGTAGACGAAATCGTGCAGGCGCTTGGCGGTCTTGGCGTCGAACACGTCCCCCGTCTCGCGGAAGGCCTCGAAGGCGTCGGCGTCGAGCACCTCCGACCACAGATAGGAATAGTACCCCGCCGCATAGCCCGAACCGGCGAAGACGTGGGCGAAATGGGGGGTGCGGTGGCGCATGACGATCTCGGCCGGCATCTCGATGCGCGCGAGCGCGTCGCGCTCGAAGGCGATCGGATCGATCTCGCCGGCCTCCGAGAGGAGGTGGAAATCGAGATCGACGAAGGCGCAGGCGCAATATTCCACCGTGGCGAAGCCCTGGTTGAAGCTGCGCGCGGCCTTCAGGCGCTCGCGCAAGTCGGCGGGCATCGGCTCGTTGGTGCGGTAATGGCGCGCGAAGCGCTCGATGACTTCCGGCGTCTCGAGCCAGTGCTCGTAGAGCTGCGAGGGCAGCTCCACCCAATCGCGCGCGACGCTCGTGCCGGCGAGCGACCCGTAGGTGACGTCGGACAGGAGCCCGTGCAGCGCGTGGCCGAATTCGTGGAAGAGCGTGCGCGCGTCGTCGAAGGAGAGGAGCGTCGGCTCGCCCCTCGGCCCGCGGGCGAAGTTCATCACGTTGACGATGATCGGCCGCACGCGCCCATCGAGATTGCGCTGGCCGCGGAAGCTCGAGGCCCAGGCGCCGGAGCGCTTGGAGGGCCGCGCGAAATAATCGCCGTAGAAGAGCCCCACATGCGCCCCGTCCGGACCCGTCACCTCGAAGGCGCGCACGTCCGGATGCCAGGTCGGCACGTCGTGGCGGGCGGTGAAGGAGAGGCCGAACAGGCGCCCCGCGACGTGGAAGGCGGCCGCGATCATGTTGTCGAGCGCGAGATAGGGCTTGAGCGCGCCCTCGTCGAGATCGTGCTTGGCGCGCCGCACCTTCTCGGCGAGGTAGCGCCAGTCCCAGGGACGGACGCCGTCGTTCACGCCCTCCGCCGCCGCGACCTCGGCGAGCGCCGCACGCTCCTCGCCGACGCGCGCGAGCGCGGGCCGCCAGACCGCCTTCAGGAGATCGTCGACGGCGTTCGGCGTGCGGGCCATGGAATCGTCGAGCTTGAAATGGGCGAAGCTCTCGTAGCCGAGGAGCCGCGCGCGCTCGGCCCGCAGCCGCACCGTCTCGGCGACGATCGGGCGGGTGTCGGTCTCGCGCCGCGCCTCGCCCCGGCTCACCCAGGCGGTGAAGGCGCGCTCGCGCAGGTCGCGGCGGGCGGAGAAGGTGAGGAACGGCTCGATCAGCGAGCGCGACAGGGTGATCGCGTGGCGCCCCTCCCCTCCCCGTTCGGCGGCGGCGCCCGAGGCGGCGGCGACGAGCCAATCCGGCAGGCCGTCGAGATCGCGCGCGTCGTCGAGCCAGATCACGGTGTCGCGCTCGTCGGCGAGGACGTTCTGGGCGAAGGCGGTGCCGAGCTCGGCGAGGCGCTGGTCGATCGCGGCGAGCCGCTCCTTGTCCTGCGCGCCGAGCCGCGCGCCGGCGCGCACGAAGCCGACGTGGGTGCGCTCGAGAAGCCGCAGCGATTCCGGGTCGAGCCCGAGGCTCTCGCGCGCCTCATGCACCGCGGCGACGCGCGCGAAGAGGTCCGCGTCGAGGCCGATCCGGCTCCAATGGCGCGAGAAAAGAGGCGCGAAGCGGCGCTCGATCGCCTGGAGCGCGTCGTTCGTGTCGGCGGAAGCGAGGTTGTAGAAGACGCTCGCGACCCGCGTCAGGTCGCGACCGGCGCGTTCGAGGCCGAGGATCGTGTTCTCGAAGGACGGCGCCTCGGGGACAGCCTTGATGGCGGCGATCTCGGCCTCGTGTCGGGCGAGCGCTTCCTCCAGCGCCGCCTCGATCGTCTCCGGCGTGATCGCCGCGAAGGGCGGCGCCTCGAATGGGGTCGACCAGGGCTCGAAGAAGGGATTGGCCGGCATTCCGTGTCTCCTCGTGCGCGGGATCGAATCCGCGGGATCAAGTCGCGGGCTTGATTTAGGGATCGCGGGGTGCGTCGTCGAGACGCTAATCTCCTGCACATGGATCGCCCGCTCACCCCCGCCGACGCCCCCGCCTTCATCCGCGCGAACACGCGGGCGCTGCCGGTGCCGCACGCCCCCGAGATCGTGCTCCACGTGGCCGACGAGGCCACCGCGCTCTGGGAGCGGACCGAGGAGGAGCTCGGCGCGATCGGCCTGCCGCCGCCCTTCTGGGCCTTCGCCTGGGCCGGCGGACAGGCGCTGGCGCGCTATCTCCTCGACACGCCCGAGACGGTGCGCGGCGCGCGCGTCCTCGATTTCGCCAGCGGATCGGGCCTCGTCGCGATCGCGGCCGCGATGGCGGGGGCGGCGCGGGTCGAGGCCGCCGAGATCGACCCCTTCGCGCTCGCCGCGATCGCGCTCAACGCGCAGGCGAACGGGGTGGCGGTCGCGCCGCGTGCGGGCGATCTCGTCGGCGCGGACGAGGGCTGGGACGTCGTCCTCGCGGGCGACGTCTGCTACGAGCGCGACATGGCGGCGCGGGTGGTCGAGTGGCTCGTGCGGCTCGAGGCGCGCGGGGCGCTCGTGCTGATCGGCGATCCGGGCCGCTCCTACCTGCCGAAGGACAGGCTCCACCCGCTCGCCACCTACGAGGTCCCCGTCACCCGCGCGCTGGAGGACGCCGAGATCAAGCGCGCGAGCGTCTGGGCTCTGCGCGCGGGGGCCGCCCGTGAGGCGTGATGCGAGTCTGTTCTCCTCGCAAAGCGCTCTGTGCATGGAAGTCTGTGAATCTTTCGGAGGTTGTCATCCCGGGCCGCGAAGCGGACCCGGGACCCATAACCTCGACGACCGTCCGAGCGCGCATGCCGCGCTCGCTGCACCACCGTGCAGCAGGGTCGATCGTCGGAGAAACGCAGCCTACAGGCTGCGACTGAATCGTCGTGGTTATGGGTCCCGGATCGCCTTCGGCGTCCGGGATGACACCGAAACGAAAGATTTCTCAAACCCCGAGGGGAAGGAGAGGGAGCGCGCCGGAATGCGTCGTACGCTTGCGCGAACGACGATTCGTGACGAGACGGCGCTCGTCTGGCGGGCGCAGCGAGACGTGTAGCTGGGATACCCACAAAGACAGGAGATTTCGCATGAGCGCCTCACGCACGCGACGCGTCGCGATCGTCGGCTATGGAGCGATCGGGCAGGTGATCGCCGACGCCATCGCGCAGGGGCGGATCGCGGGGATCGCGCTCGCGGCGCTCCTGGCGCGCTCGGGTCGCGAGGCGGCGCGCGCCCGGCTCGGGCCCGACCTCGCGCTGCCCGAGAGTCTCGACGCGCTCTCGGCGCTCGCCCCCGATCTCGTCGTCGAATGCGCGGGCCAGGACGCGCTCGCCGCGATCGCCGAGCCGCTGCTCGCGTCGGGCATCGACGTGATGGCGATCTCGACGGGCGCGCTGGCGCGGCCGGGCGTGCTCGACGCCTGCATCGCCGCGGCGCGGGCGGGCGGCGCGCGGCTCCACGTGCCGGCGGGCGCGATCGCGGGGCTCGACGGCCTCGGCGCGCATGCCCGCGCGGGGCTCGACGCGGTCACCTATGTTTCGATCAAGCCGCCCGCGGCCTGGCGCGGCACCCCGGCAGAGGCGATCCTCGACCTCGACGGGCTTGCCGCGCCGGCGACCTTCTTCGAGGGCAGCGCCCGCGAGGCCGCGCTCTCCTATCCGAAGAACGCCAACCTCGCCGCGACCGTCGCCCTCGCCGGGGTCGGCCTCGACGCGACCCGCGTGCGCCTCGTCGCCGATCCCTCCGCGCAGGGCAATCTCGGCATCGTCGAGGCGCGCTCGGCGATCGGCACGCTGCGCGTCGAGATGGGCGGCACCGCGAGCGCCAACCCGAAGACGTCGGCCTCCACCGCCTATTCGATCCTGCACGCCCTCGCCGGGCTGGCGGCGCCGGTGGTGATTTGAGCGGTCAGCGTCCCCGCTCGGGGTCGGCGATGATCACGACCAGGTGCTTGGCCGCGCGGCTCTCCTCGGCGAACGGCAGGATCAGCCGGCGATAGCGCAATGTGCCGATGCGCGTCGCGAGCGCGACGGAGGAGAGCGACGGAGCAGCCGCCTCGAGGGCACCACGATAGCTTTGGAGCACGCGCTCGCGGTAATCGTCGTCGGGCAGGGACGAGAGCAGGTCGGAATTCATCAGCCGCCGCTCGCTTTCGCCGACGGCACCGACGTGGAGAAAGCGGAAGTCGAGAGACTCGCCGGCCACGCGCTCGACGATGTGCGTGCTCGCGCCGTCGATCGTATCCGCGATCGCGATCAGGTCGCTCGCGGCGAGCGTCGGCAGAGGCGCGTAACCACGCAGGCGCCGCCACAGATCGAGCGCGCGTGCGAAGCGCGGCGAGCCTGCACAGGCGATCTCCAGGGGATCGCCGAGGGTGAGGTCGCCCGCGTCGAGCCCCTCGATCAGACGAGCCACGACGGCGGGGGCGAGGCGCACGAGACGCCCGCGACGATCCCGCTCGTCGACCGAGATCGAAACGACGCCCGCATCCACCAGACGCCGCAGGAACAGGTGGAAGGACGAGCGCGCGCCGTCGTAGTGACTCTCCAGGCACTTCACGTTGATCGCCTGCCCGGCGAGCGTCGCTTCGACGAGAGCCAGCATGGCCCGCAATGCGGGATCGGGCGCGAAGGCACCCTTTGTCCAAGCACTTATGGCAGCCACGAGGCGCGTCGCACTGCGAACGCGGCGTCCCAGCCCCGCGGACAACGGAGCATTAATTAGCGAAACCGGCTCCTGCATCGCTCTACTTCGAACATGCCGCGAATATCAGAGTCTAGAGAATCGCTCGTTTAGTCTCAATTCTCAAGGCTTTTCGAGATGGAAAAGCGTCCGAAAATCGGACCTTTCTTCGCTTGCAGGCGGAGCGCCTCATGGCATCTTCGCGATGGCTTCTAGTCGCCTAGTCGTAGTCCCCGAACTCGAACGCAGGCAAAAACAATGACTGAATGCTCCGATAGCAATAAGAAAATAATCAAGGCGCTGTTTTGCATTCGCGCGATATTAATTTCAGATTTAACGTGGATAGGCGCCTGCAAAAGATCCAATTTTATCGAAAAACTCAAGTCAGATCGCAAATACGTTATCAATGTAATGATTATGAATGAACCCGGTATGCGAGACCGAAGATGGACCAATATTATAATAAACCGGTTGCTTGATGAGAAAACCGAAGAGAGCCTAGACCTTGCCAGCAGACTCATGGCTTGGTTGAACCAGGCGCCGACTGCGCGCAAGAGCTAGGCGAGCGCCCCGAGGACGTCATCGCCCTGTACGAGAAGGCATGCGCGATGCTGCGTATCGAGATCGAATGAGCGCCGTGACGGCGAGCGCCGCACCGGCGACGATGGGCCCCGGTCGTTTCCGTGCTTTCGTCGGCGCCAAGTTCGTGTCCGACTGCGCGAGCTCGATGGACATGGTCATCCTCTCGGCCTACGTCTTCGCTGCGACGGGAGAGGCGTTGGCGGTGGGCCTGTTCCTGACGGCGCGGCTCGCAGCCACCGTGGTGGGAAGCACGCTCGCTTCCAGGATTGCCGATCGCATGCCGCGGCGGGCGATCCTGATCGCCGCCGATCTCGGCCGCGCTCTCGGCCTCTTCCTCTTCGCGCTCGCGCCGGCGGAATGGCACCCGATCCTGTTCGTGCCCCTCGCCATCGTTCTCGGATCGTGCACCGGCTTGTTCAAGGTCGCGCTCTACGCGGAGGCGCCGGCTCTGCGCGGCTACGACCAGAGACACGCCGTCAACGCGACGTTCAACGCGAGCGAAGGGGTCGCGGAGGTCGTGGGCGGGCTGTCCGCGGCATTCGTCCTCGCCTTGATGTCCTTCAAGGGCGTGTTCCTGATCGACGCGGCGACCTATCTGGTGTCGGCACTCGCGCTGTTCCTCCTGATGCGCGGCATCGGCTCGGCCGCGCCCGCGGCCGCGCTGGCGCGCATCGAGGCGAAGGCCGCTCCTCCCGTGGCGCCGGTGCCGATCCTCGCCCTCATCCGCGCGGTATCCATCGCGCTGCCCATCACCTTCATCGCACGCGGCGTGGAGGCCTTCGGATCGAGCGCCCACAATATCGGCTTTCCCGTCTTCTCGGCCGACTTCGATCCCGACAATCCGGCTTTCCTGTTCGGCCTGATCATGGCCGCTTGGGGCGCCGGCCGGCTCGTCGCGGCGGGCGCGATCCCGCGGATCCTCGCCCATCCCGTCATCGCGCGCGACGTCTTCGGGCTGGAGCGCGTCTTCCTCGTCGGCATGATCCTGACCTTCGCGATGTTCCTGGGTGTCTTCGCGACGCTCGTCGTGCCGGTCGTGGTGTTCTTCGCCTTCGCGGCCGGAATCTTCGACGCCTCGACCGAGGTCGCCTATTATTCGAGCCTGCAGCGCGCTCCCGCAGAGAGTCGCGGGCGCGTGATCGGCGTATCCTATGCCTTGGAGCGCATGGCGATGGGCCTCGGCATGCTCGCGACGAGCGCCGTGCTGCAGGTCCAGCCGCTGTTCGAGACGGTGGCCGCGCTCTACGGGGTGTCCGTGCTGATCGCGGCAGCACTTCTCGTGGCGATGGCGCGTCTGCGTCGACCCGGCGCAGACGGCGCGGAGGGGCCGAGCGCCCGAGACACCTGAGCCGCCCCCGGCCTTAGCTCACTCCGCCGCCGCCTCTCGCGGTGCGGCGCGCTCGAGCATGCCGAACAGGTCGCGCGGGTCGTCGGGGTCGGCGAGGAGGTCGAGCTTGTCGTAATCGCCGGTCTCGGCGAGGAGGGCGCGCACCGTGCGCAGGGCGGAGAAATCCTCGATGGCGAAGCCGACGCTGTCGAAGAGCGTGATGGCCTGCGCGCTCGTGCGCCCGGAAGCGCGCCCCGCGATCACCTCCCAGAGCTCGGTGACGGGGTGGTCGGCGGGCATCTGCTGGATCTCGCCCTCGATGCGCGTCTGCGGGGCGTATTCGACGAAGATTTCCGAGCGGGCGAGGATGTCGCGGTGGAGCTCCGTCTTGCCGGGGCAGTCTCCGCCGATCGCGTTGATGTGGAGGCCCGATCCGACCATGTTGTCGGTGAGGATCGTGGCGTATTGCTTGTCGGCGGTGCAGGTGGTGACGATCTGCGCGCCCTCGATCGCCTCCTCCGGCGAGCCGCAGGCGGTCAGCGCGAACCCTTTGCCGGCGAGGTTTCGCATCGCCTTGCGGGTCGCGTCCGCATCGACGTCGTAGAGGCGCAGCGCGTCGACGCCGAGGAGCGCGCGGAAGGCGAGGGCCTGGAACTCGCATTGCGCGCCGTTGCCGATCATCGCCATCGTGCGCGCGCCGGGCGGGGCGAGATGGCGCGCCGCGAGCGCCGACATCGCGGCCGTGCGCAGGGCGGTGAGGATCGTCATCTCGCAGATCAGAACGGGATAGCCCGAGGCGACGTCGGCGAGGAGCCCGAAGGCGGTGACGGTCTGCAGGCCGCGGCGCGTGTTCGAAGGATGGCCGTTGACGTATTTGAAGCCGTAGGTCGTCCCGTCGGAGGTCGGCATCAGCTCGATCACGCCCTCGCGCGAATGGCTCGCCACGCGCGGGGTCTTGTCGAAGGCCTCCCAGCGCCGGAAATCCTCCTCGATGGCATCGGCGAGGCGCACGAGGAAGGGCTCGATGCCGACCCGGTGCACGAGCCGCATCATGGCGTCCACGCTGACGAAGGGCACCTCGGCCTTGTGAGACGGGGTCGACGGCATGGCTCCTCCGCTTTCGCGTCATCGTTCGATCCGGTAAGGGTAGGCGCACGCTGCGGCGGAATGGAGCCGCCGTTTTGCCCGAAACGGCGGTCGATCGCTCGAAACGGTCGATGGAGGCGACGAAATGGACGATACCGATCAGGCTCTCGTCGCGGCTCTGCGCCGGAATGCGCGCCTCTCGCTCTCCGAACTCGCGGCGAGCCTCGGCCTCGCACGCGCGACCGTGCGGGCGCGGCTCGATCGGCTCGTCGCGCGCGGCGACATCCAGGGCTTCACGATCCTCACGCGCGCCGAGATCGCGCCCGCGCCGGTGCGGGCGCTGACCATGATCGCGATCGAGGGCCGCGGCACGGAGCGGATCGTCCACCGCCTCGGCGGCCTCCCCGAGGTCGCGACCGTGCACACCACGAACGGCAAATGGGACCTCGTCGCCGAGATCGCGACCGACACGCTCGAGGATCTCGACCGCGTGCTCACCGAGATCCGCCGCCTCGAAGGCGTCGCGACGAGCGAGACGAGCCTCCTCCTGTCGACGCGCAAGGGGCGCGCTACTCGAACGCCCCCTTGAACCGTCGGCACATGCCGGCCGAGCGCCAGCGCTCGACGGCCTTGGCGATCGCCCAGCGGTCGAGGCCCTCGCCGCTCGCCTGAGCGATCGTGGTGGCGCGCGGCAGGTGGGGGGCGGCGAGCTCGCCGAAGCGGATGCGGGTCGGCAGCGCGACGCCCTCGCCGAAGGCGATCGCCTCGCGGGGGCCGAGCGCGGAGACGGAGGCGACGAGCCCCGCGGCGGCGTCGGGAATAGCCGAGCGGACGATCGCCTGGTCGCGGTCGTTCGCCATGCGCATCGCGAAGATCGTGCTGCATTGGGAGACGATCGTCGGATCGAGATCGGCGGGGCGCTGCGTCACGAGCCCGAGCGAGACGCCGAACTTGCGGCCCTCCTTGGCGATGCGCGAGACGGCCTTGCGGGTCGGGCCGAAACCGAGCGTGCGGTCGCCCGGCGCGTAGCGATGCGCCTCCTCGCAGACGACGAGGAGCGGCACCGCGCCCCCGCTCCACAGGCCGAGCTCGAAGGCGGTGCGGCAGAGGACCGAGAGGATGGTGTCGACGATCTCGCCGGGGAAGCCCGCGAGCTGCACGACGGTGATCTGCGCGCGCCCGTCGAGATTGAACAGGTTGGTGAGGATCGCCGCCATGGTGTCGCCGTCGGACGTGGCGCCCTGGAACATGAAGCGATAGCGCGGATCGTTCGAGAGGCTCTCGATGCGCGCGATCAGCCGCTGAAAGCGGGGCACGAGCGCGCGGCTCTCGAGCTTGCCCATGCGCCGGTCGATCAGGCCGACGAGATCCGTCAGGCGGTAGGGGACCGGGCTGTCGACGGTGAAGCCGCCCCCGTCCGCTTCGGCCCGGCGCAGGCTCGCGGTGCCCTGGTCGCGGCCCTCGGCGAAGAGGGCCTTGGCCTCGGGGATCGCCTCGGCGAGGATATCGACCTCTTCGTCGACGCCGGGACGCCCGCGGAAGATCGCGTCCACGATCTCCTCGAAGCTGAACATCCAATAGGGCAGGCGGAAGGTCGAGGGCGTGAGCACCTTGGCGCGCTCGCCGAAGGAGGTGCCGTATTCGTTGTGCGGATCGACGAGGAGCACGCGCTGCTGCGGCCGCGCGGCGAGCACCTCGCGCAGGACGAGGGCGACCGCCGTCGACTTGCCGACGCCGGTGGTGCCGAGCACGGCGAAGTGCTTGGTCAGCATCTCGTCGAGGCTGACGTAAGCGGGGATGGTCGGATCCTGCGCGAGCGAGCCGATCTCGATCGTCTCGGCGGCGCCGACATCGTAGATGAGCCGGAGATTGTCGCGGTGGAGGAGCTCGACGGCGCTGCGGATCGGCGGGTATTCGCTGATTCCGCGCTGGAAGGTCCAGGTGCCGGAGCGGCCGAGCGCGATCTCGCCGAGGAGATCGACGTCGGCCACGACCTCCCCCGCTCGCTCGCGGCACTCCTCGATCGCGGTGACGACGGCGACAGCGAAGGAGCGGGCGGCGCGGATCTGCAGGAGGCTGCCGACCGCGAGCCCCTCGAACAGGCAGGCGAGCGCGTCGGCCTCGATGCGCACGCGCGCGTGCGACCCGCCGATCGAAGCGAGGCGGCCGTGCAGGCCCTGCGTATGCGCCATGCTCACCGGCTTCACGCGCCCTCCTCCCGGCTCTCCGTGCTGTTCCGCGTCATGAACCGGAGGCAAGCACGGGAGGGCTTAACGGGCGCTGACTTGTGGATGTGGCCGCAAGCACGGATCGGGGATGCGGATAAGAAACGGTTTACGACCCGGTCGGCTCGGGCGTGCCGAGCCGGGACGGGCGCGCGCTCCGCCGCCCGGCCACGCGGGCGGCGGAGCGCGCCTTCTCACACGTCGAGAACCGTCTCGAAGCCGCCATAGATCAGCCGCTGCCCGTCGAAGGGCATCGGGTTCGTCTCCGCGCTCATCCGCGGATCGTCCATCATCTTGGCGAAGGCGGCGTCGCGCACCGCGCGCGAGGGCCATTCGACGAAGGAGAAGACCACGGTCTCGTCCTCGCCGCGCTTCACGGCCATGGGGAAGGACGTCACCTTCCCCTCCGGCACGTCGGCGCCCCAGCACTCGACGACGCGGATGGCGCCGAGCTCCTTGAAGACGGCCGAGGCGATCCGCGCATGTTCGATATATTCCGCGCGCCGTGCGGTCGGAACGGCGGCGACGAATCCGTCGATGAAGGTCATGTCGTGTTTCCTGTCTCGAGAGGGGGCGACGTCTGTCGATGTCTCGGCTTCAGGCGGGCTCGTCGATCGCCCATTCGACGCCGAAGGGGTCGCGGAGCATGCCCCAGCGATCGCCCCAGAATTGGCGCTCGAAGGGCACCAGCACCGCGCAGCCCGCCTCGACCGCGCGGTTCCACCAGGCCTCGCCGTCGGCGACGACGAGCGTGCCGTGCGAGCCAGAATGGACCGTCGGGCCCGACTGCCAGGGCGCGCGGCAATCGGTCATCATGAAGGCGCCGCCATTGATCTCGAGCTGGATGTGCATGTAGCGGCCGGGATTCTCCGCGTCCGGGTAGCGGCCGAGCTCGCGCGCGGCGAAGGCGCGGGCGTAGAACGCGGCGGCCTCGGCGGCGCGCCCGTCGTAGCCGAGATGGGGGATCACGCCGCGCATGAGGGCGGCGTCCGGACGGGTCGCGTCCGCGATGGTGGGGGCGTCGGTCATGTCTGTTTTTCCTTCCGCTGGGACGTCCGTGCGACGTCGCGTCGGCGCCTCTGCGAGCGCTCTTGACGGTATGAGTTGATATCAACATATTGGACCCATGTCAAACGCCGATCCCGTTTCCTTCGAGACGACCCTGCACGTGCGGGACCATTGTTTGTGCCTGCGCGCGCAGCGCGGCGCGCGCATCCTCGCGCGCCGCTTCGACGAGGCGTTCCGCCCGCTCGATCTGACGAACGGTCAATTCTCGCTGATGATGTCGCTGAACCGGCCCGGCGCGCCGTCGATCGGCGCCACCGCGTCCTTCCTCGCGATGGACCGCACGACGTTGACGGCGGCGCTCAAGCCGCTCGAGCGGCGCGGTCTCGTCGTGGTGACGCCCGCACCGACGGACCGCCGCACCCGCACCCTCGCGCTCACCGATGCCGGACGCGCGCTCTTGGCGCAGGCGGTGCCGATCTGGCAGCGAGCCCATGCCGACCTCGACCGCCGACTGGGCGCGGACGGAGCGCGCCTGCGCGAGGGGCTGGAGGCGCTGGCGGGGACGGATGGCGGGGGGTGATCGGGTTGCAGGGCGGGGTCGCGATGATTGACAGGTCCGCACCGGGAAAGCATATTCGAGGGTGCCAGCCGGATCGGGTTTGGGTCACCGAGCCCCCGTCGCAAGACGCCGGTTGGCTTTTTTCATGGAAACAGCTTGGTGAAGGTGCGGATCGAGGCCAATGCGGCATCGATCTGAAGCACGGCTTTTTCGCTCCTCGTGATGCTCTCCGCATCGCGTGTCGGTGCCGATGAGCTATTCTGCGCGCGCGCCCGCTCGTCCAGCATCCGCCGTACGCGACGCGCGCGAAGCGAGAAATAAGCGACTAAATTTGCGCACTGAATCAACCGAGGCGCCGGCTCAGGTCAAGGCCGGGACTTCACTACGCAAGTCCGAGCGATGTGAATCGATAATTGGAGCGGGTGAAGGGAATCGAACCCTCGTCATCAGCTTGGAAGGCTGCTGCTCTACCATTGAGCTACACCCGCACGGCGCGCCGGTCGGGCCGACGAGCGGGGCCATGCTAGCGCCTTCGGGATGGTGGGGGAAGTAGGACTCGAACCTACGAAGGCGTTAGCCAGCGGATTTACAGTCCGCCCCCTTTGCCGCTCGGGACATTCCCCCTCACCCGTCGCGAGGGCGCCGTTCGGCACCCCCCGCGAGGCGTGCCGGGTTTATGGTGACCCGGAACGGCCCTGTCAACGGCAAATTCCACGCGAAACGCGCGCGCCCGCCGCCGCCCGCGCTTGACCGCGCGCGCCTCCCGCGCGAGGAGGACGGGAGCGATCACGATGCGAGGGACGAGGCGTGGCGGACGAGCGGTCGGGACCCCGCAAGGCGGGAGGCAGCGGGGGCCCGCGCCGCTTCGGCGGCGGCTCGGGCAGAGGCTTCGGCAAGGGGGATGCGAAGAAGGCGTTCGGACGCGGGCCGAGCAAGGGCTCGCGCGGGGGCGCGCGCGGCTCCGGCCCGACGCGCGACGGCGCGGTGATCCTCTACGGCTGGCATCCCGTCGCCGAGGCCGTGCGCGCGGGCAAGCGCACGCTGTTCCGGCTCCTCGCCACGGAGAACGCGGCGCGGCGCCTCGCGGAGGAATTTCCCGATCGCGGGCTCGCCCCGGAGATCGTGCGGCCCTCCGCCATCGACGCGCTGGTCGAGGCGGACGCCGTCCATCAAGGGCTCTATGCGGAGGCCGAGCCGCTCGAGAGCGACGATCTCGACACGCTGCCGGACGATGCGCTCGTGGTGGCGCTCGACCAGATCACCGATCCCCACAATGTCGGCGCGATCGTGCGCACCGCGGCGGCCTTCGGCGCGAGCGCCATCCTGACCACCGCGCGGCATTCGCCGCAGGCGACGGGCGTGCTCGCCAAATCCGCGTCGGGCGGGCTCGAGCACGTGCCCTTCGTGATCGTGCGCAATCTCGGCGACGCCCTCGTCGCCTTGGGCGAGCGCGGCTATCTGCGGGTCGGGCTCGATTCGGAGGGGCCGGTCGAGCTCGAGCGGGTCGAGACGCGCCGGCCGCTCGTCGTGGTGATGGGCGCGGAGGGCAAGGGCCTGCGCGCGCGCACGCGCGAGCTGTGCGACGTGCTCGCGCGGCTCGACATGGCGGGGGCGATCAAGAGTCTCAACGTCTCGAACGCCGCCGCCATCGCGCTCTACGCGCTGACGCGGAAGGCCTGAGGCGGCGCGCCGCTCAGCTGCCGGAGCGGACCGTCTCGCCCTCGATCACGTAGAGCGCCGGCGGGGCGACCGGGGCCGGGCGGATGCCGGCGACGGTCGCGACGCCCGGGGTGACGATCACCTCGGACACGACGGGCGCGCGCTTCGCGACGGGCGTCGTCGCCTTGTGGGCGACGATCGCGGGCGCCCGGCTGCCGCAACCCATCGGCCCGGCGAGCGCCGGTGCGGCGGCGAACACGACGAAGGCGGCGGCGGCCGCGGCGGACGACAGAACGCGCATGGTCTCGGCTCCTCTTTCGCGAATGGTGAAGGAGAGGTTAACGCACCCGCGCGAGAAGTCGATGCCGCAATTGCAGGCACCGCGCCGCGTCGATGGGCGGGCGGGGAAGAGTCCCTCCCCCTAGGGGAGGGTGGCCTCCGAGGCGAAGCCGACGGAGGTCGGGTGGGGCCCGAGGCTTGTCGAAGACGCGCCGCCCCTCTCCTTCCCCTCAGAGCTTGAAAAATCTTTCGTTGCGGTGTCATCCCGGACGCCGAAGGCGATCCGGGACCCATAACCACCACGTCTCAGTCGCAGCCTGTAGGCTGCGTTTCTCTGACGGAAGCTGCCCGACGGTAGCGGAACGAGCGCGGCATGCGCGCTCGGGCTCGTCGTCGAGGGTATGGGTCCCGGGTCCGCTTCGCGGCCCGGGATGACAACCTCCAAAGGATTCACAGGCTCCAGGGGAAGGAGAGCGAGCGCTGTAAGCGTGACACGCATGCAGGAGCGACGACGTGTACACCCGGTAGCGAGGCGGGGGCATGGGCCCGAGGCCCCGAGATCATCGTGAAGACCTCGGGCCCCACCCGACCCCTGTCGCTCCGCTCCAGGGGCCACCCTCCCCTACGGGGAGGGATTCTTCCCCGCCATTTCCCGCAAAGCCGACACCAGAGCCGCGACGCCCTCCGCCACGCTGCAATCGTTCACGATCGTCGCGTCGGCCGCGATCGGGGCGAGGGCGTCGCTGCGCGCGAGGCGGGCTTGCGGGTCGGCATCGCGGCCGCGCGCGGCGATCCGCGCGGCGAGAACGTCGCGCGGGGCGGTGATCTCGACGACGCGCACGCCCGGCAGGCGCGCGCGCGCCTCCGCCACGCGGCTGCGCGATCCGTTGACGACGCACACCCGGCCCTGCGCGACGAGGTCGAGCACCCCCCGCTCCACCGCGTAGCCGAGCCCGTGGGCGCGCCAGGAGAGCGCGAAGGCGCCCGCGCGCTCGCCCGCGTCGAATTCGGCCGGCGAGATCGTGCCGTGCGCCTCGTGGGCGGTCGCGTCGCGGGTGACGAGGCGGCCGGGAAAGACGATGCGCGGGTCGTCGGCGAGCGCCGCGCGGGCGCCCTCCATCAGCGTGTCCTTGCCCGCGCCGCTCGGGCCGACCACCAGGACGAGCGCGCCCGCCATCAAGCGACCCGCTCGCCCGCGCGCCAGACCTGCCGCACGACCGGCGTCTCGCCCGACAGCCGCACCCGCACGAGATCGGCCCGCAGGCCCGGCTCGATGGCGCCGCGATCGTTGAGCCCGGTCGCCCGCGCCGGGTTGAGCGTCACGGTGCGGATCGCCTCCGGCAGCGTGATCGAGGAGACCCGGCCGGGCAGCGCGAAGGCCGCCATCATCAGGCTCGCCGGCACGTAATCGGAGGAGAGCACGTCGAGCAGCCCGTGCTCGGCGAGCGTGTGGGCGGCGACGTTGCCCGAATGCGAGCCGCCGCGGATGAGGTTCGGCGCGCCCATCATCACGGTGATGCCGCAATCGCGCGAGGCCTGCGCGGCCTCGATCGTGGTGGGGAATTCCGCGATCAGCACGCCGCTCTCGTGCGATTCGCGCACGTCGGCGACCGTCGTATCGTCGTGGCTCGCGAGCGTGATGCCGCGCGAGCGGGCGATGGCGACGAGGGCGGGGCGGTTCTGCGCGACGAGATCGGCGTTGACGCGCTGCTTCTCGGCGACCTGCGCCTCGACCTGCGCGTCCGTCTTGCCGTGCTTGCGGCCGTAATAGACGAAATATTGCGTGAGATCGCGGAATTGGCGCTGGCCGGGGGTGTGGTCCATCAGCGAGATCATCGCGACGGGATAGATCGCGGCGTAATTCTCGACGAGTTCGACCACGTCCCGCGCCGGTACCTCGCAGCGCAGATGGGTGAAATGCTCGGCGCGGAAGAGCCGGTGCCGACGGCCCTCGTCGATCGCCTCGGCGAGCGTGAACAATTCGCGCCCCATCGCGTCCCCGTCGGGATCGGTGCCGGCGCGCAGGCTGTCGAACACCGTCGTGATGCCCGACGCCGCGATCTGCGCGTCGTAGGCGAGCGCCGCGCCGAGCGGATGCCAGCGCACCTTGGGGCGGGGCGCGTAATGGCTCTCGAGATGGTCGGTATGGAGCTCGATCAGGCCGGGGATGATCGTGTCGCCGCCGCAATCGATCCCGCGCTCGGGCGCCGCGCCCTCGCCGATCTGGACGATCGCGCCGCGCGCGACCGCGAGCCAGCCGTGCACGATCGCGTCGGGCAGAACGAGGCGGGCATTCTCGAGGACGAAGCTCTCGGGATGGGGGGCGGCGTCTTTGAGCATGGTCGATTGGTCCGGCATGGCGATCAGGCGGCTTCGTTAGCCGCGAAGCGTGTCACGTCGACGACACGGGTGGCGAGCGCGTCGCGGATGTCCGCGTCGTGGAAGATGCCGACGATGCCCGACCCCGCTGCCCGCGCCTCGCCGACGAGCTCGGCGACCACAGCACGATTCGCCGCGTCGAGCGAGGCCGTCGGCTCGTCGAGGAGGAGGAGCGGGCGCGGGGCGGCGAGGCCGCGGGCGATGTTGACGCGCTGCTGCTCGCCGCCGGAGAAGGTCGCCGGCGGCAGGTCCCAGAGCCGCTCGGGCAGGTTGAGCCGCGCCAAGAGATCCCCCGCCCGCGCCCGCGCCGCCGCCTCCGGCATTCCGCCCTCGCGCGCCGCCGCGGTCACGATGTCGCGAGCGCCGACGCGGGGGATCACACGCAGGAATTGGCTGACGTACCCCATCGTCGTGCGCCGCAGCCGCAGGATCTCGCGCGGCTCGGCGCGGGCGACGTCGATCCACCGCTCGCCCTCGCGCAGATCGATGGCGCCGCGGTCGCAGCGGTAATTGCCGAAGATCATCTTCAGGAGCGACGATTTCCCCGCGCCCGACGGCCCGCCGAGCACCACGCATTCCCCCGGCTCGACCGCGAAGGACACCTCCGCCACGACGGGCAGACGCGCGCCCCCGCGCAAATGGAGGGTGAAGGTCTTCGACACGTCTTCGAGGACGAGGAGGGGAGGCATCGTGGGGGGGCCTTTCAACGTCGGCGAAAGCGAAGCGGGCGGCTCTCCTTCCCCTCAGGGGAAGGTGGCCCGGCGGCGATAGCCGACGGGTCGGATGGGGTCATTCGCGCCGAAGGCGCGAAGGGGCGTGGTCCTAAAGCGCCTTACGTAAGGAGAAGCCCGACGCCCCTTCGACCCTTCGGGTCGAAAGACCCCATCCGTCTCCGGACCCTGTTCGGGTCCGGAGCCACCTTCCCCTGAGGGGAAGGAGAGAAACGCCCGGCTCTCCGTCGTCATCGCCACCTCCTCAAGCCGCCAGAACCGACGAGACCAACAGCTGCGTATAGGGCTCCGCCGGGTCGTCGAGCACCTGATCCGTGAGCCCCGCCTCCACCACGCGGCCCTGGCGCATCACCATGATGCGGTGGGAGAGGAGGCGGGCCACCGCGAGGTCGTGGGTGACGATGATCACGGCGAGCCCCAGCTCCGCGACGAGCCCGCGCACGAGATCGAGGAGGCGCGCTTGGACCGAGACGTCGAGGCCGGACGTCGGCTCGTCCATCAGCACGATCCGCGGGCGGGTGACGAGGTTGCGCGCGATCTGGAGGCGCTGGCGCATGCCGCCCGAGAAGGCGCGCGGGTTGTCGTCGATCCGTGCCGCGTCGATCTCGACGCGGGCGAGCCAATCCGCCGCCTCGCCGCGGATGCGCCCGTAATGGCGCTGCCCCGTCGCCATCAGCCGCTCCCCGACATTGGCGCCGGCCGAGACGCCCATGCGCAGGCCCGCCGTCGCGTCCTGGCGGATGAAACCCCATTCGGTGCGCATCAAGGCCCGCCGCCGCGCCTCGTCGAGCGCGAGGAGGTCGTGAACCGCGCCCTCGCTCGTGCGATAGGAGACGGCGCCCGCGCTCGCGGGCAGCTCGCAGGCGAGGAGCGACAGGAGCGTCGACTTGCCCGATCCCGATTCGCCGACGATCGCCAAGACCTCGCCGGGGAAGAGATCGAAGGACACGTCCGCGCAACCGATGCGCGATCCGTAGAGCTTGCCGAGGCCTCTCGCCTCGAGGAGGGCGCCCTCACGCATGCTCCGCCTCCGTCGGTTGGGGGCCCTTGTGCCCCGCCGCGCGCCGCTCCTCGCAATGGTCGGTGTCCGAGCACACGAACATCCGCCCGCCGCGATCGTCGAGCACCACCTCGTCGAGATAGACGCCCCTCGCGCCGCACAGCGCGCAGGGCTCGGCGAAGGTCTGCACGCGAAACGGGTGGTCCTCGAAATCGAGCGAGCGCACGCGCGTATGCGGCGGGATCGCGTAGATGCGCTGCTCGCGACCCGCGCCGAAGAGCTGGAGGGCGGGCGACAGGTCCATCTTCGGGTTGTCGAATTTCGGGGTGGGCGAGGGGTCCATCACGTAGCGCCCCGCGACCTCGACCGGATAGGCGTAGGTCGTGGCGATATGCCCGTGGCGGGCGATGTCCTCGTAGAGCTTGACGTGCATGAGCCCGTATTCGGCGAGCGCGTGCAGCGTGCGCGTCACGCTCTCGCGCGGCTCGAGGAATCGTAAGGGTTCGGGGATCGGCACCTGGTAGACGAGGATCTGGCCCTCGACGAGCGGCGTCTCGGGGATGCGGTGGCGGGTCTGGATGATGCTCGCCTCGCGCGTCCTGGTGGTGGTGGCGATGCCCGCCGTGCGGGCGAAGAACTTGCGGATCGAGACCGCGTTCGTGGTGTCGTCCGCCCCCTGGTCGATCACCTTGAGCACGTCGGCGGGCCCGACGATCGCCGCCGTCACCTGCACGCCGCCGGTGCCCCAGCCATAGGGCATCGGCATTTCGCGCGAGGCGAAGGGCACCTGATAGCCGGGGATCGCGATGCCCTTGAGGATCGCGCGACGGATCATCCGCTTCGTGCCCTCGTCGAGATAGGCGAAATTGTAGGTGGGACCGCTCATGCTCCCTCCTCCTCCGATCCGCTCTTCGCCGCCGCGTGTTCGGCGCGCAAGAGCCGCACGAGCTCGAGCTCGGCCTGGAAATCGACGTAATGGGGCAGCTTCAGGTGCTCGACGAAGCCCGTCGCCTGGACGTTGTCGCAATGGGCGAGCACGAATTCCTCGTCCTGGGCGGGGGCGACGCGCTCCTCGCCGAGCTCGCCCGCCCGCAACGAGCGGTCGACAAGACTCATCGACATCGCCTTGCGCTCGCTCTGGCCGAAGACGAGGCCGTAGCCGCGGGTGAATTGCGGCGGCGTCTCGGGCGTGCCCTTGAACTGGTTGATCATCTGGCACTCGGTGACCAGGATCTCGCCCATCGGCACGGGAAATCCGAGCTCTTCGGGCACGATCTCGACCGCGACATGCCCGATCCGCACCTCGCCGACGAAGGGATGCGTTCGGCCCCAGCCGCGCTGCGTCGAATAGGCGAGCCCGAGCAGCCAGCCCTCGTCGCCGCGCGCGAGCGCCTGCAGGCGCAGATCGCGGGAGGTCGGGAAGCCGAGCGGCGCGCGGGTGAGATCGGCGATCGGCGCGCCGGGCTCGGGCAGGCGCTCGCGCTCGACGAGATCCTCGCCCGCGAGGAGATCGGTGACGCGGGGCATGGCCACTTCTGTCATCCCGGACGCCGAAGGCGATCCGGGACCCATAGACTCCACGTCCGTACGAGCGCGCATGCCGCGCTCGCTCTTCGACATCTCCGCGGGCCGATGGGGAGAAACGCAGCCTACAGGCTGCGACCCGATCGTCGTGGGTCTGGGTCCCGGATCGCCTTCGGCGTCCGGGATGACAGCATCGTGCTCGTGCCCCTCCTCGCCCCCATCGACCTCCAACAGCCGATGCGTGTAATCGAATGTCGGACCCAGCACCTGGCCGCCCGGCAGATCCTTGTAGGTCGCCGAGACGCGCCGGATCGGGCGCATGCGGGCGGTGTCGAGGGGCTCGGCATAGCCGATGCGCGGCAGCGTGGTGCGGTAGGCGCGCAGCAGGAAGATCGCCTCGATCATGTCGCCGCGCGCTTGGGCGATGGCGAGCGCGGCGAGCTCGCGATCGTAGAGCGAGGCCTCCGCCATCACCCGGTCGACGGCGAGCGCGAGCTGCGCGTCGATCTGCTCGGTGGTGATCCGAGGGATCTCGGTGGGCCCGCGCCGACGCTCGGCGAGGAGCCGGTGGGCATTGTCGATGGCGGCCTCGCCGCCCTTCACCGCGACGTACATCGGCTCTACTCCACGATGCGCGTGGTGCGCGGAAGGCCGGCGACGGCGTCTCCGGCAACCAGCAGGAGATCGACGCCGCAGGGGAAGAGCGCGTTGTTCGCGCCGATCCGCGCACGGAAATCCGCCGGCAGCGGACCCGCGTCGAGCCGTGCGCGGCCCGCGATCCCGGGGCCCTCGAGGACGAAGCCGGAGCCCGTCTCGAGCCGCGAGACCGCGAGGACGAGCGTCGTCGAGCGGTCGGGATAAGCGGGCTCGCCGAGCGCGAAATCCGCGAAGGGACTGCAGCGCGGCGCGTCCGCGATCAGAGCGAAGGCCGCCGCCTTCGGATCGCTCACGATCGCCGCTCCGGTGTGGAAGCGCAGCCAATCGGCGACGGCCGGCGCCTGCGCGAGCGGCGCGTCGAGGTAGAGCGGCGCGTCGGCGTCCGCGAGCGTGAGCGCGATCGCCGCGAGACCCGGCGGCAGCGGCGCGGGCGGGGAAAGCCGCGTCGGCAGCCGCCGGATCGTGCCCGGCCGCGCGAGCGCCTCCATCACCGAGCGGAAGGCGGCCTGCGCATCGAGGACGGGATCGGCGAGGCCGGGGGCGAGGGCGTCGGAATGCATCAATCCTCTCCGCGCACCATGGTGAAGAAGTCGACCTTCGTGGCGGCCACCTGCGCCGCCTCCTCCGCGCGCTCCTGCGCGATGCGCCGCGCGATCGGCGCGAGCGCGGCCTCGACCGGAGCGGGGTCGCGCTGCAGCAGCGCGTCGAGGATCGCGGCGGCGCGCGCCTTCGCGGCGTCGCGGCCGAGATGGTAGGCGAAACCGCTCTCGCCGCTCTCGAGGCGCACGGCGGCGCGAGTCACGCTCGCCTCGCCGAGATTGAACGCGCCCCCGTCCCCGCCGATGCGCCCGCGCAGCATCGCGAGCCCGGTTTGGGGCGGGCGGAGGTCCGTCGCCGCGGGGGCGCCGAGGGCGGCGAGCGCGTCCGCGAGCTCGGCCGCACGGGCGCCGGCGCAGATCGCCATCGCGGCCTGCCGGCGGGCGAGAGGATCGTCTTCGCGTGTCGTCACAAGCGCCTCCCTAAAAATCCCTCCCCGGAGGGGAGGGTGGCCCCTGGAGCGGAGCGACAGGAGTCGGGTGGGGCCCGACGCCTGAAGGATGGTCTCGACCCGGGCCCCACCCGGCCGGTCTCGAAATCCCTCCCCGGAGGGGAGGGTGGCCCCTGGAGCGGAGCGACAGGGGTCGGGTGGGGCCCGACGCCTGGAGAATGGTCTCGACCCGGGCCCCACCCGGCCGGCCTCGCTTCGCTCGCCCGTCCACCCTCCCCTCCGGGGAGGGATGAGCGGGGAGAGATTTTCCGCTCGACCGAACTTGTCGAGTGTTATAGACAATTCGCCACCCGCGTCAAATGAAGCTTCCGTGACATGCGCCCGAACGCCTCCCCCATCGCTCCCGAACCCCTCTCCCGCGGAGAGGGCGTCGCCGCCTGGCGGCAGATCGTCGACGGAATCGAGGCGGACATCGCCGCGGGCGTCCTTGAACCCGGTGCGAAACTGCCGCCGGAGGTGCAGCTCGCCGAGCGCTTCGGGGTGAACCGCCACACGCTGCGGCGCGCGCTCGCGGTGCTCGCCTCGCGGGGGCTCGTGCGGGCGACGCAGGGACGCGGGACCTTCGTCGAGGCGCGTCCCCTGCCCTATCCGGTGGGACCGCGCACGCGCTTCTCGGAGATCGTGTCGGCGGCGGGACGCACGGCCTCGGGCGAGCTCGTCTCGGCGCGCGCCGTCCCGGCCGATCCGCACGTCGCGCGGCGCCTCGCCGTCGCGGAGGGCGCGGAGGTGCTCGAGATCGTCACCCGCCGCGCCGCCGACGGCACGCCGATCGCGCTCGCGACCTCCCATCTGCCGCTGCCGCGGCTCGCCGGCTTTCCGGATCTCTTCCGCGAGACGGGCTCGATCACCAGGGCCTTCGCGATGCTCGGCATCCCCGATTACCGGCGGCTCGAGAGCCGGGTCACGGCGCGCCCGGCCGCGCCCGACGAGGCGGCGGCGCTCGATCTCGTCCCCGGCCGTCTCCTCCTCGTCCTCGACACCGCGAATGTCGACCCGAACGGCGTGCCGGTGCAGGCGACGCGCGCCCTCTTCCCCGCCGACCGTGTGGAGCTCGTGATCGAGCCTTGAGATTTCCAGAATCGTTTTCAGAGGTGTCATCCCGGACGCCGAAGGCGATCCGGGACCCAGACGCCCGACGGTTCAGTCGCAGCCTATAGGCTGCGTTTATCCGACGATCGGTGCGGCAAGGGTGCGGAGCGAGCGCGGCATGCGCGCTCGAACGGTCGTCGGAGCGTATGGGTCCCGGGTCCGCTTCGCGGCCCGGGATGACAGCCCTCGAAAGATTCACGAGCCTTGAGCGGGACGCGGAACCGGGGCGCGTCGCGCGCGCTTGACGGCCCGGCATCAAACGTGGTTTTCGAGGCCATCCTGTTCGACACGAGCCGGCGCTCTCGCGCCGAAGCCGCCATCCGGTCGCGGAGGCGCTGGAGAGATCATGATCCGCACTCCTCTGATCACCGTGATGGTCGATGCCGTGATGAAGGCCGCCCGCGGCCTCAAGCGCGATTTCGGCGAGGTCGAGAACCTCCAGGTCTCCCGCAAGGGCCCGAGCGACTTCGTCTCGGCGGCCGACCGCAAGTCGGAGGAGGTGCTCTACGAGGCGCTCGCCAAGGCGCGGCCCGGCTACGGCTTCAAGATGGAGGAGCGCGGCATCGTCGAGGGCGCCGACAAGAGCCACGTCTGGCACATCGACCCGCTCGACGGCACGACGAACTTCCTCCATGGCATACCGCAATTCTCGATCTCGGTCGGCCTCGAGCGCGACCGGCAGATCGTCGCGGGCGTCGTCTACGACCCGATCAAGGACGAGCTCTACGTCGCCGAGCGCGGCCAGGGCGCGTTCCTCAACAATCGCCGGCTCCGCGTCTCGGCGCGCACCGATCTCGCCGATTGCCTGATCGCCTGCGGCGTGCCCTTCCTCGGCCACGGCAACCATCCCGAATTCCTGCGCGAGCTCGCCGCCGTGATGGCGCGCACCGCGGGCGTGCGGCGCATGGGCTCGGCCGCGCTCGACCTGTGCGCGGTCGCCGCCGGGCGCTGCGACGGCTATTGGGAGCGCAACTTGTCGAGCCACGACATCGCGGCCGGCGTCGTGATCGTGCGCGAGGCGGGCGGCTTCGTGTCCGACGCCGACGGCGGGGAGCGCATCCTCGAGAAGGGCTCGGTCATCGCCGGCAACGAGAGCGTCCAGCGCGAGCTGATCAAGATCCTCAAGGCGGCCGGCAAGGTCACGCCTGCGCCGACGCCCGCCCCCTCGGCGGAGTGAGCGGGCGGCGTTCGCCGCGGGAGGGCGCCCATGCCGGCCACGACACGCGACGCGCTCATTGCGGTCACCGAGCGCGAATACGCCAAGTTGAGCGCCGCGATCGAGCCGATTGCGGACGACGTCGCCCTCGCCAAGGACGCGGACGGCATCTCGATCAAGGATATCGTCGCCCACCGCGCCCATTGGCTCGCCCTGTTCGCGCGCTGGTACGCGGACGGGATGGCGGGCAAGACGGTCCACTTCCCCGACGAGGGATACAAGTGGAACGAGCTCCCGCGCTACAATGCGGATCTGCGGGCCCGCCAGGCCGGGCTCTCCTGGGCGCAGGCGAAGGCGCTCCTCGCCGAGCGGCACCAGGCGCTCCTCGCCTTCCTCCGCGACCGCGACGATGCCGAGCTCTACGGCGCGCCCATGCAGGGCGCGCACAACGACTGGACGCCGGGGCGATGGGCGGAGGCCGCGGGCCCGAGCCATTACCGGTCCGCCACGAAATACATCCGCGCGCGCCTGGGCGAGGCGGGTCGCAAGCGGGCGGGGTAGCGCGCGCCTCCCGGTGTCGCGTTCGGACGAAGCGCCTGCGGCGCGAGTCGCACGCTGGGTTCCCTTCCCCTGCGCCGCTTTCGCGGCTCCGGCCGGGAATGACACGGGTTGCGGCTCAGGTGTGTCATCCCCGGCTGGAGGTCGCGGAGCGACCGGAAGGGAAGGGGACCCAGCACCAGAAGATGCTTGCGAAGCAAGTGCCTATGGCGGCGACGAGCCGCCTCGCCGGCGGCAGCAGGAGCGCCTGCGGCGCATTTCATACGCTGGGTCCCCTTTCCCTCCGCCGCTTTCGCGGCTTCGGCCGGGGATGACACCTTTCGTGTCGTGCTCGCCCGCGACCCCCGCTTCCCTTGACGCCGCGCGCGCCCTCGCGCATCTGTCGACCCATGTCGCAGAACCCTTCCCCCCTCGCCCCCGTCCACGTCGTCGGCGGTGGGCTCGCCGGATCCGAGGCCGCCTGGCAGATCGCGCAGGCGGGCGTCCCCGTCATCCTCCACGAGATGCGCCCGGTGCGCATGACCGAGGCGCACAAGACGCACGGGCTCGCCGAGCTCGTCTGCTCGAACTCGTTCCGCTCGGACGACGCCGAGGCGAACGCGGTCGGATTGCTCCATCAGGAGATGCGCCGGCTCGGCTCCTTGATCATGGAAAAGGGCGACGCCCACCAGGTGCCGGCGGGCGGCGCGCTCGCGGTCGATCGCGACGGCTTCTCGGCGGCCGTGACGGCCGCGCTCGAGGCGCATCCTCTGATCACGATCGATCGCGCCGAGGTCGCCGGTCTGCCGCCGGAGGAATGGGACAGCGTCATCGTGGCGACCGGTCCCCTCACCTCGCCGGCGCTCGCGGAGGCCGTGCGCGGGCTCACGGGGGAGCGCGAGCTCGCCTTCTTCGACGCGATCGCGCCGATCGTCTATCGCGAGAGCATCGACATGTCGGTCGCCTGGTTCCAGTCGCGCTACGACAAGGCGGGACCGGGCGGCACGGGGGCGGATTACATCAACTGCCCGTTGAATCGCGAGCAATACGAGACCTTCGTCGACGCGCTGATTTCGGGCGACAAGACCTCGTTCAAGGAATGGGAGGCGAACACTCCCTATTTCGACGGCTGCCTGCCGATCGAAATCATGGCCGAGCGCGGGCGCGAGACGCTGCGCCACGGTCCGATGAAGCCGGTGGGCCTCACCAATCCGCACAAGCCCGACGAGAAGCCCTACGCGGTCGTCCAGCTGCGCCAGGACAACGCGCTCGGCACGCTCTACAACATGGTCGGCTTCCAGACGAAGCTCAAATACGGCGCGCAATCGGCTATCTTCCGCACCATTCCGGGGCTCGAGAACGCCGAGTTCGCCCGCCTCGGCGGCCTTCACCGCAACACCTATCTCAATTCGCCGAAACTCCTCGACGCGACCCTGCGCCTGAAGACGCTGCCGCGGCTGCGCTTCGCCGGGCAGATCACGGGTTGCGAGGGCTATGTCGAGAGCGCGGCGGTGGGCCTGATGGCGGGGCGCTTCGCCGCCGCCGAGCGGCTCGGACGCGCGCTCGCCTCCCCGCCGCAGGAGACCGCGATCGGCGCGCTCCTCGCCCACATCACCGGCGGCCACATCGCCGCGCCCGAGGACGAGGAGGGCGGCGAGGCGGCGGCGGCGAAGCCGCGCTCGTTCCAGCCGATGAACGTCAATTTCGGCCTCTTTCCGCCGCTCGAGCGCATGCCGAAGCACCCGGACGGCAAGCGCCTGCGCGGCACCGAGAAGGCGATCGCCAAGAAGCGCGCGCTCACCGACCGCGCCCGCGCCGCGCTCTCCGCGTGGCTCGGCGAGGAAACCGCTCAGGCGGCGGAGTGACGGGCGATCGGGAGGCGGAGCGGCCACGGTTAACGGGCCGCTAACGCAAAGGCTCGTATTCTCGCGCTCGCGCGTCAGCCCACCCGAGCCTCCATGCCATCCCGCGGCCCTTCCGATCTCGATCTCGAGCGCCTGACCAGCCTCGCCACGGCGCGCGACGACGTCGCGCCGGTGGTGTTGCGGGTGCAGGCCGACCTGTTTGCGGCCGCCCGGCGGCGCGACGATGCGGAGGCCGTGGCCTTCGCCGAACTCGCCGTCGCCTTGCTGCCGCGGGTCGACGCGGACACGGCCGCCCATGTCGCCCGGCGCGTTGCAGCCCTGCCGGAGACGCCCCTGTCCGTCGCGGCGAGCCTCGCCGCCTGCGGTGGGGAAGCCGGGCGGCTCGTCGCCGCGCTGTCCCCCCATGCCGGCGCGCTCGTACGCGACCCCGCCCTCGACAGCCCGCTCGCGACGCTCGCCCGCGCGCGCCGCGCCGACCTCTCCCCGCCCGAGATCGAGCGCCTCGCCGCGCTCGCCGATCCGGCGATCGACCGTGCCCTCGCGGACAATCCCCGCGCGATCCTGCAGGGGCGCGTCCGGGACGCCCTCGTCGCCCGCGCCCGCACCGAGGTGCGCCTCGCGGAGGCGCTCCTCGCGCGCTCCGATCTCGAGCCGGAGGACGCCGCCGCGCTCTATCCGCACGCGGAGCCGGCGCGCCGCGCCGCCATCCTCGCCAGGCTGGCCGCGACGCCGCGCCCGACCGGCGCCGCGACCGTGCTGCCGCGCCCGCCCCTGGACGTCGCCGCGGCCCTCGTCGGCGCCGCCGAGCGCTCCGATCGCGCGGCCTTCGGCTCGCAGCTCGCCCTCGCGCTCGGCCTCGACAGCGTGCCGGACTGGCGCTTCGACGAGCCCGCGCGCCACGATCTCCTCGCCTTCGCGCTCCTCGCCGCAGGCCTCTCCGAGGAGGCGGCGATCCGCATCTTCCTCACCCTCGACCCGCGCATCGCGCGCTCCGTCGAGACCGTGTTCGGGCTCGTCGCGCGGCTGCGGGCGACGCCACGCTCCGTCGCTGCGCGGCTCGTGTCCTGCGTGTACGACGTCACGCTCGCGAGCCATCGCCGCGGCGCCCGTCACGTGCCCGTCCTCGCCTCCGACGAGCGCCGCCGCGCCGCCCCGGCGAAGAGCGGCGCCCTGTCTTTCGTCGACCGCGCCGCGCGGCGCGAGCGGGGTTGAGGGAGCGTCCCCGCCCCTCCCGGCGCCCGCATTTTGGACGCGACGCGGGCGCCGCGCCGCGCTAAGTTTCGCGCGCTCGCAACCTTGACGGAGGCTGACGGATGGCGCGCGCGGTGCTCGGCGTGATCGGCGGATCGGGGGTCTACGACCTGCCCGGGATGGAGGACGTCCGCGAGGAGGCGATCGAATCGCCCTGGGGCGAGCCGTCCGACGCGATCCGGCGCGGGCGGATCGGGAACACGGAGGTGGTGTTCATGCCGCGCCACGGCCGCGGCCACCGGATGTCGCCCTCCGACATCAATTACCGCGCGAATATCGACGTGCTCAAGCGCGCCGGCGTCACCGACCTCGTCTCGCTCTCGGCCTGCGGCTCCTTCAAGGAGGAGCTGCCGCCGGGCCTGTTCGTGCTCGTCGACCAATTCGTCGACCGCACGCACAAGCGCGAGAGCTCCTTCTTCGGCAAGGGCTGCGTCGCCCACGTCTCGATGGCGCACCCGGTCGGCCCGCTCCTCCAGGGCCGCCTCCACGCGGCGGCGCAAGCGGAGGGCATCGCCGCCGTGAAGGGCGGCACCTATGTCTGCATGGAGGGCCCGCAATTCTCGAGCCTCGCCGAGAGCCTCGGCTACAAGGCGGCGGGCTACGACGTGATCGGCATGACCAACATGCCCGAGGCCAAGCTCGCGCGCGAGGCGGAGATCACCTACGCCACCGTCGCGATGGTGACCGACTACGATTGCTGGCACCCCGAGCACGGCGCCGTCGACGTCGCCGCCGTGATCGCGGTGGTGCGCGAGAACGCGGCGAACGCCGCGCGCCTCGTCGCCCGCCTCGCCCGCGACCTGCCGCCCGAGCACGAGGCCTGCCCCGTCGGCTCGGACCGCGCGCTCGAGGTCGCGATCATGACGGCGCCCGACAAGCGCGACCCCGCCCTCCTCGCCAAGCTCGACGCCGTCGCCGGCCGCGTGCTCGGCTGACCCGCTCAGACGCAATCTCCAGAGAGCCGCACGACCATGGAAGAGCTCAAGGCCGCGATCCGCACGATCCCGGATTACCCGAAGCCCGGCATCATGTTCCGGGACATCACGACGCTGCTCGGCGACGCCCGCGCCTTCCGCCGCGCGGTGGACGAGCTCGTCAACCCCTATGCGGGCACGAAGGTCGACAAGATCGCCGGCATCGAGGCGCGCGGGTTCATCCTCGGCGGGGCGATGGCGCACCAGCTCTCGGCAGGCTTCGTGCCGATCCGCAAGAAGGGCAAGCTGCCCCACCAGACGGTCAGCGTCGCCTACGCGCTCGAATACGGCTCGGACGAGATCGAGATCCACGCCGACGCCCTGGTCGCGGGCGAGCGGGTGGTGCTCTGCGACGACCTCATCGCCACCGGCGGCACCGCGACCGCGGCCGTGGAGCTCCTGCGACGCATCGGCGCGGAGGTCGTCGCCTGCTGCTTCGTCGTCGACCTCCCCGACCTCGGCGGCGCCGAGCGCCTGCGGGGGTTGGGGGTGGAGGTGCGCTCGCTGGTGGCGTTCGAGGGGCATTGATTCCACGAACGCCGCGCCTGCTCGCGCGGCATTTCGCTTGCGCCGGAACAAAAAGCGAACTAACTTATCTGTGTGCGGACGGTGGACAAGTGGCGGGGCGGGGCCCGAGGGGCTTGCGAGGGTGGCTCCGCGACCCCACAAAAGGCGCTTGTTTACGAGGCAAGGACGGAGGCTCGGGCGATGGCGGGCGTCAACAAGGTGATCCTGGTGGGCAATCTCGGGAAGGATCCCGAGGTGCGCCGCACCGCCAACGGCGACCCGGTCGTCAATCTGCGCATCGCGACCACGGAGACGTGGCGCGACAAGCAGACCGGCGAGCGGCGCGAGAAGACCGAGTGGCACTCCGTGGTGATCTTCAACGAGCCGCTCGGAAAGGTCGCCGAGCAATATCTGAAGAAGGGCTCGCAGGTCTATATCGAGGGCCAGCTGCAGACCCGCAAATGGACCGATCGCGAGGGCCAGGAGAAGTACACGACCGAGATCGTGCTCCAGCGCTATCGCGGCGAGCTGACCCTGCTCGGCGGCCGCGGCGGCGGCGGGGGTGGCGGTGGTGGCGGCGAGATGGACGACGATTACGGCGGCGGCGATTTCGGCCGCTCCTCGCCGATGGAGCGCCGCCCGGCGACCGCAGGCGGCGGCGGTGGGGGCGGCGGTGGCGGCCAGGGCGGCGGCGGGCCGCGCTACGATCTGGACGACGACATCCCGTTCTGAGGCGTGCCGCCCGTTGCGGGCGGGCGGGTCGTGGTGAGCGGGCCGGCGGGGCGGGCGCGTGGGGCCGGCGAGAAGTCGCGCGGTCGGACCGCGCGGGGGCTTTGCGCTCGCGGCGGTGCGGCGGTGCTGTGGTGCGCATGGGCGCGGCTCGCAAGACCCGCTCTCGCAAGAGCGTGGCGCGCCAGCGCGGCTCGCGCGGCCGATCTCGCGAGTGCGTCGCGCGACAGCGCGGCTCGCGCGAGCTCGAAGGAGGCGCATTCATGATCCCCGCGCGGCCGATGATCCGCAGATGGATGCGCGTCGACGAGCCCGGTCTCGAGGTGCTCGTCGTGGAGCCCGAGGGCGACGGGCTGCGGGCGTCGGGCACCGTCGTTCATGCTGGCGAGGACCCGTTCGGCCTCGCTTACGTCTGGCACCTCGACGAGGCGTGGAGGACGCGCTCGCTCGCGCTGCGTTTGTCCTCGCCGACGCCGCGGGAGATGACGATCCGGCGCCTCCCCCACGGCTGGGCGATCGACGGGCGCGAGGCGCCGAGCCTCGCGGGCTGCGCCGAGATCGACCTCTCGGCGACGCCCTTCTGCAACACGCTCGCGATCCGTGCGCTCGCAGGCACGGGCGAGCTCGATACCCTCTATGTCGACTTTCCCTCGTTGCGCGTCTCGCCCTCGAGACAGCGCTACGAGGCGCGCGCGCCCGGGCTGTGGCGCTATCTCGATCTCGGCGTCGCGAACGGCTTCGAGGCCGATCTGCGGACGGACGAGGAGGGCTTCGTCGTGGATTACGAGGGGCTGTTCCGGGCGATCGGATAGGACGGCGCCGTCCAGGCGCGTGCCGACCGCCGGAGGAAACGACGCTCGCGGTCGCGTTTTCCGAGCGCTCTTCGGGTCTCACCAGTCGCGAGGATCACGCGTCGATCGGCTTGGGGCGAATGTCGTCGATCTGCGAGGGCAAGACGGCGCTGACACGCTCGTCACCGATGACCCGCTCGATCAGGCTCGGCGCCGCCTGCAGCGTGAAGCTGCGAGCGATGCGGCTCACTCGACCGACCTGGGCGCGGCCTTCGCGAGCGCCGATCGCATCGCACGCGCCTCCAACGATGTGGCGCGCGCAATCGGCCACGGCGTCGGGGGCGACGGCCTGCGTCAGGAACACCTGCACGGAAACGGTCCCGTCAGGCGACGTCTGCGCCTGGCGACGCAGGGCGGCGATTACCGCCGGCGGATCCCAAGAGGTCGGATCGCGTCCCATGCTCGTCTCCACTGGCCCGTCTCGAAACGTTACGCCGAGACGGGCCTCTCGGCAATCCGCGAGCCCGAGCCTCCATCAGCCGGTGGCCGTTCGCGGCCCCGATCGCGGCGCCGCCGACGGGCTCGCCTGGAGCACAGCGTAGGCACGGACCGCGTCGGGCAGGCCGGCCCCGGCAGTGCCGGCGGTCATCGAGCCCACCAGGCGGCACGACGCGATGATCGCATTCTCGACGTCGTCGATCGTGGCCGAAGGGACCGCCTGCATGAGGAGGGCGGCGAGACCCGAGACGTGAGGCGCGGCCATGGAGGTGCCCGAGCTCGAGACGTATTTTCCGCCCGGCGCGCTCGATACCACCCCGACTCCGGGGGCGACGAGCTTCGGAACGCTGCCGTGGGCGAACCTCTGAGACCCCGAGAACGAGGCCACGGCGTTCTGCCTGTCGATCGCCCCGACGGAGAGCACGTTCCCGTAATTGCCCGGCGACCGGCTGGTGCCGGGTCCTTCGTTGCCGACGGCGACGACCGGCAGCACGCCTTGGGCCCGCAGAGCGTCGATCAGGATCTGGAATGCGGGCGTGAAGCCCCGCAATCCCAGCGAGAGATTGACCACGCGCACCCTCTCCTCGATCATCCACTCGAGGCCGCCGAGGATCCGCTCGACCACGTTGCCCCCCTCGATCACGTGCGCCACGACGAGGTCTGCGCCCGGAGCGACGCCGATCGCCTCGCCATTGGTCGGGCGACCGGCGATCGTTCCGGCCGTGTGCGTCCCGTGCGTTCCGGAATCGGTCGGCGGGGCACCCGGCACCGGGTTGCCCAGACGGTCGAAATATCGGTAGGCGGCCACGGCTTTCGACAAGGCCGGGTGCGTCGCGTCGATTCCGGTGTCGAGATGTCCGACCCTCACGCCCTTTCCTGTGATCTCGAGCTTCCAGAGGCGGGGGACATTCAGCCGACTGATGCCCCAGGTCGTGCGTTTCGGCTTCTGCGTGGCGCGCATCGCCACGGGCCGAACGAGACTGACCTCCTCCGCCGGCTGCACCTCGTCGATGTGCGGGCTGTGCTCCAACCCCGAAACGTGCTCCCTGTCGACGAAGCCCAGGGCGAGACCGAGACGGGGAAACACGCGCACCCGCGGATGGACCACCCTCTCCGGGTGATCAGGGTCTCCGAGGGCGAGGAGCGTGGGATTCACCTCCTCGGGAGGCTGGAACAGACCTTCGATCTGCTTTTCCATAGCCCCGGCATCTCCCGCTCTGGCGAGCGGACCGGACAACTTGCAAACGACTTGGACGTAGCCTGCAGCAGAGATGATCTCGTGAAGGCGGTCGGGCATGGCATGACTCCATTCTCGTTCGATTCCAGATTGTTTCGATGGCCGTGAACAGGAACGGTACCGCCGGCTCCGCACTCAGGTGCAGCGCCGCGCGACGCACATGGCGATCTCGGCCGCCGAACCGGCGCCGACACGCTTCGTGACGCACGCGACATAAGCTGCGGGTCCCCCGGCGAGAGCGGGGATGCACTGCACGAGCACTCTCATGATGGCGAGACCGCCGCACCGCAGCACGCAGCGCCAGTTCAGGCGCAATGCCGCGTCCGCAGCCGCGGCCGCTGCGCTGACCTGGGCGTGAGGGTCGAGTGCGACGCCGGCTCCGACCTCGAAGGTCCAGCTGTGCTGAAAGACGAGGGGCTCGCTCAACTCGAGCGTGACGACGGCCTTCCCTTTCGAATAGCCGATCGTGATCGTGAGCGCGACCGGAACGGGCCCGATCGTGCCGCGTAGCGTCACCGTCCCCTCGCCGCTCGCGTCGACCGAGGAGCGAGCGACGAGCGCGTCGCCGTCCTGCGTGACGAGAATATGCTCCTCGACGTCGGCTGCGCCGGATGCCGCGGCAGGAAGCATCGCCGCGAGCGCGTTGACCCGTCTCAGCTCGATCGCGGCGAAGGGCAGATCACCATTACCTTCGGCAGCAAGCGCGTTCGCGCTTGCATTGTGACACGTGCACTCGGACATCACCCACCTCCCCATCAAACGGTTGTTAATTCATACCACCTTGAAACGAATTCAAAAAGGGGTGCCCCTCTTTCGTCAGCGCGCTTTTTCTTTCTCAAGGGAAGGACGGTCGAGGAGCGGGGTGTTGCGCCAGCATCACACCCGCCCGAACACGATACCGTGAAGCCCCCCTTCCGGAGCCTTGCCATATTTTGGCCGGCCTGATCATGGTTCGTTAAGCGCAACCACGGCACAGTCCCTCCGAGCCGGGCAGGTGCGGCGCTCCCGCCGCGTCCCCGCCCGTCCACACACGATCAGGAAGAGAGCTTCCCCCAAGATGAGCGCCCGCGCCCTTCTCGTCACCGGCTCCCTCGCTCTCGCCGGCCTCCTCGCCGCCCCGGCGGCGCAGGCACAGATGAATTTCGCCCAGGTCCAGGCCGAGTGGGCGCAGAACTACGACGCGGCGACGACCATGCGCGTCCAGCGCGTCGACACGCCCGTCCTCTCGCGCGAGACCCTCGCGGCGACCGAGCAGACGATCGCGCGCTACGCCGACATCGTCGCCCGCGGCGGCTGGGGCACGGTGCCGAACGCGCGCCTGTCGCTCGGCGACCGCTCCCCGGCGGTGATGGACCTGCGGCGGCGCCTGATCATGTCGGGCGATCTCGACCCCACCGCCGGCTCCTCGGAGGTCTTCGACAGCTTCGTCGAGGCCGCCGTGCGCCGCTTCCAGAGCCGCCACGGCCTCACCGCGACCGGCGCGCTCAACGCCTCGACCATCACCGCGCTCAACATCCCCGCGCAGGTGCGCCTGCAGCAGCTCGAGCTGAACGTCGTCCGTCTGCGCTCCTATTCGGGCGATCTCGGCCAGCGCCACGTCATCGTCAACATCCCCGCCGCGAGCGTCGAGGCGGTGGCGGACGGCGTCGTCGCCTCGCGCCACGCCGCCGGCGTCGGCAAGATCGACCGCCAGTCGCCGATCTTCAACTCGCGCATCATCGAGGTGAACTTCAACCCGTTCTGGACGGTGCCCGCCTCGATCATCCGCCGCGACCTGATCCCGAAGATGCGCCAGGACCCGAACTACCTGACCGACATGCGCATCCGGATCTATAACGGCCGCGGCGAGGAGGTCGACCCGCGCACCGTCAACTGGAATTCGGACGAGGCGACCCGCTTCATGTTCCGCCAGGATCCCGGCGGCGAGTTCAACTCGATGGGCTTCGTGCGCATCAACATCCCGAACTCGCACGGCGTGTTCATGCACGACACGCCCGCGCGCGGCATCTTCGGCGAGGATTTCCGCTTCGTCTCGTCCGGCTGCGTGCGCGTGCAGAGCGTGCGCGACCTCATCGAGTTCCTGCTCGCCGAGACCCCCGGCTGGGATCGCACCCAGATCGACGCCACCTTCCGCTCCGGCGAGCGCATCGACGCGCGCCTGAGCCGCGCGGTGAACGTCTATTGGACCTACATCACCGCCTGGGCGACCCCCGACGGCCTCGTCCATTTCCGCGACGACATCTATCAGCGCGACGGCATCCCCGGCGTGCCGATGGCGAAGCTTCCGGGCGAGGAAGAGGTCGTCAACTGACGCCTCGTCCCCGTCGCCTGCGGCGACATCCCGATGACCTCTTGCGCGCCTTCGGCTTGACCGGGGGCGCGCGCACGTTCAGCCTCCCCTCCGCGATGCGCACGCGACGATGCGCAGGCAAGGAGGGCCGCTCATGGATCTCGGCGCGCGGATCGCCGGAAAGCACGTCGTCGTCACCGGCGCCTCCTCCGGGCTCGGCACCCATTTCGCGACTTTGTGCGCCCGCCACGGCGCGAACGTGATCCTCGCCGCCCGCCGCCTCGACCGGCTCGAGGCGCTCGCCGCGGATCTGCGCCGCGCCGGCGCCGCCTCGGCCACCGCTTACGCGCTCGACGTCACCGACGCGGACGCGATCGCGTCCTTCGTCGCGGCGCTTCCCGAGGCGCCCGACGTCCTCGTCAACAATGCCGGCATCAGCGCGGCCGCGCCCGCTCTCGACACGAGCGTCGCCGATTTCGACGCGGTGACGGCGACCAATCTGCGCGGCCCCTTCCTGCTCGCGGTCGAGACCGCGCGGCGCTGGCGCGCGGCCGGACGGGGCGGGAGCATCGTCAACATTGCCTCGATCCTGGGCCTGCGCGTCGCGGGCGGCGTCGCGTCCTATGCCGTCTCGAAGGCGGCGATCCGGCAGATGAACGCGGCGCTCGCGCTCGAATGGGCGCGCTTCGGCATCCGCGTCAACGCGCTCGCGCCGGGCTATATCGAGACGGACATCAATGCCGACTTCTTCGCCACCCCTGCCGGCGAGGCCATGGTCAAGCGCATCCCGATGCGCCGGCTGGGCCGGCCGGAGGATCTCGACGCCGCCTTCCTCCTCCTCGCGACCGATGCCGCACCCTGGATGACGGGCGTCTTCCTGCCCGTCGACGGCGGGCATCTCGTCTCCGGGCTCTGAGCCCGCCGCGCAACAGGACACGACGCCCCCATGGATTTCACGATCTCGCCCCGCATCGAGGATTACCGTCGGCGCATCGCGGCCTTCGTCGAGGAGCGGCTGATCCCGCTCGAGAGCGACCCCGCGGCCTACGACGATCACGAGAACATCCGCATCGACCTCCTCGACCGGCTGCGGGGGGAGGCCAAGGCGCATGGCCTCTGGTGCCTGCAATTGCGCCCCGAGACCGGCGGCCAGGGCCTGGGCAAGGTCGGCATGGCGGTGTGCTACGAGGCGATGAACCGCTCGATCTTCGGCCCCGCCGTGTTCAATTCGATGGCGCCCGACGACGGCAACATGATGCTGCTCGAGGCCGTCGGCACGCCCGTCCAGAAGGAGCGCTTCCTCGCCCCGATCGTGTCCGGCGCCGTGCGCTCCGCCTTCGTGATGACCGAGCCCCATCCCGGCGGCGGCTCCGATCCCGGCATGATGACGACCCGCGCCGAGCGGCACGGCGACGTCTACCGGGTCTTCGGGCGCAAATGGTTCATCACCGGCGCCGGCGAGGCGCAGCGTTTCATCCTGATCGCGCGCACCTCCGACGATCCCCGCCGCGGCCTCACCGCCTTTCTCTACGAGGCGGACCAGCCCGGCTGGGAGATCGTGCGGCGCATCCCGATCATGGGGCCCGAGGAGCATGGCGGCCATTGCGAGCTCCTCTTCGACGGGCTCGAGATCCCCGCCGAGAACGTCCTGATGAAGGAGGGGGACGGGCTCAAGGCGACGCAGATCCGGCTCGGCCCCGCGCGCCTCACCCATTGCATGCGCTGGCTCGGCCTCGCCAAGCGCTCGATCGAGATCGCGAGCGCCTACGCCGCCGAGCGCCACGGCTTCGGCATCCGCCTCGCCGATCGCGAGAGCGTGCAGATGATGCTCGGCGGGCTCGCGATGAAGATCGAGATCGGCCGCCTCCTCGTGATGAAGGCCGCGTGGGAGCTCGATCGCGGCGGGCGGGCGAAGAAGGAGATCTCGATGGCGAAGGTCGCCGTCGCGAACCTCCTCCACGAGGCCGCCGACACCGCGATCCAGATCAACGGGGCGCGCGGCTATTCGAAGGACACCGTGCTCGAGTGGATCTACCGCTACGCCCGCCAGGCGCGCCTCGTCGACGGTGCCGACGAGGTCCACCGCATGGTGCTCAACGGGTTTCTGGCGCAGGAGGGGCGGGAATTCTGGCGCTGGGAGGTGGGTGGCGATCCCTCCCCGTAGGGGAGGGTGGACTTGCGAGCGAAGCGAGAAAGGCCGGGTGGGGCCCGACCGTTGCCGCGTCATCTCCAACCCGGGCCCCACCCGACCTCCGTCGCTTCGCTCCGGAGGCCACCCACCCCAACGGGGAGGGATGTCAACCGAGGACCCCAGCCATGCCCATCCCCCGCACCCGCTTCACCGCCAACATCGCCCTCCTCTTCCCCGATCGCCCCTTCCTCGACCGCATCGACGCGGCGGCGCAGGCGGGGTTCTCGATGGTGGAGTGTCATTTCCCCTACGACGTCCCGCTCGACGCCTTGAGCGCGCGGCTCGATGCGGCGGGGGTTCGGATGACCGGGATCAACACGCGCCCCGGCGATCCGGAAGCGGGCGATTGGGGGCGCGCGGCGATGCCGGGCAAGGAGGCGCTGTTCCGGGCCGATCTCGAGGAGGCTTTGACCTACGGCGCGGCACTCGGCGTGCGGGGCATCCACGTCATGGCGGGCCATCCGGCGCCAGGCGATTTCCGTCAGGCGCACGCGACCTACGTCGCCAATCTGCGGCTCGCGGCAGAGCGCGCCGCCGCGCACGGGATCACGATCCTCGTCGAACCGCTGAATGCCGTCGACAGACCGGGCTATTTCGTACCGCGCATCGATCCGCTCGCCGAGATCGTGGCGGAGGTCGACCGGGAGAACGTCAAGCTGCTGTTCGATTTCTACCACGTGCAGATCATGGACGGGGACCTGATCCGGCGCTTCCGCCGGCACCTGCCCCTCGTCGGCCACGTGCAGATCGCCGCCGTGCCCGATCGCGGCGAGCCGGACGGGGGCGAGATCGCCTATGGCGCGATCCTCGCGGAGATCGCGGCGTCGGGTTACGACGGCCTGATCGGCCTCGAATACAAGCCGCGCGGGGACAGCACCGCGGGGCTCGCGTGGATGGATCGGCTCGGGATCGGCTGAGAGGCGCCGCCGCCTATTCGCCCGCGAGCGCGCGGGGGCGCGCCTCCTCGGCCGCCCGCTCCGCGCCGCCCCTCTCCTGCGGCTGATCCCGTCGCGGCGGCGGCTCGTCCTCCTCGTCCTCGTCGATCGTCGGGGGACCGCCGAGGAAGGTCGCGATGACGTGCCAGGAGGGCAGATGGTCGCCGATCGTCTTGACGACGACGAGGATCGGCACCGCGATGAGGACGCCCACGGGACCCCAGATCCAACCCCAGAAGGTCACGCCGATGAGGATCGCGACCGGGTTCACGTCGAGCCGCCGCCCGAGCACGAGGGGCGTGACGACGTTGCCCTCCGTCGCGGTCAACGCGATGTAGACCGCCGGCACGAGGAGCGCTGAGGGCAGCGTGTCGAAGGTGACCAGCGCGATCGCGCCGACGATGCCCGCGCCGAGGATCGCGCCGAGATAGGGCATGAAGTTGAGCACCGTCGCCATCACGCCCCAGAGGATCGGCGTCGGCATGCCGACGATCCACATGGCGGTTGCGACCGCGACGCCCAGCCCGCAATTGATCAGCGTGATCGTCAGGAGATAGCGCGAGACCGAGCGCTCGATGTCGCGCACGATGCGAAGCGCCGTCTTCTTCTCGTGGAAGCGCGGCAGGACGTGCACGATGCGCTGGTGGACGTGGTCGCCCGCGGCGAGCAGGAAGAGCGCGATCAGCGTCGCGAGGCCGAGCGTCGTGAGCACGTTCAGGGCGCCGGTCGAGGCTGCCGCGAGGAAGCCCGGCTCGCGCACGACCACTTCGGCCACGGTCGGATCGCTCGCCGCCTTCGTCGCCTCGTCGACCTGGCGCGAGGCCTCCTCGACGGCCCGGAAGCTCCAGCGCAGGCGTTCGAACTCGAGCTGGAGCTCGCGGGAGATCTCGGGGGCGCGGGCGACCCACTCGCCGAAGGGCCCGCGCAGCTGGAGCATGCCGACGCCCAAGGCGAGCGCGAGGCCGAGCACGATGACCGGGGCGCTCAGCGCCGGGGGCAGGCCGCGGCGGGCGAGCGAGCGCGTGATCGGCGAGAGGGTGAGCGCGCCGAGCACCGCGAGCACGAGCGGCAGGAACAGCGTCATCCCGAAATAGAGCGCGCCCGCGCCGAGCACGAGCGCCGCGATGTGGATCGACACGGAGACCGGGCGCGGCAGGCGCAAGGTCGGCTTCGCTTCGCCGCGCGACGCGCCGTTTCCTTGCCCGTTCGCGAGGCCGTTGCGCCCGCCCCTTCCCTCCCGCTCGCTCACGTCGATCCTCCGCTCGTCCAGCGGTTCCACGCCGCGGGAGAGCGGCAAAACGGTCGAGCCTGACGCGGGTTCCCCAGCGTCGTCGCGCCGTCGGAGCGGCGCGGACGGGTGGACGCGGGCGGACGCGTCGCCTAAGGCTTCGCCTCGCAGCGCAACCGAGCGAGAGGAGCCGCGCCGTGACGACCGTGACGCGCCTCGCCATCGGCAGCATCCTGATCGGGCTCCTGGTGCTCGGCCTGAAGCTCGCCGCCTTCTGGGTGACGGGATCGGTCGCGCTCTATTCGGACGCGCTCGAGAGCATCGTCAACGTCGCGGCGGCCGGCGCGGCGCTCGTCGCGATTCGCCTCTCGGCGATGCCGGCCGACATCAACCACCCCTATGGCCACCACAAGGCGGAATATTTCGCGGCCGTGCTCGAGGGCGTCCTGATCGTGGTCGCGGCTCTGTCGATCGCGCGTGCCGCCTATGGCGCGATCCTCGATCCGCAGGAGCCCGAGGCGCTCGCGCTCGGGCTCGCGCTCGCGGTCGTCGCCGGCGTGATCAACGCGGTCTGGGCGGGGGTGCTCGTGCGCGCGGGGACGAAGCACCGCTCGCCCGCCCTCGTCGCCGACGGGCGCCACCTCCAGGCTGACGTCGCCTCCTCTATCGCGGTGGTCGGCGGGGTGAGCCTCGCTTACGCGACCGGATGGGCGATCCTCGATCCGATCCTCGCGCTCGCCGTCGCGATCCACATCCTCTGGTCGGGCTGGGGGCTCGTCAAATCCTCGATCGGCGGCCTGATGGACGAGGCGGTCGCGCCCGAGGAGCTCGCGCGCATCCACGCGCGGATCACGGACGCCGCGACGGGGGCGCTCGAGGCGCACGATCTGCGCACGCGCCGCGCGGGCCGCGTCACCTTCATCGATTTCCACCTCGTCGTTCCGGGCGCGCTGCCGGTGTCCGACGCGCATGCGATCTGCGACCGGATCGAGGCGGGTCTGCGCGCGGAGGTCGGCGAGGCCGTGATCACGATCCATGTCGAACCCGAGGACAAGGCGAAGGGCACGGGCGTCCTCGTTCTGTGAGGGGCGGCCCTCGCCTCTTGCGCGCCCGCGCGGCGCGCCTCACTTTACCCCGGTCAACGACAATCCCGCGGGAGAGAGACGCCATGAATGCTGCCATCGTCGGCTGGGCCCATACGCCGTTCGGCAAGCACGAGGACGAGACCGTCGAGAGCCTGATCGTGCGGGTCGCGACCGAGGCGCTCGCCCATGCCGGGATCGAGGCGGGCGAGGTCGACGAGATCGTGCTCGGCCATTTCAACGCGGGCTTCTCGCCCCAGGAATTCACGGCGGGCCTCGTGCTCCAGGCCTCCGACGCGCTGCGCTTCAAGCCCGCGACGCGGGTCGAGAACGCCTGCGCGACGGGCACGGCGGCGGTGCATCAGGCGCTCAAGACCATCAAGGCCGGCCCGGCGCGGGTCGTGCTCGTCGTCGGCGTCGAGCAGATGACGAAGACGCCCGGCCCCGAGATCGGCAAGAACCTCCTCAAGGCCTCCTACCTGCCCGAGGACGGCGACACGCCGGCGGGCTTCGCGGGCGTCTTCGGCAAGATCGCGGCCGCCTATTTCCAGCGCCACGGCGACCAGTCGGATGCGCTCGCCGGCATCGCGGCCAAGAACCACGCGAACGGCGTCGCCAATCCGTTCGCGCAGATGCGCAAGGATCTCGGCTTCGATTTCTGCCGCGCCGAGAGCGAGAAGAACCCCTTCGTCGCGGGCCCCCTCAAGCGCACCGATTGCTCGCTCGTCTCGGACGGCGCGGCCGCGCTCGTGATCGCCGACGGCGAGACCGCGATGCGCTTCCCGCGCGCGGTGGCCTTCCGCGCGACCGCGCACGCGCAGGATTTCCTGCCGATGTCGAAGCGCGACATCCTCAAGTTCGAGGGCTGCGCGGTGGCCTGGCGGCGGGCGCTGGCGGAGGCCGGGCTCACGCTCGACGACCTCTCCCTCGTCGAGACGCACGATTGCTTCACGATCGCCGAGCTGATCGAATACGAGGCGATGGGCCTCGTGCCGGAGGGCCACGGCGCGCGCGCGGTCGCCGAGGGCCTGACGCTCAAGGGCGGACGGCTCCCGGTCAACCCCTCGGGCGGGCTCAAGGCCAAGGGCCACCCGATCGGCGCGACCGGCGTCTCCATGCACGCGCTCTCGGCGATGCAGCTCTGCGGCGAGGCCGGCGGCATGCAGATCGAGGACGCGACGCTCGCCGGCATCTTCAACATGGGCGGCGCCGCGGTGGCGAACTACGTCTCGATCCTCGAGCGGGTGCGGTAAGCGAAGGGCGGCGGGGGCGAGCTCCCCGCCTCATCCCACCACGATCGCCCGCAACAGCCGCGACAAAGCGAGGAAGGCCACGAGGCCGCCGACATAGAGGGCGACGAACCAAAGGATGCGCCGGGTCCCCTCGCGCATCAATGGTATCCCGTGTCCTTGATGTCCTCCGCCACCTTGCCGCGGAAGACCCAATAGGCGTAGGCCGTGTAGGCGAAGGTGACCGGCATCACGATCGAGAAGCCGACGAGGGCGAAGATCTGGCTGTCGACGGTGTTCGCCGCGTCCCAGATCGTGACGGAGGGCGGCACGATGTAGGGGAAGAGGCTCACGCCGAGCCCGAGGAAGCCGAGCAGGAACATCGCGATCGTGAGGAGGAAGGGCGAGCGCTGCCCGCCGTTTTCCAGCCCGCGCCAGATCAGAAAGGCGCAGAGCGCGGTGAGCAGCGGGATCGGGGCGAGATAGAGGAGGTTCGGCATCGCGAACCAGCGCCGTTCGATCTCGACGCCGAGAAAGGGCACCCAGGCGGAGACGACGGCCATCATCGCGATCGTGCCCAGGAGGTAGCGCTTGGCCTTGGCGCGCGCCCACATCTCGAGATCCCCCGTCGTCTTCATCACGATCCAGGTCGCGCCGAGAAGCCCGTAGCCGAGCACGAGGCCGATGCCGGTCGCCACCGAGAAGGGGGTGAGGAAATCGAGCGTGCCGCCGGCGAATTCGCGCCCGACGACGGTGAAGCCCTGAACGAAGGCGCCGAGCACCATGCCCTGCGCGAAGGTCGCCACCAGCGAGCCCCAGTGGAACGAGGCGTCCCAGAGATATTTGGAGGTGTCCGCCTTGAAGCGGAACTCGAAAGCGACGCCGCGGAAGACGAGCGCCAGCAGCATCACGAGGAGCGGCACGTAGAGCGCCGGCATCAGGAGCGCATAGGAGAGGTGGAACACGGCGAAGAGCCCGCCGCCGCCGAGGATGAGCCAGGTCTCGTTGCCGTCCCAGATCGGGGCGACCGAATACATCATCCGATCGCGCCAATTCTCGTTCGCCGCGGGGCGAAACAGGATGCCCACCCCGAGATCGAAGCCGTCCATGATCACGTACATGATCACCGCGACCGCGATCAGCCCTGCCCAGATCAAGGGCAGCCAGAGCGCGAGGCCTTCCAGATTCTCGGCATATCCGAACATGACGGCCTCCTCGTATTGGCCTGTCTACAGACCCGACGCTCTCCCCTCTCCCGGATGGGAGAGGGGTTCTCGTGCCGCCCCTCACCCGGTCGCGCCCCGGTCGGCGCCCTGCAGGCGGTCGGCGCCGGCCGAGAAGGGGCGTTTGGGCCGCTCCGCCAGAGTCTCGCCGGGCATCGGCTCGTGCTCGTCGGGGCCGCGATGGAGGAGCTTGAAGAGGTAGTAGGTGCCCGCCGTGAACACGATCGCGTAGACGATCACGAAGGCGATCAGCGAGGAGGCCACCGCCGCCGTCGTCACCGGCGAGACCGCGTCGACCGTTCGCTGCAGGCCGTAGACGACGTAGGGCTGTCGCCCGATCTCGGCGGTGAACCAGCCGGTCAGCACCGCGATGAAGCCCGACGGCAGCATGAACAGGCACGAATACAGGAAGGCCGGACTGTCGTAGAGCCGCCCGCGCCAGCGCAGCCACACGCTCCAGGAACCGACGGCGAGCATGAGGCAGCCCATCAGCACCATCACGCGGAAGGAGAAGAACACCGGCCAGATCGGCGGGCGCATCTCGGGGGGCACCTCGCGCAGGCCCGGCAGCACCCCGTCCCATTCGTGGGTGAGGATCAGCGAGCCGAGATTGGGGATGCCGAGCTCGAAGCGGTTGACCTCGTTCACCTCGTCGGGGATCGCGAAGATCAGGAAGGGCGCGCCGGCCTGCGTCTCCCAATTGCCCTCGATCGCGGCGAGCTTCGTCGGCTGATAGGCGAGGACGTTGAGGCCGTGCAGGTCGCCGAGGAAGATCTGCACGGGCGCGAACACGGCCGCGAAGGCGGTCGCCATCGACAGCGAGCGCCGCGCGCCCTCGATGCGCACGCTCTCGCCCGTCTCCCGTCCGCGCCGACGCGCACGGATGATCATGTAGGCCGCCATGCCCGCCACCGCGAAGGCGGTCGTCAGGTAGGCGGCGAGCACCATGTGCGTGAAGCGGTTGAAGAAGGAGGGGTTGAAGACGATCTCGAGCCAGCTCACCGGCACCGCGACGCCGTTCACGACCTCGAAGCCGTCGGGCGTCTGCATCCAGGAATTCGCCGACAGGATCCAGAAGGCGGAGAGCAGCGTGCCGAGCGCCACCATGCAGGTCGCGAAGAAGTGCAGCCGGTCGCCGACCTTGTTCCAGCCGAACAGCATGATGCCGAGAAAGGCCGCCTCCAGGAAGAAGGCGGTGATCACCTCGTAGGCGATGACGGGACCGATGACGTTGCCGGTGAAATCCGAGAATCCGGACCAGTTCGTGCCGAACTGGTAGGACATCACGATGCCCGAGACGACGCCGAGCCCGAAGGAGACGGCGAAGACCTTCACCCAGAACTTGTAGAGGTTCTTGAAGACGATGTTGCGCGTCATGAGCCAACGCGCTTCGAGCACCGCGAGCCAGCTCGCGAGCCCGATGGTGAAGGCGGGGAAGATGATGTGGAAGGCGATCGTGAACGCGAACTGGACGCGCGACAGGAACAGGGCGTCGAGCTCCATCGGGGGGCTCCCTCGGGCGCGAGGTGGATCGCCCGCGTCGTCGAGACCGGCGCGGCACGGCAGACGCGACGCGCCGGGGGAGCCGCGCCGCACGAGAGCACCGTCCCGCGGCGAGGGCCGGTGGAACGCTGCAGAAGATCCTGGTGCCAACGCGACGCCGAGGAGCCGGTTCCTAAGTAGATGCACCCATGGGGGGCGCCCCTCATTCATCTCGGCGCCTGGGAATCTCTCTCGAAGGCTGTCATCCCGGGCCGCGAAGCGGACCCGGGACCCATAGTCTGGAGGATCGTTCGAGCGCGCATGCCGCGCTCGTTCCGCTCCCGTCGGGCAGCCTTCGTCGGAGAAACGCAGCCTACAGGCTGCGACTGTGACCTTGGCGGTTATGGGTCCCGGATCGCCTTCGGCGTCCGGGATGACATCGCAAATATCGATTACCAAACCAGCAGCGGAAGGAAAGAGCGCCGCCCCCACCCCTCACCGCGCGAGACGCGCGCGCAGCATGCCGACGACGGCCGCTTCCTCCGGCGTGAGGCCCTCGATCTCGTGGACGAGCGCCGCTTCCGCCGCCTCGCGCATGGCCTGGGCGAGCTCGCCCGACAGGAAGGCGGAGGGGACTTCCGGGTGGACGTAGCACTTGCGGCAGATCGTCGGCGTGTTGCCGAGCCGCGCGGCGACGCGGGTGATCGCCTCCTTGAGGTGGCGCTTGGCCGCGCGCTCGCTCTCGAAGCCCTCGAGCTCCTGCAGCGCGAGCGTCGCGAGCACCGTGCCGCCCCAGGTGCGGAAATCCTTGGCGGTCACGGCGAGCCCGCCGCTCGCCTCGCGCAGATAGGCGTTCACCTCCGCCGAATCGACGCTCTGGCGCGTGCCCTCCTCGTCGCGATATTGGAACAGGCGCTGGCCGGGGAGCTCCTGCAGGGCGCGCAGAACGCGGGCGACGCGGCGGTCGCGCACCGAGACGTTCCAATCCTTGCCGCCCTTGCCGCGGAAGACGAAGCGCAGCGTCGCGCCCTCCACTTCGACGTGCCGCTCCTTCAGGGTGGTGAGGCCGTAGGAGCGGTTCTCGCGGGCGTAATCGTCGTTGCCGATGCGGATCAGCGTCGTCTCGAGGAGATGCACGATCGTCGCGACGACCCGCTCGCGCGAGAGGCCCGGGCGGCGCATGTCGGCATCGACCCGCGCGCGGATCGCCGGCAGCGCCTGCGCGAAGGCGAGCATGTGCTCGAACTTCGTCGATTCGCGCACCTCCCGGAAGCGCGGATGGTAGCGGTATTGCTTGCGGCCGCGCGCGTCCCGCCCCGTCGCCTGGACGTGCCCGTCCGGATCGGGGCAGATCCACACGTCCGTATAGGCGGGCGGGATGGCGAGCGAGCGGATGCGCGCGAGGGTGTCCGCGTCGCGGATCGTCTGCCCGTCCGGCCCCCGATAGGAGAACCCCTTTCCCGACTTGCGACGCCTGATACCCGGCTCCTCGTCGGAGACGTAGGAGAGGCCCGCGCTCTCGGCCGCGTCCTGCGGATCGACGATGCCGGCATCCTCAACGGCCCGATCGGCCGCCGCGGCGCTCATCGGGGCAGGCCCGTCTCGACGGTGGCCGCGCGGCGCGCCCGCCGGGTGTTGCGCAGCTTCATCACGAGGACGCTCGTCGCGAGCCCGAGGCTCAGCGTGTTGAACACGACGATCGGCAGGCTCGCGATGAACAGGCCGTAGACGATCCACAGGGAGAAGGCCGTCACCGTGACGACGTACATCTTCAACGAAATCGCCTCGGTGTCGCCGAGCCGCCAGGACTTCCAGACCTGCGGCACGAAGCTCGCCGTCGAGCAGATGCCCGCCGCGGTCCCGATCAGCGTGGGAAGATAGGCCTCCATCGCGCGCGTACGCCTCCTCGAGCGAGGCCCGGGGGCGGCCTCGCGGAGGAATGCAACGGCGCCGCTCGCGGCGTGTTCCCGATCAGGCCCGCAGATGCTTCTCGATCTCGGCGCGGAACGCCGCGGCGATCTCCGGGTCGGCGAGGCCGTAGGCGAGATTGGCGACGAGGAAGCCGAGCTTCGAGCCGGTGTCGTAGGTCGCGCCCTCGTAGCGCACGCCGAAGAAATCCTGCGTCTTCGCGAGCCGCTTCATCGCGTCGGTGAGCTGGATCTCGCCGCCCGCGCCCCGCTCCTGGCTCTCGAGAAGGCCGAAGATCTCGGGCTGCAGGATGTAGCGGCCCGAGATGATCAGGTTCGAGGGCGCGGTGCCCGGCGCGGGCTTCTCGACCATGCCGCCGATGGCGAAGGTCCGGCCGTAATCCTCCTCGACCGCGACGATGCCGTATTTGTGCGTCTCGTCCTCGGGCACCTCCTCCACCGCGATGAGGTTGCCGCCGTGGCGCTCGTACGCGGCGAGCATCTGCGTCATGCAGCCCTTCGAGAGCATGTCGGGCAGGATCACCGCGAAAGGTTCGTCGCCGACGATCTCGCGCGCGCACCAGACCGCGTGGCCGAGCCCGAGGGGCGCCTGCTGGCGGGTGAAGCTCGTCGCGCCCGCCTTCGGCAGGGCCGCGCGCACGGTCTCGAGCGCGGCCGTCTTGCCGCGGGCCTCGAGGGTCGTCTCGAGCTCGAAGGCGATGTCGAAATGATCCTCGATCGCGCCCTTGTTGCGGCCGGTCACGAAGACGACGTGCTCGATGCCGGCCTCGCGCGCCTCGTCGACGACGTGCTGCACGACAGGCCTGTCGACGACGGTCAACATCTCCTTCGGCACCGCCTTCGTCGCCGGCAGGAAACGGGTGCCGAGACCGGCGACGGGGATGACGGCTTTGCGGATGCGCTTCATGGATCTTCCCGAAAGAGCGCTCGCGGGGTGGCGAGCGGGTGCGGCCCGTGCTCATAACGCCACGTTAGGGCGGACGTTGCATCATCCGTCGCGGGTGGCTCATGTGAGGATGCCCCAACGGGGCGCTCGGCGTAAAGTGCCGCTCGGCCGACCGCGCCCTTCGCGCGGCGGGAATTTCGGGAGACGGGGATGGCGGTTCTGGTCACCGGCGGGGCCGGTTACATCGGCGGGCATGCGGTGCTCGCGCTCCTCGACGCGGGCGAGCGCGTCGTCGTCCTCGACGACCTCTCGACGGGCGTACGCCGGGCGATCCCCGAGGGCGTGCGCCTCGTGGAAGGCGACATCGCCGACGCGGCGCTCGTCGCGCGCACGATGCGCGAGAACGACGTCGCCGAGATCCTGCATTTCGCGGCGAAGATCGTCGTGCCGGATTCGGTCGCCGACCCGCTCGGCTATTACGAGGCGAACACCGTGAAGACCCGCGCGCTCCTCGCAGCGGCGATCGGCGCGGGGCTCGAGCGCTTCGTCTTCTCCTCGACGGCGGCCGTCTACGGCGAGCCGGAGATCGGCATTCTCGACGAGAATGCGACGCCCGCGCCGATCAACCCCTACGGCCGCTCCAAGCTGATGAGCGAGTGGATGATCCGCGACGCGGCGGCCGCCCACGGCTTCGGCTACACGATCCTGCGCTATTTCAACGTGGCGGGCGCCGATCCGAAGGGGCGCATCGGCCAGTCGACGCCGAACGCGACCCATCTCATCAAGGTCGCGGCGCAGACGGCGCTGGGCGCGCGGCCGAAATTGTCCCTGTTCGGCACCGACTACCCGACGCCGGACGGCACCTGCGTGCGCGACTACATCCAGGTGAGCGACCTCGCCGACGCGCACGTCGCCGCGCTGCGACATCTGCGCGCGGGGGGCGAGAGCCTCGTCCTCAATTGCGGCTACGGACGCGGCGCCTCCGTGCGCGAGGTGATCGAGACGGTCAAGCGCGTCTCCGGCATCGATTTTCCCGTCGAGCAGGCGCCCCGCCGCGCCGGCGACCCCGCCGCGCTCGTCGCAGACCCGACCCGCATCCGCGACCTCCTCGCCTGGACCCCCCGCCACGATGACCTCGACACGATCGTCGCCCAGGCGCTCGCGTGGGAGCGGCGGCTGACGAACGGGGGGTGAGGAAATCGTTATTGCGGCGGCGCCGCGATCGTCTGGCCGGTCCAAGCCGGCACGACGATCACGCGCCCCTCGCCGGCCGGCGTTTGCAGGGCGGAGGTGAGCGCTTCGAGGGCGTCGATGCTGATCGCGGGAGCGTTTGCCTGTTGGATTGCGAGCCGTTGCTCGAGCCATGCGAGCTCGCGGCTCAGGCCGGACATGTGCTGCACCAGCTCGCGATTGGCGACTTCGATGCGCGTCACTCCGTCCCGCAGGAACTGGTTCGACGTTCGCACCTCGGCGACGAGCGCTCTCAGCTCGGATGTGACCTCCGCCGAGCGCCGGCCGCCGTCTTCCACGGCGCGACGGATGCTCGACACGTCGTCCTTGATCCCGGACGCGACCCAAGCACCAGAACCGATCACCAGCACGGTCGCGGTCGTCAAGGCTCCCAGAAAGGCCCCAAGTCCGAGTGTCACGTTCGCCTCGCCGATGCGAAGGAGCTTCGGCTCGTCTCCACCAGGTTCCATGCGCGTCCCCGAGCCGATACGTCCCACACGCGACCGTTCGGCACGGCGCGCGAGGTAGAGAGCATAAGGCCGAAGACGACTTTTGGAAGTTGTATTTTTCGACAACGGCGCCGCCCGCGAGGGCTTCCGTCCGGTGTGGTCCCACCCCCCTTAATCCTTCCTTCACCCCGATCTGGTCGCTTCCTCTCTCATCGCGTAACCTCCCGTTCACGACGAGCGACCCGCCCATGTCCCGAGACTACACCGCCCGCCGCGTGCCGAAAGCCGCGCTCCTCACGCTGACCGCCTTGGCGCTCGGGGGCTGCGTGGGCATGGGAACGGCGGGGATCGGCTCGGCCTTCCGCGTCGATCAGACCGCCTCGACCGCGCCCGCGAGCCTCGCCCCGGCCCAGACGACCGGCCCGAGCGCGCCGGCCCCGCGGGGCTCCTTCTCCTCCTTCGTGGAGAGCCTGTGGCCGATGGCGCAGGCGCGCGGCGTCTCGCGCGCGACCTTCGACCGTGCCTTCGCCGGCGTGACGCCCAACGAGCGCGTCGTCGAGCTCACCCAGCGCCAGGCGGAGTTCACGCGGCCCATCTGGGAATACCTCGACAACGCGATCTCGGCCGAGCGGCTGCGGCTCGGCGAGGCGGCGCGCACGCGCCACGCCACGACGCTCGCCTCCGTCGAGCGCGCCTACGGCGTGCCCCGCGAGATCGTGCTCGGCGTCTGGGGCATGGAGACGAATTTCGGCTCGTTCACCGGCTCGATGGACGTGATCCGCTCGCTCGCGACGCTCGCCCATGTCGGCCATCGCGGCACCTTCTTCCGCGACGAGCTCCTCGCTGCGCTGCAGATCCTGCAGGAGGGCAAGATCGCCCGCGGCGATCTCAACGGCTCCTGGGCGGGCGCGATGGGCCACACCCAGTTCATGCCCACGAGCTATCTGCGCTTCGCGGTGGACGGGGACGGCGACGGGCGCCGCGACATCTGGAACTCGATTCCCGACGCGCTCGCCTCGACCGCCAATTACCTGCGCCAGCACGGCTGGCAGCCGGGGCTGCCCTGGGGCATGGAGGTGGTGGTGCCCGCGGGCTTCGACTTCTCCCAGCGCACGATGGCGTTCTCCGGCTTCGCGCGGGCGGGGGTGCGGCGCGCGGACGGCGCGGCGCTGCCGAATGCCGGCGAGGCGACGCTGTTCCTCCCCGCCGGCGCGCGCGGCCCCGCCTTCCTCGTCACCGCCAATTTCGACGTGATCAAGCGCTACAACGCGTCCGATTCCTACGCGCTCGCGGTCGGCCTCCTCGGCGAGCGCCTGGCCGGGCGACCCGGCGTTCGCGGCACCTGGCCGCGGGGCGAGCGGATGCTGTCGGCCGACGAGCGGCGCGAATTGCAGGAGCGCCTCTCCCGGCTCGGCCTCTACGACGGCACGATCGACGGCAAGATCGGCTCCCAGTCCCGCGAGGCGGTGCGCCGCTTCCAGCTCTCGCGCGGCCTCACGCCGGACGGCTTCGCCGACGTCGCGGTGCTCGAGGCGCTTCGGCGCTGAGATCGACGGTTCTCCGCGCCGAGCGCCGCGGGACGACTGAAGGGGGGCCTGACGCGGGCGCGTTTTGCGGCTATGTTTCCGGGGCATGAGACCACGGTCCTCGCCCCGCCGCCGGCCCACCGGCCTCGTCGTCGCCGCGCTCGTCTGCGCGGCGTGCCTCCTCGCGACGCCCGAGGCGGCCGATGCGCAGGCGCAGGCACCCGCGCAGCAAGGCGCGCCGGCCGCCAATCCGTGGCTCCAGCTGTTCGGCATCCGCCCCGCCCCGCCGCCTCAGGCGGCCGAGCCGCAGAGGCAGCGCGCCCCGCGTCCCCAGCGCCCGGTCGCCGCCCCCCGCGAGGCCGCCGCCCCGGCTCCCGAGGCGGTCGAGATCACGCGGCGGATCGTCGTCTTCGGCGATTCGCTCGCCCACAATCTCGGCGCGGGGCTCGCCGAGGTCCTCGCCGACAAGCCCCACGTCGCGGTCGTCACGCGCTCGCGCGGCTCGTCGGGGCTCGTCCGCGACGATTTCCACGATTGGCGCGCCGAGGTCGAGCCGATCCTCGCCGCAGATCCTCCCTTCGACATCGGCGTGGTGCTGGTGGGGCTCAACGATCGTCAGGAGATCGCCACGCCGCAGGGGCGGCTTCCTCCGCTCGGCGACGCCTGGAAGGAGGCCTATGCCGCGCGCGTCGACACCATCCTCGCGCGCTTCGCGGCGGATGGGCGGCCGCTCGTCTGGGTCGGCCTGCCGCCGACGAGCGCGCGACGGCTGACGACCGATCTGCAGGCGATCAACGAGGTGATCCGCGCGCGCGTGCACGCCGCCAACGGGATCTTCGTCGACATCTGGCAGGGCTTCGTCGACGACGAAGACCGCTATGCGGCCAACGGCCCGACGCTCGAGGGGCGGATCGCGCGGCTGCGCGCGAGCGACGGCATCCATTTCACACCGGCCGGCAGCCGCAAGGCCGCGCATTTCGTCGAGATCGAGCTGCGCCGCCTCCTCGCCGCGGAGACGCCGCCCCCGGTCGGGATCGCTCGGGAGACCGCGCCGCCATCGCAGGAGGCCACCGCCGAGATCGACGAGATCATGGCGCATCTCGTGAGCCCCCTCCTCGTGCCCGAGGCGGAGGCGCAGCCGGTGGTGCCGCGCGCGGCTCCGGCGATCGGGCCGGTCCTCCCGCTGACCGGCTCGGCGAGCGCGGGGGGCGCGCAGCTCCTCGTCGAGCGGCCGCGCGTCGACCGCGCCGCGCGCCTCGCGACCGAGCGCGTCCTCGCCGACGGTCTCGCGCCGGCGCCGGTGCCGGGCCGTGCCGACGATTTCAGCTGGCCGCCGCGGGCGGACGCCGCCGCGCCCGCCACCGGACCGGCCGCCGATTGAGGACGCCGCTTAACGCTTTCCTCAACGACGTCTGCGATCCTGTTCGCGCGGGGGAACGCGCGATGTCGACGACGATCGAGGGCGAGAGCGGGAGCGGGGTGGACGGCCGGGTCGCGCCGCGCCACCGGGTGCTGATCGCCGGGACGATCCGCTATGCCGGCGGCATCGGGACGGCGTCCTGCGTGGTGCGCAACCTGTCCGAGACCGGCGCCAAGCTGACGCTCTCGGAATCGCTGAATCTGCCGACGCATTTCGATCTGGCGATCGCCCAGAAGAACGCCGTCCACCGATGCGAGCTGCGCTGGCGCCGAGGCGAGGAAGCCGGGGTCGCCTTCCTGGACGCATCCGCATCCGCTCCCGCCGCCGCGCCGGCGCCGCCGATCGCGACGCCGGAGATCGACGCCCTGCGCGCGCGCATCCGAACGCTCGAGGCGGAGAACGCCCGGCTCAAGGCCCGCATCGCCGAACTCGCGGGCGGCTGAGCCGGCGGCTCAGCGCACGATCGTCACCTGCTTGTCGGTCAACTTCTCCTGCTCGGGGCAGCTGACGACGAGGCGGATGTCGTCGTAGTCGCGGTCCGTCCAGCCGAGCCCCGGCGGGCGGTCCTCCCAGCCGAAATACATCAGCATGCCCGGATGGCATTCGCCGGTCGCCACGCGCGGATCGCGATTCGTCTGACGGTTGGGGATGATGCCGCCCTGCGAGACGTTGCGACACTCCTCGTCGGTCCGGCACAGGACGGTCTCGAGGATGGGCTTGTTCGACATGTCGATCTGGTCGCGCCGCCCGTCCGCGAAGACGCGGGCGCCGCGGATCGTGTGAACGAGACGGTCCGTGCCCGGCACGAAGCTCGAATCGGTGAAGTATTCGTAGACCTCGCGGCGCGGGTCGTCCCAGGCCGCGGGATTGCTGCGGGCGCTGCGGACGTTGCGCAGCTTGTAGCTCGGCACCTCGCCGGGACCGCAGATCGGCAGACGCCAGCCCGGGACGGTTCTCTCGAAATCCGTGGGCGGCGTGCCGTTGTCGGCGAGCGGCGTGAGCTGGCTGCGCCCGCGATCCGCCTCGTGGATGCGGCTCGGGTCGAAGCAATAGATGTAGATTCGGTTGTAGTCGGCGGCCTCCGGCTCGAGCAGCATGCGCCGGGGCGGCAGGACGCGATAGGTCGGCGGGATGCGCCGGCCGATGCTCTCGACGGCTATGCTCATGTTCTGCGGCATGCCCGGCACCGCCTGGACCATGCGCATGGCGAGACGTCCCTCCACCGTCACCGCGAAATGGCGATCGTCGAGCCAGCGCCCGCTCACGCGCACGTCGGAGATGTCGTCTCCGAAATGCGCGAAGATCGCCTGCTTCGCCGAGGCGAGCGACGAGGCCGCGCGATCGACGTCCGCCGCGGCCACCGCGACGACCGTGCGATCGCCGATGACCTGCATGAACTCGCGCGCGTTGCCGGCGCGGCCGAAATCGACCGCCGCGCCGGTCGTGGCGAGCACCGGCAGGATGCTCAGCGCGAACACGATCGCGACGTTGCCTTTCCTGTCTTTCCCGAAACCGAACATGGGGAGCCTCCATCCGATTACCGGATGTTAGGCACGAACCTCGAAAAGCTCCGTTTCATCCTCGGACGCAATCGCGCTCGCGTGATTTACCTTACGTAAAGCATGGCGTTGCCTCTAAGGTGGAAGCCCCAGGCTCCGGCTCCGCATGCGCAAGAGGGAGATTTCCATGCTCGACTTCGACGGACGCATCGTCCTCGTCACCGGTTGCGGATCGCTCGCCGACGGCGGCAGGGGCGAAGGCTGGGGCAATGGGCAGGCGATCGCCACCGCCTTCGCCCGCCGCGGCGCCCACGTCGTCGGCTGCGATCGCGACCCAGCCGCGGCCGAGACGACCCGCGCGCTGATCGCCCGCGAGGGCGGCTCGTGCGAGGTCCACGTCGTCGACGCCACCATCCGCGCCGACGTCGAGGCCTTCGTCGCCGACGCGCATGCGCGGCACGGGCGCATCGACGTCCTCGTCAACGTGGTCGGCCGCTCGGAGCCCGGCGGACCGGTCGAGATGGACGAGGCGACGTTCGACGCGCAGATCGACGTCAACCTCAAGAGCGCCTATCTCTGCTGCAAGGCGGTCTTGCCGATCATGGAGGCGCAGGGGGCGGGCGCGATCGTCTCGATCGCCTCGGTCGCGGGCCTTCGCTACATCGGCAAGCCGCAGGTCGCCTATGCCGCGGGCAAGGCGGCGCTCATGCAGATGATGCGCACGACGGCGGTGCTCTACGCGAGCCGCGGCGTGCGGCTCAACACGGTGGTGCCGGGGCTGATGGGCACGCCGCTCGTGCGGCGGCTCGCGGACAAGTATGCGGGCGGCGATTACGAGGGCTTCGTCGCCACCCGCAACGCGCAGGTGCCGATGGGGCGGATGGGGGACGCCTGGGACGTCGCCAACGCCACGCTCTTCCTCGCGAGCGACGAGGCGCGCTACGTCACCGGAACCGAGCTCGTGGTGGATGGCGGGCTCGTCGCCGCGACCCGCTGAACCGCTGCGGGAGGCGTTCCACAGGGGATCGGGGACATTACGTCTTGGAAAAACCGCATTCATCCCTTATCTGGAGATCATCGAGTTTCGGCCGGACGACTTGGCCACGAAGCGCGGCACCGAAGTCCCGCGCGGCTGACGACCCTCTACCAGACATCGATATTTCGTGGGCGCCCGCTTGCGAGCGCCCGAAACCAACCGCATGCCTGGAAAGGTCTACGTCATGCGCACCGGTACCGTGAAGTGGTTCAACACGACCAAGGGCTACGGCTTCATTCAGCCCGACGAGGGTGGAGCGGACGTGTTCGTCCACATCTCCGCCGTCGAGCGCGCGGGTCTGCGCGGTCTCGACGAGGGCCAGAAGGTCTCCTTCGAGGTCGTCGCCGACCGCCGCACCGGCAAGTCCTCGGCCGACAAGCTCGCGCTCGTCTGAGCGCTGCCGCCGTCCTCAGCGCCGGCGCGCCGAGATCGGCCCCGTCTCCCTCGCGGAGGCGGGGCTTTTTCGTGGGCGGGCGCTGGAGCGTCATCCCACCGAATGGATGCCCGTCGGTGAAGACGATGCCGGAGGACGGAGACCGAGAGCCTTCGACCTGATTTCATCAGGTCGAAAAGCGCCGCTCTAGCGCGCGATCGAGGCGCCCGTCGTCGGATCGACCCGCAGCTCGACGCGCCCTCCGTCCGGGCGCACGTAATCGATCTCCCAATAGCCGTCGTCGTCCCATTCGACCTCGTCGAAATACGCGACGTCACCCGTGCCCTCGAGCGTGGCGAGCACCTCGGAGAGCGGCAGCGCGTCCGCAGGAGGGCGCGCATGGGCACCGGGCGCGGCGGTCGCGAGCGCGACGAGCATCCCGAAGGCGAGGGGCAGCGAGGTTCTCATCGTCGATCTCTCCTGATGTTGCGGCGGGACGGGCCCGTGCCCTCCTCAAGGCCGATCGCCCGGTGACGGTTCCTCCCGCGCAAGGATCGATCAGGCCGGTCGCTCGCTCTCCAGAAAGCGCGCCATGCGCGAGAGCGCCTCCTCGATCGCGGCCTCCGACGCCGCGTAGGACAGACGCAGATAACCCTCGCCGTGCAGGCCGAAATCGGGCCCGCCGATCGTCGCGACATGGGCGCGATCGAGGAGCGCCGAGGCGAGCGCCTTGGCGCGCCAGCCGGTGTCGCGGATGTTGGGGAAGGCGTAGAAGGCGCCCTTCGGCACGATGCAGGAGACGCCCGGCAGCCGGTTGAGCCCCTCCACGACGAGCCGGCGGCGCCGATCGAAGGCGGCGACCATCTCGCCGACGCAATCCTGCGGCCCCTCGAGCGCCGCGATGCCGGCATGCTGGGTCGCGGCGTTGACGCAGGAGAAGGAATTGACCGCGAGCTTGCGGGCGGCGTCGTAGAGGCGATCGGGCCAGACCGACCAGCCGAGCCGCCAGCCCGTCATCGCATAGGTCTTCGACGCGCCGTCGAGGAAGATCAGCCGGTCGCGGATCTCCTGAAAGGAGAGGAGCGACACGTGCGCCTGTCCGTCATAGGTCATCTGCCCGTAGATCTCGTCCGACAGGATCGCGACCTGCGGATGCGCGGCGAGCCCCGCGACGAGCGCCTCGATCTCCGCGCGCGGGGTGACGCCGCCGGTCGGGTTCGCGGGCGAATTGACGATGGCGAGGCGCGTGCGCGGACCCAGGAGCGAGAGCACCTCGGCGGCGGAGAAGGCGAAACCGTTCTCCTCCCGGATCGGGATCGGCACGGGCGTCGCGCCGGTGAACTCGATCATCGAGCGGTAGATGGGGAAGCCCGGGTCCGGATAGAGGATCTCGACGCCCGGCGCGCCGAGCATCAGGATCGCCATGAACATCGTCACCTTGCCGCCCGGCACCACCATCACGCGATCGGGCGAGACCTCGGCGCCGGTGCGCCGGGCGATGTCGGCGCAGATCGCCTCGCGCAGGGGGAGTATTCCGGTCGCGGGCGTGTAGCCGTGATGCCCGTCGCGCAGGGCCGCGATCGCCGCCTCCACGATGTGCGGCGGCGTCGCGAAATCGGGCTGGCCGATGCCGAGATTGACGACGTCCGCGCCACCCTGCGCGAGGGCGACGGCGCGCGCGAGGACGGCGAAGGCGTTCTCCTCGCCGATGCGGGAGAAGGCGGATACGGGCTCGATCATGGGTCACGGCTCCGAGGACGGGGCGCCGATCATGCAAAGCGCGGGCGCGATGTCAAAGCGCGGAACCCCGCTCGCGCGCCTCGCATTTGGCACGCACGAGCGACCCCGCCACCCGAGCCTCGAAGGAACCACCATGCCCCGCCTCGACCTGAAGCCGCTCCACGCCCAGACGATGGTGATCACGGGCGCGAGTTCCGGCATCGGCCTCGCGACCGCGCGCATGGCCGCCGATCGCGGCGCGCGCGTCGTGCTCGTCGCCCGCGACCGGGACGGCCTCGCGCGGATCTGCGAGGACATCCGCCGCGACGGCGGGCGCGCGGACTACATCGCCGCCGACGTCGGCCGCCGCGACGAGATGCGCCGCGTGGTCGAGACGACGATCGAGCGCTACGGCGGCTTCGACACCTTCTTCAACAATGCGGGCGTGGGCGCCTATGCGCGGCTCGAGGAGATCTCGGACGAGGACCACGAGCGCATCTTCCGCACGAATTACTGGGGCGTGGTCTACGGCTCGACCGAGGCCTTGAAGCACCTGCGCCGCCGCGGCGGGGCGCTGATCAACATGGGCTCGATCTCGTCGGAGGTGCACGCGCCGCTGCTCTCGGCCTATACCGCCTCGAAATTCGCGGTGAAGGGGTTCACGGATTCGCTTCGGCTCGAGCTCCGCCACGACGACGCCCCCGTCTCGGTGACGCTGATCCAGCCGAGCGGCATCGACACGCCCTTCGGCACGCATGCCAAGAACGACATGGACGTCGCCTCGCGGGTGCCGCCGCCGGTCTACGCGCCGGAGAGCGTCGCGCGCGCCGTCCTGCGCGCGGCCGAGCACCCGGTGCGGCATATCGTGATCGGCGGCTCGGGGCGCGCGCAGATCGCGCTCGCGCGGCTGTTCCCGTCGCTCGCCGACGTCGTCTTCGAGAAGATGTTCTACGCGACCGCGCGCGATCCGCGTCGGCCGCCGCAGGGCGGACGCGGCTTCCACCGGGCGGGCTCGAGCGGCGCCATTCACGGCGAGCCGACGGGCTACCACGCCTCGTCGAGCCTCTACACGCAGGCGGCGCTCCACCCCGTCGCCTCGCTCGCGATCGGCGCGACGGCGGCGGTCGCCGGGCTCGGCCTCGCGGCGTGGCTGATGGCGCCCGAGCGGCTGCCGGCGCAGGGCCGGCGCGGCATGCCGGTCCGCCGCGACGCGCCTGCGCGTCGGCGCCCGTTCGACGACGAGCCGCGCCGCCCCGCGCCCTACGAGCCGCGCGCCACCACCCGCCCGCCGGAGCAATACGCGCCGATCCGCTGAGCGGCGCGTTCACCACGACGAAACGCAGCGGGCGCGACGACGTCACGCGCAAGTCGCGCTCGCTTGCGGAACGGCCAAGCTCGTGCTTATCCTCGCGGCGTTTCCGCCATCGGGGCCAAACGCCATGCGCAATACGGTCTTCGCCGCCTCCCTCGTTCTCGCGGGGAGCCTTTTCGTCACGCCGGTATCCGCGGCGAGCTGGGAGTTCGACCTCGTCAACCGGTCGAACGCCAACATCCTCTCCTTCCAGACTCGCGAAGGCGGCGCCTGGAGCCACAATTGGCTCGACGAGATCGTTCTGCCCGGCGAGACCTTCATCATGGATTTCGGCACCGACCAGGGCGATTGCCGCGTGCGCACGCGCATGGACTTCTCGGACGGGACCTTCTTCGAGGGCAATATCGATTATTGCTCGATCTCGACGATCACGGTGCGCAACAACGACGTCGTCTGGGAATGAGCGGGGGCCGGCCATGAGAGCACTCGCCACGGGCCTCCTCGCGGTGGCGCTCGTCGCCGCCTCCCCCGCGCTCGCCCGCGATCTGGGCGGCGCGTACCGCGTCTCCGGCACCAATCTCGACGGCACGTCCTATTCCGGGCTCGCCACCGTGACGGTGATCAGCGACACGACCTGCGTCATCGAGTGGGAGACCGGCTCGAGCGCGCAGGGCATCTGCATGCGTCACGGCGACGTCTTCGCCGCCGCCTACGAGCTCGACGGCTATTTCGGCCTCGTCGTCTACGACATCCTCGCCGACGGCACGCTGCGCGGCACCTGGACCGTGACGGGCGAAGACGGGGCCGGCCGGGAGACGCTCACGCCGATCCGGTGAGCGGCCGTCCGCCTCACGCGAGCTGTTCCTGACCCGCCTTCTGGGCGACGCGGATCGGCTCGGGGAGGCGGTACTTGTCGGTGCAGCGCAGGACGAGCTCGACGGCGCCGTCGAGATCGGCGAGGTGGCCCGGCGAGATGAACATCGGGTTCATGCGGGTGCGGGTGCGCACCGCCATCCCGATCGTCTCGCCGTCCTCGACGAGCGGCGCCATGGCGCCCTTGTCCTCCGGCAGGAGGGCGAAGCGTCCGCACAGGCGCGTCTTGCCGCACCCGATCGTCGGGCGCTCAAGGAACAGCCCGAGATGGCAGGCGGTGCCGAAGCGGCTCGGATGGGCGATGCCGGCCCCGTCGAACAGGAAGACGTCGGGCTCGGCGTCGAGCCGCTCGAAGGCCTCGCAGAGCGCGGCCCCCTCGCGGAAGCTCGTGAAGTTCGGAAGGTTCGGCAGGATCGCCGGCCCGCGCCCGTGCGCCACCTCGACCAGCGCGAAATCGGGGAAGGTCAGCACCGCCACGGTCGCGTGCGCCTCGTCGTCCTTGATGGAGACGTCGACGCCGGCGATGAGCCCGATCGCGTCGACCGCGAGCTTTCGGCCCACATCCACCTCGCCGCGCAGGTCGGCCTCGAGGGCGAGGGCCTCGTCGGCGGTCAGTTTCCAGTCGTGTCGGCGTCGGATCTGCATGCCCCAGCGAACGCGGGACGTGGCATTTGGGTTGCGCGCATCGTCGCGCTTCCCCGCGCGCTCTCAGGATCCGCGTCTGCGCAGAGCCGCCGGCAGGGGCACGCCGTCATAGGCGATGCGGGAGCGCTTGAGGATCGCGCCGGTCTCGTCGACGATCAGGCGATAGCGCGCGCTCGCGTGGAAGAAGGTGAGGCGCCACAGGCCCTCGTCCTCGTTCTCGCCGCGCTCGACGAGGCTCGTGATCGTGCCCTCGCGCAGGTGGCGGACGACCTCGGCGGGCTCGATCCCGAACCCCTCCCCGATCGTCTTCGCGTCGACGTGGAAGCCGTCGGAATCGCGCTCGACGCGATCGCTCATCGCCGCTCGTCGCGATCGACGACCCGGAACTCGGCATCCTCGATCCCGTCGGGCGCCGGGCGGCGGGGATCGCGCGCGCCAGCGAACGGCTCGCGCGCGAACGGCTCGCGGCCGAAGGTCTCGCCGTGCGGCGCGACCGCGTTGCGGCCCGACAAAGCCTTGCCGCGCCCGAGCCAGGCGGCGACGCCGCCGGCGACGATGATGGCGGGCACCGCGACGAGCGCGATGCCGGCGGCGAGCACCAGCACCATCAGCCCGACGAGGAAGGCGGCCGCGAGCCCGAGCCCGATGGCCCAGCGCGGGATGGTCACCACCCGCGGCTGCCCGTTCTCGTATTTCACGAAGCGGATCATCGGCTCGTTCCCCTCGCATCTCGTCGTCGTGCGGCTGCCGCCCGGCCGTCCCCACGCGGGGAGCGCTGGGCAGCGCGCGCTCTACATGGTATCGGCGGACCTCGAAATCAAACCCCGGCAGGACGCGCGATGATCGAGGTCACCCAGACGATCGCCCTCGACGAAGGCGAAATCGAGATCGTGGCGATCCGCGCCTCCGGCCCCGGCGGTCAGAACGTCAACAAGGTCTCGTCGGCGGTGCAGCTGCGCTTTCCCGCGCTCGCCTCGCCCTCGTTGCCGGACGGCGTCAAGGCGCGGCTTCCCGCGATCGCCGGCAGCCGGATGACGAAGGACGGCACCATCGTCATCACCGCCCAGGTCTACCGCGACCAGGAGCGCAACCGCGCCGATGCCATCGCGCGCCTCGTGGATCTCATCCGCCGCGCCGCCTACCGCCCGCCGCCGCGGCGCCCGACGCGCCCGACGCTCGCCTCGAAGCGTCGCCGGGTCGAGGCGAAGACGCGCCGATCCGGCATCAAGAGCCTGCGCGGCAAGCCCGACGCGGAGTGATCCCCGTACGACCATCGACACGGACCCGCTCGCATTCTCCCGCGAACGCGCCCATATAGGGCCTGCGGCGCGGGGGCGTCGTCGGAGAACGAACCCGGTAGATGCCGGAGTCGCCGATTCGCCCCCTCTCCGTTCGACGCCCGTTCCGATCCGCGCAAGCGGCCCGGGGACCCGCTTCGGCCCCCGTTCGAGAGAGACCCGCGAGCTCCCCCCCGACCATGCCCCGCCTTTCGCTCCCGCCGCAGGCCCGCTCGCGTGGCGTCACCGCGGTCCTCGGCCCGACCAATACCGGCAAGACGCATCTCGCGATCGAGCGGATGCTCGCCCATTCCTCGGGCATGATCGGCCTGCCGCTGCGGCTTCTCGCGCGCGAGGTCTACGGCCGCGTCGTGGCGCGGGCGGGCGCGGATGCGGTCGCCCTCGTCACCGGCGAGGAGAAGATCAAGCCGAAGCACCCGCGCTACTGGATCTGCACGGCCGAGGCCATGCCGCGCGATCTCGACCTCGCCTTCGTCGCGATCGACGAGATCCAGCTCGCCGCCGATCTCGATCGCGGCCACGTCTTCACCGATCGCCTGCTCAATCAGCGCGGGCGCGACGAGACGCTGCTGATCGGCTCGGCGACGATGAAGCCGCTCGTCGAGGCGCTGATCCCGGGCGTGCACGTGACGACGCGCCCGCGCCTGTCGCAGCTCTCCTATGCCGGCCAGAAGAAGATCTCGCGCCTGCCCGCACGCTCGGCGATCGTCGCCTTCTCGGCCGAGGAGGTCTACGCCATCGCCGAATTGATCCGCCGCCAACGCGGCGGAGCGGCGGTGGTGCTCGGCGCGCTCTCCCCGCGCACCCGCAACGCCCAGGTGGCGCTCTACCAATCGGGCGACGTCGACTATCTGGTAGCGACCGACGCCATCGGCATGGGCCTCAATCTCGACGTCGACCACGTCGCCTTCGCCGCCGACCGCAAGTTCGACGGCTTCCGCTTCCGCAAGCTCAACCCCTCCGAGATCGGCCAGATCGCGGGCCGCGCCGGGCGCCACCTCAACGACGGCACCTTCGGCACGGCCGGGCGCTGCGATCCGTTCGAGCCGGAGCTGATCGAGGCGGTGGAGAACCACGTCTTCGAGCCGGTGCGCATCCTGCAATGGCGCAACCCCGATCTCGATTTCCGCAACCTCGAGCGCCTGCAGGCGAGCCTCGCCGAGCAGCCGCGCGAGCACGGCCTCACCCGCGCGCCGATGGCCGAGGACGTCGCCGCGCTGGAGATCGTGGCGCGCGAGCCCGAGATGCGCGACCTCGCGACCTCGCCCGGCGCCGTCGAGCGGCTCTGGGAGGTCTGCCAGGTGCCGGATTACCGCAAGGTCTCGCCCCAGACCCACGCGGACCTCGTCACCGCGCTCTACCGTTTCCTGATGCGCGACGGGCGGGTGCCGGACGAGTGGTTTTCCCGCCACGTGAAGATGCTCGACCGGGTCGACGGCGACATCGACACGCTCTCCACCCGCATCGCGCAGGTGCGGACTTGGACCTTCGTCGCCAACAGACCGGACTGGTTGCGCGATCCGGAGCATTGGCAGAGCGAGACGCGTGCGGTAGAGGACAAGCTGTCGGATGCGCTGCACGAGCGCCTGGCCAGCCGGTTCGTCGACCGGCGCACCAGCGTGCTCATGCGGCGCTTGAGAGAGAACGCGATGCTTGAAGCGGAAATTTCGCAGACCGGCGACGTCAGCGTCGAGGGTCAGCACGTCGGGCGCCTGTCCGGATTCGTCTTCGTTCCCGATCCGGACGCGACGGGCGACGAGGCCAAGACCCTCCGCAACGCGGCGGTGAAGGGGCTCGCGGGCGAGATCGAGGCGCGCGCCGAGCGCTTCGCCACGGCAGCCGATTCGAGCTTCGCGCTCGCCAACGACGGCACGATCCGCTGGATCGGCGAGCCGGTGGCGAAGCTCGAGGCCGGCGAGAAGGTGCTCGACCCGCGCGTGTGGCTGATCGCCGACGAGCACCTGACGGGCGCCGCGCTCGAGAAGGTCGAGGGCCGGATCAAGGCCTGGCTCAAGGCGCACGTCACGCGCACGCTCGGGCCGCTGATCGAGCTCGAGGAGCCCGCCGATCTGACGGGCATCGCGCGCGGCATCGCCTTCCAGATCGCCGAGGCGCTCGGCGTGCTCGAGCGCGCGCGCGTCCTCCAGGAGGTCCGCGGTCTCGACCAGCAGGCGCGCGCCGCGCTGCGCCAGAAGGGCATCCGCTTCGGCGCCTATCACCTCTATCTGCCCGCTCTGATGAAGCCCGCGCCGCGCACGCTCGCGGCGCAGCTCTGGGCGCTCAAGAACGGCGGGCTCGACCAGAAGGGCATCGACGAGATCGCCCATCTCGCGAGCTCGGGCCGCACCTCCATACCCGTCGATACCGAGGTGGCGAAGGGGCTCTACCGCTCGGCCGGCTTCCGGGTCTGCGGCGGGCGGGCGGTGCGCGTCGACATCCTCGAGCGCCTCGCCGACCTGATTCGCCCGGCCATCGCCTACGTTCCCGGCACCACGATCGGCGAGCCGCCGGCGGGCGCGGCGGAGGGCGACGCCTTCGTGGCGACGGTCGCGATGACCTCGCTCGTCGGCTGCGCGGGCGAGGATTTCGCGCAGATCCTCAAATCGCTCGGCTACGTCGCCGAGACCCGCACCGGCCCCGCCATCGTCTCGACGATCCTCCTGCCCCAGCCGACGACGCCGATCGCGCCGGCGAAGGCGGAGGCTTCGGCCGAGGCGACGTCGGAGGAGAGCGTCGCGACCGAGGCGATGCCCGAGGCCGCCGTCGACGAAACGCCGACGGAGGGGGTGCCGTCGGAGCCGATTTCGGCCAAGGCCCCCGCCGAGGACGCTCCGGAGCCGATCGCGGCCCAAGAGGGCGACGCGGGCGGCGCGGATGTCGCCGAAGTCGCGGTTCTGGACGCGCCGGTCGCCGAGGAGCAGGTCTCCGAGGAGGTCGTCTCCGAGGAGGTTGCCGCGGAGGAGGCCCCCGCCGAGACTCTCGTCGCGGAGGCGGCGCCCGCGGAGGCGCCGGCCGAGCCCGAGACGGTCGTCGTCTGGCGTCAGGGCCGGCGCGAGCCGCGTCAGCGCCACGGGCGCCCGGGTCAGCGGGGCGAAGGCCGCGGCGACCAGCGCCGTCGCGAGGGCGGGCGCGGGCCCGCCCAGCCGGGCCAGGGTCAGCCGGGTGAGCGTCAGCCGGGCGAGCGGCGCGGCGAACGCCGCGACGAGCGCGGCCCGCGCCCCGACAAGCCGCGCGAGGAGCGTTTCGGCAAGGGTCGCGGCGAAGGACGCGGAGAGGGTCGCGGCGAGGGCCGTCCCGATCGCGGCGAGGGCGGGCGCGGTCCGCGTCCGCAGCGCGAGGATCGCGGTCCGCGCACCGGTGCGCCGCCGCAGCGCGAGCGCCGCGAAAAGCAGCCCGATCCCGATTCGCCCTTCGCGAAGCTCGCGGCGCTGAAGGCTCAGCTCGAGGGCAAGAGCTGATGGGCCGCCCCTCTCCGCGCTCGGCCTGATTCCCGTGCGCGCGGATCGCCAGAGGCTCGACAAGTGGCTCTGGTACGCGCGGTTCGCGCGCACGCGCGGAATGGCGGCGCGGCTCGTGGAGGACGGCTACGTGCGCCTCAACGGCCAGCGGCAGACGAACCCCGCCAAGGGGATCGCGATCGGCGACGTCCTCGTCGTCGCGGCGCCCCACGCCACGATGGCCGTGCGCGTCCTCGATCTCGGCGAGCGCCGCGGACCCGCGAGCGAGGCGCAGACCCTCTACGAGCCGGTCGGCGAGCCGTCGGCTTGAGCGCGGCGTGTGTTGTTTGCCTGTCCCTGCGCGCCCCGGATTGACCGTCACGACAGGCCGGACGCGGTTCCGGCTCGACGCGATCACTCCCGCGGGCGGCCGAAATCGACGAGCGGGGCGTCCTGGCCTTCCGAGATGATGCCGCGGCGGATGGCGCGGGTGCGGGTGAAGAGCTTGTGCAGCGCCTCCCCGTCGTCCCAGCGGATGGCGCGGGCGAGCGCAGCCAGATCCTCGTTGAAGCGCGAGAGCATCTCGAGCACGGCTTCCTTGTTGTTGAGGAAGACGTCGCGCCACATCGTCGGGTCGGAGGCGGCGATGCGGGTGAAGTCGCGGAAGCCGCCCGCCGAGAACTTGATCACCTCCTTCTCGGTGACCCGTTCGAGATCGGCCGCGGTGCCGACGATGTTGTAGGCGATGAGATGCGGCACGTGGCTCGTGATGGCGAGCACGAGATCGTGGTGCGGCGCCGACATGAACTCGACATTCGCGCCCATGCCCTGCCAGAAGGCGCGCACGCGCTCGACCGCGTCGGAATCGGTGCCGTAGGCGGGGGTGAGGATCGACCAGCGATTGAGGAAGAGCGTCGGAAAGCCCGCGTCGGGGCCGGAATTCTCGGTGCCGGCGACGGGGTGGGCGGGGACGAAATGCACGCCTTCGGGCAGATGCGGCTCGACGGAGGCCATCACCGCGCCCTTGACCGAGCCGACATCCGAGACGATGGCTCCCGGCGCGAGCGCAGGCGCGATCGCCTTCGCCACCGCACCGCAGGCGCCGACGGGCACGCACAGGATCACGAGGTCCGCGCCCGCGACCGCCTGAGCCGGATCGGCATGGATCTCGTCGGCGAGCCCGAGCTCGGCGACGCGCGCGCGCACGCCCTCGTCCTTGTCCACGGCGACGATGCGCTCGGCCAGGTTCTGACGCCGCGCGGCGAGCGCGATCGAGGAGCCGATGAGGCCGATCCCGACGAGGACGAGCCGCCGGAAGAGCGGCGTCTCGCGCGGGGAGCCGAGCCGCTCAGGCATGCGTCGACGCTCCGCCCATGAAGTCGGACAAGGCCGCGATCACGCGCTCGTTCGCCTCCGCGGTGCCGATCGACAGGCGCAGCGCGCCCGGCAGGCCGTAACCGTCCATCCGCCGCAGGACGAGGCCGCGGGCGGTGAGGAACGCGTCCGCCTCGTGCGCGGTGCGGCCGGGCTCGGTCGGGAAATGGAGGAGGAGGAAATTGCCGACGGACGGGGTGACCCCGAGCCCGAGGGCGGACAGGGCGGTCGTCATCCGCTCGAGCCATTCCTCGTTGTGGGCGACGGAGGATGCGACATGCGCCTCGTCCTCGATCGCGGCGATGCCGGCGGCGAGCGCGGCGGAATTGACGTTGAAGGGCGGGCGGATGCGCTCGAGCGCGTCGACCACGTGCGGCGGCGCCACGAGCCAGCCGAGCCGCAGGGCCGCGAGCCCGTAGACCTTCGAGAAGGTGCGCGTCATCACCACGTTGTCGGCGGTCAGCGCCAGCTCGAGCCCCGCCGCGTAATCGTTGCGGCGGACGTATTCCGCATAGGCCGCGTCGAGCACGAGGAGCACGTGCGGCGGCAGCCCCGCATGCAGGCGCTTGACCTCCTCGAAGGGGAGATAGGTGCCCGTCGGGTTGTTGGGATTGGCGAGGAAGACCATGCGCGTGCGCGGCGTGACGCGCGCCAGGATCGCGTCGACGTCCGTCGTCAGGTCGCGCTCGGGCGCCACCACGGGCACGCCGCCGGCCGCCAGGATCGCGATGCGGTAGACGAGGAAGCCGTGGGCGGAATAGATCGCCTCGTCGCCGGGGCCGATATAGGCGGTGGCGAGGAGCGCGAGCAATTCGTCCGAGCCCGAGCCGCAGACGATGCGCTGCGGGTCGAGACCGTATTTCCGCGCGATCGCGCCGCGCAGAGCGGTGGCCGACCCGTCCGGATAGAGATGGAGCTTGGCGAGCGCCCCCTGTGCCGCCGCGACCGCCTTCGGCGAGGGGCCGAAGGGGTTCTCGTTCGAGGAGAGCTTGTGGGGCACGACGCCCGCCGGCACGGCGCTCTTGCCGGGCACGTAGGCCTCGATGGCCATCACGCCCGCGCGCGGCATCGGGCGGGTGGGGGAATTCTGCGGCTCGATCTCGCTCGTCTGCGACAGGGCGCTCGACATCGTCGTTCCGTTCTCGTCTGCGTCAGTCTCGTGAAGGCCTACACACCCGCTCGGGCGCGCGCGATAGGTAGCGCAGACGCGGGACGATTTCACGCGCTAAGATTCGGGAGATGTGCCTTTGAAGCTAAAGCAGGTGACCTAGCCGGGGAGGGCTCGACTCGTCACACTCACGGCGGCAAGTTTGACTCTAATGCTTGCACTGCAAAACGGATCGGCTAAGTTGCATCCAGAGGATAGCACGTATGGCGCGAGAGGCGTTCCCAATTACCCCGTCGGTGCTCACTTGGGCGCGGAAGCGTGCCGGGCTGAGCCTTGACGAGCTCTCCGCAAAGTTTGCGGACATCACCGATTGGGAGAGCGGAAGTGGCGGTCCGACTTACGCGCAGCTAGAGCGGCTTTCCGTCACCCTGAAGGTGCCCATTGCCACCTTCTTTTTCCCTTCGCCGCCATCGACGCCCCCAATTGAGGAGACTTTTCGCACATTGCCTGAGGCGAGCCTGGAAAGCCTGCCTCCACGTATCCGGTTCTTACTCCGTAAAGCGAAGGCTTTTCAAATTGGATTATCCGAACTCAACCAGGGGAAAAACCCGGCTCGTAGCGTCATTACGCAGAACCTTAGCTACTCATCCCAAACAAATATAAAGGCAATGGCGTCAGAAGTACGTAAATTTTTAAATATTTCTCTTGAGGAACAAATGTCCTGGAAAGATTCCGAGACCGCTCTCAGGGCTTGGCGTGATGTCCTCTATCAGAACGGCGTCTATGTGTTCAAGGACGCGTTCAAGGTAGAAGGTTTTTTCGGCTTTTGTCTTGTTGATGAACAATTTCCAATTATATATGTAAATAACACTGCTGCGAAGACGCGCCAGATCTTCACTCTGTTCCATGAGCTGGCACATTTGTTTTTTAACACGAGTGGTATCGACTCTGAGGGGCGCGTTTCGATTTCGTCTAGTTCTGCAAAGCAAGTAGAGATAGCCTGCAATCGATTCGCCGCAGAGTTCCTTGCGCCTTCGAGTGTCATCGAAAAACTGCGATCCGAAAGGAGTATCTCTCGTCAACTCGCATCAGATATAGCGTCGTCTTTAAATGTTAGCCGCGAATTGATATATAGGCGCTTTGTAGATCAAGATCTAGTCTCCGAAGGAGAGTACGTCGAGGCAGCGAAGGCGTGGACGAAGCAGAAAGTATCGTCCAAGGGGGGCGACCCTTATAATAGTAAGATATCCTACCTAGGTCGCGAATACATCAGCCTCGCTTTCAGCGCATACTACCAGAATCGAATCAGAAACAGAGCTAGCTGATTACCTTGATTGGAAGCCTCGTAATATCCCGACGCTCGAAGCTAAGTTTCTGCGGGGTGCAGCGTGAGCTACGTGTTCGACACCGGCCCTTTGTCGGGCATGTTCAAGCACTACAACCGCAAGGTCTTTGAGACTCTCTGGAACCGATTTGATCAGCTTATTGCTGGAGGCGAGATCGTTTCGTGCAAAGAAGTACATCGCGAACTCGAAGACTTCGGCCATGCCGATGAGTGGCTGAGGGGTAATCGCGCGATTTGTCACGATCCGACAGTTGCAGAGGCGCTTTTTATACGAGAAATATTTGCAGTATCCCACTTCCAACAGAGTATCGACAGAAAGAAATTGCTTAACGGTGGAAAGATTGCCGATCCGTTCGTAGTAGCGAAAGCACGCCATGAAAAGAGAACAGTAGTTACTACGGAAAAATACGAGAATAATGCAGCGAAAATCCCTAATATTTGCACGCATTTTGGAGTGTATTGCCTTTCCTTCGATGAATTTATGATTGCTCAAGGGTGGAAATTCTAGATTAAATTTTCTGCCTCCTTACTCCACGCGGCCTCCCGACGCCCCCTTTCCCAACCCCTCGCGGCCCCCTCCCCGCCTTGCCGGAAGTTCACCCCTGAACTAATCCTAGACGAAAGTCCGATCCCGCCTCGGCGGCCGGACGCGCGCGAGGCGAGCGCGCGGTACAGAAGACGCAAAAGGCGAGGAGAGCCCGAGATGACCTATCGCGCGCCCGTATCCGAGATGCTGTTCTCCATGCGCCACGTGGCGGGCCTCGACGCGATGATCGAGGGCGGCCTCTACGGGGATCTCTCCGTCGAGCTGATGGAGCAGATCCTCTCCGAGGCGGCGAAGGTGTCGCAGGACGTGCTCGCGCCCCTCGACCGGCCGGGCGATCTCGCCGGCTTGCGGCTCGAATCCGGGCGCGTGACCATGCCGAAGGGGTTCGGCGAGGCCTATCGCGCCTGGGCGGCTGGGGGCTGGAACGCGCTCACCGGCTCGCCCGATCACGGCGGCCAGGGCCTGCCGACCATGCTCAACACCGCCTGCGTCGAGATGTGGAACGCGAGCTGCCTGTCGCTCGCGCTCTGCCCGCTCCTGACCATGGGCGCGATCGAGGCGCTCGAGACCCATGCCGCGCACGCGCTCAAGGAGCGCTATCTCGACAAGCTGATCTCGGGCGAGTGGACGGCGACGATGAATCTCACCGAGCCGCAGGCGGGCTCGGACCTGTCGGCTCTGCGCACCCGCGCCGAGCGCGCCGGGGACGGCACCTACCGGATCTTCGGCCAGAAGATCTACATCACCTTCGGCGAGCACGACATGACGGACAACATCGTCCATCTCGTGCTCGCGCGCCTGCCCGACGCCCCGCACGGGACGCGCGGCATCTCGCTCTTCCTCGTGCCCAAATTCCTGCCCGACGGCAGCCGCAACGACGTCGTCTGCGCGGGGCTCGAGCACAAGCTCGGCATCCATGCGGCCCCGACCTGCACCATGATGTACGGCGAGGGCGACGGCGCCATCGGCTGGCTCGTCGGCGAGGAGAATCGCGGGCTCGCCTGCATGTTCACGATGATGAACAACGCGCGCCTCGCCGTCGGCGTCCAGGGTGTGGCGGTGGCGGAGCGTGCGACGCAGCGCGCCCTCGCCTACGCCGCCGAGCGCCGCCAGGGCCGCACGCCGGGCTATGTCGGCCACGGCATGGTGCCGATCGGCACGCATCCCGACGTGCGGCGCATGCTGATGACGATGCGCACCCTCACCCAGGCCTCGCGCGGGATCTGCTTCCTCACCGCCGCCGGGCTGGACGCGGCCGCGCGCCATCCGGACCACGCTGCGAGGAAGCGCGCCCACGAGCGCGCCTCGCTGCTCACGCCCGTGGCCAAAGCCTTCTCGACGGACATCGCGGTCGAGGTCGCCTCGCTCGGCGTGCAGGTGCACGGCGGCATGGGCTTCGTCGAGGAGACGGGGGCCGCGCAGCATTATCGCGACGCGCGCATCCTGCCGATCTACGAGGGGACGAACGGCATCCAGGCGATCGACCTCGTCATCCGCAAGCTGCCGCTCTCGGGCGGCGAGACGGTGCGCGCCGAGATCGCGGAGATCCGCAAGGTGGCGCAATCCGTGACGAAGCACGGCGACGCCCGCTTCGGTCCCCTCGCCGCCGCCCTGCGCGACGGCGCGGAGAGCCTCGACCGGGCGACGAGCTTCATGCTCGGCGCGCTCGCGGGGGAGGAACAGGATTCCGCGCTCGCGGGCGCGACGCCCTATCTGCGCCTGTTCGGCATCGTGCGCGGCGCGGCCTGCCTCGCGCAGGAGGCGCTGGCGGCGAAGGCGGCGCTCGACGCGGGCGAGACCGATCCCGCCCACAAGGGCCGCATCCTGCGCGCGCGCTTCTTCGCGGAAGCGCATCTGACGGCCGCCGCCGGCCTGGAAGCCGCCGCGACGGCCGGCGCCGAGGCTCTGGTGCCGGAGGCCGCGCTCGCCTGAGCGCGTAGGGGTGCGCCGAGGCGCCGTTATCGAAGGGTGAGCGCCCTAACGGTGTCATCCCCGGCCGGAGCACGCGTAGCGTGCGCAGGGAAAGGGGACCCAGCACAAAGACGTGTGCGCAGCACGCTATCGCGCCGCCGACCAGGCGGCTCGTCGCCGCCACAAGTGCTTGCTCCGCAAGCGATTCTCGTGCTGGGTCCCCTTTCCCTGCGCGCCTTCGGCGCTCCGGCCGGGGATGACACCGGTGGAGCACTCACCCTGTCGGCGCGACCGGCTCGATGACACCCCGCGCGCAGCGGCGCAGCGCGATCCCGACGAGGCGGCGACGTCCGGCTCTCGTGCATCGAGGTCTTCCAAGAACACGCCTCCGGCGGCGCGCGATCGGCTATCGTCCGGGGGCGCCGTGCGCGGAGGAGACCGCACCCGATGACGAGCGACACAGCCGGCCCCCTCGCCTCGATCGTCGTCCCGACCCTGAACCGACACCGTGCCCTCGCCCGCGCGCTCGCGAGCGCCATGGCGCAGGAGGGCCTGGCCGCGGGCGACTACGAGATCGTCGTCGTCGACAATTCCCCGGACGCGAACGCGCGCGCGCTCGTCGCCCCCCTCGCGGCGCACGGCCCCGTCGCCGTGCGTTACGTGAGCCGGACGCAGCCCGGCGTCGCGACCGCCCGCAATGCCGGGATCGCCGCCGCGCGGGGACGCTTCGTCGCCTTTCTCGACGACGACGAGGAGGCCTCGCCCGTCTGGCTCGCGAGCCTTCTCGGCACCGCCGAGCGGACGGGCGCCGACGCCGTCTTCGGCCCGGTCGCGGCGCGGGCGGAGGACGGCCGCGAGATCGGCGCGCTCGGCGCCTTCTTCGCGCGCCGGGTCGCGGCGGCGACGGATGCCGACGTCACCCGGCTCCACCCCTTCCTCGGCACCAACAATTCGCTCTTCTCCCGTGCGCGCTGCCTCGCCGGCGCGGCGCCCTTCGACGAGCGGCTCGACCGCACGGGCGGCGAAGACAGCCTCCTTCTCGCGCGCCTCGTGCGCGGCGGCGCGCGGTTCGCCTGGTGCGACGAGGCGCGGGTGACGGAATGGGTGCCGCCGACGCGTACCACCTGGACTTATGTCCGCCGGCGCACCTTCCTCTCCGGCCAGGTGCGCACCTTCGTCCACGCCATGTCCGATCCGCCGCGGCACGGGGCGGTGGCCCTGTGGATGGGGATCGGCGCGGCGCAATTCGCCCTGTGCGGCGCGGCCTCGCTCCTCCTGCGCCCGCTCGATGCGACCCGCGCGGCGGCGCTCGCGGCGCGGGCGCGGGGCGGGCTCGGCAAGCTCCTGTGGACGGAGCGCTTCCGCGCCGGCCTCTACGCGACGGGCTTCGTCTCCCACGCGCGGTGAGCGGCAGGCGACGCCGCTGCACGCGGCGCGACGGGCTCCTCGAAGCGCGCCTGCGCGACCTCCTCGAAGGCGCGGGCGGCGGCCGGATCGAGGAGGCCCGCATGGAGGAGGAGCCAGTCCGAGAAGCCCATCTCGCGCCGCGTCGTCGCGCAGGCATAGGAGAGGAGGCTGTCGGTCAGCGTCGTCGCCTGCCCCTTGCGCCAATAGAAATCGGTCGCGGCCTGGTCGACGACGCAGAAGCAGTCGCGAAACGCCCCCCAGGAGTCCTCGAGCGTCCAGGCGGGCGGGCGGCCGATGCGCGCGAGGAAGCTCGCGGCGAGATAGGTCTCGGCGGCGGCGTGGCGGGCGAGCGCGCCGATCGGCACCTCGCGGAACATGCGCAGCTGATCGCGCGGAAAGCCCGGAGGATAGGCGCTCTCGCGCAGGGGCGCGTCGTAATAGGCGAGGATGTCGTCCGCGTGGCCGAACAGGGTCTGGTCGGTGAGGTGGTAGGGCACGTAGAGGAGATTGCCCTGTCCGAGACCGAAGACGCGCGCGCGCTGGCGCGTGCCCCCGCCCGGCGGGAAGGTACGCGCGAGAGCGAGCAGCATCGGCATCAGGCTCGGCGCGTAGAGGCGCTGATCGGTGCGCGACTTCATCACGAAGACCGCGCCCCCCTCGCGCGCCCGCACGATGCCCGCCCGCGCCGAGACGAGCTGCAGGTTGACGTTGAACGGGCCCGGATCGGCGGGCTTGTCGCTCGTGACGATCTCGGCGCCGGCGCGCGCGAGCGCCTCGAGGAGCGCAGCCGGCGTGTCGCGCCAGGTCGAGACCACGACGCGGCAGGCGGGATCGCGCGCTCGGTAGAGGCGGACGGTCTCGAGGGTGAAGTCGTCGATCGTGTCGACGGGTCCCTGCAGCACGATCGCGCAGGGCACGCCGCAATCGGCGATCTCGGGCCGAATGCCGATGTCGGCGGCGCGCTTGGGGCGGCGGTGATAGGTGACGTAATACGCGCCCCGGCGCAGGATCTCGCCGATCGTGCGGCGCAGGAGCCGGTTCGCGAGACGGTCGAAGAGCCCGTCGCGCCGCCTCATCGGACCGCCGCCACCGCCTTGCGCGAGACGGGGCTCGCGCAGAAGGCCTCGAGGTCGGCGGGCGTGCCGATGCCGTGCATGCCCGCGCCGTCGCGCCCCACACCGCGGCAGACGATGCGCGCGCCCCGCGCGGCGAGCGCGGTATAGACGGGCGCCACGTAGAACTCGCCGCGCACCCGCGCCTCCGCCCGGATCATCGCCTCCGCGCCGGCGACGAAATCGCCCGCGCGACGAAAATTGTAGATGCCCGTCGTCGCCTCGTCCGAGACGACCTCCTTCTCGACAACCTCGACGACGCGACCCCTCTCGTCGCGGCGGACGAAGGACCATTTGGGGTCGTGCGCCGTCATCGTCATGATCAGCCCGTCGGCGTCCCCGAGCGCGTCGAGATAGGCGTCGATGTCGGCGTCGATATATTGGTCGCAATTGGCGATCATCATGGGCTCGTCCGGATCGAGGAGATCGCGCGCGAGGAGGACGGTGCAGGCCGCGCCCTCGGTGATTGCGTCGACCGGGACGATCGCCGCGCCGGGCGCCGAGGCCGCGAGCGTCTCGCCGAGCCCGTGCGCCTCGAGATGCTCGCGCCGCACGAGGAAGACGAAGCGATGGGGCGCGCGCGGGGTGAGGTTCGCGACGACGACGGAGATCATCGGGCGGCCGTGGATGGGGATCAGAGGCTTGGGGAGGACGTGGCCGGCATCGACGAAGCGCTGCCCGCGGCCCGCCATCGGGACGACGATGCTCAGCATGGGTGCTTGTCTCCCGGAACGCTCGGGGTCTTGACGACGAGGGTGGTGGCGTCCGTGATCGCCTCGAAGGCGATCGCCTCTCCGCGCTCGACGACGAGGATGTCGCCCGCGCGATAGGCGACGCCGTCGACGCGGACCTCGCCTTCGAGCACGACGGTGATCTCGATCGCGAGGTCGTGCCGGTGGCGCGGCTCGCGCGCGCCGGCGACGTAGCGCTGGACGGCGACCTCGAAGCCGGCGGTGCGCAGCACGCTCGGCTCGAAATCGCCGACGATCCAGCCGCGATGCATGCGGGCGAGCGTGTCGACCTTCATGCGGCGCGCGTCCTGCGGCGCTCCTTGAGCGTCTCGACGTAATCCTCCACCGCCTGCGGCGTCGCGAGGGAGACGTAGCGCTCGCGCGCGACCTCGACCACGCCGATGCGCCGTCCGGCGAGGATCATCTCGTTGAAGGCGGGGCAGACGAAATAGCCGTCGCGATGCGCGCCGCCCTTGCGGATCATCGCCTGCGCGGCCGCTACGAAATCGGCGCCGCGCGCGAACCAGTAGACGCCCGCGGTGGCGCTGCGGCTGATCGGGCGCTTCTCCGCGGCCTCGACGACGAGGCCGTCCGCGTCGAGGCGCACGTAGGACCAGCGCGGGTGGATCGAATCGAAGACGATCGTGCCGGCGTCGAGCCCGCGCTCGCGGAAGGAGGCGATCGCGGCGCCGAGGTCGAAGTCGAGCACCTGATCGGCGTTCGCGATCAGGAGTTCGCCCTGGAGATCGATGTGCTCGATGGCGAGGAGCACGGTACAGGCCGCGCCCGCGGTCTCGCCCGCGGCGTGGAGCACCGTCGCGTCGGGAGCGAGGAGGCGCAGGACGTCGCCGAGGTGGAAGCGCAGGTCGTCGTCCTTGCGGATCACGAAGACCGGCCCCGCGGCGCCGAGCGCCCGCAGGGGCTCGTAGGCGTGCTCGACGAGCGGGCGCCCGTCGATCTCGATCAGGGGCTTGGCCCAGGGAAAGCCGCGGGCGACGAACGCCGCGTCGCCTCCCGCCATCGGCACCACGATCCTCATGCCGCTCGCTCCTCGGCTCGGCGCACGGCCTCGACGAGCCGGCTCAGCTCCACCTCCTCGACGGACCGGACGACGAGGACCGGGCAGCCCGCGGCCTCCGCCGCGCGGATGCCGTTGACGTTGTCCTCGACGACGAGGGCGCGGGAGGGCTCGACGCCGACGAGCTCGCAGGCGCGCAGATAGATGTCGGGGCTGGGCTTGGGACGCACGATGTCCTCGTTGCTCAGCATGACGTCGAAATAGCCGGCGAGCCCGCTCTTCTCCATCATCAGCTCGACCGACCGGCGCACCGAGTTCGAGGCGAGCGCGAGCCTGTATCCGCGGCTCTTGAGGTTGGAGAGCGCGTATTCGTGCACGAAGAGCGGCCGGCAATCGGCGTGGACCTGGTCGATCGTGTAGATCTGCTTGAGCTCGGAGAGGAAGCCGTGCAGCCCGCGCGGCAGGCCGCGATCCTCGCTGAGGAGCTCGAGCTTGCGGCGCGTCGGCAGCCCGTCGAAGGTGGAGAGGTGCTCGGCGCGGTCGATCGTGTAGCCGAACAGTTCGAGCGCCCGGTTGAGCGCGCGATAATGCCAGTCCTTGGCGTCGATCAGCACGCCGTCCATGTCGAAGACGATCGCCTCAATGCGCATGGCCGAGAGCCCTCCGCGCGTCCTCGGGGTGATCGGTGCACAGGAGAAGGGCGTCGCAGGACGCGAGATCGGTCCCGGCGAGGACGTCCCACACGCGCCGATGCTCGCGCCCGTGCAGCTCCGGCGAGACGATGCAGACGCGCTTGCCCGCCTCGAGATGCGCGCGCACGAGCCCCGGCTCCCACCATTCGTCGACGAAGGCGTCGAGCCACACGCCCGCTGCTTCGCGATAGAGAACCGGCTCGGGCTCGATCTCGCTCTGGCGGGTGAAGACGGGGACGCCGCGGGCGAGCCATGCGCGCATGTCGGGCACCGACATGTCGAAGACGAAGGCGTCGCGCACGGGGTTCTCCTCGAGCGCGCGGGCGAGGAGGTCCTGGAGCCCGTCGGCCTTGACGTTGAGCGCGAGCGGCGTGTCGGGGGCCATCGCCCGGTGCATCGCGAAGAGGCGCGCGGCGGGGAGCGCGGCGGCGCCGGGCGCGGGCGGATCGTGCGCGATCACGAGCTGCCCGTCCGCGTCGCGCAGGTCGGTCTCGGTCCCGAAGCCGAGCGCGAAGGAGCGATCGAAGGCGACGGGCGCGTTGCGCTCGCTCCGCGAGCGCCAATAACCGCGATGGCTGACGATCCTCATGGCGTTCCGGTTCCGGCATGCCGAGACGGCGTCTCGTCGCGAGCCGTCGGCGACGGCTTTGGTCGTTCGCACGATCTCATCCCCGGCGCGCGCGCGGCAACACGCCCGGCGTGTTCTTGGGGGACCCGCCCCAGCGGCAGTTAAAGTTAATACGACGTTACGGTGGCCAAACCGGGCTCAGAATGGTTGTCTCCTCGCGAGTTCGCTTCGCTCGAACAGGGACGAGGTGTCGGTGGTGGGAACCGGATTCGACGATTTCGACGGCGACGACGAGATGCGGCTGCGCGACGGCGTCGCGGCAGGAGACGACGACGCCCGCGTGTCGCTCGCCTCGTTCCTCGAGCGCCGCCGCGGCGACGCCGCCCGCGAGGAGATCCTCGAACTCCTGCGTCCCGCCGCGGAAGCGGGTCACGCCCCCGCGCAGCTCGCCCTCGCGCGCCGGCTCGAAGCCGAGGGGATGCTGCAGGAGGCGGCTCGCCGCTACATGGCGGCGGCGGCCGACGGGGAGGAGGACGCGATGCTCGCGATGAGCCGCCTCTATCGCGAGGGCCGCGGCGTCGGGCTCGATCCCGAGGCGGCGACCATATGGCAGCGACGCGCGCTCGCCGCGGGTCTCGCCCGGATTTCGGCCAAGGCCGGCGAGCGCTCCAATTCGGCTCCGCGCGGCGCCCGCAACGGTCTCTCCCGCCAAGCGCGGGACGGCAGAGATTCGAGTTGCGGAAATGCTGCGACGCATGGTAAAGCAAATCTAGACCGTTGAGGGGTTGACACATGAAGAAGCTCGGTATGGCCATTGCGGCCGGTATGTTGATGGCCGGCACGACCGGTGCCGTCGCCCAGGTCACGCCCGAAGCCGCGGCCCTCGAGATCGCCCGCGTCTGCGCCAGCGGGTTCACGCCCGCGTGCCAGGCGACGACCACGCGCCTCGCGGCCGCGTTCCAGGGCAACGCCGCGTTCGGCCGCTCGCTCGCCGGCGCCATCGCCGGTCTGCAGCCCGCCGTCGTCAACCAGATCGTCGACACCGTCGTCGCGGTCTCGAGTCCGACGAGCCCGCTGACCGTCGCGCTCGCCGGCGCGCTCACCGACCCGACCGCCGGTCCCGGCGCCGGTTTCGGCCCCGGTCCGCTCGGCGACATCGCGCCGGACCTCGGCAGCAGCGACGACGTCCAGTTCCCGGGCTTCACGCCCCCGCCCTCGGGCAGCCCGAGCTGAAGTCTCGAATCTCACCGATTTCGGAGCGCGCGGGTTAACCACCCGCGCGCTCTCGTTTTCATGGGTCTGAATTCGCTACAATTGTCCGCTTGATCGCAAGCCGGTGGTGCGGCCTCCCGTGGTTCATTGCCCACGGAACGGGAGGCTGACATGACGCGCAATCGAATCAAGGGAACGGCGCTCGCCGTGCTCACGGCGCTCGGGACGCTCGTCGCGACCGGCGCCGAGGCGTTTCCGTTTCGGTTCCAGGACCCCAGCCGGTATCTCGGCAGCCGCGCGGCTTTCGGCGAGATGGCGATCTCGCCTGTGGCGGCGCACGTGTTCTGCCGCGAATTCCCGAGCGAATGCGCCGTGCGGCGCGGGCGGCTCGCTCGCGACGAGACCGGCGCGGTCCGGGTGACCGATCGCCTGCTCGCGCAGGTCCAACAGGTCAACAGCGCGGTCAACGCGTCCATGACCTGGCGCGCGGACATCGATCGCGACGGGGTTCCGGACCGCTGGAAGGTCCGCGCGAGCTCCGGCGATTGCGAGGATTTCGCCCTCGAGAAGCGCCGTCGTCTCCTCGCCGCCGGCTGGCCGACGAGCGCGCTTCTGCTCGCGCTCGGCCGCGACGGCTGGGGGACGAGCCATGCGGTCCTGATCGTGCGCACCGATCGCGGCGACTTCGTTCTCGACAACCAGGTGGAGGAGGTGCTGCCGCTCGGCGCGGCCTCGTTCCGCCTCGCGACGATCCAGTCGCCCGAGCGGCCGAACGTGTTCGTGCGCTCCGGCGTCGCGGCGGCGGTCGTGGCGACGTCCTGGGATTGACGTTGGGGGAAGGATGCCATCCGGCCCCGGTTGCGGGCCGATAGCCGGCATGCGATGGCGGGGCGTGCGCGAACCGGCCGCACACTCGGATCCTCGGCGATGTACCTGAAAGCGGCATTCGTGCTCCTGGCAACCGTCCTGGCGACGGCGCCCCTGATGCTGGGCTCGCACCGGCCGATCGCCTGGGTGGTCAACGGCACGCTCGTCGCGCTCGCTCTCCTCGCGCTCGCGATCGACGTCATGCGGAAGGGCCCGGCGGTTCCGTTCGGGAAGATCGCCCTGCCGCTCGCGGGCGGCGTCGCCGTCTGCGCCTACATCGCCTTCCAGCTCGCACCGATCGGCGGACCGCTCGCCGATCCGACCTGGGAGGAAGCGACGCGCGCGCTCGGCGTCTCCCTCGCCGGCTCGATCAGCGTCGACCGCGACGCGACGCTCGCCGCCCTGCTGCGGGCCCTGACCTGTTTCTCGGTCTTCCTCGTCGCGCTCCAGCTCGGTCGCACGCCTGCGCGCGCGCGACATGGTGTCGCGATCCTGTTCTGGAGCGCGGTGGCCTATGCCTGCTACGGCCTGCTCGTGACGCTCGCCGGCTCCGATCGCGTCCTCTTCTTCGAGCGGTTCGGCTACGAGGGCGTCCTCACGGGGACCTTCGTCGCGCGCAACGCCTTCGCCGCGCTCCTCGGCGTGGGTCTCGTCTGCGGGGCGGTGCTCATCGTCGGCATGTTCGACCGGATCGCGCATGCGCACGAGCGGGACGTGCGTCTCGGGCGCGCCACGGCGGTGGAGGAGGTCACCCGCGGCGGCGGTCTCGTCCTCCTCGGGTCGCTGGCGCTCCTGTCCGCGCTCATGCTGACGGGGTCGCGGGCCGGCGTCGCGGCGAGCCTCGCGGGCGCCGCCTGCGTGTTCCTGCTCTGGCGCGTGCGCTCGACCCGCTCCCGGTCGGCCCTGCGCGTCGCCGTCCTCGGCGCGGCCGTGCTTCTCGTCGGCGTGCTCGCGATCAGCGGCGCGACGGTGATCGAGCGGCTCGAGGACACGGAGCGCTCCGCCGCCTTCCGAGCGCAGCTCTACGACGCGGCCTTCGACGCGATCGCCGCGCGTCCGTTGACCGGCGGCGGCGCGGGTGCCTACCCCGCCCTGTTCCCGGAAGTGCGCCCGCCCGGCCTGCCGAGCGGCCGGACCTTCGGCGAGGCGCACAACACCTATCTCGAACTCGCGGCGACGCTCGGCCTGCCGATGACGGCCGTGCTCCTCGCGGTGCTCGCCGCCCTGGTGGCGCGTGCGGCGAGCGCATTGTGGACGCGCCGGCGCGACCACGCGGCACCGCTTGCCGCGATCGGCGCCGCCGTGCTCTTCGCCCTGCATTCGCTCGTCGATTTCTCCTTGCAGATCCAGGCGAACGCGCTCTGGCTCTCGGCGCTCCTCGGCTTCGGGGTCGCGCAGAGCTGGCGGCGGGGAAGCCTGCCGGAGGATCGACGGCACGGGGCCGTTTAACCAACCGACAGAGTGTTGCGCGCGCGCGCTAGCGCGTCCTCTCGAAATCGGCCATAAACATCTGCTCATTCGCGGGCGCCCAGCAAGTTGAAACGCAGTGATTGCCGAGCGATCCATCCCACACGGCACCCGGGTCTACGTCATCGGCGATCTGCACGGCCGCAGCGACCTGTTGTCGACGATGCTGCGCGAGATCGCGGCGCGCGAGACCGTGCTGCCGCGGGCGCGCGTGATCGTCGTGTGCCTCGGGGATTACGTGAATCGCGGGACCGATACGCGCGGCGTCCTCGATCTCCTCGTCGATCCGCCGATCGTCGTCGACCAATGGGTCCACCTGCGCGGCAACCACGACCAGATGCTGCTCGACGCCCTCGACGGGAACCGTCGTGCGGCCGCGTTCCTCGTCGAGCATGGCGGACGGGCGACCGCCGCCTCCTACGGGCTGCGCCTGCCGCTTTCGGCGAGCGAGGCGATCGACGCGATCCTCGCGCGGCTGCCCGCGCTCGTTCCGGAGCGGCATCGCGCGTTCCTGCGCGGGACCGGGCTCTCCTTCGGGCTCGGCGACTATTTCTTCTGTCACGCGGGGGTGCGCCCCGGCGTGCCGCTCGCCCGCCAATCGGCCCTCGATCTCCTGTGGATCAGGGACGGATTCATGGATGCCGAACTCCGGTGCGAGGCCTGCATCGTCCATGGGCACACGCCGGTGGACGCCATTCGCCTCGGCCCGGATCGGATCGCGGTCGATCTTGGCGGGTATGCGACGAATCGCCTAGGTGCCGTCCTCTTGGAAGGCGCCCGGCAACAGGGCATCGAAGTTGCATGCTGAGCTTTCCGACGACGTGCCCCGAGGGCGGCCGGCAAGGCGGTGACCTCGGCGACGCTGCTCCTGTGGAGCGAGGTGCATGATGAACGAGATCTCCAAGTCGCTGCGGGTCGTGGCGACCGATTATCCGCCCCGCGATCCGGAGCCGGATTTCGAGGCCGAGCGGACGATCGATCTCTCGGCCATCACCGGCTTCGTGCGCCGCCAGATCTGGGTGATCCTGGCGACCGCGATCGCCATGATGGCGCTGACGCTCCTCGTCGCCTTCCAGCTCACCCCGCTCTACACCGCGCGGGTTCTCGTCCAGGTCGACACCGCGACCCAGCGGATGACCGACAACGAGATGCCCACTATGACGCTCGCGACCTCGACGGGCTTCGTCGCGGGCCAGGTCGACGTCATCCGCTCCGACAGCGTCATCCGGCGCACCGTGCGTGAGCTCAGGCTCGCGGAGCATCCCGCCTTCGAGCAGAGCCCCTCGCTCCTCTCCCGCGCCCGCGACGCGGTGCTCGGCGCGCGTCCCGAGCCCGGCGAGGCTCGGCGCGAGAGCCAGCTCGTGAACTCGTTGGCGAACCAGGTGCGCGTCTCGCGCATCGGCCAGACCTTCAACCTCGAGGTCGCCTTCACCTCCGCCGATCCGCGCCTCGCCGCGCAGATCGCCAACGGCATCGTCGACAGCTACATCGCGGTCCAGGTCGAGAAGAAGGCGGCGTCCGCCCGCCACGCCTCGAGCGCGCTCTCGCAGCGCGTCGAGGAGATCGCCGCCAATCTGGTGCGCATCGAGAACGAGATCGCGCGCTTCATCGCCGCGAGCGTCGGCACGGACAACGACGAGGCGCAGAACCTCAACGCGGAAGTCCTGCGCCTGAGCCGCGAGCGCGGCGCGCTCGCGAGCGCGCTCGAGACGACGCGGGCGGCTCTGCGCGACGGCGACGTCGCCGCCGCCGCCGCCGCGGTCGGCTCGGTCGCCAGCGCCGAGGCCGCGCCCGCCCCGATCGCCTCGCTCGGCGACGAGCTCGCGCGCCTGATGGAGGAGCGCACCCGCGCCGCGCCGACGGTCGCGCCCGAGCTCGACGTCCAGATCGCGAGCCTCGCCACGGATTTCGACGCGACGCTCACCCTCTCCATCGCCGATATCGAGGCGCGCGAGCGCGCGGCGCGCGAGCGTCTGAGCTCCGTGCTCGGCGACCAGAACGGCTCGGCGAGCGTCGCGCTCTTCCGCCTGCAGACCGAAGCGGAATCCGCGCGCGCGATCTACCGCGTCGCGCTCGACCTCCTCAAGCGCGCCGAGATCGGCAGCGACGTGCAGGTGCCCGACGCGCGCGTGATCTCCGAGGCCGTGCCGCCGATCGTGCCGAGCTTCCCGCCGACGAACCTGTTTCTCGCGATCTCCGCGCTCGTCGGCCTCGCGCTCGGCGGCGGTCTCGGCCTGATGCGGGAATTCTTCTTCACGGGCTTCGTGAGCCCCTCGCAGGTGGAGAGCCTCCTCAAGCTGCCGGTGGCGACGACGATCCCCTTCCTCGGCTCGAACACGCATCGTCCGCAGGACGAGGTCGTCGCGCGGCCGCTCTCGCCCTTCACCGAGGCGCTGCGTCGCTGGCGCCTCGTGCTCGACGGCGCGGCGGCTCCGGGGGAGGCCTTGACCATCCTCGTGACCTCCGCCGTTCCCGGCGAGGGCAAGTCGACGCTCGCTCTGTCCCTCGCGCGCCTCTACGCCTCGTCGCGCCGCAAGGTGGTGATCGTCGATTGCGACCTGCGCCGCCCCAATCTCGCGCGGCTCGCCGGCATCACCGACGACAACGAGATCCGCGTCGGCATCTTCGACTTCCTGCGCCGCGATCTCGGCGAGGCGAGCGCCAACGAGCTCGTCCGCCACGACGAGCGCTCGGGCGTCGACATGATCGTCGGCAAGCCGAGCCGCGGCGAGGCGACGGACCATCTCCTCGCCTCGCACGCCTTCGTCGAGCTGATCGTGCTCCTGCGCAAGCATTACGAGGTGATCATCCTCGACAGCCCGCCGCTCGTGCCGGTGATCGACGGCCGCATCCTGATGCGCCATGCCGACATCGTCACGCACGTCGTGCATTGGGGATCGACCTCGCCCGCCGACGCCATCGCCGCGGCGCGCGACCTGCGCACGCCGGGCGGTCCGCCCGTCTGCGCCGTCCTCAACATGAGCCGCGCCGGCTCGGCGGGCTATCGCGGCTACGGATACAAGCATGGCTACGGCGAGTGAGGTCGACGAGCGCACGGAGAGCGCCCGCAACGGGCTCCAGGCTGCGGCGCTCCTCGTGCTCTGCTTGAGCCTCGCGCTCTGCGTCGGCCTCGTCGCCGCCCACGAGACGCGCGTCTTCCGGGACGGCGTCGGCTCGGACGTGTCGCGTTATCTCGGGCTCGACGGAACCCCCGTGCAGGTGCGCTCGACGGGGCGGCTGCCCGGCTACGCGGCCTGCGCCGCGCAGGCGGCGCGGGTGCCGACCGAGGATCATGCGGCCTATGCGGCCGCGCTCGGGTCCTGCGCCGACATCCTGCGCGCCTCGCTCGCCCGCGCCCCGCACGACGCCGACGCCTGGACGGCGCTGGCACAGACCCTGATCCGGGCCGAAGGCCTCTCCGAGCCCGCGCTGGCCGCGCTTTCGCGCAGCTACGAGACCGCGCGGGCCGAGCTCTGGATCACCGCGCGCCGGCTGCCGCTGGCGCTGATCCTGTGGGACGCGCTGCCGGAGACGCTGCGCGAGGCGGCGCGGGGCGAGATCCTCGCGATCTCTCGCTCGCGCTTCGGTCTGCGCACCCTCGCGGACATCTACATGACCCTTCCCGGACGCGCGCGCCCGCTGGTCGTCTCCGCTCTCGAGGGCGAGCCGCAGGAAATCCAGAGAGCGTTCCTCACCGAGGTGAGACGGCGCGTGCGCACGGAACGGGCAGGCGGGTCCTGACGCGCCGGCGGCGGACGGGTTGCGTTGCGGCAACAGCAGGCGACCGATCGGCCCGAAATCCGGCTCGCGGGTTGAAGCGTGGGCGACCGGGTCGGTAAAGTACCGCGTCGCCCCCACCAACCTCCGAGACGAACGGGATATCCGCATGCCCTCACGCATTCTGACGATCGCAGCGCTCGCGCTCACCCTCGCCGCATGCCAGACGGCGCAGCAGGAAGGCTCCGCCACGCTCGCCGCGGCAGAGACCGGAGCGGTGACAGGAGCTCAGACCGACGAAGCCCGCAACGCCGCGACCGCCGAGCGGATCGCGGCCGCCTGGGTCGGCCGCCCGGCGAGCGAGTTCTTCGCCGCCCACGGCGAGGCGCAGGACAGCCGCGTGAGGCCGAACGGAAACACGGCTCATCGGTGGCGCGGGGGCTTTGCCCGTTACTCGGTCGGTGGGCGCGGGATCGTTGCTTCGGATCGCCAGCGAATCTCGCTCGTCTGCAACGTCACCCTCGTCGCGGACAGGGGCGGTATCATTCAGCAGGTGCGCGTCAATCGCGACACCGCAGGTTCGTTCCTCGCGCCCTCGCGCTGCCTCGAGATCCTTCGCGTGTAGACGCGGTTGGTGCGAGGGCGGCGAAGGCCCGCCCTCGCGCGTCAGAGCGTCTCCGAGAGGAAACGCACCGCCGGGCCCGAGAGCGGCCCGGTGCGGCAGGCCGCGGCGGCATCGTTCTCGACGCAGAACCGGTTGATCGCCCGGATCGTGCGCGTATCGAGCAGTCCGGTGACGCGGCCGTCGAGATGCCCGGTCTCGAGGAGCCGCGCCTGCACGAAATAGACGAAGGCGTTGGGGTTCGCCCGCGCGGAGGCGCGCAGGATACGCACGCGATCGCGCGGCTCGGCGGCGTCGAGGAGCGCCTGGATCTCGCCGATCTCGGACAGGGAGCGTGCGCCGGCGAGTTCCAGGATGGCGAGCTCGCGCTGATAGGCGGCAGGAGACAGCGCGGCGCGACCGGCCTCGAGCGTGCGCATCGCGGCGCTGCGGCTCCCCGGCACGAGGCGTCCGACGCCGGTGCGCTGGAAGTTGACCAGACGCAGGATCGCGGCCGCATTGCCGGCCTGCGCCTCGCGCTCGAGGGCGGCGCTCGCCTCGCGGATGCGCCGGACGTCGCGACGCCCCGCGCTCAGGCGCATGTCGAAGATCTGCACCGCCGCGGCGTCGACCCCGAGCGCGCGAGCGCGCTCGAAGGCGGCGAGCGCGCGGGTCGCGTCCGCGCGAACCGGACCGCCATTGCGGTAGAGCCGCCCGAGCGCCATCGCCGCGCGGCCGTCGCCGGCATCGGCCGCCGCCTGAAGCTTGGCGATCGCGGCGGCGGGATCGTTGGGACCCTCGGGGCCGAGATAGATATCGGCGAGACGGACCTGCGCGTCCGTCGACCCCGCATCGGCGGCCGCTTCGAGGAGCGGCACCGCGCGGTCGACGGAGGGCTCGAGTCCGGGCCCGCCCGCGAGCGCGAGGCGCGCCGCCGTCATCGCGACGTTCGTCTGGCCTGCAGCGACCGCGCGCTCGAACCAGGTCAGAGCGGTGCCCGCATCGCGCGCCACGAGCTCGCCCTCGTCGTGGATGCGGGCGAGGCGGAGCATGGCGCCGACATTGCCGAGGTCGGCCGCGCGCTCGAGGAGCGGAAGCGCGCGGGCCGGATCGGCCGGTAGAACGCCCTCGCCGGCGAAGGCGCGGCCGAGCACGAACAGCGCACCGGCGTCGTCCTCCATCGCCTCGAGGGCCGCGATCATCTCCTCGACGCTCGCGCCCTGCGGCGCCGGCTCGCCGTCGAGGAGCGCCGCGCGCATCGCGCCGAGCGGCAGCCGCGGCGGCGCGGTGAGGCGCGCGAGCAGTCGCTCGGCCGCCTCGTCGCCCTGGCCGGCGAGCGGCTCGAGCAGCGCCACCGCCCGATCCGAATCCGGCTCGAGGCCGGGGCCGCCATTCGCCAGGAGACGCGCCGCGGGGAGAACGGCGCGGTCTCCTCCGATGTCGATCGCACGCTCGTAGAAAGCCAGCGCGCGGGCGGCGTCCTCCTCGACGAGGGTGCCGTCTTCGAACAGGCGCGCGAGACGGATGGCGGCATGCGGATTGCCCTCAGCGGCGGCGCGTTCGAGGAACCCGATGCCGCGGTCGACATCGCGCGCGACGTCCGGGCTCTCGCCCAAGAACGCGGATCCGAGCACGAAGAGAGCGCTGCCGTTCCCTTCCATGGCCTCGAGAGCGGCGATCATCTCTTCGACGCTCGCGCCCTCCGGCGCAGGCTCGCCGTCCAGGAGCGCGGCGCGGATCTCGCGAAACGGCAGAGGCCGCGGCGCCCGGAGCCTGTCGAGCAGGCGCACGGCATTGTCGTCGCCCGCCTGCGCCGCGATCTCGAGGAGGCGTTCGGCGCGCGCCGTGTCGGGCTCGAGACCGGGACCGCCGGAGATCAGGAGGCGCGCCGCCGGCACCGCCGCCGCGATCTGACCCGCGGCCACGGCCCGCTCGCGATAGGCGAGCGCCCGCGCGGCGTCCGCGGGGACGAGCGTGTCGTTCTCGAACAGCCGCGCGAGCCGCTGGAGCGCGCCGACATGTCCGGCATCGGCGGCCGCTTCGAGATAGCGGATCGCCCGATCGGCATCGGGCTCGACCACGCCGTCGCCGGCGAAGGCGAGGCCGAGGACGTGGAGGATCTGCGGGTTGTCGTCGCGGGCCTCGAGCGCTGCGACGACCTCGTCGAGGGAGGCGCCGCCGGGCGGGTCCCGTCCTTCGAGGAGCGTCGCCCGTATCGCCGCCATGCCGAGCCCCGCCATCGGATCCGCGTCGCGGGCGAGGCCATCGGCACCCGAAACGGCGACGATCAGAGCGGCGATCGCGAGGTGCCTCGCATGGCGCAGGACGGTCATTTCGCGCATTCCCCCCAAATCGCGTTCCATGGGTTTTTTAAGTTTCGCATCCCTGACGGTCAACCCTTCGCGTGCGCACAACAATCTTAGATAGCGAACGCGCTTGCTGCGGGGGCGTCGCCAGGGTCCCCGAAATAAAGCTGAATTCGGCTGTCGTGGTGGTAATCTCCTCTCCTCGGCCGCGCGAAAGCCGGCCTGCCGCTCGCTTTTGTCAGAACTTCGCCCGTTTCGGAGGCGTCGTGCCGATTATCCACGAGACCGGGCTGCCGGATTGTCGATTGATCGTTCCCGATCGACACGGAGATCATCGCGGGTTCTTCGCGGAGATCTGGAACAGGCGTGCCTTCATCCGGCTCGGCATCGATATCGACTTCGTCCAGGACAATCACTCGCTCTCGCCGCGGGCCCGCACATTGCGCGGCCTGCACGCCCAGGCGCCGCCGCACGCGCAGGCCAAGCTCGTGCGCTGCGGGCGCGGGCGGCTCCTCGACGTCGCCGTCGACGTGCGGGTCGGCTCGCCGACCTTTGGCCGGCACGTCGCCATCGAGCTGAGCTCCGAGAACGGGCGGCAATTGTTCGTGCCGGTCGGCTTCCTGCACGGCTTCGTCACCTTGGAGGCCGATACCGAAATCGTCTACAAGTGCTCGGATCATTACGCTCCCCAGGCCGAGCTCTGCGTGCACTGGAAGAGCCCCGCCCTCGACCTCGGCTGGGCGGGCATCGCCGATCCCATCGTCTCGGAGCGCGACGCGCAGGCGCCGGACTTCGCCGCCTTTCGCAGCCCGTTCGTCTGGGAGGGATCGCGATGAAGCTCCTCGTGACCGGGGGCGCGGGCTTCATCGGCTCGGCCGTGGTTCGGCGCGCGATGGCCGAGGGGCACGAGGTCGTGAACCTCGACGCGCTCACCTATGCGGCCAATCTCGAGAACGTGGCCGCCGTCTCGCGACGATCGGGCTATTCCTTCGCGCGGGTGGACATCCGCGATCGCGACGCGCTCGATCGCGTCTTCGCCCGCCACGCGCCGGACGCCGTCCTGCATCTCGCCGCCGAGAGCCACGTCGACCGTTCGATCGACGGCCCCGACGCCTTCGTCGCGACGAACGTGATCGGGACCTGCACGCTCCTGCAGGCGGCCCGCGCCCATTGGATCGAGCGCGGCCGGCCCGAGCATTTCCGCTTCCTCCACGTCTCCACCGACGAAGTGTTCGGGAGCCTCGGCGAGACCGGGGCCTTCACCGAGGAGACCCCCTACGATCCGCGCTCGCCCTATGCGGCGTCCAAGGCTGCCTCCGATCATCTGGTGCGCGCCTGGCACGAGACCTACGGGCTGCCGACGCTCGTCACCAATTGCTCGAACAATTACGGCCCCTTCCATTTCCCCGAAAAGCTCGTCCCGGTGGTGATCCTCCGGGCGCTCGCCGGCGAGCCGATCCCGGTCTACGGCGACGGCCGCAACGTGCGCGATTGGCTCTATGTCGAGGATCACGCGCGGGCGCTGCTGCTCGTGCTGACGCGGGGCGCCGTCGGGCGCTCCTACGCCATCGGCGGCGAGAGCGCGATCAGCAACATCGATCTCGTGGAGCGGATCTGCGCCATCCTCGACGAACTCGCGCCCGGCGCCCGGCCCTATCGCGCGCAGATCGCCTTCGTGGCCGACCGTCCCGGTCACGATCGCCGCTACGCCATCGATCCGAGGCGCATCCGCGAGGAGCTCGGCTGGCGGCCGGAGGTCGATCTCGATGCCGGCCTGCGGGCGACCGTCCGCTGGTATCTCGACAACGCGGCCTGGTGGCGCCCGCTGCTCGCCCGCACGGGGGTCGGAGAGAGGCTCGGGCTGCGATGAAGCTCCTCGTCTTCGGCAGATCGGGGCAGGTCGCGCGCGCGCTGGCGGGCGTGCACGCGGACGCGGTCTTCCTCGGACGCGCGGACGCGGATCTCGCCGACGCGCACGCCTGCGCCGCCCTCGTCGCGCGCGCCGACGCCCACGCGGTCGTCAACGCCGCCGCCTATACCGACGTGGACCGCGCGGAGACCGACGAGGCGACGGCGCGCGCCGTCAACGCGCGCGCCCCGGCCGCGATGGCGCGGGCAGCGGCCGCGCGGGGCCTGCCCTTCGTCCACCTCTCGACGGATTACGTCTTCTCCGGCCGCGGATCGCGCCCCTTCGCGCCGGACGACGAGACCGCGCCCCTCAACGCCTATGGGCGCACGAAGCGCGAGGGCGAGATCGGCGTGCGCGAGGCGGGCGGCGTGCACGCCGTCATCCGCACGTCGTGGGTCTTCTCCGCCCAGGGCGGCGGTTTCGTGCACGCGATGCTACGCCTGTCGCGGACGCGCGACCCGGTCCGCGTCGTCGCCGATCAGATCGGAGGGCCGACGCCGGCCGAGGCGATCGCGCGGGCGATCGTGCGCGTCGCGGCTTGCCTGGCGGAGGACGGGGCGGCGTCGGGGACCTACCATTTCGCGGGCGCGCCGGACGTGAGCCGGGCCGATTTCGCGCGCGCGATCCTCGCCGAGGCGGGGCGCGCCGTGCGGGTCGAGGAGGTCGCGAGCGCCGACTACCCGACGCTGGCCCGCCGCCCGCTCAATTCGAGACTGTGCTGCGCGACCATGGAAGCGCGCTTTCGCGTCACGCGGCCGGATTGGCGCGCGGGGCTCGGACGCGTGCTGCGGGAGACGGGAGCGGTATCGTGACGAAACGCAAGGGCATCATCCTGGCAGGTGGATCGGGGACGCGCCTCTATCCGATCACGACCGGCGTGTCGAAGCAGCTGCTTCCCGTGTTCGACAAGCCGATGATCTACTACCCCCTCAGCGTTCTGATGCTCGCCGACATCCGCGAGATCGCGGTGATCACCACGCCCGAGGACCAGCCCCAATTCCGGCGGCTGATGGGCGACGGGTCGCGCTGGGGGCTGCGGCTCGACTACATCGCGCAGCCCTCCCCCGACGGGCTCGCCCAGGCCTATCTCCTCGCCGAGGAGTTCCTCGACGGCGCTCCCTCGACGATGGTGCTCGGCGACAACATCTTCTTCGGACACGGATTGTGCGCGCTGCTCGAGGCGGCGGCGCGACGGGCGACGGGCGGGACGGTGTTCGGCTACCGCGTCGCCGATCCCGAGCGCTACGGCGTCGTCTCCTTCGGCGAGGACGGGCGGCCGCAGGCCATCGTCGAGAAGCCGGCGGTGCCCCCCTCGAGCTACGCGGTGACGGGCCTGTACTTCCTCGACGGGCGCGCGCCCGAGCGCGCCCACCGCGTGCGCCCCTCCGCGCGCGGCGAGCTCGAGATCGTCAGCCTGCTGCAGATCTATCTCGAGGAGCGCTCGCTCGAGGTCGAGCGCATGGGCCGCGGCTATGCCTGGCTCGACACCGGCACCCACGAGAGCCTCATCGACGCCGCCAATTTCGTCCGCACCCTCCAGCACCGCCAGGGCACCCAGGTGGGCTGCCCCGAGGAGATCGCCTATCTCAAGGGCTGGATCGACAAGAGCGCGATGCTCGCGCTGGGCCGCGCGCTCGGCAAGAACGGCTACGGACGCTATCTCGTCCAGGTGGTGGAGGAGATGGAGCGAGGGGTGGGGTTCTGAGGGCTCGCCTACGGTTCGCGACCGCGCGCTGCGCGACCGGCGCCGCCGACCGGGAGATGTTGCGGCGCCGCAACATGGATTAAGCATTCGCAAAAGACTCGTTCGGACCGGCCGCGAATCTCGTGGACGCCGGGAGCGGTTTGGGTCACTCATGTACAGGAAACGACCCCTACCCGGGTCGGCGGCTCTGGGAGCGGTCGGACCGCCCGAGGTACTTGCGATATGTCGGCAGAACTGGCTGGCGGCTTGGAGAGCGTGGCGACCGCGAGGGTCGTCGCCGTCGCGTCCAAAGGTGGTCACTGGGAGCAGATGCTCGCGCTGCGCGAGGTCTTCGACGGCGTCGAAGCGATCTACGTCACGACGGACGAGAGCGCGCGCGCGGGCGTGAACGGCGTCGTCGAGATCGTCGGCGATTGCAGCCGCTCGGACGTCCTCTCCGTGCTCCGATGCGCCTGGCAGAGCCTGGAATTGTTCCTGCGCTACCGCCCCCGCACCGTCGTCTCGACCGGGGCGGCGCCGGGCTTGATCATGCTGTTCTGGGCCCGGCTGTTCGGCGCGCGGACGATCTGGATCGACAGCGTCGCCAATGTCGAGAAGCTCTCGATGAGCGGTCGCATCGCGAGCTATTTCGTCCACCACTGCTTCACGCAATGGCCGCACGTCGCGACCTCGCGCGTGCGCTTCGTCGGGAGCGTCCTGTGATCTTCGTCACCGTCGGCACGCAATTGCCCTTCGACCGGCTGATCGCGGCGATGGACCAGGTCGCCGCGCGCCTCGACGAGCCGGTCGTCGCCCAGATCGGCCCCAGCCGCTACGTTCTGACGAACATGCAGACGGTCGATCGCCTCACGGTCGCCGAGTTCCGGGGCATGTTCGCCGATGCGCGCGCCGTGGTCTCGCATGCCGGCATCGGCACGTTGCTGACGGGCATGGCGCTGAAGAAGCCGCTCCTGATGATGGCGCGGGACGCGGCGCGCGGCGAGCATCGCAACGACCACCAGAAGGCGACCCTCGCGGCTCTGGACGGGCGCGCGGGCGTCTACCGGGTGGAGAATGCCGACGACATCCTGGCGCTCCTGCGCGCCCCCGAGCTGACGCGCGCGGAGCGGGGCGAGGCGGGCCAGCGCCAGCAGCTGATCGCCTCCGTCCGCGCCGTCCTGTGACGAGGACGCGCTGATGTCCCGCGCGAGGATTGTGGGTCGGGGGCTCCTCGGGCCGCACGAGGTCGGATGATGGGTGCCGCCAACGAGCCTGCCGGCGGGCCGCGGAAGCTTCGGTTCTTTCGCGGCGCCGCGACGGCCGGGCTCATCAAGATCGCCGGGCTCGGAATATCCTTCCTGTTCCTCCTGGTCGTCGCCCGTGCGCTTTCGGCCGAGGGCTTCGGCGTTTTCGCCTCGGCCTTCTCCCTCGCGATGATCCTCGGTCCGGTCGCCAGTTTCGGCCAGCAGAATGCCGTTCTACGATTCTGGCCCGCTCTCGATCAAAGCCACGGGCGGCTGATGGCGACGGCGGCGATCCGTCGGAGCTTGGGCCTCGCCCTGTTCGGCAGCGCCATCGTCCTGATCGCCGGCGCCACCATGAGTTCACTCGGCGTCGAGATTTCCGCCTTCGCCTATTCGGAAGGGGTCTGGCTCGCAACGGCGTCGCTCGCCGCCGTCTTCGCGATCTCCGAGGTGACGTTGGCCGCGCTTAGGGCGCGCGGTTCAGTTGTATGGGCGTTCGCGCCGCGCGACGTCGTCTGGCGAATTCTGGTGATGGCCATCGTCGGCTTCGCCTCCCTGCCTTTCGGCCCGGTCAGCGCGCTCTGGATCACGACCGGCGTACTGGCGGTGCTGGTTTTGGCACAATTCGTGCTCTTGCTGTCGACGACGGTCGGGCTTCTGTCCTGGCGCGCTCCGGCGGTGCTCCCGGACGAGGAGCGGGCCGAGATGCGCGCGTCGCTCTGGGGATTTTGGGGCAACGCGATTCTGACGCAAGTGCAGCAGCAGGGAACCACCGTGCTGGTCGGCGTGGTCCTTGGCCCGGCCGAGGCGGGCGCGTATTTCGCCGCGAGCCGCCTCGCCAACCTGCTGTCGATCACGCAGCTGGCGGCCAACCAAATCGCCGCGCCGATGATGTCGCGCGCCTGGAGGGCCCGGCGCGTCGACGAGGTTCGGCAGATCCTCGGCACGACCGTCCTGTTGTCGGCCCCTGCCGCATTGTTAGGCGGGCTGGTCTTCCTGGCCCTCGGTCCTTGGATGCTGGCGCTGTTTAACCCGCTCTACGTCGCCGCCTTCCCCGCGCTGATGGTGCTCGTCCTGGCGCAAGTGGTGTCGACGACCTGCGGACCCAACGGGCTCTTGCTGCTGATGTCCGGGCACGAGGGCAAGATCCTCGCGATCAAGACGCTCACGACTGTCGCGTCGCTGGCCCTGACCTATACATTGGCCGGGGAATTGCTTGTCCTCGGCGCGGCCATCGGAGCCGCGCTGGGCATCTCGGCGCAGAACATAGTCGGCGTGATCGTCTGCAAGAAGTACACGGGGATCGCACCGGCGCTCGGCCTGAAGCAGATCCGCGCCGTGCTTCGGCAGGGTCGTGGCGCCAGGACCCGCGGCCAAACGGAAACGAAGGCCGCGGAGGGCCCGATTGCCGGCACCGTTCGCGACGAGGGAACCGACGAGATGGCGCCGACGCTGAAGCCCGTGTTCGTCTTCGGGTATCCGCGAAGCGGGACGACCCTGCTCGGCAGCATGCTCGGCACTTCGGACAAGTGTCTGGTGGTTCCCGAGGCGCAGTTTCTGGTCGAAGGACTGGTGCGCTTCGGCCGCTCGCCTCGCCCCACGCGCGAGATGCTCGACTACGTCATGGGGCATTATCGGTTTCGCATCTGGCAATTCACGCCCGCAGCGCCCTGGATTGCGGCTCTACCGGTGTCGATGACCTACCCCGATCTGCTCGATCGCCTGTTTCGCCATTATGCCGAGGAGAAGCCGGGCCTCGAATACGTGGTCGAGCACGATCCACAAAAGCGGAAATATCTCGATCTGCTGCACCAAATCTATCCACACGCGCTACTTCTGCATATCGTTCGAGACGGGCGGGCGATCGCAGCTTCGACACTGAAGCTCACGTGGGGGCATCAGGACATCATCCGACTCGCGACCGAATGGAAGCGATCGGTGGAGAGTTGCGCCCACTGGCTCGCCGAGCACCAAGGGCGTGTTCGCAGCCGTTCGATCCGGTACGAGGACTTGCTGGTCGACAGCGAAGGGCTGATCGCAAGCGTCTTCGCCGAACTCGGCCTGCCTTTCGACCGCGAAAAAGGCGTACGCACGGATGGCCTGCGCGTCGTGTCCTACACACGCGACCAGCACGCGCTGATCGGCGGCGGTGTCGAGAAGAGCCGCGCCGAGGCGTGGAAGCGGGATCTGACACCCCGCCAGATCGAGATCTTCGAGTCCTTGGCCGGGGACACGCTGTCCCGCTTCGGCTACGAGCGGCAATTCGACGCCCCACGCCCTCCAACGGGCCTCGAAAAGCTGCGCCTGTTCCTCATAGGCGCCGTAAGGAGGGCGTGGAACAAACCGCGGCAGATCCTACGCCGGCATCGCCACAGCCGTCGGCATACGTGACCCAGGGGGTTTCGGCCATAAGCCGAGCGAGAGGTATGAGAAGCGCCATGACCGCGACCACAGTCGAGACCGATCGAGGCGCCACGATCGCTTACATCCTGCTGCAAACGGCTTTCGAGAACGTCGGCGATGCGCTCATCAATCGTCAGCTGATCGAAATCCTGTCCCGTGATGTCGAGGTGGTGATCGACGTCTCGCGCGCTCCAGCACCGTTCCTCGCAAACCTCGCGCTCGATGCACGAGCCGGGATAACGCTGCGACGAGGTGGGCTGCTCGCGCTGGTGCGGGAGATGATTCGCGCACGACAAGCCGGCAAGAACGTTCTTTTCGTATTGATGCCCGGCGGCAACCGCGGCGAAAAACGATACGACAAATACGTCATGAACCGAGCCTACAATCGGTTCCTCTGGCTGATGACCCGGTTTGGGGTCCGCATCGTTCAGATCGGAGCGAGTTACGAGGCGCTGGGTCCACGATATGAGCGGCTGGTCCGCGAGCGCGCCCGGCTGATGCATCGCCTGATTGTGCGTGACCGGCTCAGCGCCGACTATCTGTCGCACCTTGGCGTCGTGAGCCACGGCATACTTCCGGATCTCGCGTTCAATCTGGAGGTCGACTATGCGCGGCTGAGCACCGCGCCAGCCCCCGAATTCGCGAAGACGATCGCCTTCTCGTTCCGAACTGGTCGAGGGTTCCTGTCCAAGGATGAGGTACGCGATGTCGTCGCAGCCACCATCTCGGCCTTTCCTGAAGCACGGTTCAAGTTCGTCTCGCAGGTCGAGAGTGATGCTGCTTTCATGAAGGAACTGGCCGAAGACTGCCGCGGCCGTATCGGGAAAGCCGCTTCGCACGAAGATTTCTCGCAGCAGCTCGACCGTTATCGCGAGGTCTATGGTGATTGCGGACTTCTCATCTCGAACCGGCTGCACGCCCTGCTCCTGGGCTTGTCCGTCGGAGTTCAGCCGCTCGCCGTGCTGCGGCCTGCCGGCGACGTCAAGATCCGGGGCGTCTTCGAGTCGATCGGTCTGAAGGACAGGCTTTTGGATGCGCCGGTCACCCCGCTTGACCTATCGCCGTTTCAGCACGCGACGATCGACGCGGGCAGCATCGCCGATCTGCGCGACACCCGCCGACGCTTGCAGGACGGAATTCGGGCGCTGATCGCGCAGAGCGATGCCTCCTCCGGGCACAACGGCGAGGCACGAGGATGACGCAAGTGTATACGAGAGCGAGGCCGAGGTCCGGCAGTCCCGCCCCGGCCTATGTAAGGCGCCGCTTTTTCGTTCCGTCGGCAAGGTGAGGCCAGCGAAGATCATGTCAGTCAGCTCCCCCTACCTCGCTTACTCGCCGCCGCGGCGCACCGGAATTGCCGACCCTCTCGGCGCGGTCACCCGTTTCTCGATCGTTCTGCTGATCGCGATCATCGCGGCGTCGATCATCCTGCCGGAGACGCTCGTCTCGGCCGCGTCCGGCACGACCGTGCTCTTGCTGACGACGCTTTCGGGGCTGGTGCTGCTGGCCAGGTCCGTCGCCAGGGAACCCTCGGCGAACGCGTTCATGATCGTCTTCCTGCTCTTTCTGCTGGTCAGCGCGATCTCGCTGGCCTCGAGCGACTACCCCGATCTGAACGAGGCGTACAAGAGATCGCTTTCGATCCTGCTTCCGATCGGAATGCTCATGCTGAAGATGCCGAAGGACTTCCGCGTCGTCCATGTCATCTCGAGCGTGGCAATCTGGGCGATCTTGCTCTTCGTCATGACGCAACCCGCCTATTTCCACGAAAGCGAGTTCCTGCAGGGCGCCGCAGATCGAGCACCACGGCTCTGGCCTTTCTATGGCATGAGCCCGCATTCCAGCGGTTACTTCGTCGGAGCCTTGCTGCTGATCGTCTATTTCTCGCGACCGCTGCGACAAAGTTTATTCGGGCGTTTGATCTTGTGGGCGACGATCGGCGCCGCGCTCTACATGCTGCTCGGGTTCCGATCCATGCAGGCGATCATTACGGTCCTGGCATTTGTCGGCGGTGCGCTGATGTCGTTGCGCAACATCAGTATGACGATCAAAAGCGCGGCGATCACGATCGTGGCCGCCGCGGCCTTGTATTTCTTCATCGACAAGATCCTGGTCAACATCCAGCTGACGGGGACTTTCCAGTTCGAAAGCATCGGCTCGGGCCGCGTCGGCACCTGGATCGGCCGGGTCGAGGACATCATCGCCATCAGCGATTTCAGGACCTTGCTGTTTGGATCGGGTCCCGGGTCCGATTTCTACGTCGGCGCGATGTGGAACAAGGTCACGACCTCGCACAACACGTTTCTCACCTATTTGGTCGAATACGGGTTCGTCGGCCTCGGCCTGCTGGTTCTGTGCATCGTGATGATGGCATTGGTGTTCCAAGGAGCAGCCTATCCGATCGTCGCGGCCATCGTGATATCGAGCCTGATCGGCAACGGGCTCTTGATGCGGATGCCCGTGCTCGTCCTGTTTTCCTTCGCAGGTGTCGTTTTCTATCATCATCAGATTTCGACTCGCGCCCGGAGTCGGGCAAACGCTGCCGGCCAAAGACTCGCCCTAGAAGGGAAGAAGCAATGAAGGTCCTGGTACTCGGTCACTCCGCCGGCCAAATCGGCGGCGTGAGTAACTTCCTTCGTCTGATGGAGAGACGCGGTCTCGCCGGCGTCACGGTGGAGATGATGACGGTCGGGCCGCGAGACGGCGAGAAGGGCGGCCTGGTGCGCCTGATCCGCCTGCTTAAGGACTACGCCACCTTTGTGCAGAGCATGGGCAAGTCCTATGACTGCATTCACATGAACCCATCGCTCGACCAACGATCTTTTGTCAGGACCCTGGTCTTCATCCTGATCTGCATTCTCTTCGGAAGAAGCTTTCTGGTCTTCTTCCGCGGCTGGGACTGGAAGGCGCACGAGCACTTCTTCGTCCGCACCACGCCTGGCGCTCGGGTGACGCAATGGATGGTCGGGAAAGCATCGTGCTTCATCGTGCTGGCTCCCGCGTTCGAAGAGGCGCTACGGCGCGTCTATCCGACCATTCCGATCCATGTCATCAGCACCATGTTCGATGGAGAGGTCATGCCGAAAGAGGGCTGCGCACCGCTGACCTCGCCGCAGATCCTCTTCATGTCTCGTTTCATTCCGGCCAAGGGCGGGCGCGAGGCGATAGACGCCTTCGTTCAGATCCGCGAGCGCTTCCCCGACGCGGTGCTGCGCATGGCCGGTGACGGGCCGTCGCGTGCCGACTGGGAGGCGCATGCACGGTCCTACGGTGCCCGCGCCGAGGGTGTGCGGTTCATCGGCTATGTCCGCGGCGAGACGAAGACCGCCGCGCTTGCCGCGAGCAACATCTTCGTCATGCCGACCTCTCATCCGGAAGGGATGCCCAACGCTCTGATGGAAGCGATGGGCGCCGGGTTGATCCCGATCGTCACGCAGGCGGGCGGCACGTTCGACGCGATCAAGTTTGGCGAACTGGGCTACATGCTGACAGAACCCGAACCAGTTCAGATCGAAGAGGCCGTGACCCGCATCATGTCCTCGCCCGAGGCGTCGCGCCAGATGTCCGAGTCGATCAAGGTCCACGCCTGGAAGAACTTCGAGGCCTCGGCCGTGATCGACCGAATTGGAACGATCTATCTGTCGTTGGCGAAACCTGCTTGATGGTGCGGTGAGGGTGGTTTGGGGGAACTTCGGGTCGCGGGTGCTGCGTACTGCGATTCAACGAAATGTCGAAGGGCGAGCCCCCCAAGCCACGAACCACGGATTCGCGAAATCCGTATCCCCCTCCTGCTGCCGCTTGCCGTAGAGGAGCGGGGTGCCGTCCACGCGCTCGACCCGCCCGCCGGCGGCGGCGAGGACGGCGTGGCCGGCGGCGATGTCCCATTCCATGGTGCGGCCCATGCGCGGATAGACGTCGGCCTCGCCCGCCGCGATCAGGCACAGCTTGAGCGAGGAGCCGGCGGAGACGCGGGCGACGACGGGCAGGCGGGCGAGGAAGGCGTCGGTGTCGGGCCCCGCATGCGAGCGGCTCGCCACCGCCACGAGCCCCTCCGCCGGCGCGACGCGCGCCGCGATCGGCCGCCACGAGACGACCGCCCCGCCCTCGACCCGCCCCTCGCGCGCGCCCGCGCCCGCGAGCCCCAGGAAGAGCCGCCCGATCGCCGGCGCGAAGACCACGCCCGCCACCGGCACCCCGTCCTCGACGAGGGCGACGTTGACCGTGAACTCGCCGTTCTTGGCGATGAATTCCTTGGTGCCGTCGAGCGGGTCGACGAGGAAGAAGCGCGCGCCCGTCTCCGGCACGCGCCCCTGCGAGACCGCCTCCTCGGCGACGACGGGGATCTGCGGCGCCTTGGCGGCGAGGAGCGCGAGGATCGCCGCCTCCGCCGCCTCGTCCGCCGCGGTCACGGGGGAGGCGTCCGCCTTCTCGCGCGCCTCCACCGGGCCGTCGTAGATCGGCATGATCGCGGCTCCGCCCGCGAGCGCGGCCTCCACGAGGAGCGCGGAGAGGTCGAGATCCGCCGCCATTCCCGATGATGTCGCCATACGCAAGAGACCCTTCAGAAGTACAGAGCCGCGATCGTCGCGACGCTCGTCGTCCCGTAGGCGAGGAGCACCACGGCGCCGAGCCGGGTGAAGTCGAAGAAGGAATAGCCGCCGGGCGTCATCACCATGAGATGCGTCTGGTAGCCGAAGGGCACGAGAAAGCTCGCGCTCGCGCCGAAGGCGACGACGAGGGCGAAGGGCTCGGGCGGCACCCCGACGAGGCGCGCCACCTCGATCCCGATCGGCAGCGCGACGAGCGCCGCGCTCACGTTCGAGAGGAGCTCGGTGAGCGCCCAGGTCGTCGCGAAGACGAGGGCGAGCGCCAATACGGGCGTGATCCCCGGCGCCGCCCCGATCAGGCTCTCCGCCACCGCGCTCGCGAGGCCCGAGCGGGCGATGAGGGTCCCGAGCGTCAGCGAGCCCCACAGGACGATCACGAGCTCGAAGGGGAAATTGCGCTTGACGTCCCGCGCCGGCAGGAAGCCGCCGCCCACCGCGAAGGCGAGGAGCAGCATCGCCGCGAGCGCGAAGGGCACGGCTCCGGTGAAGGCGAGGAGCAGGAACACGCCGAAGCCCGCCGAGACCGCGATCGCCGCCCGCGTGTCGAGATTGGTGAGCCCCGCATGCTTCGTCTCGACGACGTGGAGCTGGCCGCGGATGTCCTCGCGCGCGGCGAAATCGTGGCCGGCGGCGAAGACGAGGAGATCGCCCGCCTCGAGCCGCACCTGGCCGAGCTTGCCCGAGAGCCGCTGGTTGCCGCGCCGGATCGCGAAGACGGAGGCGTCGAAGCGCGAGCGGAAATTCGCCTCCTTGAGCGTCGCGCCGACGAGGCTCGAATTCGCCGCCACGACCGCGTGCAGGATGTTGTCCTGCCGCCGCCCGGCCGGCGCTTCGTCGCTGATGACGAGCCCGGGGATGGAGGCGATCTCCTCGATGAAGCGCACGTCGCCGACGAAGACGAGCACGTCTCCCTCGGCCAGCACCTCGGTCGGCTCGACGGGGGAGAGCACCCGCTCCCCGCGCATCACCTCGGCGAGGAAGAAGCGGCCGAGATTGCGCAGTCGGTTCTCGAGCACGGTGCGCCCGGCGAGCGGCGAGCCCTCGGGGATCGTCGCCTCGATGTGGAAGAATTCGGGCTCCACCGCCCCCGTGTCGGCCGGCTCGCGCAGGAAGCGCGGGGCGAGGAGGACGAGGGTGGCGAACACGGCGCCGACCGCCGCGAGGCCGGGGAAGAGGAAGTCGAGCGGCCCGAGCGCGATGTCCGAGCGCGCCGCTTGGCCCACCACGATCAGGTTCGCCGAGGTGCCGAACGGCGTCAGCATGCCCGCCGCGAGCGCCATGTAGGACAGGGGCATCAGGAGCACGTGCGGGCTCACCCGCGGATGGTTCGCCGCCGGCCCCATGAAGGCGCCGACGACGGCCGTGTTCGGCACGACGGAGGAGACCGCCGCCGTGATGCCGAGGAAGCGCGCCATCACCCGCGACAGGCTCGCCTGGCCGCGGGCGAACAGCAGCCGCCGGATCCACGCCATGCGCGCGACGACGCTCGAGAACAGAGCGAGGCACACCACCGCCACGAGCGCCGGATCGGCGAGCAGCGTGACGACGTCCGCGAAGGGCAGCCGCCCCGACAGGGCTACCGCGAGGACGAAGGTCGTGAAGGCCGCCACCGTCGGCACGCGCCCGCTCGCGAGCGCGACCACGAGGCCGATCACGAGCAGGACGTCGAGCGCCGCCATCAGTGCCTCCCCCGCGCCGCGGCGCGCGCGCCGCTCAACCGAGGATCCCGCGCGCGCGGAGCAGGCGCAGCACCTCGTCGGCCAGCTCCTCCGGCTTGCGGCCGGAGGTGACGAGGTGCAGCTCGGGCGCCGACGGGGTCTCGTAGGGCTGGTCGAAGCCGGTGAAGTTCTTGATCTCCCCGCGCTGCGCCTTGGCGTAGAGGCCCTTCGGATCGCGCGCGATGCACTCCTCGATCGGCGTGTCGACGAAGATCTCGACGAACTCGCCCTCGGCCATCATCTCGCGCACCATCCGCCGCTCCGCCTCGAAGGGCGAGATGAACGAGCACAGGACGATGAGCCCCGCATCCGCCATGAGCTTGGCCACCTCGCCGACGCGGCGGATGTTCTCGACGCGGTCGGCCTCGGTGAAGCCGAGATCGCGGTTGAGGCCGTGGCGGACATTGTCGCCGTCGAGCAAGGTGGTGTGGCGCCCGTCCTCGAACAGCCTGCGCTCGAGGATGTCCGCGATGGTCGACTTGCCGGAGCCGGACAGGCCGGTGAACCAGACGACAGCCGGCTTGTGGCCCTTCAGGCTCGCGCGCGCCTCGCGATCGATGGTGGTGCGCTGGCGGTGGATGTTGGTCGCCCGCCGCAGCGGGAAGTCGATCATGCCGACCGCCACCGTCACGTTGGTGAAGCGGTCGATCAGGACGAAGCCGCCGGTCTCGGGGTTCTCCTGGTAGGGATCGAGGGCGACGGGGCTCGTCGTCGACAGATTGCAGACGCCGATCTCGTTGAGCGCGAGCTCGTCGGCGGCGAGCTTGTTGAGCGTCTCGACGTCGACCTTGTGGCGGATCGCGGTGATCGTGGTCGGCACGTAGCGCATGCCGATGCGCATCAGATATTGGCGCCCGGGCAGCATCTGGTCCGGCGACATCCAGACGAGGTGGGCGGCGAACTGGTCGGCGACCGCGGGGCGCGCCGCTGGCGGGCAGAGCACGTCGCCGCGCGAGACGTCGATCTCGTCGGCGAGCGTGAGGGTGACGGCCTCGCCAGCCTTCGCCGTCTCGACGTCGCCGTCGGGCCCGAGAATGCGCGCGATCGTGCTCTCGCGGCCGGAGGCGGCGACCACGATCGGATCGGCAACGCGCACCGCGCCCGCGCCGATCGTGCCCGCATAGCCGCGGAAGTTCAGGTTCGGCCGGCTGACCCATTGCACGGCCATCCGGAACGGCAGCGTCTCGCGATCGGTGTCGACGTCGATCGTCTCGAGCGTGTGGAGCAGCGTGTCGCCCGTATACCAGGCCATGTTGCCCGAGCGCGCGGCGACGTTGTCGCCGTAGCGCGCCGAGACCGGGATCGGGTTGATCGACGCGAAGGAGAGCCGCGCGGCGAAGGTCGTGAAGTCCGACACGATGCGGTCGAACACGGCCTTGTCGAACGAGACGAGGTCGATCTTGTTGACCGCGACCACAACGTGCTTGATGCCGAGCAGCGAACAGATCGTGGCATGCCGTTTCGTCTGCGGCAGCACCCCTTTTCGCGCGTCGATCAGGATCACGGCGAGATCGGAATTCGAGGCGCCGGTCGCCATATTGCGCGTGTATTGCTCGTGGCCGGGGGTGTCGGCGACGACGAAGGCGCGCGCGGCGGTCGTGAAGAAGCGGTAGGCGACGTCGATCGTGATGCCCTGCTGGCGCTCGTCCTCGAGCCCGTCGACGAGGAGCGCGAGGTCGATTTCCTCGCCGGTCGTGCCGAAGCGGCGGGAATCCTTCTCGAGGGTGGCGAGCTGGTCCTCGTAGATCAGCTGGCTCTCGTAGAGCAGGCGCCCGATCAGCGTCGACTTGCCGTCGTCCACCGAGCCGCAGGTGAGGAAGCGCAGGAGGCCCTTGGAATGGTCCGCGACCATGCGCGCGACGAGGGAGCCGTCCTCGGCCCGATGGTTGCCGCGATAGAGGGCATCCGAGTAGAACGGGTGCTTGTGCATCAGAAATACCCCTCGCGCTTCTTCTTCTCCATCGAGGCGGCCTCGTCGGTGTCGATGAGGCGGCCCTGACGCTCGGAGGTGCGCGCCGACATCATCTCCTCGACGATCGCCTCGACCGTGTCCGCGTCGGATTCGACGGCGCCCGAGAGCGGGTAGCAGCCGAGCGAGCGGAAGCGCACCTTCTTCATCACCGGCGTCTCGCCGGGCTCGAGGGGCATGCGGTCGTCGTCGAGATTGATCCAGGTGCCGCCGCGCTGCACCACGGGGCGCTCCGCCGCGAGATAGAGGGGCACGATCGGGATGTTCTCGGCGAGCGTGTAGAGCCAGATGTCGAGCTCGGTCCAATTCGACAGCGGGAAGACGCGGATCGACTCGCCCTGGCGGATCTTGGTGTTGTACAGCTTCCACAATTCGGGGCGCTGGTTGCGCGGGTCCCAGGTGTGGCCGGCGGAGCGGAAGGAGAAGATGCGTTCCTTGGCGCGGCTCTTCTCCTCGTCGCGGCGGGCGCCGCCGAAGGCGGCGTCGAAGCCGAACTTGTCGAGCGCCTGGCGCAGGGCCTCCGTCTTCATCACCTGCGTGTGCAGCGAGGACCCCGACGCGATCGGATTGATTCCGCGCGCGAGCCCCTCCTGGTTGGTGTGCACGTGCAGCGTGACCCCGAGCGAGCGGGCGAGCTCGTCGCGGAACGTGATCATGTCCCGGAACTTCCACGTCGTGTCGATGTGGAGGAGCGGGAACGGCAGCTTGCCCGGCGCGAAGGCCTTCATGGCGAGATGCAGCATCACGCCGGAATCCTTGCCGATCGAATACAGCATCACCGGGTTGCGGAACTCGGCCGCGACCTCGCGAATGATGTGGATCGACTCGGCTTCGAGACGGCGGAGGTGAGTTGAGAGCAAGGGGGCGCTCCAGGGCGTTTCGGTTGAGAACGCGTCTTGGCCGGATCGTCGGCCGATCCGGGCAAGCGACAGCCGTAACCAGGGACGAGAGACGCGCTCGACGCGAGACATCGTCGCCGCGAAACGGAGAACTGCGACGCGAATTCGGCCGGGCAGGCCGACGACGCGCCTGCGACTGGTCCGAGCTTCGCCGACGTCGTCTCCGTGCCGTCGGGTCCGATATGTTCCCGAGTAAAGCTAGAATCTCTTCCGTTCTGCAAGGCGAAAAGCCGAAGAGAATCCGCCTTGGTTAAGGGATGTTGCCGCACCGCAACAAGACGCTGCCGGCATGCCGCTCGGCGGCCGTCGAGGCACCGCGCATCGAGGCGTTTCCTGTCCTCAATACGCGTTGCGGTCGTGCAGGACGATCAGGGCGGTGCGGGCGATGATCCGCAGGTCGAGCCAGAGCGTCCAATTGTCGATGTACCAGAGATCGTAGGCGATCCGCGCCTCCATGTCCCTGATCTCCGGCGTCGCGCCGCGGCAGCCGTTCACCTGAGCCCACCCGGTCAAGCCCGGCTTGACGTGGTGGCGCGCCGCGTAGGAGGCGATCAGCTTCTCGTAATGATCGTCGTGGGCGAGCGCGTGCGGCCGGGGCCCGACGAGGGACATCTCGCCGCGCAGGACGTTGAGGAGCTGCGGCAGCTCGTCGAGGCTCGACCGGCGCAGGAAGGCGCCGACGCGGGTGACGCGGGCATCCCCGCGCGAGGCCTGCGTCACCACCGGCCCGTCCTCCATGACATGCATGGAGCGGAACTTGAAGATGGTGAAGCGACGCCCCGAGAACCCCTTGCGGCTCTGACGGAACAGGACCGGACCCGGCGAGTCCAGGCGGATCGCGACGGCGATCGCGGCGAAGAGCGGCGCGAGCAGCACGAGCATGGTCGCGGAGACGACGACGTCGAACACGCGCTTACGGGCGCGCTCCAACAGGTCGAGCGGCGCGCGCTGCACTTCGTAGCCGGTGTTGAAGCCCATCTCGATTCGCCGCCCCCTGAGGATCTCCGAGGCGTGGTGATCGGGGAAGAGGTAGACGCAGACGGGCAGCCGCGACAGGCACGAGCGAAGGACTTGGAAGCGCGGCACGTCGTGCCACGGCACGAGGAGGTAGATCGCGTCGATCCGCTCGCGCGCGAGAATGGCGCGGCAGGCGTCGACGAGCTCGGAGAGCCGCGCGGCCGCATCGGTCTCGCCGTCGTCGTGCAAGCCGAAATCGGCCGAGACGTGGACGCCGCACGAGGCGAGATGCTGACGCAACTGTTCCGTGCCCTCCGTGCGGCCGTCATGGATCACGAGCGCGCGCGAGGTCGCGATCCGCGCCGCGCGCACCCGCCGCGCGAACGTATCGAGCGCGAGGATGCGCAGGGGAAGCACGACGACGACGCCGATCAGGAAGGCGATCGCGACCGTGCCGCGCGAGGCGGCGCCGGTCTGCTGCAGGAGAAAGGCGATCCAACCGATGACGAAGAACGCCGCGAGCCAGCCCTGGAGGAAGGTCGCCGCCGCGGGACGGCGGCCGCGCAGCTTCGCTCCCGAATAGCCGCGCAGGAGGAAGATCGTCGCCACCGTGACGAGGCCCGCCTGCGCGCCGACGATCGCCGACTCGAGCGGGCGGGAATCCCCGTGCGTCAGCACGACGTGGAACAGCGCGTCGGCCGCCACGAAGGCGGCCGTGCCCGCGAGCACGTCGGCGATCATGACGACGAGCGCCGTGAGATAGAAGGGAACGTAAGCCGGCGCGCCGAGCGACGCGACGCTCGCTGGAGCCTGGAGTGTTGCTTCGACCGAACGCGACATGGGAGTGCCCCGCTGCGACATCAACGATCCGTTAACGCGTCACGCCCATTGTTATCAATGGCTCATTTTCGTTACGGTTTACGGCTTCCTCGCCCAGCCCTCGGACGCTAGCGAGACGCCCAACGTAAAGCAACGAAGAAGGGGTCGCCCAAGTAAGGACGCCGCACGACGGCGCGGGGTTGTTGCGTCGCAGCAACACGTACTTGCCCGGAGGGCTCCGGCGCCCGCTCAGCCGCGACCGACGAACGGCATCTTCGTCGCCATCACCGTCATGAACAGGACGTTCGCCTCCGGCGGCAGGCTCGCCATGTGGGCGACGGCTCGGCCGACATGGGCGACGTCCATCATCGGCTCGGCGCGGATCGAGCCGTCCGCCTGGGGTACGCCTTGGCCGATGCGGCTCGCGAGCGGCGTCTCCGCATTGCCGACGTCGATCTGGCCCACCGCGATGTCGTGGGGGCGGCCGTCGAGGGCGAGCGTCTTGGTGAGCCCGGCGATCGCGTGCTTGGTCGCCGTGTAGGGCGCCGATCGCGGCCGCGGCGTGGTCGCCGAGATCGAGCCGTTGTTGATGATCCGCCCGCCCTTGGGGCTCTGCCGCTTCATCACGCGAAAGGCCTCGCGCGCGCACAGGAAGGCGCCCGTGAGATTGACGTCGACCGCCGCGCGCCATTCGGCGACGGACAGCTCGTCGATGTCGACGGCGCGCGGGCTCGTGCCGGCATTGTTGAAGAGGAGGTCGAGCCGCCCGTAGGCCTCCTCGACGCGGGCGAAGAGGGCCGCGACCGAGCCCTCGTCGGCGACGTCCGTCGGCACCGCGATCGCGGTGCGTCCGAGCGCGCGCGCCTCCTGCGCCACCGCCTCGATCGGCTCGAGCCGCCGCCCGGCGAGCGCGAGATCCCAACCGTCCTGCGCGAGCGCGAGCGCCGCCGCCCGCCCGATCCCCGTCCCCGCCCCGGTCACCAAAGCGATCCTGCCCATGGCGCGCGCCTCCCTGCGTCGTGTTCGTGTCGCGGGGGAGACTAGCGCGGCGGGGGGTGCGGGGGGAACGGGCAGGAGCGCACGGGGGAATCCCTCCCCGTAGGGGAGGGTGGACTTTCGAGCGTGAGCGAGAAAGGCCGGGTGGGGCCTGGTCGGGATGATCCTTCAAGCCTCTGACCCCACCCGACCTCCTTCGGCTCCGCCGCGGAGGCCACCCCCCCCGGGGCTCCGAGATTCACACATCGCCATTTGCGCATGGGATCGATGCATCTAGCGCCGCCGCTCTCCTTCCCCTCAGAGTTTGAAAATCTATCCCCTGCCGTCATTCCGGGGCGCGAAGCGAGCCCGGAACCCAGACTCCCGACGATCGTTCGAGCGCGCATGCGCGCTCGCTGCACAACCCTAAACCATGGACACCTCGAAGGACGCAGCCTATAGGCTGCTCATCCAAGGTCGGGGTTCTGGGTTCCGGGCTCGCTTCGCGCCCCGGAATGACGGCGGTGGGGTACTCGGCAAAAGATTTACAAACTCTCAGGGGAAGGAGAGCGGCCGCACCGCTTCGTCGAACGCAGGCACGGACGCCGATGCGTGCACTCCATAGCCCTCCGGGGAGGGACTTCCCCCCCTTGCCCCCTGCCCGACATTTCGCCACAAGGCTCCCCATCGCAAATCGAGATCGGACGACGCGCATGGCGACCTTCAAGCTCCTCCTCCTTCCCGGCGACGGCATCGGCCCCGAGGTGATGGCCGAGGTGGAGACCGTGATCTCCCATCTCGAGCGCACCGGGCTCGCCTCCTTCGCGATCGAGCGCGATCTCGTCGGCGGCGCGGCCTACGACGCGCACGGCAAGGCGATCTCGGAGGAGGCGATGCGCACCGCGCAAGCGGCGGACGCCGTCCTGTTCGGCGCGGTCGGCGGGCCGAAATGGGCGGGCGTGCCCTACGACGCGCGCCCCGAGGCGGGGCTCCTGCGGCTGCGCAAGGAGCTCGGCCTGTTCGCGAACCTGCGCCCGGCGATCTGCTATCCCGCGCTCGCCGACGCCTCCGCCTTGAAGCGCGAGCTCGTCGAGGGGCTCGACCTGATGATCGTGCGCGAGCTCACGGGCGGCGTCTATTTCGGCGAGCCCAAGGAGATCGTCACGCTCGAGACGGGCGAGAAGCGCGCCGTCGACACGCAGCTCTACACGACGGGCGAGATCGACCGCATCGCCCGCGTCGCCTTCGATCTCGCCCGCGCGCGCGGCAACAAGGTCTCCTCGGCCGAGAAGCACAACGTCATGAAGACGGGCGTGCTGTGGAAGGAGGTCGTCACCAAGGTCCATGCCGATTACCAGGACGTCGCGCTCGAGCACATCCTCGCCGACAATTGCGCCATGCAGCTCGTGCGGGCGCCCAAGCAATTCGACGTCATCGTCTGCGACAATCTCTTCGGCGACATTCTCTCGGACGTGGCCGCGATGCTCACCGGCTCGCTCGGCATGCTGCCCTCCGCCTCGCTCGGCGCGCCGGATCCGGAGACCGGCAAGCGCAAGTCGCTCTACGAGCCCGTCCACGGCTCGGCGCCCGACATCGCCGGCCAGGGTCTCGCGAATCCGATCGCCATGATCGGCTCGCTCGCGATGGCTTTGCGCTATTCCTTCGGGCTCGGCGAGGCGGCGGACCGGCTGGAAGCCGCGATCAAGTCCGCGCTCGCGGGCGGCGTGCGCACGCGCGACATCGCAGGGCCCGGCGCGAACGCGGTCTCGACGAAGGACATGGGCGCGGCGATCGTGCGCGCGCTCGAGAACGGCTGACGATCCGAGCGTCCATGCGCCCGCTCCTCGTCGGCTGCGCGCTCGCGGCCGTCCTGCATCTCGTCTTCGCCGCGTGGGGAGAATATTTCTTCCTCGAGACGCGGCGGGCGTTCCAGGTCAATTTCACCGCGGGCGCGCTGATCGGGCTCGTGCTCGGCCTCCTCTCGCCGCGCCTCGCCGGCCGCGACGCGCGCGAGGCGAGCCGGGCGATGGCGCTTCTCGCCGTGCCGGGGCTCCTCTGGATGGCGGCGGTGGCGTCCCATGTGGGCGTGTTCTTTCCCGCACTGGAACGGGGCCTCGACAAGGTCTTCGGGTCGTGGATGCTGTGGCTCTACGGCTTCGCGCTCGCGGGCGCGCTCCTCGTGGAGTGGCGGGCGCGGCACAGAACGAAGAAGTGAGGGAGGACACGATGGCGCGGATCGGATTCGTCGGGCTCGGCAATATGGGCGGGCCGATGGCCGCCAATCTCGTGAAGGCCGGCCATGCGGTGCAGGGCTTCGACCTCGTGCCGGCCGCGCAGGAGGCGGCGCGCGCGGCGGGCGTCGCGGTCGTCGAGAGCGCGCGGGCGGCGGTCGCGGGCGCCGAGATCGTCGTCACCATGCTGCCGGCCGGGCGCCACGTGAAGGCGGTGCTCGCCGACGTGCTCCCGGCGGCGGGCGCGGGCACGCTCTTCGTCGACAGCTCGACGATCGACGTCGAGAGCGCGCGCGCGGCGGCCAAGATGGCGGACGAGGCGGGCTGCCGCTTCCTCGACGCGCCGGTCTCGGGCGGCGTCGGCGGGGCGGCGGCGGCGACCCTCACCTTCATGGTCGGCGGATCGGCGGAGGCTTTCGCGGCGGGCAAGCCCGTGCTCGAGGCGATGGGCAAGAAGATCGTCCATTGCGGCGAGGCGGGCTCCGGGCAGGCCGCGAAGATCTGCAACAACATGATCCTCGGCATCTCGATGATCGGCGTGTCGGAAGCCTTCGCCCTCGCCGAGAAGCTCGGGCTCTCGCATCAGGCTCTGTTCGACGTCGCCTCGACCTCGTCGGGCCAATGCTGGTCGCTCACCACCTATTGCCCGGTGCCGGGCCCGGTGCCGACATCGCCCGCGAACAACGGCTACAGGCCGGGCTTCGCCGCCGATCTGATGCTCAAGGACCTGCGGCTCGCGCAGGAAGCCGCGCTCGCGGCCGGCGCGACGACGCCGCTCGGCGCGCAGGCGGCGCAGCTCTACGCCCTGTTCTCGGGCGAGGGGCATGGCGGGCGCGACTTCTCGGCGATCGTCGAGATGCTGCGCGGGCTCTCGCGCGAGGGATGAGCACGATGGCGCCCTTCGTCTTCGCCACCACCCCGCGGATCGTCTTCGGCGCAGGCGCGATCGCGCGCATCGGCGCGCTCGCCGCCGAGCGGCTGGGGCCGCGCGTGCTCGTCGTGACCGATGTCGGCCTTCTGCGCGCGGGGCTGGTGCAGCCGGCGCTCGACGCGCTCGCGCAGGCCGGGATCGCGGCATCCGTGTTCGATCCGGTGACCGCCGATCCGCCCGAGGCGCTCGTGGCCGACGGCGTGGCCGCGGCGAAGGCGCACGAGGCGACGGGCATCGTCGGGCTGGGCGGCGGCTCGCCGCTCGACGTCGCCAAGGTGATCGCGCTCGTCGCGGGCTCCGGGGAGGCGCTCGCGGAGGCCTATGGCGTGGGTCTCGCGAAGGGGCCGCGCCTGCCGCTCCTGCTCGCGCCGACCACCGCGGGCACGGGCTCGGAGGTCACCCCGATCGCGATCCTGACGACCGGCGCGCACGAGAAGAAGGGGGTCGTCTCGCCCCTTCTCCTGCCCGACATCGCCCTCCTCGACCCCGACCTGACGCTCGGCCTGCCGCCCGCGATCACGGCCGCGACGGGGGTCGACGCCATGGTCCACGCGATCGAGGCGTTCACCTCGACGAGCCCCAACGCGAACCCCGTCTCGAAGGCGCTCGCCCGCGAGGCATTGCGGCTCCTCGGCGGGGCGATCGAGCGGGCGGTGGCGGACGGGGGCGATCGCGCGGCGCGCGCGGACATGCTGCTCGGCTCGATGCTCGCGGGGCAGGCCTTCGCAAATTCTCCGGTGGCGGCGGTGCACGCACTCGCTTATCCGCTCGGCGGGCATTTCGGCATCCCGCACGGGCTCTCGAACGCGCTCGTGCTCACCCATGTGATGCGGTTCAATCTCCCGGCCTGCGCCGACGCCTATGCCGCGCTCGCGCCCTGCGCCTTCGCCGATTGCCCCGAAGACGCGCAGGCGCTCGTCGACCGGCTCGAGGCCTTGTGCGCGCGCCTCGACCTGCCGCCGCGCCTGCGCGACGTGGGCGTCCCCGAGAACGCGATCGGCATGCTCGCGCAGGACGCGATGGCGCAGACGCGGCTTCTCGTGAACAACCCGCGCCCGGTGACGCTCGCGGACGCGACGGCGATCTACCGCGCGGCGTGGTGAGGCTCTAGCGGCTGCGCCACGGGTCGGCGCGCGGGGGCTTGCTCGGGCTTTGGTCGCGCGGGGAGCCGCCTTCGGGCCGGCGGGCGGCCTCGTCTTCGCCCCCGAGCGCCGCGAGGGCCGCGCGCAGGCAGAGGCCGAGGACGTAACCGATCTGGCTGCCGACGAGAATCGCAAGGAGGCTCAGCGGGGACGCGGCGGCGCTCGCGCCGGAGAGCGCGACGGCGATGCCGTAGACGCACACGACGATCGCCAGGCCGACGATCAAGGCCGGCAGGCGCAGGACGACGAGCCCCGTGCAGACCCCGTAGAGGACGCTGGCAACGCCGACCCAGAGCATCGAATCCTCCCCACCCCGAGAGATAAACAATCCTGAACGGCAATTGGTTCGGATGAGCGAGGGCCGTCGGCGAGGGGGCGTTTCCGGCCGGGCGAGCCGCATGCCGCTTGCGTCGGCAGCCGCGTTGCTATTCTTCGTCGCCCTGAAGACAGAGCAGGAACTGCTTTCGTTCGGCATGGGTTGCCAAAATACTGCTTGTCGAGCGCGTGGTTATTTACGAACATTTAACCAACAACAGCCGCGCCGTGTCGTCGGCCAGACGTCTTCCGGTTTCGAGCCGATCCCCTTCGAGAGGACCTCCATGAGCGACGCGTATCGACGGCCGTCTGCCGAGCAGCAGGCGTATCTCTACGATCCGTTCCGGCCGGCGCCGATCGAGAGCGGCCGCAACCGCGCCTATTCCCCCCATTTCGTGGACGAGAGCCCCGGACCACGCGACGGGGCCGCCGCGCCGTCGGCCGGTCGGGTGCCGACGACCATGCCGCGGAGGAAGCCGCCGGCGGCGTGACCTCGCGCGGCGTGGACGCGCGAGAACCGCCCCGAGCGGGCATCCGAGAGGCGGCGATGCGTGCCGCCGAGGACGAGACCTCATCCATGAACCAGCAGATCACGCGGTCTTCCACGCGCGCGGACGCGTTCCGCTTTCTCGCCTTCCCGGCCCCCGACACGACGCGGGCGAGCCCGCCGGGCTTTCTCCTCGACCCCTCCGCCACGGCCGAGATCGTGGTGCTCACGGCCCCCGTCTCCGAGCGCGAGCTGACCGAGCTCATGCACGATTTCGCCGATCCGCTCCTGCCGGTGGTGAGCCTCGTCGAGGATCGTCACCGGCGCATCGACCGCCCGCTCGCCCCCGGCGAGAGCCCCTGGCAGCGCGCGGCGGCGATCGCGGCGCGGCTGCGCAAGCTGCCGCGGTCCGCGCGCTACGCGAGCGCCCTCGACGACACGCTCCTCGCCTTCATGTATTCGCGAACCCAGGCGCTGATCGCGACCTATGACGGCGGCTCGCCCGATCTCGTGAGCTATCCCTTCGCCTGGCCCGCCCGCGAGGTGGCGGAGGCGGGCGAGCGGCTGCACGATGCCGGCCTCGCCAACCGCGCCTATTTCGAGCGCGTCCACCATTGCCCGCATTGCGCCTGCGCCCGGCTCGTGGTGCGCGAGGAATGCGCGCGCTGCCGGTCCTCGAATCTCGTGGACGAGGTGACGGTCCACCATTTCCGCTGCGCCCATATCGGACCTCTGTCCGAGTTCCGCTCGGGCCGCGCGCTCGAATGCCCGAAATGCCACAAGGAGCTCCTGCATATCGGGCTCGATTACGATAAGCCGGGCTCGATCACCCGCTGCGGCGCCTGCGGCCACGTCTCGGACAAGCCGGTCGTCGGCTTCGTCTGCACGGATTGCGGGGCCCATTCGAGCGCGGAAGCGGTCGCGGTGCGGGCCTGGCACTCCTACGCGCCGACCGCCGCGGGGCTCCAGCACGTCCTCGCGGGCGCAGGCCGGAGCGCGCTGCCGGCCGGGCCCGATGCCTTCGACGTGCTGCTCGGCCATTGCCGGCGCGAGACGCAGGAATTCGGCACGCCGTTCACGGTCGCACGGCTGAGCTTCGCCCATGAAGAGGCCATTCGCGCGCAGGACCGGCGCCTGTGGAGCGAGAGCCTCGGGCTGATGGAGGACGTGCTCGCGAGCGCCTTGCGCAGCGTCGACCTGCCGGTACGCGAGGGCGAGGGCTTCCTCGTCCTGTTGCCGCGCACGGACGAGGCGGGCGCGCAGGTGGCCATGGCACAGGTCGCCGAGCGGGCGCGCGCGGTGCTCTCGGCCGATCTCGGCCTCGTCTGGGAGGTGCTCGACGAGGTGGCGATCCGGCGCCTGCGCGAGGGGGCGCGACCGCGATGAGCGCGCCCGCGACGCCGCTGATCCTGCTCTCGGAGCTCGACCTCGCCGCCTTCCTCGCGATGTTCTGGTTCATGCTCCTCTTTGAGGTGCCGCGCTACACCCTCTCCTCGCTCGTCGTGTTCCTCGCCGCCCTGCGCAGGTCCCCGGAGCCGAGCGCCGCCGAGCGCGAGCGCCTCGACGCGCTGCGGGTGAGCGTCGTCGTCGCCGGGCACAACGAGGCCGACGCGATGGCCAAGTGCCTGCGCTCGCTCGGCGAGCAGAGCCGGCGGATCGACGAGATCATCGTCATCGACGACGGCTCGACGGACGGCATGCGCGCGATGATCAACGAGCTCGCGCGCGACGGCCGGATCGATATCGCGCTCGCCAATCAGGTGCGCTGCGGCAAGGCCGCCTCGTGCAATTTCGGCTTCACGCTCTCGACGGGCGACATCGTCGTCAATCTCGACGCGGATTGCTCCTACGACCGCGACGCGATCGAGCGGCTGATCGAGCCCTTCGTCGATCCGCGCGTCGGCGCGACGACGGGCGCCATCGCGGTGCGCAACCGCGACGCCTCGATGGTCACGGCCCTGCAGACGATCGAATACGCGGTCTCGATCGCGATGGGCAAGCGGGCGGTCGACATGCTCGACATGGTGGTGTGCGCGTCGGGCGCCTTCGGCGCCTTCCGCCGCACGGCCGTGGACCAGATCGGCATCATGGTGCCGGGACCGGGGGAGGATTTCGACCTCACGCTGCGGCTGCGGCGCGCGGGCTGGCGCATCCGCTTCGCGCCGCATTCCTGGTGCTTCACCGACGTGCCGGCGAATGCGGCCGCGCTCGTGCGGCAGCGGCGCCGCTGGGATCGCGACACGGTGCGCACGCGGCTGCGCAAGTTCCGCGACGCGCTCTCGCCCGCGACGCGCCGCTTCACGCCGCTCGAGACCTTCGAGCAATGCGAGTGGCTGGTGATGAACCTCCTGTTCACGCTCGTCTTCCCCGTCTACGTGACCTGGCTGTTCGTGGTGTTCGATCTCGGCGCCTTCTACGTGCTCGGCCTCGTCGCGATCGTCTACCTCCTCCTCGACACGCTCTCCTTCGCGATGGCGGCGGCGATGGCGCGGCGCTTCGATCGGGCGACGATCCTCGCCGTGGCGCCGTATCTCCTCGTCTTCGGCCTCTACAACGGCGTCTTCATGCGCCTCGTGCGCCTGTACGCCTATTGGGAGGAATGGGTCTATCGCAGGTCGTTCGAGGACAGCTATTCGCCATCCCGCGTGGGCCGGCAGGCCTTCATCTTCCGAGGCTGACATGATCACCGAGCTCCGCGACAGGACCCGCGCCGACCGCTTCGCCAACGACGTGCGCCAGAACCAGCGCAAGCGCCGCAATCGGGGACGCTTCGTCTACCTCGCGGCGGTGCTCGCGCTCTTCGTCTGGCTCCTCGACATGCTCGTCGGCTCCTATGTCCGGCTGCGAGCGGAAGGGCTCGTGGTCTCGGACTACGCCGTCGTCGCCTCGCCCTACGAGGTGCAGGTGGTCGACGTCCGCGTCGCGCCCGGCCAGCGCGTGCGCCGGGGCGACGTCCTCGCGGTCGTCACCTCGCCGCGGATCTCCGAGCTGATCGCCACGCTCACCGCCCGCCAGGCCGAGACGACGGCGCGGCTCGCAGACCTCGCGATCCGGCTCGAGGTGACGGACGCGCTGATGCAGGCGGCGCGCCAGAGGCTCGCGGACACGACCGAGCAGCTCGAGCGGGTCAATCGCGCGCGCGGGGAGACGGGCTTCGTGTCCGACGCCTTCGTCGCCACGATCCAGAGGGACCATTACGCCGCCCTGATGGAGAGCGTCTCCCGCGAGGCCGAAAGCCGCACCGCGCGCAAGCTCTGGGAGGAGCTCGAAGCGACCCGCGAGGAGGCCCGCCTCGCTCTCGACAAGCTGCGCGCCGATTTCGACGACGGCGTGATCCGCGCCGGAGCCGACGCGATCGTCGGGCCGAACGTCGTGCGCCGGGGCGACGTGATCAATCCAGGCGATCACCTGATGGCGCTCTATTCGGGCGAGAAATACGCGCTCGTCTATCTCGAGACGGGGACGCTCTACGCCGTGCGCGTCGGCGACCGCGTCGAGGTGTCGGGCGGCTTCACGCAGACGAGCGGGCGCATCGTCGAGGTGCTGCCGCTCAGCGTGCCCCTGCCGAGCGAGTTCCAACGCGCCTTCCGCCCGCCCGCGCGCGGCCAGGTGGCGCGCATCGCGCTCGACGAGGCCGAGCGCTTCCCGATCGCCGCGCCGATCGCGGTCCGGGGCGATCAGATCGTGCCCGGGTTCGATTTCCTCACCCGCTCCCGCCTGAGCGCGTTCGCGGGCGAGGCCGTCCAGGCGGCGCGGGCGGCTTTCGGATCGGAACCGGAGGAGGAATGGAGCGTCGCGGGCTCCGCCCGGAGGCCCGAGCGCGCGGGCCCCACCGCGACGGGCGCCATTCCGGGGCGATGAGCGTCGCGACGAGGAGGCGGCGCGGGGGGATCGGGCTCGTCACGGCCCTGCTGGCGCTCGCCTTCGGCGCGGCGCTCGCCGGCATGGCGCGGGCCGCGGAGGCGACGCTCGTGCGGGCGATCTGGGTGTGGGAGACGTCCGCCCTCGTCGACGAGGCCGCGCGCGAGACCTTCCTGGAGACCGCGCGAGCCTTCCGCCTGACGGACGCGTATCTCTACCTCTCCGCGCAGGATTACGAGGCCGAAGACGCTGCGATCGCCGATCTCGTCGCGGCGCTCGCCGACGCCGGCATCCGCGCCTGGGGTCTCGACGGCTGGCGCGGCCATCTCTCCGACGGCGACGGGCCGGGCGCGCTCTACGAGGCGGTCGACGCGATGATCGCCTTCAACGCGCGCCACGCGGCGGGCTTCGTCGGCTTTCACGCGAATGTCGAGCCGCAGGACGGCCAGGGCGTCGGCGCGGTGCGCTTTCACGACGGCATCCGCCAGGACGCGCTGTTACCGGCCGAGCGCACCGATCGCGACGCGTTGATGACCGAATGGCTCGAGCTCCACGCCGCCCTCGCCGAGCGGACCGCGCGCGCCGGCCTCGCCCTCGGCGCCGCCCTCCCCTCCTGGCTCGACGACTATTACGGCGCGCCGATCGAGGCGACGTTCCGCGGCCTCCGGCGCCCGGTCGCCGAGCAGCTCATCGGCCTCCTCGACCAATACGTGATCATGAGCTACCGCACCGATATCGACGCCGTCCTCGCCCGGGTCGAGGGCGAGATGCGCCTCGGCCACGATCTCGGCCGCGCCCGCATCCTCTTCGCCCTCGAGACCCATCCGGGCCCCGGCGCGGGGGTGTCCTATGCCGACCATCCGGGCAAGGCCACGCGAGCGGCCGTGAGAGCGGATCTCGAGGCGATCTCAGAGCGGCTCGCGGCGCGGTTTCCGCTCGGATATGCGGGGTACGCGATCCACGACTGGGAGGGGTTCCGGGCGCTGCCGGAGTGACGCCCCACCCTCACCCCACGCTCACCCGCCCGTCCGTCTCGAACACCCGCCCGTCCTCGTGGATCCACGCGAAGACGAAATCCGCCGTCTCTTCGAGGCGGACATGAAAGGTGAAGGTGGGGTTGGCGGCGGCGCCGTTGTCGAAATCGTAGGCGAAGACGACCTCGCCGTTCGCGCGCGCCTCGAAGCGGGCGAGCATGTCGCGCGGGTTCGGCGAGCCGATGCCGGTGATCATCGGGTGGTCGATGAGGGTGCGCACCTCGATCGCCTCGCCGGGCGAGGCGCTTCGGGGCAGGCGGACGCGGGGGGTGGACATCGCTCTTCCTCCTTCGTCAGGTCGCACAGCCGCCGACGGACACGGCGATCGCGGCCGCCGCCTTGAGCACGCGGCCGTCGGACAATTCGGCGAGGACCAGGATCTCCTGCTCCTCGGCGAGCCGAATGCGCGTCGTCACCTCGGCGCGGGCGACGCGCGGGGAGAGCCGGAAGCTGCCGACCCCCGGGGTGGGATTGCGCGTCGCGACGATGTGGATCGCGCGAACGTGATCCTCCGCGCTCATCGGGCTGTCGACCGACACCGTGATCGGCACCTGCGCGCCGTTCTCGGCGACGCTCGGCACGTCGAGCACGATGCCGCCCTCCTGCGCCTCGCGCCCGTCGAGGATCGCGGCGAGCGCATCCGCCACCTCCGCATCCGTCGCGGCCGCCGCGAAGGGTTTGGGCAGGACGAGGATCGCGGCGAACGCGGCCGCGGTCGAGAGGAAGGCTCGGCGGTGGAGATTCATGGCTCTCTCCCGATCACGAGAACATGTCGCGGGTGATGCTGGCGTACCAGGCGTCGGCATAGGTCGCCTCGAGGCGGCGCTTGTCGGCGAGCTCGGAGAGCGGGCCGCGCTGCGAGACGCCCCCCGAATCCGGCGTCTCGGCGAACCCCTCGTCGGTCGGACGGAACACGCCGACGACCGAGATGCCGTAATCGGCGCCGACATGGCTGTAGCAGGTGTTGAAGAACACCGGGTCCTCCGGCGGCGTGCGGCCGGTGAGCTCGGCGAGCGCGGCGGCGACCGCGACCTTCGAGGTCGAGTTCGCGACATAGCCCGATTTCGGCATCGGCGGCGCGATGTTGGCATCGCCGATGACGTGGATGTCCCGGGCTGCGCGCGCGGCGAAGGTGCGCGAATCGACCGGCACCCAGCCCGTCTCGTCGGCGAGGCCGGCGTCGCGGGCGATCGCGGCGGCGTATTGCGGCGGGATCACGTTGCCGACGTCGACCCGATGCTCCTCGCCGAATTCGGAGACGAACAGCTTGTTCTCGACGTCGACGCGCACGATCCGGCCGTCCTGGTTGCCGGGCACCCACTCGATCATGTCGCCGTAGAGCTCGGCCCAGGCGTCCTGGAACAGGCCCTGCTTGGAGAAGCCCTCCTTGGCGTCGAACGCGAGGATCTTCGCGCGCGGATTGGCCTCCTTCAGGTAATGCGCGATCATCGAGATGCGCTCGTAGGGGCCGGGCGGGCAGCGGAAGGGGTTGCCGGGAATGGCGAGGCCGACGACGCCGCCCTCGGGCAGCGCCTCGAGCTGCGCGCGCAGATTGGTGATCTGCGAGCCGTCGCCACCCATCCAGGCATGGGGGAAGATCTGGGCGGCCGCCTCGTCGTAGCCCTCGATCGCGCCCCAGCGCAGCGCGATGCCCGGCGACAGGACGAGCTTGTCGTAAGACAAGGTCTCCCCGCCGGCGAGCCGCACGCTGTGCGCGTCGGCATCGATATCGAGCGCGCGATCGTGCACGATCTCGACGCCCCGCGCGCGCAGGCCGTCATAGGAATGGGTGATCTGCGGCAGGGTCTTCTTGCCGCCGAGAATGAGGTTGCCGTAGGGGCAGGTGACGAAGCTCGTATAGGGCTCCACCAGCGTGACCGAAACCTCGGGATAGGCGATGCGGGCGAAGCGCGCGGCCGACGCGCCGCCGAAGCCGCCGCCGATCACGAGGAGGCGCGGGCCGGTCTGCGCGCGCAGGACGGCCGGCGCGGCGAGCGTGAGGGCGGTGGCGCCGAGGAGCGTGCCGAAGCCGCGGCGGGTGAGCGTGGTCATCGAAAAGCCCTCAGCGCAGGGAGGAGAAGTAATCGGCGAGAACGGCGACTTCGTCGTCCGTGAAGCCGCGGGCGATGCGGTTCATGATCGTGGCCGGGCGCTCGTTCGCGCGGAACGCCTCCCACACCTCCACGAAGGCCTCGCGGTCGTAGCCGGCGATCGCGGGGATCGCGCCCTCGCCTTCGCCGGATTGCCCGTGGCAGCCCGCGCAGCTCTGGGCGACGAGCGGCGTGGCGGGGCCTTGCGCGAGCGCCGGGCCGGCGGCCGAGAAGGCGACGGCGATCAACGCGGCGAGGCCGATGCGAGTCTTCATCCGGATCTCCGGTGTGCGATGAGGAATTCAACGCCCGGAAGATAGCGCATCCCGCATTTTACGGCAAGGCCCGGAAATTCGCCATATTTTACATCTGACGGCGTTATTTAGAGAGCCCGAACAGGGGTCGCATCTGCGTGCCGAGCCAATTGCCCGGCAGGGCGGCGAGGATCCAGAGCCAGCCGTGCAGGCTCCCCGAGGCGACGCCGGAGAAGAAGGCGCTGATGTTGCAGCCGAAGGCCATGCGCGCGCCGTAGCCGAGCATCAGCCCGCCGACGATCGCGGCGAGAAGCGGCCCCCAGCCGATCCGCCAGGACGGCGCGAAGCGGCCCGCGAGCCCGGCGGCGAGGAGGGCGCCGGCCATCAGACCGATATTCATGAGGCTCGTCGCGTCGCGCACGAGGGGGCGGTGCAGGAGATCGACGCGGGTCGGATCGTCCCAATAGGCCCAGAAGACGGGATCGGCGAGCCCCGTCGCCTCGCCCACGAGCGAGCCCCAGGTGGCGAAGGCCTGGGTGATGCCCCAGGGCCGGCCGGCGAGCACGAGGGTCGCCGCATTCAGGAGCGCGAGCGCGAGCGCCGCCCAGGCGAGCGGCCAGGGGCCCGTCAGGAAGGAGGCGCCGCCGCGCCGGAAGATCGGCTCGACGACGCCCGTCATCCGCTGCTCGCGCGCCGCCGCCGCCCAGGCGATCAGGGCGAACAGGCCGAGATGGAGCGCGAGCGCGGGCAGGAGGCCGAGGCTCGCCGGCAGCGAGATCGGCGGCAGGGCCGGGAGGCCCTCCCAGCGCTCGACGTCGTAGGCGCCGATCGTCATGCCCACGACGAAGAAGACGAGCGTGACGACCATCCGCGTGTCGCCCCCGCCGGCCGTGTAGAGCGTGCCGGACGCGCAGCCGCCGCCGAGCTGCATGCCGATCCCGAACAGGAAGGCGCCGATCGCGACCTCGATGCCGGCGGGGAAGACGAAGCCGCGCACCGGCTCGCCGAACAGGCTGCCCGCCTCGAGCACGGGGAAGAAGATCGCCACCGCGACCGCGAGCATCAGCATCTGCGCCCGCACCGATCCGCTGCGCCCGCGCGTGAACAGGACGCGATAGGCCCCCGCGAAGCCGAAGGCGGCATGATAGAGCGCGAAGCCCAGCGCCCCGCCGACGAGCCAGAGCGCGGCGAGCCGCAGCGTCGCCTCGCTCGCGACATAGGCCGCACCGAGCGCGAGCGCGGCCGCGGCGAGCCCGGCGACGAGCGATTGGCTGCGCTCGCGCGCGATCGGCCCGGCGGCGCCGTGGGTCTGCATGGGTCGTGTCCTCGCGGGCAATTGTCCGCGGGAGGTATAGGGAGCGCCGGCCCCGGTCTCAAGGAGCGGCGCGCGCCTCAATTCTGCGCGGGCGGGGCGAAGCAGAACGAATCCGATCGTCAGTTCGAGCGCGCGCTCGCCTTCACCGGCCCGCAGGAGTGACGGCGACGGCGCTCGCGCCGCTGGTCGCGGGCGCGACGGCGACCCAGCCGCGCGGCTTGTCGGGGCGCTGCATCGTCTCGAAGACGAGGCCGGTGCGGTCGACGGGCAGGATCGCGTCGGTGAGGTTGTCGAGGACGAGATCGCCGCGATCGGTGCGCACCACGAGCACGAGATGGCGCTCGCCCCAGGCGGTTCGGGTCACCGCGAGCCGCAGCGCCGAGGCCGGCAGGCCGTGGCCCATCAGAGCATGGCGCTTGGCGACCGCGTAATCGTCGCAATCGCCGTGCGTCGCATCGAGACGCCAGACGTCGCGGCCGGGCAGATCGGCCAGCGGCAGGATCGCGCGATTGACGCCGACATTCACCGCGGCGAGGAGCGCGGTCGTGCGGGCGTCGACGGCGATCTCCTGCTCGGCCGAGGTGCGGCACTCCGCGGGCCAGGTCTCGCAGAACGCGATGAAGGCCGGCGGCGGGCGCACCGCGACGCCGGTGTCGAGCACGACCGGCTCGGCCGTCGGCAGCGCCTGCACCGCGCCGAGCGCGGCGGCGAGATTGGTCGCGAGCTGAAGCGGCATGGTTCTCTCCCCCGTCTCCAGCTCGGATCATGCCGGAGAGAGGTCGCATTCCCGTTTCGGGAATGCATCGCATTCGACGCATTCCCGAACGAGCGGGCGCTCAGCCGCGCAGCGTGGCGCCGGTCTTCTTGGCGACGTCGGCGACGATCTTGTCGGCCACCGCCTCGATCTCGGCATCCGTGAGCGTCTTCTCGCGCGGCTGCAGCGTGACCGCGACCGCGACCGACTTCCTGCCCGCCTCGATCCGCTCGCCCTCGTACACGTCGAAGACCTGCGCATCGACGACGAGCGTGCGATCGGCGCCCTGCACCGCGCGCAGGATGTCGCCCGCCGCGACGGAGCGATCGACGAGGAAGGCGAAGTCGCGGGTGAGCGGCTGGAGATCGACGCGGTCGAGCTTCGGCTTGTTCTTCGTCGGCTTCGCCTTCGGCTCGGGGAGAGCGTCGAGCACGATCTCGAAGGCGACGAGCGGGCCCTTCACGTCCATCGCCTTGAGGATCGCCGGGTGGATCTCGCCGAAATGGCCGATCACGGTCTTCGGGCCGAACTGAAGCCTGCCCGAGCGGCCCGGATGCAGGAAATCCGGTCCGCCGGCGACGACCTGGAGCCCGCCCGTCGGGATCCCGAGCGCGGAGAGGAGCGCCATCGCGTCCGCCTTGGCGTCGAACACGTCGACCGTCTGCCCGCCGCCGGCCCAGTGCCGGCCGACGCCCTCGAGCCGCGCCGAGCCGCGCCGCAGAGCGGCCGCGCGCATCGTCTGCCCCTGCGGCGTGTCGTCGGCGAAGCACTGGCCGACCTCGAACAGGGCGACGTCGGCGAAACCGCGATCGGCATTGCGCTGCGCGGCCCGCATCAGCCCCGGCAGGAGCGAGGGGCGCATGTCCGACATGTCGGAGGCGATCGGATTGGCGAGCGCGAGCGCGTCCGCGCCGCCGCCGAAGAGGAGAGCGTCCGTCTTCTCGATGAAGGACCAGGTGACCGCCTCGAGCAGCCCGCGCGCGGCGAGCGTGCGCTTGGCGAGGCGCGTGCGCTTCTGGAGCGTCGTGAGGACGGGCCGCGCGACGCCGTGGAGGCGCGGCAGCGGGGTCGCGGCGACGCGGTCGAGCCCGGCGATGCGCACGATCTCCTCGACGAGATCGGCCTTGCCCTCGATGTCGGGGCGCCAGGAGGGCGGCAGCACCTTGGCGCGCTCGCCCGTGCCGGAGACGTGGAAGCCGAGCTCGGCGAGGATCACCTTCGCCTCGGCCTGCGCGATCTCGAGCCCGGTGAGCCGCGCCACTTCCGAATAGGGGAAGTCGATCACGCGGCTCGTGTCGGGGATCTCGCCCGCGAGGATCGTCTTCGAGGGCTCCCCGCCGCACAGATCCATCACGAGCCGCGTCGCCTCCTCGAGGCCCGGCAGCGTCTCGTTGGGGTCGACGCCGCGCTCGAAGCGGTAGCGCGCATCGGTGACGATGCCGAGCCGGCGGCCGGTCTGGGCGATGTTCAAGGGGTCCCAGAGCGCGGATTCGATGAGCACGTCCGTCGTCGTCTCGTCGCAGCCCGAATGCTCCCCGCCCATGATGCCGGCGAGCGATTCGGGGCCGTTGGCATCCGCGATGACGACCATGCCGTCGTCGAGCGCGTAGCTGCGCCCGTCGAGCGCGAGAAGGCTCTCGCCGGCGCGAGCGCGCCGCACGACGAGATCGCCCGCCACCTTGGCCGCGTCGAAGACGTGGAGCGGGCGGCCGCGGTCGAAGGTGACGTAATTGGTGATGTCGACGAGCGCGTTGATCGGGCGCAGCCCGATCGCCCGCAGCCGCTTCTGCATCCAGGCGGGCGAGGGCCCGTTGCGCACGCCGCGCACGAGGCGAAGCGCGAAGGCGGGGCACAGATGCTCCTCGCCCGGCAGATCGCGCACGACGCGCACGGGGCACTCGTATTCGCCCTTCACCGCGGGGCGGGGCCGATCGCGCAGCACGCCGAGCCCGGCCGCCGCGAGATCGCGCGCGATGCCGTGGATCGAGGTGCAATCGGGGCGGTTGGGCGTGAGGTTGATCTCGATCACCGGATCGCCGAGCCCGGCATAGGCCGCGTAGGGCGCGCCGACGGGCGCGTCCGCGGGCAGATCGATGATGCCCTCGTGATCGTCCGAGATCTCGAGCTCGGCCGCCGAGCAGAGCATGCCGGCGCTCTCCACCCCGCGGATGTTGCCCACCCCGAGCGTGATGTTCTTGCCCGGGATGTAGGTGCCCGGCGGCGCGAAGACGCTCTTCATGCCCGCGCGGGCGTTCGGCGCGCCGCACACGACCTGGACCGTCTCGCCCTGCCCGAGATCGACCGTGCAGACCCGCAGCCGATCGGCATTGGGATGCTGCACCGCCTCGCGCACGAAGGCGACGCGATAGGGCGCGAGCTTCTGGCCCGGATCCTCGACGGCCTCTACCTCGAGCCCGATGCGGGTGAGGGTCTCGACGATCTCGGGCAGCGTCGCGGAGGTCTCGAGATGCTCTGCGAGCCAGGAGAGGGTGAGTTTCATCGGGATGGTCCAATCATGATCGGCGTCATGGCCGTGCCTTGAATACGAGGCGCGCCGCGAGGTCGAGGCGCAGATCTGTGGGCACGCCCTCTAGGGCACGGACCCCGTCCTCGGCGTCGACGATCGCAGCGACCGCTTCCGCAGGCGTGAAGGCGGCACGGGGATCGTAATCTGCCAAATGCCGCAGTTCCTGCAGACCGACGAAGGCGTCGGCGAACTCTCCGATCCCCGCATGAAGGGCCCGCACGTCGCGACGTATGAGGATGTCCCTCGCGAATCCATGCTGGAGCGCGCGGTAGGTCAACGACCAGCTCTCGGACCTGTTGCGGCTGCGGCCGACGAGCGCGTTGGCCACGAGGAGTGCGGCCGCATGGAAGGTCGCGTAATAGGCCGTGCTCACCGCACGTTTGAGATGCGCCTGTTTCAAGCGCCCGCGCCGCCGCCGCACGAGATCGCGCGCGGTCGCGATCAGATCTTGCGGGGTCATGGACGGGGCTCCGGATCGGGGATCAGGTGACGAATATACGGGTAGCGTTCCTCGCCCCGGCTCTCCAGCGCGTCCCGCACAGCGAGCGAGGCATGGATGCGCGCCTTGCCGGCTTCTTCCGGATCTGTCGGACGATAGCGTGCGGAGATGAAGATCGCCGGATTGCCGCCGTGATCGCGTCCGGACGCGACCTCGGCCGCCTCGAATCCGAACGGCTCGAGGTGACGCCGAAGGATCGGCTCGACGACGCCCCTGATCTCCTCCTCCGTCATCGCGACCTCCCGCTCCTCACCCGCTCAGGCCGCCCGCCAGCGTCGGCACCTCGAGCGCGCGGAAACCGTAATGCTCGATCCAACGCTTGTCGGCCTCGAACATGTCGCGCAGGTCCGGGATGCCGTATTTGAGCATGGCGATGCGGTCGATGCCCATGCCCCAGGCGAAGCCCTGGTATTCGTCCGGATCGAGCCCGCAATTGCGCAGCACGTTCGGGTGCACCATGCCGCAGCCGAGGATCTCCATCCAGTCCGTGCCCTGGCCGAAGCGGACCTGTCCGCCGGAGCGGTCGCACTGGATGTCGACCTCCATCGAGGGCTCGGTGAAGGGAAAGAAGGACGGCCGGAAGCGCATCTTCACGTCGTCGATCTCGAAGAAGGCCTTGCAGAATTCCTGCAGGATCCACTTGAGATGCCCCAGATGGGCGCCCTTCTCGACGACGAGCCCCTCGACCTGATGGAACATCGGCGTGTGGGTCTGGTCGGAATCGTGGCGATAGGTCCGCCCGGGGATGATCACCCGGATCGGGGGGGCGACGCTCTCCATGGTGCGGATCTGCACCGGCGAGGTGTGGGTGCGCAGCACCTTGCGCTCGCCCGCCGCGTCGGCGCGCATGAAGAAGGTGTCGTGCATCTCCCGCGCCGGATGGCCGACGGGGAAGTTGAGCGCCGTGAAGTTGTAGTAGTCCGTCTCGATGTCGGGACCTTCCGCCACCGAGAAGCCCATGTCGGCGAAGATCGCGGTCAGCTCGTCGAAGACTTGGCTGATCGGGTGGACGCGCCCGCGCGATTCGGGGCTCTCGCGGACGGGGAGCGTGACGTCGACGCGCTCGGAGGCGAGGCGCGCGTCGAGCGCGGCGGCCTCGAGCCGCTCCTTGCGGGCGCCGATCGCGGCGGCGACCGTGTCGCGCAGCCCGTTGATCGCCGGGCCCATCGTCTTGCGCTCCTCGGGGCTCATCGCGCCGAGGCTCTTCAGCTTCTCGGAGACGATCCCCTTCTTGCCGAGCGCGAAGACGCGCACGGTCTCGAGCTCGGTCTCGTCCGCCGCGGCCTCGACCTTGGCGAGAAGGTCGCGTTCGAGTTCGTTCAGGTCGCTCATCTCGGCCTCGCTGTTGCGCCGGGGAGATCAAGCGCGCGACGCCTCGATGGTCAAGGGGAAAGCGCGTTTCCGCGTGCGATCCTCGAGCATCATCCCACCAGGTGGATGCCGGTTGGTGGACAAGACGATGCTCGAAACGAAGATTTAGAGGCTCATTGCGCGACGAGAACGCGCCGGCAGGCCTCCGGCAGGTCGGCGAGCGTCGTCTCGCGGGGCGGCGTGGACGGGCGGCTCGGCGTGCGGGCCTCTCGCGAGAACCACCAATCGAGGCTCGCGTCGCAGCCCTCGCCCGGCGGGACGGGGGTCTGCGGCTCGCAGCCGCTCTCGCCGGGCGGGCAGGCGAGGCGGATGTGGAAATGGTAATCGTGCCCCCACATCGGCCGGATCTTGCCGAGCCAGGTGCGGTCGCCCCGCACGTCGCGGCACAGAGCCCGCTTGATCGCCGGGTTGACGAAGATGCGCTCGACCTCCCCCGCCCGCGAGGCGAGCTCGAGGAGGCGGACATGGGCCTGCGTCCAGACGCGCGGATCGACGTCGGTCCCGCTCGCCGCCACGACGCTCTGCGCCATCATCGTCTCGCGTGCCGCGCGATCGACCCCGCCCGTCGGCATCGGCATCAGCCAGACGTCCGCATCGAGGCCGATCTGGTGGGAGGCATGGCCCCACATCATCGGCCCGCCGCGGGGTTGGGAAATGTCGCCGACGAGGAGCCCGGGCCAGCCCGTGACCGCCACCGCGCGCTCGGCGAAGCGCTCCAGGAACGAGACGAGCGCGGGATGCCCGAAATTGCGGCCGCGCGAGACGCGCATGACCTGCCAGGCCGGCCCGTCGACGGGCAGCGCCACCGCCCCCGCGAGGCAGCCGCGCGCATAGGAGCCGAGCGCGCGCGCCGCGAGCGGCGCCGGCGCGAGCGCCCGCCCGAACAGCTCCTTTGCCGCGAGAGTCGGATCGGCAGGGTTCGCGAGCGGCGGGAGCGGCCTCGGATCGAGCGTGCCGGGCGTCTGCGCGCCCGCGCCGCTGAAGGGAGCGAGGAGGAGGAGGAGGACGACGAGGACGGCCAGCGCGCGCAGGATCATGAGAGAAGGGTCGGCGAGGATGGTTGACGGATCGTGAACGCGCCATCGGGCTTGCTCCCGCGCACGCGACGCTTAAGTTGAGGGCGATGCGCGCCGAAATCCGAGCCGGGCGCGCGCGTACGAGGTACCTATGGCCGACGCCCTCAAGATCGAGTTCACCGCCCCCACCCTCCCCGAATCAGGAGACCTCGTCGTTCTCGTCTCCGACGCGCTCGCGCTCGGCGCGACGGCGCGCGAGCTTCTCGGCGACGGCGCGGGGCTGATCGCGCGCGCGGCGAAGGCGGAGCGCTTCAAGGGCAAGGCCAAGTCGACGCTGACGATCGCCGCCCCCGCGGGCCTGTCCGCCGATCGGCTGATCGTCGTCGGCCTCGGCGGGGAGAAGGACCGCGCGGGCCTCGACCTCGTCGCGCTCGGCGCGGTGATCCAGGGCAAGATCGCGGGGCGCGAGGCGACGCTGATCGCCGACGCGCCCGACCTCGCCCTCGACGCGGAGGCGATCGCCGAGATCACGCTCGGCGCCCGCCTGCGCGCCTACAAGTTCGACCGCTACAAGTCGAAGGCGGGCAAGAAGGGCGGCGACGACGAGGAGGAGAAGGGCGGCGGGCGTCTCGCGATCGCCTGCGCCGACGCGTCCGCCGCCAAGAAGGCCGCCAAGACGCGCGAGAGCCTCGCCGCCGGCGTCAATCTCTGCCGCGACCTCGTCAACGAGCCGGCGAACGCGCTCGGCCCGGTCGAGTTCGCGGAGGCCGCGCGCGATCTCGAGAAGCTCGGCGTCGAGGTGACGATCCTCGAGGAGAAGCAGCTCGCCAAGATCGGCATGCGCGCGCTGCTCGGCGTCGCCCAGGGCTCCGAGCGGCCGGCGCGGGTCGCGGTGATGCACTGGCAGGGCGGCGCGAAGAAGGACAAGCCGCTCGCGCTCGTCGGCAAGGGCGTCGTCTTCGACACCGGCGGCATCTCGATCAAGCCCGCCGCCAGCATGGAGGACATGAAGGGCGACATGGCGGGCGCCGCCTGCGTCGTCGGCGCCATGCACGCGCTCGCCGCCCGCAAGGCCAAGGCGAACGTGGTGGGCATCATCGGCCTCGTCGAGAACATGCCCGACGGCCGCGCCCAGCGCCCCGGCGACATCGTCGAGACGCTCTCGGGGCAGACGGTCGAGATCATCAACACCGACGCCGAGGGCCGCCTCGTGCTCGCCGACCTCCTCACCTACGTGCGGCGCGAGCACGAGCCGCACGCGGTGATCGATTTCGCGACGCTGACGGGGGCGATCATCGTCGCGCTCGGCCAGGAATATGCGGGCCTGTTCTGCAACGACGACGCGCTCGCGGGCAAGCTCCTGGCGGCCGGCGAGGCGTCGGGCGACAAGCTCTGGCGGATGCCGCTCGGGCCGGCCTACGACAAGCAGATCGATTCGAAATTCGCCGACATGAAGAATACCGGCGGGCGCAACGGCGGCGCGATCACCGCGGCGCAATTCCTCAAGCGCTTCGTCGAGGACACGCCGTGGGCGCATGTCGACCTCGCCGGCACCGCGATGGCGGCGCCGCAGACGGACGTGAACAAGTCCTGGGGCTCGGGCTACGGCGTGCGCCTCGTCGACCGCCTCGTCCGCGACGCCTACGAGGGATGAGCGCGCCCGGCGGGCGCGGGGAGGGCCCCGTTTGAGCGAGGTCCGCTTCTACCAGCTCCAGCGCGCGACGCTCGCCGAGGCGCTCCCCCGCCTCGTCGAGAAGGCGCGCGCGGCCGGCATGCGGGTCGTGGTCGAGACCGCGACGCCCGAGCGCCGCGACGCGCTCGACACGCTCCTGTGGACCTACGACGAGGAGAGCTTCCTCCCCCACGTCACCGATCGCGACCCGGAGGCGGGCGAGGCCGAGATCGTGATCGCGGCGGCCCCGCAGCCGCCGCCGCGCCCGGGCCGGCCGGAGGCGCTCTTCCTCGTCGACGGCGCCCCGCTGCCGGCCGATCCGAGCGCCTTCGCGCGCGTCCTCCTCGTCTTCGATGGCGCCGATCCGGAGGCGACGCAGACCGCCCGCGAGCGCTGGCGCGCCGTCGTCGCCGCCGGCCTCGAGGCGTCCTATTGGGCGCAGGACGAGGAGGGGCGCTGGGTGGAGAAGGCGAAGAGCGCGGCGCGGGGCTGAGGCCGCGCGCCCGCGCGTCCTTCACGCCCCCGCCCGGATCGGCTATGCCTCGCCGATGCGTCTCGCGTCTCGTCCGGACCCTCTGCCATGACCGATGTCCTCGTCGTCGGCGGCGGCCATAACGGCCTCGTCTGCGCCCACCATCTCGCCTCGGCGGGTCTGTCCGTGCGCGTGCTCGAGCGGCGCGCGGTCGTCGGCGGGGCGGCGGTGACGGAGGAATTCCACCCCGGCTTCCGCAATTCGGTCGCGTCCTACACGGTCTCGCTCCTCGATCCGGGGGTGATCCGGGCGATGGACCTGCCGCGGCACGGGCTGCGGATCGTCGAGCGGCGCATGCAGAACTTCCTGCCGCTCCCCGACGGGCGCGCGCTGGAAGCCGGCCCCGGCCGCACCCGCGCGTCGCTCGCCCGCTTCTCGACCCGCGACGTCGAGGCGCTCGACGCCTACGAGGCGCGCCTCGACGCGGTGGTGGATCTCCTGCGCGTCCTCGTCGGGCGGACGCCGCCGAACGTCACCGAAGGCGGCCTCCTCGCCGCGCTCCCGCAGCTCTGGCGCGCGGGCGCGCTCGGGCGGCAGGTCGCGGGCCTGCCGATGGAGACCCGCCGCGAGCTCCTCGAGATCTTCACCGCCTCGGCCGCGGATTATCTCGACCGCTTCTTCGAGAGCGAGCCGATCAAGGCCCTGTTCGGCTTCGACGCCGTCGTCGGCAATTTCGCGAGCCCCTACCATCCCGGCACGGCCTACGTCCTCGCGCATCATTGCTTCGGCGAGGTCAACGGCAAGAAGGGCGTCTGGGGGCACGCGATCGGCGGCATGGGCGCGATCACGCAGGCGATGCGCGCGGCCTGTCTCGAGGCGGGCGTCGCGATCGAGACCGGGGCCGGCGTGCGCGAGATCCTGGTCGAGAAGGGGCGCGCGGTCGGAGCCGTGACGGAGGACGGGCGGGTCCACCGCGCGGGGCGCGTCGCGGCGAGCGTCAACCCCAAACTCCTGTTCGAGCGGCTCGTCGATCCGGCGGTGCTCCCGGCCGATTTCCGCGAGCGCATCCGCCGCTACAAATGCGGCTCGGGCACCTTCCGGATGAACGTGGCGCTCTCGGAGCTGCCGAGCTTTACCGCCCGGCCCGGTCGCGAGGCGGCCGACCACCACACGGCGGGCATCGTGATCGCCCCCTCCCTCGCCTATATGGACCGCGCTCATGCGGATGCCCGCGCCCATGGCTGGTCGCGCGCGCCGATCGTCGAGATGCTGATCCCCTCGACGCTCGACGACAGTCTCGCGCCGGAGGGCGCGCACGTGGCGAGCCTGTTCTGCCAGCACGTCCTGCCCGAACTCCCGGCCGATTTCCCCGGCGGCGCCTCCTGGGACGCGCACGAGGAGACAGTCGCGGATCTGATGATCGCCACCGTCGACGCGCATGCGCCCGGCTTCGCCGCCTCGGTGATCGCCCGCCAGGTGCTCTCGCCAGCCGGGCTCGAGCGGGAATTCGGGCTTATCGGCGGCGACATCTTCCACGGCGCGCTCTCGCTCGGGCAGATCTTCTCCGCCCGCCCGGTGCTCGGCCACGCCGACCACCGCTCGCCCCTCCCCGGCCTCTACATGTGCGGTTCGGGAACCCACCCCGGCGGCGGCGTCACCGGCCTCCCCGGCCGCAACGCCGCCCGCGAGATCCTGCGCGACGCAAAGCGGCGAGAACCCCTCTCCCGAAAGGGAGAGGGGCAGGGGTGAGGGAATACGGGATCCGATGCGGGCTCCACGGGTCGCGCGCCGCGCGTGACCGGGAGCCTCGACGTCGAACCGTCCGCCGCCGCTCTCCTTCCCCTCAGGGGAAGGTGGCCCGGCGGCGATGCCGACGGGTCGGATGGGGTTTTTCGCCGCGCAAGCGGCGAAGGGGCGTCGTCGTAGACCGCCGTACGTAAGGAGAAGCCCGACGCCCCTTCGACCCTTCGGTTCGAAAGACCCCATCCGTCTCCGACCCCTGTTCGGGGTCGGAGCCACCTTCCCCTGAGGGGAAGGAGAGCGACCGCACCGATCGGCAGCACCGTTTTGGCCAAACGCATGCAGGGACCACGATGCGTGCGCGCCGTAGCCCCTTCGGGAGAGGGGAGTATGATCACCCTCCGAGCGTCACCCGCAGCACCCTCAGCCAGTTGCGGTATCCGATCCGCTCGAGCGCATCGCGGTCGTAGCCGCGGGCGGAGAGGGCCTCGAACAGGCGCTGGAGGCCCGAGGCGTCGCCGATCGCGTCGGGGATGGTGGCGCCGTCGAAATCCGAGCCGAGCGCGACGCCGTCGATGCCGAGCCGGTCCACGAGATAGCCGATCTGATCGACCATCATCGAGAGCGGCGTGTCGGGCTCGCGCCGGCCGTCCGGACGGATGAAGGAGGTCGCGAAATTGAGCCCCACCACGCCCCCGCTCGCGCGGATCGCGTCGAGCTGGCGGTCGGTGAGGTTGCGCGCGTGCGGGCAGAGCGCGTGCGCGTTCGAATGGGTCGCGACGAGCGGGGCGTCCGAGATGCGGGCGACGTCCTGAAAACCCTTCTCGTTGAGATGCGAGCAATCGACGAGGATGCCGAGCCGGTTGCAGGCGCGCACGAGCCGCTTGCCGTGCTCGGTCAGCCCGCCGCCGATATCGGGGCCGGAGGGATAGCGGAAGGGCACGCCCTCGCCGAAGATCGTCGGGCGGCTCCAGACGGGGCCGAGCGAGCGCAGCCCCGCCGCGTGGAAGACCTCGAGCGCGTGGAGATCGGGGTCGATCGCCTCCGCGCCCTCCATGTGGGGCAGGGCCGCGAGCGCGCCGTCCTCCATCGCGGCCTCGATCTCGGCGACCGAGCCGACGAGCCGGACCGCCCCGCGCGAGATCCGCCCGAGCCGGATCAGGATCGCCATCATGGCGAGCGCGGTGCGCGTCGCGTAGGCCGGATCGAGCGGGGCGGGCAGCGGCACGTCGTAGGCGGGAAGGCTCATCAGCGCGTCGATCTCGGCGCCGTCGACGGCCTCGTCCGGCACGTAGATCGCGAAGAAGCCGCCGACCATCCGGCCCGCGCGCGCCCGCTCCAGATCGAGATGACACGCGGGCTCGCCCTCGACGAAGGCCGCCTCGGACCCGCAACCGGCGCGCAGGAGACGCAGCAGCGCGTCGTTGTGGCCATCGAAGACGGGTATGGGGGAGAAGCTCATCACGACGCTCGAGCGGGTGCCAAGTCGGCGCGGAAGGTGGCACGCGAGCGCCGGCCTGGCAAGAAGCGGGACGAGAAGGTGCACGAGAAGCGTGGGCGCGCGCGCCCCGCTCACCCCTCCGGGACGGCCAGGAGATCGACATGCCCGATCGACGCCGCCCGCGCGCTCTCGCGCGCCGCGCGCCAATCCGCCCGCACGGCCTCCGGCAGGCGCCCGGCGAGCGCCTGCGCCTGACCCTGCGCCAGGGCCCGGATCAGGTCGGAATCGTCGCCCGCGGCGAGCCGCCAGGGGCTGTCCGCCTCTTGCGTGCGATAGCCGCGCGCGGCGAGGAGGCGGGCGAGGACCGCGCTCGCGTCTGGGCCCGCGGAGGGGCCGAATCCCTTGTCGGTGCGCTGGTCGGCGAGGAAGGCGGCGAGCGCGTCCGCGTCCGCCGGATGGGGCGGCGTCCAGGTCTCGCGCCCGTCGTAGGTGAGCGCCGTGTAGAACAGCGCCCCGTGCGCGGCGACCGCATCCGCGAGGCGCGCGAGAAAGGTCTCCGAGCACAGGTCGAACAGAGCGGCGGCGGTGACGAGGTCCGGGCGCGGGCCGAGCGCGGCCTCGAGCCCCGCGACGAGATCGGCCTCGTGGAAGGACACCGCGAGCGTCGCCGCGCCGTGCCGCAACACGAGCGACCCGTCCGCCCTCTCCTCCCCCGTCTCGGCCCAGGCGAGGAGCCGCTCGCGGGCGGCGGCGAGCAGCGCCGGATCGTGGTCGACGAGGCGCCAGGACTGCCGAGGCGGCAGGCGGGGCGCGAGCGCGCGCAGGTTCGAGCCGAGCCCGCAGCCGAGATCGACGATCGCGAGCGGCGCGGGCCGGGTCGCGAGCGCCTCGGCGAGGCGGGCCACGAGGCCCGCGTCGCGCGCGCGATGGTCCGCGCCCTCGCGCAGATCGAGCCAATCGGGGGAGAATCCGCTCATCTCGAGGCTCCGGAGGGCGCGCCGAGGCTCTCGCGCAGAGCCTGGGCGACGATGCGCGTGGTATCGTCGAAGGTCGGCAGGCGCGCGCCCGCCGCGAAGGACGCGTCGGCGAGCCGCGCGCGCAGGGCCGCGTCGTCGATGGCGCGGGCGAGCGCGTCGGAAAGCGCGGCGACATCGCCGGGCGGCACCTTCAGGGCGGCCTCGTCGGGCACCGTCTCGTGGGCGGCCCCGCCCGTCGAGGCGACGATCGGCAGCCCCCGCGCCAGCGCCTCCGCGAGCGCCATGCCGTAGCCCTCGTAGAGCGAGGACGACACGAACAGGTCGGCCCCTGCGAGCGCCGCGTCGCGGGCGACGGGCTCCAGCGTGCCGGTGACGATCACCCGGTCGGCGAGGCCCGCCTCGGCGATCCTCTCGCGCAGGGCCGCGACGCAGGCATCGTCCCGGTCGATCGGCCCGGCGATGGTGAGGATGAAGGAGCGGTCCGCGAGCGGCGCGAGCGCCTCGACGAGGAGGTCGAAGCCCTTGCGCAGCGTCACGGCGCCGAGCGCGAGGATCTGCAGCGGCCCGCCGTTCTCCGAACCCGTCGCCCGCGGCGCCGGGTCGGTGCCGGGCAAGGCGACGTGGACGCGGTCGGCGGGGATGCCGAAATCGTCGACGATCACCCGCGCCGTCGTCGGGCTCGCCGCGACGATGCGCGTCGCCCGCGCGAGCGCCGCCGCCTCCATCGCGAGGAGATCGCGCGCGCGCTCGGGCGCGAGACCGGCCTCCAGCCCGAGCGGGTGGTGGACGAGGGCGACGAGCGGGCGCGCGAGCTTTTCGAGCGCCGGCGCCGGCAGGACGCCGTAGGCGAGCCCGTCGACGAGGAGCGCGTCGGAGGCCTCGATCGCCGCGAGCCGCGCGATCGCCTCGGCGACGTCGCCCGCCTCCGGCGCGGGAAAGGACGCCGGCAGCGAGAGCGGGCGGGCCTCGACGCCGTGACACCCGAGCCGCGCGAGCACCGCCCGGCAATAGGCGTAGCCGCCGGTCGGCGTGTCGAGGTCTCCGGGGAAGGCGAGAACGGCGCGCAGCGGAGCGCTCACAGCGCGCTCTCGTACCAGGCGCGCGCGACGTGGCTCTCCGAGATCGTCACCTTGATGCGCACGATCCCCTCGCCGCCCGGCCCGAGCCGTCCCGTCCGAGCGGCGTCGGCCATCGCGTCGAAGACGTGCTTGCAGAGGAATTCGGTCGTCGTGTTGAGCCCCGAGAATTGCGGCAGCTCGTCGAGGTTCTGGTAATTGAGCGGCGCGAGCGTCGCCTTCAGCGCCTCGTGCGCGCGGCCGATGTCGACGACGACGCCGTCGGGCGACAGATCCTCGCGGAAGAAGGCGACGTCGATGACGAAGGTCGCCCCGTGCAGCTTCTGGGCGGGACCGAACAGGTCTCCTCGGAACGAATGGGCGATCATCACGTGATCGCGGACCTCGACGGCGTACATCGGCTTTCCTCTTCTTCGGGTGTCGTGTCAGTGATCTCGGCCGCGATAGCGGATGGCGGTGGCGAGGCCGGGCGCGTCCGCGGCGAGGAGGCGCGGCAGGGTCTCGGGGAGGCTCTCGAAGGGCACCTCTTCCGTGATCAGCGCGTCGAGGAGCGGATCGGCTAGCAAGGCGAGCGCGGTCGCGAGCCGGCGCCCGGTCGTCCAGCGCGCGCGGCGCATGGGCGGCACCCGGCCGACCTGGCTCGAGACGAGGGTGAGGCGGCCCGCGTGGAATTGGGCGCCGAGCCCGATTTCGACCGGCCGCTCGCCGTACCAGGACAATTCCACGACCCGCGCCTCGTCGCCCGCACAGGCGAGCGCGCAGGAGAGGCCCGCCGCGGTGGCGGAGGCGTGGAAGACGACGTCCGCGTCGCCCGGCGCGTCGAGCGGTTTCGAAAAGCCGCAGCCGAGCGCGTCCGCGATCGCGCGGCGCTCGGGCACGACGTCGACGAGGGTCGTCCGCGTGCCGGGGATGCGCGCGCAAAGATACGCCATGAGCGCGCCCACCATGCCCGCCCCGATCACCACCACCCGGTCTCCGGGCGCGACGCCGCCGTCCCAGACCGCGTTGAGCGCCGTCTCCATGTTGGCCGCGAGCACGGCGCGGCGCGCCGGCACGTCGTCGGGCACGGGTTGCAGGAGGGAGAGGGGAGCGTCGAACAGGTCCTGATGGGGCGCGAGCGCGAAGACGTTGCGGCCGAGGAGCGCGACCGGCCCCTCGCGCACGATGCCCACCGCGCTGTAGCCGTATTTCACGGGGAACGGGAAATCGCCCTCCTGGAGCGGCGCGCGCATGCGCTCGCGCTCGGAGGCCGGCACGCGGCCCTCGAACACGAGACGCTCCGTGCCGCGGCTGAGACCCGTCCACAGCGTCTCGATCCGCGCCGCATCGTCGCGGCGGGGCGGAAGCGGCGCGCGCCGCAGGTCCACTTTGCCCCGTGCCGCGTACCAGAGAGAGCGTGCTTCGTGCATGGGGCGCGTCCGATCCTCGTCGTCCTCGTCGGCGCCTGACGCCGTCGCAATCTGAAGAAACGCCGCAAGCGGAGGAAGGATGAACGATCTCGTGCGACCGACCGGCCTCCGCGAGGCGACGCCGCTCGCTTCTTCCCATACGGATGCGCGCCCCGTCCAGATGACCGGCGCGACGGCGCGGACGTGGCGCCGCCGCCGCCTCCTCGTCGCGGGCCTCGTCGGGACCGGCACCCTCGCGCTCGTCGGCGGGGCGGGCGCGATCCTCGCGGCGGACGGTCTCTCCCTCGTCGATCTCGCCTTCCTCCTCGCCTTCGCAATCTGCGCGCCCTGGACGGTGCTCGGCCTCGTCAACGCCGCGATCGGCTTTGCGATCGCACGGCTCTCGCCCGATCCGATCGCCGCCGTGGCCCCCTTCGCGGCGGCGGGGGACACGGACGCGCCGATCGTCGCGGCGACCGCGATCGTGATGACCGTTCGCAACGAGGACCCCGCCCGCGCGCTCGCCCGTCTCGCGATCGTGCGCGAGGGCCTGGAGGAGACCGGCGCCGGCGACGCCTTCGCCTATTTCGTCCTCTCCGACACGAGCGATCCCGCCATCGCCGACGAGGAGGAGGCCGCGATCGCCGCATGGAAGGCGCAGGCCGGGGCGGGGGCCGAGCGCATCCATTATCGCCGCCGCGCGCGCAACACCGGCTACAAGGCCGGCAACATCCGCGATTTCCTCGAGCGGCAGGGGCGCGATTACGAGCTCATGCTCACGCTCGATGCCGACAGCCTGATGAGCGCGGACGCGATCCTGCGCATGGTCCGCATCGTGCAGGCGAACCCGCGCATCGGCATCCTGCAGAGCCTCGTCGTGGGAGCGCCGTCGACAAGCGCCTTCGCGCGCATCTTCCAGTTCGGCATGCGCCACGGGATGCGGCCCTACACGCTCGGCTCGGCCTGGTGGACGGGGGATTGCGGACCCTATTGGGGGCACAATGCCGTCGTGCGCATCGCCCCCTTCCGACGCCATTGCCGGCTGCCGACCTTGCGCGGGGCGCCGCCGCTCGGCGGCCCGGTCCTCTCGCACGATCAGGTCGAGGCCGTCCTGATGCGGCGCGCGGGCTGGGAGGTGCGCGTGCTGCCGCGCGAGGGCGGCTCGTGGGAGGAAAACCCGCCGACGCTCCTCGATTTCTCGAAGCGCGACCTGCGCTGGTGTCAGGGCAACCTGCAATATCTCAAGCTCGTCGGCCTCTCCGGCCTCGTGCCGACGAGCCGGGTGCAGCTCGTGACCGCGATCGCGATGTTCGCCGCGGTGCCGGCGATGACGCTCGTCCTCGCGCTCGCGCCCGTCATCGCGGCGACGACGGACCCGGCCGCCTTCCCCGTGGCGGCGGCGATCGCCTTCTATCTCGCCTTCCTCGCCCTCTCGACCGCGCCGCGCGTGATCGGCTTCCTCGATCTCGCGCTCACGAAGGGCGGCGTCGCGGCCTATGGGGGCGCGGGGCGCTTCGCGGCGGGGGCGGCGATCGAGCTCGTCTTCTCGGCGATCCTCGGCGCCGTGGCCTCGATGCGGCTCACCTTGTTCATGCTGGGGCTCGCGCTCGGGCGCGGCACGGGCTGGACCGGGCAGGCGCGCGACGCCCATCGCGTCTCCTGGGGCGAGGCGTTGCGCTTCGGCTGGCCCGCGACCGCCTTCGGCGTCGGCATCCTCGCCGTCGTCGCGGCGACGATCCCGGCCGCGCTGCCGGTGGCGCTCCTGTTCTGCGCCGGCTATCTTCTCGCGGTGCCGTTCGCCGTGATCACCGCCGATCCACGCCTGGGAGCGCTCTTCGCGCGCGCTGGCCTGTGCGCGATCCCCGAGGAGCGGGAGATGCCGCGTGCGCTCGCGGCGCTCGCCGCGCGGGAGGGCTCCCTGCGATGAAGCCGAACGCGCGCGCCATCGGGCGCTCCCTGCGCCTCTATCACGGCGATCCCGCGCGGCGGGCGGCGCTCGATGCGCTCTACCGGCGTTTCGTCCGCCCCGGCGATCTCGCCTTCGATATCGGCGCCCATGTCGGGGACCGCACCGCGAGCTTCCGCCGGCTCGGCGCGCGCGTCGTCGCGCTCGAGCCGCAGCCCGCCGCGATGCGCGCCTTGCGCCTGATCCACGGGCGCGACGCGGACGTGGCGCTCGTGCAGGCGGCCGCGGGGGGAGCGATCGGCACGGTGCGGCTTGCGGTCAACACGGCGAACCCCACCGTCACGACCGCCTCGAGCGCCTTCGTCGCCGCGGCGGCGGGCGCGCGCGGCTGGGAGGGGCAGGCCTGGGACCGGGAGATCGAGGTGCCGATGACGACGCTCGACGCGCTGATCGCCGCGCACGGCTCCCCGTCTTTCGTCAAGATCGACGTGGAGGGCTTCGAGGACGAGGTGCTCGCCGGCCTCACGCAGCCGGTGCCGGCGCTCTCCTTCGAGTTCACGACGATCGCGCGCGACGTCGCGCAGCGCGCCCTCCTGCGGCTCGCCGCGCGCGCGCCCTACCGCTTCGCCCTCTCGCTCGGCGAGACGGCCGCCCTCGCCGACGAGACGGTTCCCGCCGCGCGCATGGCCGACATCCTCGACGCGCTCCCCCACGAGGCGAATTCGGGGGACGTGTACGCGGTGCTGGAGGCCGGGAGGTCGTAGCCGACCTGCGATCGCGCTTCGGGGTGTTCCAGCGGTGTCATCCCCGGCCCCCCTCAACCCTCCGACAACCCGCCCAGAAAGCCCCGCGCCTCGGGGTCCGTCGCGGCGTGGAGGCCGGCGGCGGCGGCGCGGGCGAAGCGTAGCGTCAGGGCCTTGCGGCGGGCGGGCGCGAGGGGGTGGTGGGGCGGCTCGCGCAGGATCTCCGCGCCGTAGCCGTCGGCGAGGATGAGCCCGGTCTCCGGCGGCAGGATGTCGAGGGGGGTCGACGCATCGACCGCGAAATAGAGCCGGTCGCAGAAATCGCGGTAATCCGGCCATTTCCGGTCGGCGCGGAAATCGCGCACGCTGGATTTGATCTCGACGATCGAGACGCAGCCGTCGCGCGCGAGCGCGATCACGTCCGCCCGCCGCCCCGAGCGCAGGGTGAACTCGCACAGGCTCGCGCAATCCATCGCCGCGAGCATCCGCCGCACGCCGCGCTGGATCGCGAGCGCGGCGGGCGATTGGCGGCCGTCGGGTCGCAGGCCGGGGAAGTCGTCGGGGAGAGGCGCGCTCGCAGACATGCGCCTCGTCTAGCACGACTGGACCGAAAGGGGAACAGACCGGGAGCGCGCGCGCACGCACGCCCCCTCCCCGGCCGGCTCAGGCGCGCTCGAAGGCGATGTCGTCCTCGATCACGGTCACCGGTCCCACCGGCAGGCGCTCGGGCTCGTCGACCTCGGCGCGGGCGAAGACGATGCTCTCCGCGTGGATCTTGCGCAGGACGTCGTTGAAGAAGTCGATCGTCAGCCATTCGCCGGCGCAGCGCCGATAGCCGAAGCCGAACGGTGCGAAGCCGGCATGATCGACGACGGGGAAATCGCGCCCCTCGACCGTCGCGAACACGGTGCCGAAGCCCGAATTCCTCATCAGCACGTCGCGCTCCTCCGGCATCTCCGCCGCGACGAGGGAGAACGGGCAGCGGGCGAGCCCGGCGCCGGCGCAGGCCTCCTCGTCGATCTGCGCGCTCGTCGGAACGCGCAGATAGCGGTCCGGATCGAAGGCCTGCGGGTCCTCCCAATGGCGCGGATCGTCGCTCGTCTCGGGATGCGGATGGAGGATGAAGGCGTGCTCCACCGGCTCGTCCTCCTCCTGCGCCACGGCGAGCGTCGAGAGGCTGCCCGTATTGGGCGAGATCGTGCGGAACAGCTCCATCGTCAGCCGATCGAGCCGCGTGAACGGGCCGTCCTCGTCGCGCACGTCGGGATCGGCGAGCGCCGCGTCGAAGGCGTCGCGCACCGCCGCGTCCCCGTTCTCGCGGTCGAGCCGGTCCATGATCCGATAGAGCGTGTTGCCCCATTGCGAGAAGGCGAGGAAATTGTGGAAGCACTCGAAGACCACGTCCTCGCGCCTGAAGTTCTCGCCGCCCCCGCCATTGACGAGCCAGTAATGGGCGATCGTCGCCTCGGGGTTCTCGACATTGCCGTCGAGGATGTCCTGCAGCCGCGCGTCGATCCAATCGCGCAGGCCGGGCCGCAGCTCGCGCACGCGCATATAGGCGCGGTAGACCTCCTCCGAGCGCGGGTCCCAGAAGCCGATCACCGCGTTGAAGGCGTTGCCGATCTCGCGCACCTCGGGCGGGATCGCGTCGTCGCGCACGCCCAGATGCAGGTCCCAGTAGAGATCCCAATAATCCTCGTAATAGCGCGCCATCAGCGGCTCGCCCTCGTGGGCGGGATCGAACAGGCGCTCGAGGAAGCGCGCGACCTTCGGGCGGTAATGGCGCTCGTAGAGATCGGGGGTGAGCGCGGAGGTGTAGATGCGCTTGCGGGCGTTGTCCGGCCCGCGATTCTCGAGACCCTGGAGGAAGACGGAGAGCCCCTCCTCCTCCATGGCCGGGCGCCAATCGTCGTAGAGCATCCCCCACAGATGCGGCGGGATCGCCGCCTCCTTCGAAAAGCCCGGCCCGATCATCGGCCAGGTGAGCCGCTCGCCGGCATAGAGGGTGGTGCGCGCGAAGGGCTCGACGGCGCCGCGCACATAGGCGGGGTCGAAGCCGAGCGTCATGCCGCCGCCCTGCCCGTGCACCGTCTGGGTGTGGGCGAGGGCGGGGGCGCGGCCGAGCGCTGTCGTCCCCGCGAGCAGGGCGCCGAGGCCGCCGAGAACGGCTCGGCGCGAGGGCGCGCGCGAGGGCGCGACGGGGCAGCTCATGCGAAACATGAAGTCGTCTCCACTGGCGATCGTTGCGGGCAGCGGCGCCGGGGGTACGCCGTGCCGCCAACGTGTGCCGGATGGAGGCGTTCCGGGGGCCGCGAGACGATCGCCGCCCCTCAGGCGCGCAGGCGGGCGCCGTCGCGCGCGCGGAAGAGCAACAGGTGCTCGGGGTCGACGGCGAGCGCGATGCGGGCGCCGGGCGGGTGGATCACATCGTCGCGGGTCTCGGCGACGAGCTTCTCGCCGGTGGGCGCGATCGCGTGCACGTAGGAGACGCCGCCGAGCGCCTCGGTCATCTCGACGCGGTGGCTCTCGCCGGGGAGGATGCGCAGGTGCTGCGGGCGGATGCCGACGACGACGGCCTCCTCGCCCGCCCCGCGCGCGGCCCCGCTCGGCACGAAGGCGTCGCCCAGCCCGGGCACCGACACGCTTCCGGCGCCCGCCCGCGCATCGAGGAAATTCATCGCAGGCGAGCCGATGAAGCCGGCGACGAAGCGGTTGTCCGGGTCGCGATAGAGGTCGAGCGGGCGCCCGGCCTGCTCGACGCGGCCGCCGCGGAGCACGACGATCTTGTCGGCGAGCGTCATCGCCTCGACCTGGTCGTGGGTCACGTAGACCATCGTCGCGCCGATCTCGCGATGCAGGCGCGCGATCTCGACGCGCATCTCGACCCGCAGCTCGGCGTCGAGATTGGAGAGCGGCTCGTCGAACAGGAAGACCTCCGGCCCGCGCACGATCGCGCGCCCGATGGCGACGCGCTGGCGCTGCCCGCCGGAGAGCTGCTTGGGCTTGCGGGAGAGATAGTCGCCGAGCCGCAGGATCTCGGCGGCGCGGGCGACCTTCTCGGCGATCTCGGCCTTGGGCCGACCGTTCATCTTGAGCCCGAAGCCCATGTTCTCGGCGACGCTCATGTGCGGGTAGAGCGCGTAGCTCTGGAACACCATCGCCACCCCGCGGCTCGCCGGATCGAGGCGGGTGACCTCGCGACCGCCGATGTGGATCTCCCCGCCCGTCGTCTCCTCGAGGCCGGCGATCATGCGCAGCAGCGTGGACTTGCCGCAGCCGGAGGGGCCGACGAACACGCAGAACTCGCCGTGCGCGACCTCGAGATCGACCCCGTGGACGACCTTCGCGTCGCCGAACGTCTTCACCACACCGCGCAGAGCGAGACCCGACATCGACTCGATCCTCCCCTAATCTGCCCCCGCCGCCCGCGCCTCCTCCGGAAAGCGCCAGCTCTCCATGTCGCCCGCGATCGCACGAGCCGCCGCCTGGAGGCGGGGCACGCGGGCGACGAGGGCGTCGAGTGTCGTGCGCGCGGTCGAGGAGGTGACGGAGAGAGCCCCCATGAGCCGGCCGGCGCGCGTGAGGATCGGCACCGCGGCGCAGATGATGCCGGGCTCGTGCTCCTCGTCGTCGACGGCGTAGCCGCACGCCCGCACGCGCGCGAGTTCGGCCTCGAGCGCATCGGCCTGCGTGATCGTGCGCGGCGTGAAGCGATGGAAGCTCTGCTGGGCGATCAGCTCGGGGCGCGAGCGCGGATCGACGACGGCGAGCATCGCCTTGCCGACGCCCGTGCAATAGGCCGGGCCGATCTTGCCCGCCTGGCTGAACATCTCGATCGGCTCGCGGGCATTGCGCTTGTCGACGTAGAGGACGTGGGCGTGGTCGAGCTGGGCGAGATGCACGGTCGCGCCGATCTCGGCCGAGAGCGCGTCGAGATGGGCGCGCGCGATCGGGGCGAGCGAGCTCTGCCGCCAGGCGGCGTGGGCGAGGCGCACGAGCCGGATGCCGAGCGCGTAGGTCTGCGCCTCCTCGTCGTAGGCGAGGAGATCCTGGGCGACGAGGGTGCGCAGGTGCCGGTAGAGCGTCGCCTTCGGATAGTGGCTCCTGGCGAGGATCGCGGTGAAGCGCACGGGGCGCCCGAAGCCGGCAACGAGCTCCAGCACCTCCACCGCCTTGCCGACCGTCCCGTCGCCGGCCTCCGCCTTGCGTCTCGCGTCCATTCCGTTCCCGCGCTTCCCAGGGTTGACAAAAGCCTATCCATTCGGTGAACTCGTTTCAAGAAGCAAAACCGAGTTTCGAATAATGAAACCCGATGGGGATCGGAACACGAGGAGGACGCGTATGCGAAAAGGCATTTCCGGCATTCTGGCGACGAGCCTCGCGGCCTTCGCGCTCGGCACCGCGCTCGCGGGCCCGGCGCAGGCAGAGGAGCTCACGGGCAATCTGCGGATCTTCTTCAACGACCTGAACCCGGCGCCGCGCTCGGCGATCGAGGGGCTCGTCGCCCGCTTCCAGGAGAAGCATCCGGGGCTCGAGATCGAGCTGACGGTGCTCGACCGCGAGGCCAACAAGACGCAGATCCGCAACTACCTCACCGCCAATCCGCCGGACGTGAACGCCTGGTATGCCGGCAACCGGATGCGGCCCTTCGTGGCGGCGGGCCTGTTCGAGGACGTCTCGGACCTCTGGGAGGGCGAACTCGGCGAGGCGCTCGCCTCAACGCGGCCCTCGATGACGATCGACGGCCGGCAATGGGGCGTGCCCTACACCTATTACCAGTGGGGGCTCTATTACCGCTCCGACATCTTCGATCGTCTCGGCCTCACCGCCGCGACGACCTGGGAAGAAGAGCTCGAGAATTGCCGCACGCTCCTCGAGAACGGCATCAAGTGCTACACGATCGGCACCCGCTTCCTGTGGACGGCCGCGGGCTGGTTCGACTATCTGAGCCTGCGCACGCACGGCTACGAGTTCCACATGGCGCTCACGAACGGGGAGATCCCCTGGACGGACGAGCGCGTGCGCGAGGTCTTCGCCAATTGGCGCACCCTCGTCGACATGGGCGCCTTCGTCGACAACCACACGAGCTTCACCTGGCAGGAGGCGCTGCCGTTCCTCGTGAACGGCGAGGCGGGCGCGTATCTCATGGGGAACTTCGCGGTGGCGCCGCTGCGCGACGCGGGGCTGACCGACGATCAGCTCGGCTTCGCCCAGTTCCCGCTGATCACCGCCGGCATCCCGATGGCCGAGGACGCGCCCACCGACACCTTCCACATCCCCGCCGGCGCCCAGAACAAGGAGGCCGCCCGCGCCTTCCTGCGCTTCGTCGTCGACCCGGAGAACCAGACGATCATCAACGAGGAGCTCGGCCAATTGCCGGTCCACCGCGACGCGCGCGTGGGCGACGACAAGTTCCTGCAGGCGGGCTTCGAGATGCTGTCCAACGCCTCCGCGCTCGCCCAGTTCTTCGACCGCGACGCGCCCGCCGAGATGGCGTCGGCGGCCATGGAGGGCTTCCAGGAATTCATGGTGCGCCCCGACAATCTCGACGCGATCCTGACGCGGCTCGAGCGCGTGCGCGAGCGGGTCTACCGGGAGTGATCGCGGACTAGCCGCCGCGCACCCGTCGTCCCGGACGCCGACGGCGATCCGGGCGACGCGGGCGAGCGCGGCATGCGCGCTCGGGCGGCTCGCGGGGACGCGACGCCGCTCGCCGAGACACGACGGACGAGGCTTCGCGCGATGCACATGACGGCTCCACCTGTGCGCGAAATGCGCGCGCGCGGCTTCTGGCGCGCCAACCAGCTCGCGCTGGCGCCGTTCCTGTTCCTGGCGCCTGGCGCGATCTTCTTTGCGATCTACGTCGTCGCGCCGATCTTCCAATCGTTCAACATCTCGCTCTACCAGTGGGACGGGCTCGGCGAGGCGCGCTTCATCGGGCTGCGGAACTACGAGGAGCTGTTCGACGATCCGGCCTTCTACACGTCGCTCACCAACAACGTGCTCTGGCTCGTCCTGTATCTGCTCGCGATCCCGGGCGGGCTGTTCATCGCCTTGTTCCTGAACCAGAAGGTCCGCTTCATCCGGCTCTACAAGTCGCTCTTCTTCTTCCCCTTCGTGATCTCGCAGGTCGTCGTCGGGCTCGTCTTCGCCTGGTTCTACAATCCCTCGATCGGGCTCCTGAACCCGATCCTGTCGCTCTTCGGGCTCGGGCCGGTGAACATCCTCGGCGATCCCGACACGGTCACCTTCGGGATCATCCTCGCGGGGCTCTGGCCGCAGACGGCCTATTGCATGATCCTCTACCTGACGGGGCTCAACGCGGTCGATCCCGAGCAGGTCGAGGCGGCGCGGCTCGACGGGGCGAAGGGCTGGCGGATGCTCTGGTACGTGATCCTGCCGCAGCTGCGCCCCGCGACCTTCATCGCGCTGGTGGTGACCGTGATCGGGGCGCTGCGCTCCTTCGACATGGTCTCGGTGATGACGAATGGCGGCCCGTTCGGCTCGAGCCGCGTGCTCGCCTATTACATGTTCGAGGTGGCGCTCTCGGAATTCGGCTTCCGGATGGGCTACGGGGCGGCGATCGCGGTGGTGCTGTTCCTGATCATGATGGTCTACGTCGCCGCCTTCCTCGCCAAGATGCATCGCGACGAGAGGGCGAGCTGAGCCATGTTCCCGACCCCAGTCGCCCGCACCGTCGCTCCCGTCCGCATCGGCTACCAGGTGCTCCTGCCGATCGCGCTCGCGATCTGGCTCCTGCCGCTCCTGATGGTGGCCCTGTTCTCGGTGAAGCCGGACGCGGATTTCGTCACCGGCAACATCTGGGGCCCGCCCTCGCGCTTCGACCTCCTCGCCAATTACGGGCGCGTCTTCACCGGCTCCGACATGCCGCGCTACCTCCTCAACTCGTTCCTCGTCACGGTGCCGACCGTGATCGGGGCGGTGGCGCTCTCCTGCATGACGGGCTTCGCGCTCGCCGTGTACCGGTTCAAGGGCGACATCTGGATCTTCTTCATGTTCGTGGCGGGCAATTTCGTGCCCTTCCAGATCCTGATGGTGCCGGTGCGCGACCTCACCCTCGAACTCGGCCTCTACGACACCCGCACGGGCCTCGTGCTCTTCCACATCGCCTTCCAGACCGGCTTCTGCACCCTGTTCATGCGCAACTTCATTCGCGCGCTCCCGCGCGAGCTGATCGAGGCGGCGCGGGTGGAGGGGGTGAGCGAGGTGCGGATCTTCTGGTACGTGGTCCTGCCGCTGATGAAGCCCGCCATCGCCGCGCTCGCGGTCCTGATCTTCACCTTCATCTGGAACGACTATTTCTGGGCGATCGTGCTCACGCAGGGCGCCGACAGCCAGCCGGTGACGGCGGGGATCACCGCCTTCAACAGCCAGTTCCGCGCCGCCTACAACATGATGAGCGCCGGCTCGATCGTCGCCGCGTTGCCGCCGGTGGCGATGTTCTTCCTGATGCAGAAGCACTTCATCGCGGGCCTGACGCTCGGAGCAGTCAAGTGACCGGAGCCGTGACATGACGCGGATCGCCTTCGTCGGCGCGGGCTCGACGGTGTTCATGAAGAACATCGTCGGCGACGTGCTCTCCCGCCCCGCCCTCGCGGACGCCACCGTCGCGCTGATGGACATCGACGAGAAGCGGCTCGCGGAGAGCGCGCTCGTCGCGCAAAAGCTCGTGGCGAGCCTCGACGCGCCGGCGCGGATCGAGACGCATACGGATCGCCGCGCGGCGCTGGAGGGAGCGGATTTCGTCGTGGTCGCCTTCCAGATCGGCGGCTACCGGCCCTGCACGGTGACGGATTTCGAGATCCCGAAGCGCTTCGGCCTGCGCCAGACGATCGCCGACACGCTCGGCATCGGCGGGATCATGCGCGGCCTGCGCACCGTGCCGCATCTGTGGGCGATCGCGCAGGACATGCGCGAGGTGTGCCCGGATGCGCTGATGCTGCAATACGTCAACCCGATGGCGATCAACACCTGGGCGATGGGGGCGCGCTTTCCCGACATCGCGCAGGTGGGCCTGTGCCATTCGGTGCAGGGGACGGCGGGCGAGCTCGCGCGCGATCTCGGCATCCCCGTCGATCGCCTGCGCTACCGGGTGGGGGGCATCAACCACATGGCCTTCTTCCTCGAGCTCGTCGAGCGGCTGCCGGGCGGGGGCGAGCGCGACCTCTACCCGCTCCTGCGCGAGGGCTACCGCGCCGGGCGCATCCCGCTCGAGAGCGCCTGGAACCCGCGCTGCCCCAACCTCGTGCGCTACGAAGCGATGATGCATCTGGGCTATTTCGTCACCGAGAGCTCGGAGCATTTCGCCGAATACGTGCCCTGGTTCCTCAAGAGCCACCGCCCCGACCTGATCGAGCGCTTCCGCATCCCCCTCGACGAATATCCCCGCCGCTGCGAGGAGCAGATCGCCGCCTGGGAGGCGCAGGCCGCGCGATACCGGGCGGCGGAGCGCATCGAGGTCGAACCGAGCCGGGAATACGCCGCGACGATCATGAACGCGATCGTCACCGGCGAGCCGGCGGTGATCTACGGCAACGTGCGCAATCGCGGCGCGATCCCGCAGCTGCCCGAGGGCGCGGCGGTGGAGGTGCCCTGCCTCGTCGATTCGAGCGGCGTCCAGCCGACCGTGGTTCCCGATCTCCCCCCGCAGCTCGTCGCCCTCATCCGCACCAATCTGAATGTGCAGGAGCTCACCGTCGCCGCGCTGATGACCGAGAGCCGCGAGCACGTCTATCATGCCGCCATGATGGACCCGCGCACGGCCGCCGAACTCGACCTCGCGCAGATCCGCGCCCTCGTCGACGCGCTGATCGCCGAGCACGGCGACTACATGCCCGCCTTCCTGCGCGACGCGACGCGCCCGACCCCTGGAACGAGAGAGCGCTCCCGATGAATCTCCCCCGCTTCCCCGATCTCGAGAACGCCTCCGTCTTTATCACCGGCGGCGGATCCGGCATCGGCGCCGCCCTCACCGAGGGCTTCCTGCGCCAGGGCGCGCGCGTCGCCTTCGTGCAGCGCTCGGACGCCTCCGGCTTCGTGGAGGAGATGGCGCAGGCGACCGGCAACCGCCCGCTCTTCATTCCTTGCGACATCACCGACATCGCCGCGCTCAAGGGCGCGATCGCGCGGGCCGCGGAGGCGCACGGGCCGATCCGGATCCTCGTCAACAACGCGGCGAACGACCAGCGCCACGCGACCGACGAGGTCGACGAGGCCTATTTCGATTGGGCGATCGCGATCAACCTGAAGGCCTATTTCTTCGCCGCGCAGGCGGTGATCCCCGGCATGAAGGCCGCGGGCGGCGGCTCGATCGTGAACTTCTCCTCGATCAGCTACATGATGGGCAATGCCGGCTACCCGATCTACACGAGCGCGAATTCCGGCATCAACGGGCTCACCCGCAGCCTCGCGCGCGAATTCGGCCCCGACCGCATCCGCGTCAACGCCCTCGCGCCGGGCTGGGTGATGACGCAGAAGCAGAAGGACAAATGGGTGACGCCCGAGGGGCTCGCCGCCCATCTCGAGCGGCAATGCCTGAAGGACACGATCGCGCCGCAGGACATCGTGCCCGGCTGCCTGTTCCTCGCCTCCGACGCCTCGCGGATGATGACCGGCCAGGCACTCGTCATCGACGGCGGCGTGGTGGTCACCGGCTGATGGGCGAACCGGCTGCAGAGCGGGACGCGGCGGACTGGATCGCCGTCGATTGGGGAACCTCCCGCCTGCGCGCCTGCGCGATGGGACCGGAGGGCGTGCGCGGACAGGCGGAATCGGAAGCCGGCATGGCGGGGCTCTCGCCGGACGCCTTCGAGCCGGCGCTCCTCGCCCTCGTCGAGCCCTGGCTCGCGCCGGACCGCGTCGTGCCCGTCATCGCCTGCGGCATGGTCGGCGCCCGCGAGGGCTGGGCGCCCGCGCCCTATGCGATGGTGCCCTGCCCGCCGCTCTCGCCCGATCGGCTCGTCGCGGCGCCCGCGCGCGATCGGCGGCTGCGCGTCTCGATCGTCCCCGGCCTCGCACAGGGTGCGCCGGCCGACGTCATGCGCGGGGAGGAGACGCAGATCGCGGGCTTCCTCGCCGCCGAGCCCGGTTTCGAGGGCGTCCTCTGCCTGCCCGGCACGCACACCAAATGGGCGCGCGTGGCGCAGGGCCGCGTCGCCTCCTTCGAGACGCACATGACGGGCGAGCTCTACGCGCTGCTGTCCGAGCGCTCCGTGCTGCGCCACGGCCTCGGCGCGTCGGACGCCTTCGACGAGGGCGCCTTCGACGAGGCGGTCGCGGCGGCGCAGGCGGCGCCCGAGCGGCTGTCGGCGCGGCTCTTCGCGATCCGCGCGGAGGGGCTCCTCGCCGGGCTGCCCCCCGCCCGCGCCCGCGCCCGCCTCTCCGGCCTCCTGATCGGCACGGAACTCGCCGCGACGCGCGCGCTCTGGACGGGGGCGCGTGTCGCGATCGTGGGCGCGCCGTCGCTGTCGCGCCTCTATGCCCGCGCGCTCGCGGCGCTCGACGGCCCGCCGCGCCTCGCGGACGGGGCCGAGATGACGCTTTCGGGCCTTGCGCTCGCGCATGCCCAGACCGGAGATACGCCGTGAGCCGCCCCCTCGTCGCCATCCTGCGCGGCATCACCCCGCCGGAAGCCGTTCCCGTCGCCGAGGCGCTCGTCGCGGCGGGGATCGACCGCATCGAGGTGCCGCTGAACTCGCCGCAGCCGTTCGAGAGCCTGCGCCGCATGGTCGACGCGCTCGGGTCCCGCGCTCTGTTCGGCGCAGGGACCGTGCTCGACGTCGCCTCGGTCGCTGCGGTGAAGGAGGCCGGCGGGCGGCTCGTGGTGTCGCCCAATTGCGACCCGGACGTGATCCGCGCGGCGAAGGCGGCGGGGCTCGTCTCACTGCCCGGCGTCTTCACCGCGACCGAGTGCTTCGCCGCTCTGCAGGCGGGCGCCGACGGGCTCAAGCTCTTCCCCGCCGCGCAGGCGGGCCCCGCGACGGCCAAGGCGCTCATGGCGGTTCTGCCGAAGGGCACCGAGATCTTCGCCGTCGGCGGCGTCGGCCCGTCCGATTTCGCGACCTGGCTCGCTTCCGGCGCGACGGGCTTCGGCATCGGCACGGCGCTCTACGAGCCGGGGCTGCCGGCGGCGCAGGTCGGCGCGCGGGCGCAAGCCATGGTGGCTTCATTCGACGAGGCGAGAACGGGAGGCACACGATGATCTTCGACCACACCCCGTGCGAGCTCGGCGAGGGCCCGCTCTGGCATCCCGAGCGCGGCGCTCTGTTCTGGTTCGACATCCTCGCCGGCCATCTCCACGGCGAGGGGCGGGTGCGCTCCTTCGGCGAGCCGGCCTCCGCCGCCGGCTGGATCGACCGCGCGCGGCTCCTCGTCGCGACGAGCACGCGCCTCCTCGTCCTCGATCTCGAGACGGGCGCCGAGCGCGTGCTCGCGCCGCTCGAGGCGGACGACCCGAGCACCCGCTCGAACGACGGCCGCGCCGACCGGCAGGGCGGCTTCTGGATCGGCACGATGGGGCGTCGCGCGCAAGCGGGCGCGGGCGCGATCTACCGCTACCATCGCGGGGAGCTGCGCCGGCTCTATCCCGGCATCACCATCCCGAACGCGATCGCCTTCACCCCCGACGGGCGCGCCGCCCATTTCACCGACACGCCGACGCGCCGGGTGATGAAGGTCGCGCTCGACGCGCAGGGCTGGCCGTCGGGCGAGCCGGAGACGTTCCTCGATCTCGCCGCGGAGGAGCTGAACCCCGACGGCGCGGTGATCGATGCGGACGGCGTCCTCTGGATCGCGCAATGGGGCGCGTCGCGCGTCGCCGCCTATGCGCCGGACGGATCCTTCCTGCGCGCGATCGCCTTCGACGCCCCGCACACCTCCTGCCCGGCCTTCGGCGGGGCGGATCTCGGCGATCTCTATTGCACCACCGCCCGCGAGAATCTCGACGCGGCCGGCCTCGCCGCTCATCCCGATAGCGGCAAGACCTTCGTCGCCCACGGCATCGGCCGCGGCCTGCCCGAGCCGCGGGTGATCCTGCCCGAGGAGAGCGCATGACGCGCGCGCTGGGAATCTGCTATTACCCGGAGCACTGGCCGGAGGAATGGTGGGCGCGCGATGCGCGGCGCATGGTCGAGGCCGGGCTGAGCCTCGTGCGCATCGGCGAATTCGCCTGGTCGCGCCTGGAGCCGGAGCCCGGCCGGCTCGCGCTCGACTGGCTCGACCGCGCGATCGCGACGCTCGGTGCGGCGGGCCTGCGCGTCGTCCTCGGCACGCCGACCGCGACGCCGCCGCGCTGGATGCTCGAGCGCCATCCCGACATGCTCGCCCACGACGCGCGCGGGCAGCCGCGCCGCTTCGGCTCGCGCCGGCATTATTGCTTCAGCCACGAAGGTTATCGGCGCGAATGCGCGCGCATCGTCGAGATCCTGGCCCGGCGCTACGGCGATGATCCGCATGTCGTCGCCTGGCAGGTCGACAACGAATACGGTTGCCACGACACCACCCGCTCCTATTCCCCCGCCGCGCGCGACGCCTTCCGCGACTGGCTCGCGCGAAAATACCAGTCGCCGCAGGCGCTGAACCGCGCCTGGGGCAACGTGTTCTGGTCGATGGACTATCGCTCCTTCGAGGAGATCGAGCTGCCGAACCTCACGGTCACCGAGCCGAACCCGGCCCACGCGCTCGATTTCCGCCGCTTCGCCTCCGAGGAGGTCGTCTCGTTCAACAAGCTGCAGGTCGACATCCTGCGCCGGCACACGCGGGCGCCGATCCTGCACAATTACATGGGCCGCGTGCTCGACTTCGACCATTACGCGGTCGGCGCCGATCTCGACATCGCGACCTGGGATTCGTACCCGATCGGCTTCCTCTCGGACCGGCTCGAGGCGGAGCCCGCGCACAAGGCGCGCTACCTGCGCCAGGGCGACCCCGATTTCCAGGCCTTCCACCACGATCTCTACCGCGCGGTCGGCCGCGGGCGGCTCTGGGTGATGGAGCAGCAGCCCGGTCCCGTGAACTGGGCGCCCTACAATCCCGCGCCGCTGCCGGGCATGGTGCGACTGTGGGCCTGGGAGGCCTTCGCGCACGGGGCGGAGGCGGTCTGCTTCTTCCGCTGGCGTCAGGCCCCCTTCGCGCAGGAGCAGATGCATGCCGGCCTCCTGCGCCCCGACGACGCCCCCGCGCCCGGCCTCGCCGAGGCGGCGCAGGTCGCGCGCGAGATCGCGGCGATGCCCGACGTCGGCACCGCGCCGGGCACGGTCGCCCTCGTCTTCGATTACGAGAGCGCCTGGGCCTGGGAGGTGCAGCCGCAGGGCGCGGACTTCGACTATTTCCGCCTGTGCTTCGCCTTCTATCGGGCGATGCGCCGGCTCGGGCTCGACGTGGACGTCGTGCCGCCCTCGACCGCGGATCTCTCGCCCTGGCGCGTCGTCGCGATCCCCGGCCTCGCCACCCTGCCGGACGCGCTCGCGGGCGCGATCGCCAGGCACGACGGGCGGGTGCTGGTGGGGCCGCGCACGAATGCGAAGACCGCCGACTTCGCCATTCCCGTGCCCCTTCCCCCGAATCTGCCCGGCCTCGACGCGCGCGTCGCCCGCGTCGAGAGCCTGCCTCCGGACGTCGCGGTGAGGCTGCCGGCCGGCGGCGCGTTCCGGCATTGGCGCGAGGTGCTGGAGGGCACCGCGCACGTGGTCGAGGAGACCGCCGATGGTCTACCCGCCCGCATGCGCGCGGGCGCGATCGACTATCTCGGCGGATGGCCCGATGCCGCAGCGCTCGCGCGCATCCTCGGCGAGGCCTGCGACGAGACGGGGATCGCGACGCTGACGCTGCCGGAGGGCCTGCGCCTGCGCCGAACGCCGCACCACGTGTTCGCCTTCAATTACGGACCGGAACCCGTGGACTGGGACGGGCGGAGCGTTCCGGCCGCGGGCGTGGACATCGTCGCGCGCCGCTGACCCATCTATTCCGCCGGCACGACCTGCGGGCGCGCGCTCGCGCGGCGCGCCTTCCACGGCGCGCTCTTGAACCAGATCGCGATCTCCGCGCAGGCGAAGAGCGCGGCGATTCCGGCGGCGTTCACGAGGATGACGGGGAGCGCGTCGCGGCCGACATGGTCGAGCGCGACGCCCATCGCCTGCGAGGCGACGAGCCCCACCGCGAACACGGCGAGCGATTGTCCGCCGAGCCGCGCCAGCGCGCCCGCCGCGGCGGTTCGCAGCACCCAGCCCCAGCGCTCGACGACGTAGACCGCGCAATAAGCGAGCGCGAGGAAATGCACGATCCGCGCGATCCCGAGCTGCGTCTTCGACGCCAGCGGCACGATCGTCTCCGCGAGAGACGCGAGCGCCGGCACGGCCTCGCGGGCAGGCGCCCAGGCGAGGAGCGCGCTGCCCGCGACGATCGCGAGCGCCGCGCCGACCCGTCGCTTCGTGAAGGCGGGGACGGGAATCGTGCCGCGCGCGACGTAGAAGCCGGCGAAGAACAGCACCTGCCAGGCGAAGGGATCGAAGAACCACGGCCTTTCCGACCACGGCTCCGCCGGAAGCCCGAGCGCCCCGGTCTGCGCGATCGTCCAGAGGCCGAGCGACGCGCCGAGCGCCAGGAGCGGCGAGACCCGCGCCAGCGCCATCGCGACCGGGATCATGGCGAGGATGACGAGATACATCGGCAGGATGTCGAAATAATTCGGCACGTAGGTGAGCGTGAGGAACGCGATCAGGTTGTCGACCGTGTCCTCGAAGAAGGGCACGAGCCACAGCCGCTCGATGTAGAGCCCCTCCCCGTCCGGCAGCGTGCCGAGCCGCGCCATCGACGCCGCGAGGACCAGGAACACGCCGACATGGACCCAATAGACCTGCCAGACGCGCTGGGCGACGCGGGCGGTGGCGAGCGCGAAGCCGCGCGTCTCGTAGAGCCGCCCGAAGGCGATCGCGGACGCCGCACCCGACACGAAGACGAAGATCTCGGCCGCGTCCGAATAGCCGAACCGTCCGGGCATGTACGCCGCGAGCGGGTTGAAGGGCACGTGCGCGATCGCGATCACGATCAGCGCGATGCCGCGAAAGACGTCGAGGCGCAGGTCGCGCTGCGACGGGGACGCTCCCTCCATACCGTTCAAACCCGAGCACCTCCCTGAACCGAGCGACGCGGACGCCGCCGCGCTAAAGGTGCCGGCCGGTCCGGAGATCACGACGCGCGCGGCCCCGCTTCTGTTCCCTGCGCGCGGCGCGAGCGTGACGGGAATGCGGTCGCGATCGGGCGCGGCGTCATCGCTCTGTTACGTGGGCTTGTTAGGCGGCGACCTGCGGCCGGGAGCGCAACGCGCGCCATCGGGCCCATATCGAGATCAACCAAGGGAGATCGCGACGATGTCGTTTCGCATTCTGGCCGCCGCGGCCGTGATCAGCCTCGCGCCCGCGCTCGCGCAGGCCGAGAGCTTCCCCCTCGACAGCCGTTTCGTCGACAACGACGGCGACATGATCGCCGACATCCCGACCGATCCGTCCCAATGGGTCGACCCGGCGACGCTGATCTTCGCCTATACGCCGGTCGAGGACCCCGCCGTCTATGCCGAGGTGTGGCGTCCCTTCCTCGAGCACATGGAGGAGGTCACCGGGCGGCGCGTGCAGTTCTTCCCCGTCCAGTCGAACGCAGCCCAGCTCGAGGCGATGCGCGCCGGGCGCCTGCACGTCGCGGGCTTCAACACCGGCTCGAACCCGCTGGCGGTCGCCTGCGCCGGCTTCCGGCCCTTCGCCATGATGGCGCGCGAGGACGGCTCCTTCGGCTACGAGATGGAGATCATCACCCATCCGGGCTCGGGCATCGAGACGCTCGAGGATCTGCGCGGGCGCACGCTCGCCTTCACCTCCGAGACCTCGAATTCCGGCTTCAAGGCGCCGTCGGCGCTGCTCGAGGACGAATTCGGCCTCGTCGCCGGCCGCGACTTCACCCCGGCCTTCTCGGGCGCCCACGACAATTCGATTCTCGGCGTCGCCAACCGCGACTACGACGCGGCCGCGATCGCGAACTCGGTCATGCGCCGCATGAAGGATCGCGGCGTGGTGCAGCCCGAGCAGATCGTCACGATCTACACCTCGCAGACCTTCCCCACCACCGGCTACGGCACCGTCTTCAACCTGCATCCCGACCTGCAGGAGAAGGTGCGCGAGGCGTTCTTCTCGTTCGATTGGGAAGGCACCTCCCTCCAGGAGGAGTTCTCGCGCTCGGGCGAGGCGCAGTTCGTGCCGATCACGTTCCAGGAGCACTGGGCGGTGGTCCGGCAGATCGACGCCGCCATGGACGTGCAATACACCTGCAATTGAGGATCGCGCGATCCCCACGCGCCGCGGCCAGCACGCCGCGGCGCGTCAGGCATTCTCGACGGGCAATCTCCACGTCGTCATTCCGGGGCGCGAAGCGAGCCCGGAACCCAGAACCACGACGCTTGGATGAGCAGCCTATAGGCTGCGTCCCTCCGGGGTCGACTGCATCAGCGTGGTGGAACGAGCGCGGCATGCGCGCTCGAGCGGACGTCTGGAGTCTGGGTTCCGGGCTCGCTTCGCGCCCCGGAATGACGGGCGGAGGGGCTCTTGCCGTCGCGAAAGCTCCCCTCGGCGAGCGGCGGTGTCGTCGCGTAGATCTATTCAATCACCCCACGGGAGCGCACGCATGTTGCGACTGGAAGGCCTCACCAAGCGCTACAAGACGGGCGACCGAGCCTTGACCGACGTCTCCTTCACCGTGCCCGCCGGCCAGGTCGTGGGCCTGATCGGGCCCTCCGGCGCCGGCAAGTCGACGCTGATCCGCTGCGTCAACCGGCTCGTCGAGCCGAGCGCGGGCAAGGTCTTCCTCGGCGAGAAGGAGCTGACGGGCGCCGGCCGCTCGGAGCTGCGGCGCCTGCGGCGGCGCATCGGCATGATCTTCCAGGAATACGCCCTCGTCGAGCGCCTCACCGTGATGGAGAACGTGCTCTCCGGCCGGCTCGGCTACGTGCCGTTCTGGCGCTCCTTCCTGCGCCGCTACCCGCAAGCGGACGTCGACAAGGCCTTCGCGCTCCTCGACCGCGTGGGGCTGACCGACCATGTCGACAAGCGCGCCGACGCGCTCTCGGGCGGGCAACGCCAGCGGGTCGGCATCGCCCGCGCGCTCGAGCAGGACCCCGAGCTCCTCCTCGTCGACGAGCCGACCGCCTCGCTCGATCCCAAGACCTCGCGCCAGATCATGCGGCTCATCACCGAGATCTGCCGCGAGCGCGGGCTGCCGGCGATCATCAACATTCACGACGTGCTGCTGGCCAAGATGTTCGTCGACCGCATCGTCGGCCTGCGCGCCGGCGAGATCGTCTTCGACGGCCCGCCCGAGACCCTCGACGACGAGGCGCTCACCCGCATCTACGGCTCCGAGGACTGGAACGCGATGCAGAAGGAGCACGCGGACGCGGCCGAGGACGCCGCGGCGGTCGCCGCCTATCAGGCTCGCGAGCGCGCCAAGGCGGGTGCGGCATGAGCGACGCGCCCGCCCTCGCCTCAGCCGGGCCGCGCCCCGGCCGCCGCTGGAAGCGCCCGCCGCTCTTCATCCAGAGCTTCTGGATTCGCGTCCTCGTCTATGGCGGCTGCCTCCTCTATCTGGTGTTGGCCATCGGCGGCCTCGACGTGAACTGGACACGCGTCGTCGAGGGGCTCGATCGCGGCGCGCGCTTCGTCCAATCCTTCCTGCAGCCGGACTTCACCTCCCGCTCGCGCGACATCTACAACGGCTTCGTCGAGAGCCTGACGATGACGCTCACCTCGACGGTCGCGGGCGTGATCCTGTCGATCCCGATCGGGATCGGGGCTGCGCGCAACATCGCGCCGATGCCGATCTACATGGTCTGCCGGGCGATCATAGCCGTCTCGCGCTCCTTCCAGGAGATCATCGTCGCGATCCTGTTCGTGGCGATGTTCGGCTTCGGCCCCTTCGCCGGCTTCCTGACGCTCGCCTTCGCGACGATCGGCTTCATGGGCAAGCTCCTCGCCGAGGACATCGAGGACATCGACGAGGCGCAGGCGGAAGCCATGCGCGCGACGGGCGCCTCCTGGTGGCAGGTGCTCAATTACGGCATCCAGCCGCAGGTGATGCCGCGCCTCGTCGGCCTGTCGATGTACCGGCTCGACATCAATTTCCGCGAATCGGCGGTGATCGGCATCGTCGGCGCGGGCGGCATCGGCGCGACGCTCAACGTCGCCATGGATCGCTACGAATACGACACCGCCGCGGCGATCCTCATCCTGATCATCCTCGTCGTGCTCGCCTCCGAATACGTCTCGAGCGCGCTTCGCAAGCGGATCCAGTGATGCCCGTCAGAACCCTCGCCGACGACAAGAAGATCTGGACCCGCCGCACGAGCCCCCGGCAATTCGCGGCCTTCGCGGGCTGGCTCGCGCTCGTGGCGCTGACCGTGTTCTGCTTCCAGGTGATGACGCAGGACACGATCTGGTTCTTCGTGCAGGACGCGCCGCGCCAGGCGGCCGACCTCCTGTCGCGCTCCTGGCCGCCGCGCTGGTCGGTCCTCGATCGGCTCTGGGTGCCGCTCTGGGACACGCTCAACATGGCGACGCTCGGCACGCTGCTCGGCATCCTGATCGCGGTGCCGGTCGCGTTCCTGGCCGCGCGCAACACGACGCCATCGGCCGCGTTCGTGCGCCCGGTCGCGCTCCTCGTCATCGTGGCCTCGCGCTCGATCAACTCGCTGATCTGGGCGCTCCTCCTCGTCGCGATCCTCGGCCCGGGCATTCTGGCCGGCATCCTCGCCATCGCGCTGCGCTCGATCGGCTTCATCGGCAAGCTCCTCTACGAGGCGATCGAGGAGATCGACGAATCTCAAGTCGAGGCCGTGCGCGCGACTGGGGCGGGCGGCGCGCAGGTGATCGACTACGCGATCGTTCCCCAGGTGCTGCCCGCCTTCGCCGGGATCTCGGTCTTCCGCTGGGACATCAACATCCGCGAATCGACGATCCTCGGCCTCGTCGGCGCCGGCGGCATCGGCCTTCAGCTGCAATCCTCCCTCGGCCGCCTCGCCTGGTCGGAGGTGACGGTGATCTTCATCGTGATCCTCGCCACCGTGATCGTCTCGGAATGGGTGTCGGCGAAGGTGCGAAAGGCGATCATCTGAGGGGTCGTCGTTCCCTCCCCGTATGGGAGGGTGGCCCCTGAGCGGAGCGAAGGGGTCGGGTGGGGCCCGGGTGGAGATCTTCCTTCAAGCGTCGTGCCCCACCCGACCTCTCTCGCTTCGCTCGCGAGGCCACCCTCCCCTACGGGGAGGGATGCTCCTTGCGAATCGTCAAGGCGCCGCTCGGCCGGATCGCGCATCATCGGCTCGTCCAGCATCCGGAGAGCCCCCATGAATTCGGACGCCCTCGCCCCCTGGTCGATCGATGCCGCCGACTACCCGCGCACCGCCCCGCCGGCCGCGCGTTGGCGCTTTCTCGTCGGCTACGCCATCCTGGCGCCGTCTGGTCACAACACGCAGCCCTGGATCTTCCGCATCGCCGGCGATCGGCTCGAGGTGCGCGCCGACCGCACCCGCTGCCTCCCCGTCGTCGATCCGCACGACCGGGCGCTCGCGATCTCCTGCGGCGCCGCGATCGCCTGTCTGGAGGCGGCCTTGCGGGCGCTCGGGCATGCGGGGGAGATCGCGCTCCTGCCGGACGCGGACGACCCGGACCTGTTCGCGCGCATCGGCTTCGGCCCGTCGCACGCACCCGATGCCGAGGACGCGAAGCGCCTCGCGGCGATCGGCCTGCGGCGCACGACGCGCCGCGCCTTCGCCGACGCGCCGTTGCCGGACGGGCTCGCCGAGCGGATGCGCGCCCTCGCAGAAGCGCGGGGGGTGGCGCTCGCGATCCTCGAGGACGCCGCCGCGAAACGCGCCGTCGCGGCCCTCGTCGCCGAGGGCGACCGCGCGCAATTCGCCGACCCCTCCTTCCGCCGCGAGCTCGCCGCCTGGGTGCATCCGCGCCGCACCGGCGACGGGCTCTCGGGCGCGGCCTTCGGTATGCCGGACGTGCTCTCGTCCGTCGGCGGCCTCGTCATCCGCACCTTCGACATGGGCGAGGGCATCGGCGCGAAGGACGAGGCGATCGCCGCGGGCTCCCCCGCCCTCCTCGCCTTCTCGACGCCTGGCGACACGCCCCGCGACTGGCTCGCCGCCGGCGCGGCCCATCTCGACGTCCTCCTCGAGGTCGCGGCGGCGGGGCTCACGGCGGCCTATCTCAACCAGCCCGTCGAAGTCGACGCGCTGCGCCCCCGCCTCGCCGAGGCGATCGGCGAAGCGGGGCTGCCTCAGCTCCTGATGCGCATCGGCCGCGGCCCCGCGATCGCCCCCGCCGCCCGACGCCCCGTCGCGGCGGTGATCGAGGAGACGCCGTGAGCGTCTCCCCCGCGCGGCTTAGGCGAGGCGGGCGTCGAGCGTGATCTCGATCGCGCCGAGCGCCTTCGAGACCGGGCAGCCGGCCTTCGCCTTGTCGGCGAGCGCGCGGAAGGTCGCCTCGTCGATCCCGGGCACCTCGCCGACGAGGGCGAGGCGGCTCGCGACGATGCCGGTGCCGGGCACGAGCTCGACCTCGGCCTTCGCTTCGAGCCGCGTCGCCGGGGTGCCGTTCTCGGCGAGGAAATGCGAGAGCTGCATCGCGAAGCAGCCCGCATGGGCCGCACCGATCAGCTCCTCCGGATTGGTGCCCGAGCGGCCGCTTTCGTCCTCGAAGCGCGCCTTGAACGAATAGGGCAGGCGCGCGAGCGCCCCGCTCTGCGTGTCGAGGGTGCCAGCGCCGTCCTTGAGCGCACCCTGCCAGACGGCCGTCGCATGTCTCTTCATGATGGTCCTCCTGGTCTCGTCTGCGATGGGGAACGATCCCCCGCTGATGGACGCACGGACGCCACGTTCGTTCCGGCGCGGGGGGCGGGCAAGAGAATCTCGTCGCGCCGCAGCAAAAATTCTCATCGCGCCCGCAAGAGGGGGTTGACTCGGGCGCGGCCATGGCGCAAATGAACGCCCGTTCACTCAAGGTGAATGAGCGTTCACTCACCCCCTCTCGGAGTCGAAGCCACGATGGACGGACAAGCGCCCCCGCAAGCGCCTTCGATCGACCGCCGGCTCGAGATCCTCGACGCCGCGCAGGCCTGCTTCGCGCGCGCCGGCTTCCATCGCACGACGATGCAGGACATCGCGAGCGAGGCCGGCATGTCGGTGGGCAACCTCTACCGTTACTTCGCCTCGAAGGACGCCGTGATCGCGGGTCTGAGCGAGCGCGACCGCGCCTCCGCCGCCGCCGATTTCGGCGCCCTCGAACATGCGGACGACTTCCTCGCGGCCTTCCGCCGGATCGGCGAGAAATATTTCCGCGAGGAGCCGCGCGAGCGCGCGATCGTCTGCCTCGAGATCTGGGCGGAGGCGACCCGCAACCCGGAGGTCGCCGCCCATTGCGCCGCCTTCGAGTGCGAGATGCTCGGGCGCATGATCGAGGCCTTCGGCCGGGCGCAGGCGCGCGGCGCGATCGCCACCACCCTGCCGCCCGAGACCATGGCGCGCATGGTGATGACGGTGGCCGACGGGCTCTATCTGCGCCGTGCGCTCGATCCCCGCTTCGACGTCGAGGGCGAGGTCTCGCGCGCGCTCGCCCTGATCGGCGCGATCCTGCGCGGCGCGGTCCACGCCGCTCCCGCCTCCGCTTCCCCCTCCCCCGAACAGACGCACGCGGATGCGTCCCACTCCGAGGTCGCACCATGATCGCGTCCCGTATCGTCTCGGTCCTGATCGTCGTCGCGGCGGTCGGCTGGATCGCCTCCGGCCACGTGATCGGCGGGTCGGCGCCCGAGGCGGAGCCGGCCCCCGCCCCCGCCGTGGAGGCGCGCCCGCCCTTCGCCGTCGCCGTCGCCCGCGCCGAGCCGCGCGAGCACGCCCGCACCGTCACGCTGTCGGGCCAGACGCGCGCGGATCGTCGCGCGCAGGCGACGACGCGGGCCTCCGGCACCGTCGTCGAGCTCGCTGTGCGCCGCGGCGTGCGCGTGGAGACGGGCGACGTGATCGCCGTCCTCTCCGACGAGGCCCGCGAGGCGCAGGTCTCGCAGGCCACCGCCCGGCTCGAACAGGCCCGCGAACAGGCGCAGGCGCGGCTTCGGCTCATCGAGAACGGCACGCTGCCCGCTCTCGAGCGCAGCGGGATCGAGGCCGATCTGCGCGCCGCCGAGGCCGCCCTCGCCCAGGCGCAGGCGGAGCGCGACCGCTCGGTCGTGCGCGCGCCGATCTCCGGCATCGTCGACGCCGTGCCCGCCGAGATCGGCCAGGCGCTGCAGGTCGGCGACCTCGTCGCGGAGGTGATCTCGCTCGATCCGATGCTCGTCGTCGTCGAGATCGCCGAGCGCCAGCTCGGCGGCGTGCGCGTCGGCGACGAGGCGCAGGTGCGGCTCGTCACCGGCCAGACCGCGACCGGCGAGGTGCGCTTCGTGTCGAGCCGCGCGAGCGAGGGCACCCGCACCTACCGCGTCGAGATCGGCATCGACAACGCGGACAACGCCATTCCCGACGGCGTCACCGCGGAGGCGCGGCTGCGGCTCGCGGCGGTGCCGGCGGCGCCCGTGCCGCGCTCGGCGCTCACCTTCTCGAGCGAGGGCCTGCTCGGCCTGCGCATCGTCGACGACACCGACCATGTCGCCTTCGTGCCGGTCGATCTCGTCGAGGACGGGCGCGAGACGATCTTCGTCTCGGGACTGCCGCACGGCGCCGCGGTGATCGTGCAGGGCCAGGATTTCGTCGTCGACGGCCAGCGCGTCGCGCCCGTCCCGATGGCGATCGCCGCCCGCCGCTGAGCTCTGACTTCTCCGGAGGAGGCCCGCCATGGGTCGCATCGTCGATACCGCGATCTCGCATTGGCGCCTGACCTTGTCGGTGCTGGCCTTCCTCCTGCTCGCGGGCTTCGTCGCCTACCAGCAGATCCCCAAGGAGGCCGAACCGGACGTCCAGATCCCGCTGATCTACGTCAGCGTCGGCCAGCGCGGCATCTCGCCCGAGGACGCCGAGCGCCTGATCCTGCGTCCGCTCGAGACGCAGCTGAAGGCGGTCGAGAACGTCAAGGAGATGCGCTCGGCCGCCTACGAGGGCGGCGCCTACGTGCTCCTCGAGTTCGAGGCCGGTTTCGACGGCGATCAGGCGCTCCAGGACGTGCGGGCGCGGGTGGACAACGCCAAGGGCGAGCTGCCGCGCGACGCCGACGAGCCCAAGGTCGAGGAGGTCAACCTCTCGCTCTTCCCCGTGCTCGTCGTCTCGCTCGGCGGCGATCTGCCCGAGCGCACGCTCCTGCGGCTCGCCCGCGACGCGCGCACCGCGATCGAGCAGACGCCGGGCGTCCTGCGCGCGGAGATGCGCGGGGCGCGCGACGAGGTGGTCGAGATCATCGCCGAGCCGATGCTGCTGCGCTCCTACGGGCTCGATCTCGACGACGTGATCGGCGCCTTCCAGGCGGGCAATTCGCTCGTCGCGGCCGGCGCGCTCGAGGGCGAGACGGGGCGCTTCTCGGTGAAGGTGCCGGCCCTCATCGAGACGCCCGAAGACATCCTGAACTTCCCCGTCGCGGCGAGCGGCAGCGCGACCGTGCGCCTGCGCGACGTCGCCGAGGTGCGCCCGACCTTCAAGGATCCGGATTCGATCACCCGCATCAACGGCAAGCCCGCGATCGTGCTCGAGGTCTCCAAGCGCACCGGGGCGAACCTGATCGAGACGGTCGACGCCGTGAAGGAGACCGTGGCGCGCCTCCAGGAGACCTGGCCCGCCGGGCTCGAGGTGACCTTCAGCCAGGACAAGAGCCGCGACATCCGCACGATGCTCCACGAGCTCGAGAACAGCGTCGTCACGGCGGTGCTCCTCGTCGTCGTGATCATGTTGTGGACGCTCGGCGCGCGCGCCTCTCTGTTCATCGGCATCGCGATCCCCGGCGCCTTCCTCGCGGGCATCCTCGCGCTGCATCTCGGCGGGCTGACCGTCAACATCGTCGTCCTGTTCTCGCTGATCCTCGCCGTCGGCATGCTCGTCGACGACGCGATCATCGTCTCGGAATTCGCCGAGCGGCGCATGGCCGAGGGCATGCCGGCCAAGGAGGCGTATTCCCTCGCCGCCAAGCGCATGGCCGGGCCCGTGGTCGCCTCGACCGCGACGCGCATCGCCGCCTTCTCGCCGCTGCTGTTCTGGCCGGGCATCGTCGGCGAGTTCATGAAATACATGCCGATCACGCTGATCGCGACGCTCACCGCCTCGCTCGTGATCGCGCTCATCTTCACGCCCACCCTCGGCGCGCTGCTCGCGCGCCCGCCGAAGGAGACGCATGGCGAGCTGCCGCAGACGGGGCCCTACATGGCACTGATCCGGCTCGTGACGCGCCATCCGGTGGTGACGCTCGTCGTGGCGGCGGCGCTCCTCGTCTCGGTGGTGCAGACCTACGGGGCGAACAACAACGGCGTCGAGTTCTTCCCCGACGTCGAGCCGGAGACGGCGCTCGTCCAGGTGCGCGCGCGCGGCAATCTCTCGGTCGCGGAGAAGGACGCGCTCGTGCGGCTCGCCGAGGAGCGCATCCTCGGCATGCCCGAGATCGAGACCGTCTATGCCCGCGTGGGCCAGGGCGCGCGCGGCTCGGAGGAGGTGACGCAGGACACGATCGGCACCGTTCAGTTCGAGTTCGTCGATTGGCGGGAGCGCCGCTCGGCGACGCAGATCATGGCCGACATCCGCGCGGCGACCGCCGACATTCCCGGCGCGCTGTTCGAGGTGACGAAGCCGCCGGCGGGGCCGCCGACCGGCAAGCCGATCACGCTCGAGATCACCGCCGCCGACCCGCGCCTGCTCTTCCCCGCCGCGACGACGATCGCCGACCTCCTGCGCGCGGATCCGGAGGTGGTCGACGTCGACGACGGCCTGCCGTTGCCCGGCGTCGACTGGACGCTCGTCGTCGACAAGGCGGAGGCCGCGCGCTTCGGCGCCAACGCGCTCACCGTCGGAAACATGGTCCAGCTCGTCACGAACGGGCTCAAGATCACCGAGTACCGCCCGATCGAGACCGACACGACGGTCGACGTCCTCCTGCGCTTCCCGCCCGAGCGGCGCAGCCTCGACGAGCTCGACGGCCTGCGCGTCAACACGGCCTTCGGCTCGGTGCCGATCGCGAATTTCGTCGAGCGGGTGCCCGAGCCGCGCGTCGGGCGCATCGACCGGGTCGGCGGGCAGCGCGTCGTGACCGTCACCGCCAACATCGCCGAGGGCGCCCAGGCGGCGGCCGTTCAGGCGAGCGTGCTGTCGCGGATCGCCGCGCTCGATCTGGGGCCCGGCGTGCGCTACCGGCTCAAGGGCGAGGACGAGGAGCGCGACAAGGCGGCGGCGTTCCTGTCGAGCGCGTTCGGCGCGGCGATCTTCCTGATCTTCGCCATCCTGCTCGCGCAGTTCAACCGCTTCTCCCGCGTGCTGATCACGCTCTCGGCGGTGGTGATGTCGACGATCGGCGTGCTCATCGGCCTCATGGTGATGGGCCAGTCCTTCGGCGTGGTGATGACCGGCATCGGCATCATCGCCAATGCGGGCGTGATCGTGAACAACAACATCGTGCTCATCGACACCTACGACCGGCTGCGCTCGGAGGGCTGGGCGGCGCGCGAGGCGATCCTGCGGACCTGCCGCGAACGCGCCCGGCCGGTCCTCCTCACGGCGGTGACGGCGGTGCTCGGGGTGCTCGCGATCGCCTTCGGGGTCAATATCGACTTCGTCCAGCGCACGATCGACATCGGCGCGCCCTCGACGCAATGGTGGGTGCACCTCTCGACCGCGATCGTGTTCGGGCTCGGCTTCGCGACGATCCTCACCCTCGTCGTGACGCCGGCCATGCTGATGGCGCTCGCCGACGCCCATGCGTTCGCGACCCGCGTGCGCGCGCGGTTCGGGAACGGGCGCGGGGTTGCGCCGCAGACGCGGGAGCCCGCGCCGGCGCCGGCCGAGTGAGGGGCGCGGATCGGCAGAGGTCGTGCCGATTTCCGCACCGATTTCGGAACTCTCGCGCACGCGCGAGGGACGTCAAAATGCCGCATGCGTGCTTGGGTTGCGAATTCTACCGCGCGGCGATGGGTTTGCCGCCCCTGCGCGGCGACGCTTGCCCCTTGCCAAAGCGCGCCGGGGCGGGTTAGAGCCGTTCCACGGACGTCAAGCCGGAAGCGGGGCCTTGCGATGACCTACGTCGTCACCGAGAACTGCATCAAGTGCAAGTACATGGATTGCGTCGAGGTGTGCCCGGTCGACTGCTTCTACGAGGGCGAGAACATGCTCGTCATCCACCCCGACGAGTGCATCGATTGCGGGGTCTGCGAGCCGGAATGTCCGGCCGAGGCGATCAAGCCGGACACCGAGCCGGGCCTCGAGCAATGGCTCAAGGTCAATGCGGACTTCTCGAAGACGTGGCCGAACATCACCCAGAAGAAGGACGCGCCGGCCGACGCCAAGGAATACGACGGCATGGCGGGCAAGTTCGACAAGTTCTTCTCCCAGGAGCCCGGCACCGGCGATTGATCCTTCGCCCGATCCCGGCTCCGGCGATCGCGCTCGCGCTCCGCTCGGGCGCGGGTCGGCCCGTCGACGACCGTCGGTGGCGCAATGCCGCGCGCGCCCGTGGGAACCTTCGGGGCGGGCGGAGCGTTCGCCTTTTTCTTTGATTTATCAGTCGGCTTGTGGTACGTATGTGCCTGCCGTCGCTCGCGCCCGACGCGCCGACATCCTCGCACGTGAGCCACAAGCAAAATCATGAGAAACGGTCACGCATACCTCGCCGGAGGCCATCCTCATCGTGTCTCGGCGGGGTCGACAGGGCGCATTTCGTGTTCGGCTGAAACTTGAAGGGGGCACCGCCGGGGAGTTCTTCCCGCGGTGGTGTCGAGCTTTTGCACCGTCGGACCCCTTCCGGCGGCGCCTTCAGCGTCGCGGTGCGACCGCGGCGCTCAACAGGAGGCCTTCATCGCATGACGACCCCCAAGAAGACGGGAAAGACCATGGGTTTCAAGGCGGGCGAAGCGATCGTGTACCCGGCGCACGGCGTCGGTCAGATCACCGCGATCGAGGAGCAGGAGATCGCCGGCTTCAAGCTCGAACTCTACGTCGTCAGCTTCGAGAAGGACAAGATGGTCCTGCGCGTCCCGACCGCCAAGGCGGCGAGCGTGGGCATGCGCAAGCTCGCCGAGCCGGACCTGGTTCAGAAGGCCCTCGACACCATGACCGGCCGCGCCCGCGTCAAGCGCACCATGTGGTCGCGCCGCGCGCAGGAATACGAGGCCAAGATCAATTCCGGCGATCTGATCGCCATCGCCGAGGTGGTGCGCGACCTCTACCGGTCGGACGCGCAGCCCGAGCAATCCTATTCCGAGCGCCAGCTCTACGAGGCGGCCCTCGACCGCGTCGTGCGCGAGATCGCCTCGGTGAACCGCATCACGGAGACGGAGGCGCTCAAGCTCATCGAGGCGAGCCTCTCCAAGTCCCCGCGCCGCGGCAAGGCCGCCGAGGCGGCGGATGCCGAGAGCGACGGCGAGGATCTCCAGGAAGAGGCCGCCTGAGCGGCTCGTCCCGGCGCTCCGCGCGCGGTCACTCGAAACGAGCCCGGCCGAAAGGCCGGGCTTTTTTCGTGGGCGCCCGATCCTCAACGACCCCCACCCGTTCGTGCATGCGTTCGACGAAAACGGTGCGGCCGGCTCTCCTTCCCCTCAGGGGAAGGTGGCTCCGACCCCGAACAGGGGTCGGAGACGGATGGGGTCTTTCGCTCCGAAGGAGCGAAGGGGCGTTGGGCTCCTCCGTACGGAAGGGGCTCTACGACGACGCCCCTTCGCAGCTATGCTGCGAAAAACCCCATCCGACCCGTCGGCTTCGCCGCCGGGCCACCTTCCCCGGAGGGGACGGAGAGCGGCGGCGCGTTGTTGCCTCGATCCCATGCGCAGATCACGACGCGTGAATCGCGCAGCGGATCGACGATATGGGCGAACCCGAAGACGGGTCGACGACCCGCCTCACCCGCGCTTCAACCGCCCCGCGATCTCCGCGCTGCTCTGCAGCTTGCCCATCGGTCCGATCGCGGCGAGCGTCGGGGGGCCCGCCATCAACGCGCGGCCTGCGGCGCGGACCTCGTCGAGGCTCACCGCGTCGAGACGGGCGACGAGATCGTGGGCGGGAATGATCCGGTCGAAGCCGAGGATCTGCCGGGCGAGCCGCTCGGTACGCCCGGCGGGGGTCTCGAGCGTGGCGAGCAGCGACACCTTCACCTGCGCCTTGGCGCGGGCGAGCTCGACCGGCGTCAGCTCGGAGGCGGCCGCCTCGAGCGTCTCGAGCGCGACGTCGACGAAGGCGCGCGCGTCCTTCGGCGCCACGCCCGCCTCGATGCCGAACAGCCCCGTGTCCGAGAACGCCCAGTGGAAGGCGTCGACATTGTAGGCGAGGCCGCGGATCTCGCGCACCTCCTGCCACAGCCGCGAGGACAGGCTGCCGCCGAGAGCCTGGGTGAAGAGCTGGGTCGCGTAATAGTCGCGCGCGCGGAAGGACGAGCCCGGCAGGCCGATCATCACGATCGTCTGCTCGTGCTTGCGCGCGCGCCGCACCTCGCCGCCCCGATAGGGCGCGGGCGCCGCCTCGGGCGCGTCCGCGTTCGTCCACGCGCCGAAGAAGCGGTGGGCGGCGTCGACCACGCGCTCGTGCTCGACGGCGCCCGCGGCCGCGATCACCATGCGCGCAGGCCGATATTCGCGGGCGAGATAGGCGCGGATCGTGTCGGGCGTGAAGGCGGAGACGGTCTCGGGCCGCCCGAGGATCGGCCGCCCCAGAGCCGCGTCCGGATAGGCGGCCTCGAGGAAGAGGTCGCCGACGAGGTCTTCCGGGTTGTCCTCGACCGCGGCGATCTCCTGGAGGATGACCCCGCGCTCGCGCACGAGTTCCTCCTCGGCGAAAGTCGCCTCCGTCAGGATGTCGCAGAGCACGTCGAGCGCGAGGTCGCAATCCTCGCCGAGCATCCGAGCGGTGTAGCAGGTGTATTCGGCGCCCGTCGCGGCGTTGATGTCGCCGCCGACATTCTCGATGTCTTCGGCGATCGCCTTGGCCGAGCGCCGGGCCGTGCCCTTGAAGGCCATGTGCTCGATGAGGTGCGAGAGCCCGTGCTCGTCCGCCCGCTCGTGACGCGAGCCCGCGCCGACCCACACCCCGAGCGAGACGGTCGCCACGTGGGCCATCGTCTCGGTCACCACCGTGAGCCCGTTCTCGAGCCGCGTCTCGCGATAGAGCGGCGCGCGCGCTTTGTCGCTCATGCCGGCCGCGCGCCCGCGACGCGTCCGCGCTCGCGAACGAAGCGCTCGATCGCGGCCTGATCGGCGGGCAGGCGCGTCACGCGCTCCGCGCGCTCGTAGAGATCGGCGAGGTGGGGCGGCAGCGCCGGGCGGATGCCGGCGGCCGCCTCGACCGCGTCGGGGAACTTGGCCGGATGGGCGGTCGCCAGCGCGACCATCGGGGTGCCGGGATCGCGGGCGAGCCGCGCGCGCGCCGCCGCCGTGCCGATCGCGGTGTGCGGATCGAGGAGGTAGCCCGCGCGCGCATGCGTCTCGCGGATCTCGGCGGCGACCGCGTCCTCGGGCACCGCGCGCGCGGAGAATTCCGAGCGGATCGCGGCGAGCGGGGCGTCGGCGATGGAGAAACCCTTCGCCTGTGCGAGCGCGCCCATGGCCGCGCGGATCGCGGCGGCGTCGCGATCGTAGGCCTCGAACAGGAGGCGCTCGAAATTGGAGGACACCTGGATGTCCATCGAGGGCGAACTCGTCGGCACGACGCCGGTGACGGAATAGCGGCCGGTCTCGAGGGTGCGCGGCAGGATGTCGTTGGCGTTCGACGCGATCACGAGATCGGCCACGGGCAGGCCCATCCGCTTGGCGACGAAGCCGGCCAGCACGTCGCCGAAATTGCCGGTGGGCACCGAGAAGCCGATCGCGCGATGCGGCGCGCCGAGCGACACGCCCGCGGTGAAGTAATAGACCGCCTGCGCCGCGACCCGCGCCCAATTGATCGAATTGACCCCCGACAGGCGCACGTCGTCGCGGAAGCGCGCATGATTGAACATGCCCTTCACGATCGCCTGCGCGTCGTCGAAGGTGCCGTCGATGGCGATCGCGTGGACGTTCTCGTCGGGCACGGTGGTCATCTGCCGCCGCTGCACCTCCGACACCCGCCCGTGCGGATAGAGGATGAAGACGTCGACATTGGCCAAGCCGCGAAAGGCCTCGACCGCCGCCGAGCCGGTATCGCCCGAGGTCGCGCCGACGATCGTCGCGCGCTCGCCCCGCGCGGCGAGCACGTGGTCCATCAGGCGGCCGAGGAGCTGCATCGCCACGTCCTTGAACGCGAGCGTCGGACCGTGGAAGAGCTCGAGCACGAAGAGGTTGTCGTCGATCTGGACGAGCGGGCACACGGCCGGATGCCGGAAGCCCGCATAGGAGGCGCGCACCATCTCGGCGAAGGGCTCTCGCGCGATCTCGCCGTCGACGAGCGCGCCGAGCACGCGCTCGGCGACCGCGTGATAGGGCAGCGCCGCGAAGCCCGCGATCGTCTCGCGGGAGAGGGCGGGCCAGCGCTCCGGCACGTAGAGCCCGCCGTCGCGGGCGAGCCCGGCGAGCAGCGCCTCGCGAAAGCCGATCGCCGGCGCCTCGCCGCGGGTCGAGATGTGCAGCACGTCCGAATGTCCCTCGTCGATGACGCGCGGACCATAGTGACGGGCGCGTGCGAGGACAAGGTCCGCGCGCTCAGAACGAGCCGGCGAGCCCCCCCGACACCGTGTGCGAGACCGCTCGCGCCTGGAACGCCGCGTCGTAGCCGATGAAGCTCGTGATGCGGCCGTCGGTGCGGGCGATGTCGAGGCGACCGCCGACGCGCAGGATGTCGCGGCCGACATCCGCCGTGCGGGCCTCCATCGCCGTCCCCAGGAGGACGACGCGGGAGCGGTGCGCGGCGTCGCCGGTCAGGCGTGCATAGGCGATGTCGCCCGACAGCCGCAGCGTCACGTCGCGGAAGACGAGCGGCCCGGAGACGAGCCGCAGGCCCGGGCCGAACTCGGTCTGGTGGCGCGAGGCGGCGGCGACGTCGAGGGCGAAGATGCCCGCATCGAGCTCGCGGGCGGCGCCGGTCTGCTGCCAGCGGCTGCGCACGGCGACGTAGGGCGCGAGGCTCGCGCCGTCCGCGATCTCGAAGGCATAGCCGATGCGCCCGTCGATCTCCGCGCCGGTCCCTTCGATGTTCGTGCGCCCGATGGGCGCGCCCGCGGTGCCCGCCGCGCCGGGAATGTCGCGCCGCGTCACCGAGCCGCTGCCCGGAGGCCCGGAGAAGAACGCGACCTGCGCGCTCCCCTTCAGGAACCAGCCGTCGGCCTCGAGCGCGCCGTAGGCGCCGACATGCAGCGCGTCGGTCTCGCCCTTGTCGGTCGAGCCGGGGATCGTCGTCTGCGTGCGCGACCAGCCGGCGGCGAGGCCGAGCCGCAGGCGCTCCTCCGCCACGAGGTCGGCGCCGGCCATCAATCCCCCGGTGCGGGTGGACGCGCCGGGCGCGCCCCCGGCGCCGTCGAGCCGCGCCTCGCCGTAGAGCGGCGCGAGCCAGATCGCGCGCAAGGCGGGATCGGCGATCCCGATGCGGCCGCCGTCCATCGAGGCGGCGAAGGAGGCGTATCGCTCGAGATCGGAGCTCGAGAGGTCGCCGCGCGCCGCGACGCGGCGGTCGAGCTGCCCGCGCAGGAGCGCGCCCGCGTGGCCGAGCGCCGCATCGCGGGAGAAGGACGCGCTCGCGAAAGCCCGAGCCACCCGCTCGTCGCGGGTGTCGACGATGTTGCGGACATCGAGGACGCCCCAGCCATAGACGGAATCGACGCCCGGCGCGCCTGCGTCCCGCGAGGTCTGCAGGACGAGCTGGACGAGTTCGGGCGAGGTCGCGTTCGGAAAGAGCTCGGCGGCGAGCGCCAGCGCGCCGGAGACGTGCGGCGTGGCCATCGAGGTGCCGTCGATGAAGGCGTAGCCGTTGCCCGGCGCCGACGACCCGATGCCCGGATCGATGGGCATGTCGCCGCCCGGCGCCGCGAGGCACCATTGCGCGGCGACGCCGCAGGCATTGGCGTAGGACGCGCGGTTGCCGTCGAGCCCGATCGCGGTCACCGCCACCCAATAGGGGGTCAGCTCGGGGAAATAGTGGGGCATCCCGGCCTGGATGCTCGGATTGGCGAAGCCCTCGTTACCCGTGGCGAAGACCATGATCCGGCCGGCTCCGGCGACCTGGCGGAAGGCCGCCAGCGTCCCCGGCGCGAACGCCTCGATGTCGCTGCGGCGAACCGCGACGATGCTCGTCCCGTACGAGCCCCAGGAATTGTTGAAGATGCGCACGCCCTGCTCGAGCCCGTGCCGGTAGCCGGAGGCGAGGAGCGCGTCGAAGCCGTCTCCGCCCGACGAGCCGTGGAAGATCGTGATCGGAACGAGCGTCGCCCCGCGCGCGACGCCGGTATTCGTGCCGGCGATGGTGCCGGCAACGTGGGTCCCGTGGAGGTCGGGCGTGGTCGTGCTCGGCCCCTGCAGGTAGATGTCGAAGGAGGGGCCGACGCGGCCGGCATATTCCGGATGGTCGAGCTGCATCGCGCTGTCGACGACGCCGATCGTCGTGCCGCGCCCCGTGAGCCCGCGCTCGAGCGCGGGATCGAGGCGGATCATCCGCAGGCCCCAGAGCTGGTCCTCGCTCGGCACCTGCGCGGCCGCAGGCCACGCCGCGACCACGAGAGCGACCGTCGACAACCCCAAACGCCACATCATCACACGCCCCCTCCGGCGACACGTCACCGTGAGGTTGTCTCAGGCCATGGTAAATCCGCGCTTAATCGCGGCGGGAAAAGTCGAGCGGAGCGATGTCGGCGACGCGTTGCAACGCCACCAGATGTCCTGCCACCGGCCGCCCCGCATCGCAGCGCGACCAGGCCTCGTCGATGGCCGCCACGGCGAGCCCCGCCTGCGTCGCGCGCTCGCGCAGGAAGGCGGCGGAATGGGCGAAGCGGGCATCCGCGCCGATGGCGAAGCCGGGGCCGGGATGCGCCTGGACGGTGAAGACGAACAGCCCGCCCGGCGCGAGCGCGGCGGCGGCGTTCGTCAGCACGTGGACCGGATCGCCGATATAGACCATCACGTCGGCGGCGAGGATCAGGTCGAGGCTCGCGGGCGGGCAGGCTGCGAGCCGCTCGGTCAGCTCGGCGACGGCGAGCGCGTCGTACACGCCCTTCTCGCGCGCCTTGTCGACCATGGCAGGCGCGAGATCGATGCCCTCCAGCCAATCGGCGCGGGCGCGGATCGCCTCGCCCATCAACCCCGTGCCGCAGCCGAGATCGAGGACGCTGCCGAAGCGGCGGCCGGGCGCGAGCCGATCGACGAGCGCTGCGACGAGGCTCGGGCCGCGATAGCCGAGCCGCTCGGTGAGATGCGCCTCGAAGGCGTCCGCATAGCCGTCGAACAGGGCGCGGACGTAAGCCGGCGTCATCGCGTCCGCCTGATCGACCGCGCCGAGCCGCGCGAGCGCGATCGATACGCCGAGCACGTCCTCCGGCTCGAGCGCGAGGGCGCGCGAAAGCGCCTCGCAGGCCCCCGCCTCGTCGCCGAGCGCGAGCCGCGCCTCGCCCAGGAGCGCCCAGGCCGGCGCGAAGCGGGGGGCGAGCGCGAGCGTGTGCTCCGCCATCTCGGCGGCGGCGGCATGATCGCCGGCCTCGCGGCAGCCCTGCGCCCAGGCGAAGCGGCGATCCGCGATCGCATCGCCGGTGGTGCGAACGACGACGAGACCGCGGGTCGAGGCCGCCATGCTTGGGGGATGCGGTGCGAGGAGCGCGCTCATGCACGCCCCCGCGCCGACTTCGTCGGGCGCACCCGCGCCTCGACGAAATTGCGGATCTCGCGGGTGCGGCGGTCCGGATCGAGCACCTCCGCATCGACGCCGTGCGCCCAGGCGAGATCGCGTCGGGAGGGATCGCGCCCGAGCGTCGCGATCTCGTCGGCATAGCGCGCGGCCGCGGCTTCGTCCGCGCACAGGCCGGCGGCGACGAGGCGCCCGCCGTAGCGCGCGAGATAGGCGGCGAGCTCGGGAAGCGAGAATTCCGGATGGTATTGCACGCCCCAGAAGCGCCCGCCCGCGTGGGCGAACTCGGCCGCCTGGACGCCCGCCATCGCGTTGTGCGCGAGCACGAGCGCGCCCTCGGGCAGGGTTTCGACGATGTCGAGATGGATCGCCGGCGCGTCGAAGGCGGCGGGCCGGCCGTCGAGCAGCGGGTGGCCGGCGCTCGCCTGCGTGCGCACGATGCGCCGCGCGAAGCCCACCTCGATGCCGCGGGGATTGCGCACGACGCTCCCGCCGGCCGCGGCGGCGCCGACCTGGATGCCCCAGCAGGAGCCGAAGGCGGGGGTGCCGGACGCGTAGACCGCCCGCATCAGGGCGATCTGGCGCAGGATTGGCGGGGTCATGTCGTAGAGATTGAGCGCCGAGCCGGTGAGGACGACGGCGTCGTAGCCCTCGAGCCCGCCCGCATCGGGCAGGTTCGCCCCTTCGTCCGCGGGAAAGGCGATGTCGCAGACCGCGTCCGGCGCGATGCGGCGGATCTCCTGCGCATAGCCGTCGGCCGGCGAAAGTCCGAATACGGACGCGTGCCTTTCGCGGTCCGCGCGCGTGTTGCCCTCGACGACGAGAAACCGTAAGGCCATGGCCGGAACCTGTTATGCGAGAAGTCGCGCGGTGGTGTAGCGCAATGGACGACGGGCGCAAGCGAGAAGATGCCACCGTGCCTGCGACGCGGAAGCCGGGCTCGCGCACCCGCGCGATCGGGGTCGGCCTCTACGGGCGCGCCTACCCGCTCCTCGTCCTGACCACCCTCGCCTGGGGCGGCAACGCGGTCGCCGCGCGGCTCGCGGTGGGCGAGATCTCGCCGATGCTGCTGACGACCGCGCGCTGGGCGATCGTGCTCGCGATCCTCCTGCCCTTCGTCGCGCGCCCGATGCGCGCCGCCTGGCCCGCGATCCGCGCCCATTGGCGCTATCTCGTGCCGATGTCCGCGCTCGGCTTCACCTCGTTCAACGCGATGCTCTACGTCGCGGCGAACTACACGAGCGCGGTCAACATCACCATCCTGCAGGGCGCGATCCCGGTCCTCGTCCTGTTGGGCGCGCGCCTCGTCTACGGGACCCGCGTCACGCTCCTGCAGATCCTCGGCATGGGCGTGACCCTCGTCGGCGTCGCGGCGGTGGCGGCGCAGGGGGAGCTGCGCACGCTCCTCGCCCTGCGCTTCAATCCCGGCGACGTGCTCATGGTGATCGCCTGCGTCCTCTATGCCGGCTACACGCTCGGTCTGAGGCGGCGCCCGCCTTTGCCGCCGCTCGTCTTCTTCGGGGTGATGGCGGTCATCGCCTTCCTCACCTCCCTGCCGCTCGCGGCGATCGAGCTCGCGATGGGCGCGACCGTCCTGCCGGGCTGGCCGGGGCTCGGCATCCTCCTCTACGTCGCCTTGATGCCCTCGCTCCTCGCCCAGCTCTTCTTCATGCGCGGGGTCGAGCTGATCGGTCCGGGGCGGGCGGGGCTGTTCGTCAACCTGGTGCCGGTCTTCGGCGCCCTCCTCGCCGTCCTCGTGCTGGCCGAGCCGTTCCGGCTCTACCACGCGCTCGCCCTCGCGCTCGTGCTCGGCGGCATCGCGCTCGCGGAGAAGGGGAAGGGTTGAGGCGGCTTGCGCTCGATACCAGAAAACCTATGTTTCCTGGTATCGAACCATGGAGGTGGACATGGCACGCCACACGTCGATCAGCCTCGGCGATCATTTCGCCGACTTCGTCGATCGCCAGGTCGCAAGTGGGCGATACGGCTCGGCGAGCGACGTCGTGCGATCGGGCCTGCGTCTCCTCGAGGAGCACGAGGCGAAAGTCGAGGCGCTGCGCCGAGCGCTCGATGACGGGGAGCGCAGCGGCGCACCCGAGCCGTTCGACGTCGAAGCCTTCATCCGCGGCAAGCGGACGGGGCGGCCTTGAATGAGCGGCTACAGGCTTTCGCCGAAGGCTCGTGCGGATCTGGCGGAGATCTGGGACTACGGTGCGGAGCGCTGGGGCGAGAATCAGGCGGAGCGCTATACGCGCGTCCTGACGAGCGCCTTCGCCGATCTCGCGGCTGGCCACCGCGTCGGGCAGCCGATCGACGAGGTGAGGCCCGGCTATCTCCGCCACCGCGTTGGCTCTCACGTCGTGTTCTTTCGAAGGGCTGACGCTGCGACCATCGACGTCATTCGTATCCTCCACGCGAGAATGGACATCGACCGGCACCTCTGACGGGCGGAGATCGTCCTGCAGGCGTCGGGCCCCACCCGACCCCTTTCGCTTCGCTCAGGGGCCACCCTCCCCTCCGGGGAGGGATTCTCGGGCGAATCGCGCTATCATCTCCTCTCGACGATCCGTTTCGCGTCCTGGTGCGTTCGAGGCTCATGACCGCTTTTCCCCATCCCGTGCTCGTCGCCGATGTCGGCGGCACCAATGCCCGCTTCGCGCTCGCCGAGACGCCCGGCGGCCCCGTCGTCCCGGTAAGCCGGGTGGCGACGAAGGGGATCGCGAGCGCGGAGGAGGCGATCGCGCGGGCGATCGAGGCGGCGCCGGTGCGGCCTGCGAGCATCGTGATCTGCGCGGCCTGCCCCGTGATCGGCCGCGGCGGCACCCTCACCAACGCCACCTGGAGCTTCGACGGGGAGGCGATCGCGCGCCGCTTCGGGCTCGCGCAAGGGCTCCTCCTCAACGATTTCGAGGCCGCCGCGCTCGCTCTGTCGGTGCTGGAGCCCGACGATGTCGAGCCGATCGGCGCCTCGGTCGCGCCCGGCAGCGGGGCGAAGCTGGTGCTCGGGCCGGGCACGGGGCTCGGCATGGCCGGGCTCGTCGTGGTCGACGGGCGCGCCCTGCCGATGCCGGGGGAAGCCGGGCACGTCGCGCTCGGGCCGCTCGACGAGACCGACGCCGAGTTCTGGCCGCGCCTGCCGCGGGTCGGCGGCCGGGTCACGGCGGAGACGGTTCTGTGCGGTCCCGGCCTCGTGCGCCTGCACCACGCGCTCGCGCCGGCCTTCGGGCGCGCGGTCGAGGCGGTCGAGGCCGATCCGCCCTCGGTCGCGGCCTGCGCGGCGCGGGGCGGCGAGGATGCGGCCTCCCGTCATTGCGCGGCGAGCGTGCGCATCTTCCTCGACCATCTCGCGCGCTTCGCCGGCGACATGGGCCTCGTGCTGGCCGCGACCGGCGGCGTTCACCTGCGCGGGGGCGTGATGAGCTCGCTCGCGCCGCTGATGGACCCGCAGCGCTTCCGCGCCCTGTTCGACGACAAGGCCCCCGTCGTCGCGCTCGCCCGCACCATCCCCCTCCTGCGCCTGCCGAGCGATGCCGTCGTGATGCGCGCCATGGCGAGCCTCGCCGCCGCGCCGGAGCGTTTCGTGATCGATTACGGCCGGCGCGCCTGGGTGGGGTGAGGGGGCTGACCCATCGCGCCCCCTGCGGGCTCCACCGGATTGCCCGATCACCTCCCCCTCCTCTACGCCTCGATGGAACCGACGGCGAAGCTCGCTCGTCTCGTTGATGCGGAACGGGCAGAACCAGGGGGGTGGCATGCGCGCGGGAATAGAGCGCTTCGTCTTGTTCGCGATCCTCTGGATCGTGCTGACCGGCTTCTATCCGGGCGGGCTCTATTTCGCGATCCCCGCGGTCGCCGCGGCGACCTGGGCGAGCCTCCTGACCCTGCCGCCGCGGGAGCGGCGCGGCTCCGTCCTCGCGGCTCTGCTGCTCGCGATCGGGTTCCTCTGGCGATCGGTGCTCGGCGGGATCGACGTCGCGCGCCGCGCCTTCGATCCGCGCCTGCCGCTCGCGCCGGGATGGCGGCTCGTGCGCACGCGGCTGCCGGAGGGCGGGGCGCGCGTCGCGCTCGCGAGCGAGATCTCGCTCCTGCCCGGCACGCTCGCGGCGGGGAGCCGGGGGGACGATCTCCTCGTCCATTGCCTCGACACGCGCCAGGACGTCGTCGGCGCCACCCGTCGCGAGGAGGCGCGCATCGCGCGGGCCGTCGGGCTCGACGATGCGGATGCCGAGGGGGAGGCGCGCCGATGAGCGCCTTCTTTCTCGCGCTCGCCGCGATCCTCCTCGTCACCGTCGCGGGCGCTCTGGTGCGGGTGCTGCGCGGGCCCGCGCCAGCCGATCGGATGATGGGCGCCCAGCTCGTCGGCACGGGCGGCGTCGCGACGGCCCTCCTCCTCGCCGCCGCGACCGACGCCCCGGCCGCCATCGACGTCGCCCTGGTGCTCGCGCTGCTCGCCGCCTTCGCCGCGATCGCCTTCGTCAAGGCCGCGAGCGCGGACGGGCTCGGCGACCCGGAAGAGGAGGACGTCGCGATCGATCTCGCGGCGCAGGACGAGGGAGCGTCGCGATGAGCGGCGTCGATCTCTTCAGCATCGCGACCGGCACCGCGGGCGCGGTCTTCTTCCTCGCCGGCACGCTCGGCCTCCTGCGCTTTCCCGACGTGCACAGCCGGCTGCACGCGTTGACCAAGGCGGACAATCTCGGGCTCGGCCTCGTGGCGCTCGCCGTGATCGCGCGGATGGGGGACGTCTTCCTCGCCGTGAAGATCCTCGCGGTGTGGGCGCTCGCGATCCTCGCCGCCGCGACCGCGGCCCAGCTCGTCGCCCGCGCCGCGCTGCCGAGAGGCGCGCCGGGACGCGCGCCGGCGCCCGAGCGGGAGGAGGCGCGATGAGCGCGGCGGCGGGCGCGGGGCTCGCGTTCGACATCGCCTTGTGCGCGCTCGTCCTCGTCGCCGCGCTCGCTGCGGTGGCGGGACGCGATCTGTTCGGGAGCCTCGTCTCCTTCATCGTCTACGGACTTCTCGTGGCGCTCGCCTGGGTGCGGTTGGAAGCCATCGACGTCGCCCTCGCCGAAGCCGCGATCGGGGCGGGGCTCACGGGCGTGCTGCTGGTGGGCACCGCCGCCCGCCTCGCGCGGCTCGACGCCGCCGAGCCCGCGCCCGCCCCGCGTCTCGCCAAGGCGCTCGCGGGGGTCGGCGCGGCGGCGGTCGCGACCGCGATCGCGCTCGCGGTTCTCGCGCTGGAGCCGGGTCGCGAGGGGCTCGCGCCGCTCGTCGCGCGCGAGATCGGGGTCACGGGCGTCGAGAACCCGGTTACCGCCGTGCTCCTGGTCTTCCGCGGCTACGACACGCTGATGGAATCGATCGTGCTCCTCGCCGCCCTCGTCGGCGTCTGGGCGGCGAGCGCGGACGAGGCCTGGGGCGGGCGGCCGGGCTTGCGGCTGCATGCGCGCCCGCGCGGTGTGCTCGCGACCTTCGGGCGCCTGCTGCCGCCGGTCGGCATCGTGATCGGCCTCTACGTCGTCCATGTCGGCGCCTACGCGCCCGGCGGCGCCTTCCAGGGCGGGACCATCCTCGCGGCCGTCTATCTGCTCGCCGCGATGGCGGGCATCGTCGAGCCGCCGTCCGTCTCGCGCATGGGCGTGCGCGTCGCGCTCGCGATCGGGCCGGCGATCTTCCTCGCGATGGGCATCGTCGGAGCCTTCGCAGGCACCTTCCTCTTCTATCCGGTCGATTGGGCCGGCACGCTGGTGCTCGCCATCGAGGCGGCGCTCACGGCCTCGATCGCGGCGAGCCTCGCGCTCCTCGTGCTCGGCCCGCCCGCGCGCCCGCTGCCGGGGAGCGCGCGATGAGCCCGGATCTCGCGCCCAACGCCCTCCTCTACGCGCTCCTCGGCGCCGTGCTCGTGGGGCTCGGCCTCTACGGGACGATCGCGCGCCGCCATCTGATGCGCCGGCTGATCGGCTTCAACGTCGTCGGCTCGGGCCTCTTCCTCGTCTTTGGCGCGACCGGCTACCGCCCGGATCTCGGGCTCGACCCCGTGCCGCAGGCCTTGATCATCACCGGGATCGTGGTGGCGCTCTCGGCGACGGCGCTCGTCGCGGCGCTGATCGCCCGCTTCGCTGCGCTCACCGGCGGCGCGGGGCTGCCCGAGGAGATGCCGACGACGACGCGCGAGGCGTCCCGGCGGGAGCCCTCGTGACCGACCCCCTCGCCCTCTCCGCGCTCGCCGCCGCGCTCGCGGTCGCGGTGCCGCTCGCCGGCGCGCTCGCCGCGCTCCTGATGGGCCGCCACGCGGGCGCGCTCGTCCTCGCGACGGGGCCGGGAATGGCGCTCGTCACGGCGGCGCTCGTCTGGGGCGTCGCGGAGGGCGGGGCGGCGCGGGTCGCGATCGGCGGGTTCGAGCCCCCGCTCGGCATCGCCCTCGTCGCCGACGGCCTCGCCGCCACCTTCGTCGCGACGACCCTCGTCGTGATGGTGGCCGCCCTCCTGCTGGCGCGCGGCAGCCTCGTGCCGCGGGGGGAGGACACCCGGCGCGGCTTCGCCTTCGTCGCGCTCGCCCATCTCGCCTGGGGAGCGCTCAACGCGGTCTTCCTGTCGGGGGACCTGTTCAACCTCTACGTCGCGCTCGAGCTCCTGAGCCTCGCGGCGATCGCGCTCGTCGCGATCGAGGGCAAGCCGGAGACGCTGGCCGCCGCGATCCGCTACGCGCTCTTCGCGCTCGTCGGCTCGCTCCTCTATCTCGCGGGCGCGATCCTCCTCTACGCGCAGACCGGTACGCTCGAGATCGCGCTGATCGGCGCCGCCGCGCCCGCGGGCGTGGGCCCGCTCGTCGCGGGGGCGCTGATGACGGCCGGCCTCGCGGCGAAGACGGCGCTCTTCCCGCTGCACGCCTGGCTGCCGCCCGCCCATGCGGGGGCGCCGGCACCGGCCTCCGCCATCCTCTCCGCGCTCGTGCCGAAGGCGTCCTTCGTCATCCTAGCCCGGCTCTGGTTCGAGGCGCTCCCCGAGACGGCGATGCCGGCGCTGACGCAGATGCTGGGCGCGCTCGGCGCCGGCGCCATCGTCTACGGCTCGCTGCTCGCGATCCGCCAGGAGCGGCTCAAGCTCGTGATCGCCTATTCCACCGTGGCGCAGATCGGCTACCTCTTCCTCCTCTTCCCCCTCGCGGGCGGCACGCAGATGGTGCAGCCCTCGGGGGCGCAGAGCTGGGCGGCGGGGGCCTGGAGCGGGGCGATGCTGCACGGCGTCTCGCACGCGCTCGCCAAGGCCGCGATGTTCCTCGCAGCCGGGCTCGTCGCGGCGCGCCTCGGGCACGATCGCATCGCGGGGCTCTCCGGCCTCGCCCGAGCGATGCCGATGACCGCCTTCGCGCTCGGTCTCGCCGCGGTGACGCTGATGGGCCTGCCCCCGAGCGGCGGGTTCATCGCCAAATATCTCCTCCTCATGGCGGCCTTCGGCTCCGGGCAATGGGTCTGGGCCGTGGTCATGCTCGCGGGCGGGCTCTTGGCGGCGATCTACCTCTTCCCCGTGCTCACCCGCGCCTTCGCCAAGGGAGAAGAGAAGCGGGAGGCAGGCGCGCCGGCCGGCCCCCTCCCCGGCCCGGCCCGCGAGGCGATCCCGCTCGCCCTCGCGCTTCTCGCGATCGCGCTCGGCTTCGCCTCCGCGCTGCCCTACGCGCTCCTCGCGATCGGGCGTCCGCTCGCGGCGATGGAGGGCCTCGAATGAGCGCGCTCCTGCCGCTTCTCGTCATCGCGACCTCGCTCGCGCCGGCCCTCGTGACCTTCTTCCTGCGCGAGGACGAGGCGCGCGTGCGCAACGGGCTCAATCTCGGCGGGGCGGTCGTGAAGCTCGGGCTCGTCGGATTCATGCTGGCGGAGGTCGGCGCGGGCGTGCTCTACGAGACGCGGTTCGATCTCGTGCCGGGGCTCGCCCTCGTCCTGCGGGTCGACGCGCTCGCGCTCCTGTTCGTGACGCTCTCCGCCTTCCTGTGGCTGCTGACGACGATCTACGCGATCGCCTATTTCGAGGGCTCGCCCGATCTCTCGCGCTTCTTCGGCTTCTTCTCGCTCTGCGTCGCGGCGACGACGGGGATCGCGTTCGCGGGCAATCTCGTCACCTTCTTCGTGTTCTACGAGCTCCTGACCCTCTCGACCTGGCCGCTCGTGGTGCACAAGGGCAATGCCGCCTCGCTCTCGGCCGGGCGGCGTTATCTCGCCTACACGATGCCCGGCTCGGCGGCGCTGCTCGCCGCGATCGTCTGGCTCGAGAGCGAGGTCGGGCCGATCGCCTTCGCCGGGGCGAGCCCCCTCGAGGGGGTGGACGACACGAAGCTGCGGCTCGCCTTCGTCCTGTTCGTGCTCGGCATCGGCGTGAAGGCCGCGCTCGTGCCGCTGCACGGCTGGCTGCCGGCCGCGATGGCGGCGCCCGCGCCGGTCTCCGCGCTCCTGCACGCGGTCGCCGTCGTCAAGGCGGGCGCCTTCGGCATCGTGCGCGTCGTCTACGACGTCTACGGCATCGCGCGCGTGGAGGCGCTCGGCGTCGGCGTGCCGCTCGCGGCGCTCGCGGCGATCACCATCGTCTACGGCTCGGCGCGCGCCCTCCAGCAGAGCGACATCAAGCGCCGCCTCGCCTTCTCGACGGTGAGCCAGGTCTCCTACATCGTGCTCGGCGCCGCGCTCGCCGGCCCCTTCGCGACGATCGGCGGGCTCGTCCACCTCGTCCACCAGGGGCTGATGAAGATCACGCTGTTCTTCTGCGCCGGGATCTTCGCCGAGCGCGCGGGCGTGCACGCGATCGACGAGCTCGCCGGCATCGGCCCGCGCATGCCCTGGACGGCGAGCGCCTTCTCGATCGGGGCGATGGGCATGATCGGCATCCCGCCGATCGCGGGCTTCGTCTCCAAATGGTATCTCGGGGTGGGCGGCCTGCAGGCGGGTCAGCCCTGGGTGGTCGGCGTGCTCGTCGCCTCCTCGCTGCTCAACGCGGCCTATTTCCTCCCCCTCCTCTATCGGATGTGGTTCCTGCCGCCGCCGGAGGCGCTGCCCGCGCGGGGACCAGACGAGCGCCCGCTCGAGCGCCCCCTCGGCCTCGTCGGACCGCCGGTCGTCACCGCGCTCGCCGCGCTCGCGGTGGGCCTCGTCGCCGCCTCGCCGCTGTCGCCGCTCGCCTGGGCGACTTTGATCGTGGAGAGGACCTACCTGCCATGAGCGCCGTGATCGAGGGCCCGACCCTCCCCTTCCTCGCGCTCGTCTGGCCGCTCCTCCTCGCGGCGCTCGCCGCGCTGCCGGTCCTGCGGCCGCGCGTGCTCCTCCTCCTGCCGATCGCGCCGCTGCCCGGCCTCGCCGTCGCGCTTCTCGCGCCGCACGGCGTCGAGACGCGGGTGCCGGACCTTCTCTTCGGCGTCTCCCTGGCGCTCGACGCGCCCTCGGCCGCGATGCTCGGCGTCGCGGCGGGGCTTTGGGCGCTCGCGGGCCTCTACGCGCTCGTCTATCTGAAGGGCAGCGCCAGACGCGCGACCTTCACGGGCTTCTGGTGCCTCACGCTCGCGGGCAATCTCGGCATCTTTCTCGCCCGCGACGTCGCGACCTTCTACGTCTCCTTCGCCGCGGTCTCGCTCGCCGCCTACATCCTCGTCGTGCACGAGGGCACCGAGCGGGCGCTGCGCGCCGGGCGGCTCTACCTCGCGCTCGCGGTCTTCGGCGAGGCGGCGATCCTGGCGGGCCTGATCGCGGGATCGGCGGCGGCGGGGAGCCTCGACGTCGCGGAGGTCCGCGCGTCGCTCGCGACGATGCGCGGCGGCGATCTCGCGAGCGCGGCGCTCCTCGTCGGCTTCGGCGTCAAGGCGGGGCTCGTGCCGCTCCACGTCTGGCTGCCGCTCGCCCACCCCGCCGCGCCGACGCCGGCCTCCGCCGTGCTGTCGGGGGCGATCGTGAAGGCGGGGATCTTCGGGGCGATGCTCCTCGTGCCGCTCGAGGCGCTCGGGTCGGTGCTCGCGACCCTCCTCGTCGCGGCCGGCCTCGGCGGCGCCTTCGCGGCGGTGCTCGCGGGCCTCGCGCAGGCCAACCCGAAGGCGATCCTCGCTTATTCGACGGTGAGCCAGATGAGCCTGCTTCTCGGCGCGCTCGCCGCCTCGGCCGTCGCGACGGGTGCGCCCGCCCTCGGGGCGGCGGCCCTCTACGCGGCCCATCACGGGCTCGCGAAGGGCGCGCTCTTCCTCGCGGTGGGCGTGGTCGCGGCCGCGTCGGGACGGCTGCGAACGGCATCGCTCGTCGTGGTGATCGCGCTCGCCCTCTCGATCGCCGGCCTGCCGCCCTTCGGCGGCGCGCTCGCCAAGGTCGCGCTGAAGGCGCCCCTCGGAGGGCTCGCGGAGCTCCTCGTCACCGTCTCGGCGGCGACGACGGCGCTCCTCCTCCTGCATGCCGCGCGCGTGCTCGCCGCGCAGGCGCCGCACACGCCCGAGGATCCCCGCGCCGCCGCCCGTCTCGCCGCGCCCTTCGCGGCGCTCGCGATCGCGGCGATCGTCCTGCCCTGGCTCGCCTTCGCCAATCTCGCGGAACGCCCCCTCGCCTACGCGCTCGCCCCCGCGAACCTCTGGGCGGGGACCTGGCCCGTCCTTCTGGCCGCCGCGATCGCGCTTCTCGCCGCGCGCCTGCCCCCGCCGATCCCCGCGATCCCGGAGGGCGATCTCGCCGGCCCGCTCGAGCGCGCGGCGACCCGCCTCGTCCTCGTCGCCCGCGCCCGCGCGCAGGTGCGCACCAAGCCCTTGCAGAGCCGCGGCGCGCGGCGGCTCGGGATCGCGCTCGCGCGCACGGCGCGGCTCGAGACGCTCGTCGTGCGCTTCTCGGCGAGCGGCATCGCGCTCCTCGCCGTCGCGCTCGGCACCGCCCTGGCGCTCGTCCGCTGAGCGCCGCCGCGGCGGGCGGGAAAACCCGTGCGGTCCGTATTGCGCGGGGTCTCGATCCGGTCCATATAGGCCTCGGGAGGTTGGCGGGGGACGTCTCACTCGCCAACCGGGTCAGGTCCGGAAGGAAGCAGCCCTAACGAGACCGAACGGGTTCTCGTCCAGCCTCCCACCGCACGATTCGCGGGCGCCCGCGCCGCGCGTTCCCGCCCGACGAAGCCGCGACCCGAGCACGCGATCCGATGAGCGACGAGACGCCAGGCGCGACCGAGACCGCGCCCGCCTTCGACGAGCCGGGCCTGCCGGGCTTCGCGCCGGCCGCGCCCCAATCGGCGAAGGGCGGCTATCGCGTCCTCGCCCGCAAGTACCGCCCCCGCACCTTCGACGACCTGATCGGCCAGGACGCGATGGTGCGCACCCTCTCGAACGCCTTCTCGACGGGGCGCATCCCCCAGGCCTGGATGCTGACCGGCGTACGCGGGGTCGGCAAGACGACGACGGCGCGCATCCTCGCGCGCGGCCTCAACTTCCTGCGCGAGGACGGATCGGGCGGGCCGACCATCGATCTCTCCGAGACGGGCCGCCATTGCGAGGCCATCGTCGAGGGCCGCCACATCGACGTGCTCGAGATCGACGCGGCGTCGAACAACGGCGTCGAGAACGTCCGCCAGATCGTCGACGCGGTGCGCTACGCCCCCGTCTCGGCGCGCTACAAGGTCTACATCGTCGACGAGGTGCACATGCTCTCGACGGCGGCCTTCAACGCTTTCCTGAAGACGTTGGAGGAGCCGCCGCCGCACGCCAAGTTCGTGTTCGCGACGACCGAGATCCACAAGGTCCCCGTCACCATCCTCTCGCGCTGCCAGCGCTTCGACCTGAAGCGCGTGCCCGCCGAGACGCTGATCGCGCATCTCGCCAAGATCTGCGCGCTCGAGGGCGTCGAGGCGCATCCGGAGGCGCTCGCCTCGGTGGCGCGCGCGGCGGAAGGCTCGGTGCGCGATTCGCTCTCGCTCCTCGACCAGGCGATCGCCCACGGCGCCGGGCTCGTGACGCCCGAGATCGTGCGCGACATGCTCGGCCTCGCCGACCGCGCCAAGATCGTCGACCTGTTCGAGGCGGCGATGAAGGGGGACGTGCCGGCCGCCTTCGCGCTCCTGCGCGACCAATGGGACAACGGCGCCGATCCCGCCATGGTCCTCCAGGAGCTCGCGGCCTTCACCCACCTCACGACCCGCGCCAAGCTCGTCCCCGGCGCGCTCGGCGACGCGACTTTGTCGGAGGAGGAGCGCACGCGCGCGCAGAGCTTCGCCGAGGGGCTGTCGGTGCGGGCTCTCTCGCGCGCCTGGCAGATCCTGACGAAGGCGATCCCGGAAGTGGCGCAGGCCGCGCGACCGCTTCCCGCCGCCGAGATGGCGCTCGTGCGCCTCGCCTACGCCGCCGACCTGCCGACGCCCGACGAGGCGCTGCGGCTCCTGCGCGAGGGCGGCGTGCTCGCAGGCGCCGCCGCGCCCGCGCCGAACGGCGGCGGGGGCGGCGGGGCC